>CAYPCW010000001.1:0-110760 GCA_964409335.1 uncultured bacterium
CTCCGTCTGCCGAAACTTCCTGATACTGCATGTCCACCTGAAAAGTGACCTGAACGGTGCTCGGTCCGGACTCGGCGATATCAGATGCATCTCTGGGAATAAGTTTATACGCACCAAAGGTATAATCGACGACACCAGTAATATCATAAGCAGCACCCAGGGTGGGAGTAAATGCATATATTTTATCGTCAACAACCACAGATCCACTACCGTCATCGACGGACCATTCACCGAATCCCAGATCTTCATTATCGCAGACCGCGCCCGCAACAGAAACAAGTACCGATTCGAAGGCTTCAGTAACATCTCCGGTTGCTAAAGGTACTGCATTTGGTAATGCATTTCCGGAAGAGACAACCGTCGCACTGCCATCAATTTCAGTGAGGTCGGAATATTCCATGACGGTTCCCATGACATCAACGCCATCACCGATGAGAATACCCGCTGTATTTCCACTGCCCAAATAGCACCATATGCCGTTCCACGCACCGTCGCCATCCTGGATAAAAATTCCGCTGCTGGTCACACCGGTAACGATTCCGGATGTTATCACCCCAACGCCAACCATCGGACTGGCATCCAGTTCACCCTGAATTTCATGTATTGTGGCAGGTATAGGATACTCACAACAGCTGCTTGTTCCGTCTTCGCACCCGTCGGCAAGCTCGTTATAATTTAAGGCATCGGGATCATCACACCCCCAATTACCGGTTGGCGGTGTGATATGCCATCCAAGAAAATCGAATGTATCCTGATCATATACAATCCATTCAGAATTATCTGCATCTGTACCGGCTGAACTGCTCCAGTCAGGGTTTCCTTCAAAAACTGAGTCTTTTCGGACCAATGTATGATTTGCCGTGGCATTTGTAATACCCGCAACGTTCCATCCGGAACCCGGATCGGCACCCCAGTCACCTACACAATCCAATATGGTATAGTCGGATTCAGTACCTTGCACCAGACAAAAACCATCGTCTCCGTTGCTGAGGTAATTAAATGTCATGTCTGCAACCAATAACATTGCCGCATTCGAACTCCCATGAGCAATGACATAAACATCTCCCGGGGCAATAGTTGCACCAGCCCCAAAGTTATTCCAGAAGTCATATTCTCCGGGCACATTACCCCCGTTACTTGCATTTGGGAAGGCATAACCTGAAAGGTCAATTACCTGATCTGTGGGATTGTATATCTCAAGCGCTTTATTATTGCTGCTTCCTTCAATGTATTCGGAAATGAATAATCCCTGAGAAAAAGCTATCCCAACCAATAATGCTGTAGCTGTCATCATTATTGTCATTTTCTTCATTTGGTTCTCCTTGTTTTTTATTACGATAAAATTTACCGGACCCTGCCGGTCTTACTTAATTGGGCGAAATTGATTTTTCATTTAAATCAAAAAAATGTACTTTGTCCGGATGGATTCCGACCCTGACCATTTTACCTGCCTTAATATTATCTGAAAGTGCGGAACTGCAGGTAAATTTTATGCCATAAGATGTCAGATAAATAAGAAATATTGACCCGAGCGGTTCAATGAGTTCAACTTGCGCATCAAATGAAAAATCCTGAGGCTGATCTGTGTTTATGATACCGGCATCCTCCGGCCGGACTCCTATAGTCAACCGTTGACCATTTTGAAAGTTAGTGATATCAGAAAAATCAATTTTTAGCCTTTCGCAGGTAAACACTTGTCTGTTCGCCTGAACGGAGATTTGTCCTGAAAGGAAATTCATTTGAGGTGAGCCGATAAATCCTGCGACAAACCGGTTCACAGGATGTTGATAAATGGCCAGTGGCGAGTCTATTTGTTCTATTACCCCCCCATTCATTACAGCGATTCTGTCTCCCATCGTCATGGCTTCGGTTTGATCATGAGTTACATAGATCATAGTTGTTTTTAGAATTTGGTGCAATTTTTTAATTTCAACTCTCATTCCAGCCCGGAGTTTAGCATCAAGATTAGACAGGGGTTCATCAAATAAAAATACTTTTGGATTTCTAACAATACATCTCCCGAGTGCGACCCTCTGACGTTGACCTCCGGATAATTCCTTAGGTCGGCGGTGTAATAAATCATGGATCTGAAGAATTTCTGCCGCCTCTTTTACCCTTTTATGGATATCAGATGAATTAAATTTACGAATTTTTAGTCCAAAAGCCATGTTTTCGAATACATCCATATGTGGATATAACGCATAATTTTGAAAAACCATCGCTACATTTCTTTTGGATGGCTCTACTGCACTAACATTGTGATCATCGATAAATATTCCGCCCGTCGTGGGCTCCTCAAGTCCGGCAACCATTCTCAGTGTAGTGGATTTCCCACAGCCGGAAGGTCCCACCAATACCAGAAACTCACCTTCTTTAACATCCAGATTGATCGAGTCCAGTATTTGAGTTTCACCGTAAAACTTATTGATATTTTCAAATCGGACGGTACTCATGGGTTACTCCAGGATGATCGCGATTAATTGAACAATGTCTAACACATCGATATTTCCATCGGCGATAACATCGGAGGTGGTAAATTGATCAGAACCGGGCGCCGGGTAACTCCCCTGGATAATAAATGATACCAGTTGAACAACATCAAGTACATCCACCCCCCCGTCAAGATTAACATCACCCAATATAAGCTGATCATCAAAATCCGGAATTTCCGATAAAAAGAGTAATGCAGTCGATGCGGGAATTTCATAACTGCCAAACCAGTTGGTGTCGATTGAGATACTATCACCGGATATGTAATTATACCAGGTACCATTATGGGGAAATTCAATATCGATTGTTTTCGGGTTCGGGCTAAAATTAGCGGCAACCACCACTTCTTCGGGTGCAGTTACTCTCCAGTAAACAATGCATTTAGTAAATGAACTTTGATATTTTAACTCAATATTTTCGCTTTTTAGTACCGAATAATGATTGCGTAAATTGATGAGTTTCTGATAATATTGGAATAAGTCGATCCCGTTTTCGGTGTTCAGGTTATTCCATTGCAGGGGTTGAGGCTGTATATTCCCGGACGGATCATGGCTGGTTCCGTTTTGTCCAAACTCCTGTCCGTGGTATAACATTGGAGTCCCCTGAGAAGTAAAAAGGATGGTCGCACCTAATTTTGATTTCAAATAAGCCGTGGTTAAACTCATCCCCTGATATTGGACGGCTTCATAAATCGTCCTGCTTTCGTCGTGACTTTCCATGTACACCAGGGGTCCGGTGAAGTTCTGGTACCCCTGATTTGCCGCAACGACATGGTTCCCCACGTCCCACATATCTCCATAGGTATGACCGCTGTCATTAATTTGCATCAGATTTGATTTTATCATGTGATAATAACTATAATCCCACCCGGCATCAAATGGGGTAATATTGATCTGGTACGAGTTATCTTCCTCTGCAATTAGAATCAGAGAGGTGTTTAAAGAGTTCAACATCATGCCATAATGGGTAGCCCCATAATTCCCTGATCCGTCCCAGCCGATGCCCTGAGTATGATCCAATCTGAAACCGTCAATATGATATTCATTTACCCACATTTGCAGGCAGTCATCGATGTGTTTCCGGGTTCTTTGGCTCCAATGCTCCAACTTATATCCCCACTGTGAGGACTGATTCTGGAAATAGGGGCAGTGGACAAAATCATGATCCTGATATTCCCAACTTCCCACCGGCTGATACAGCAGGAACAATGGTGAAGACCCCCACAAATGGTTAAATACAACATCCATTATCACAGCGATTCCATGTTGATGGGCTATATCAATTAATTGCTTCAGTTCATCCGGTGTGCCATAAGTGGATTCCGGAGCCATGTAAAATGTTGGATTGTACCCCCATGAATTTTCGCCTTCAAATTCATTTACCGGCATCAGTTCGATTGTATTAATTCCCAGGTCGTTAAAATACTCCGCTTCAATTTTCGCGATCATATTCTGATAACTACCGATCACTCCATTGATGCCAAGGAAATCCCCTGTGTGGGTTTCATAAACGATAATATCCTGCTGCGCAGGGATTGAAAATGTCTGATCATTCCACTCATAGGGCGTTGATCCAACGGAAAATATGGTTTTGGCGTCCTCATAATTACCGCTTTCATAGGAACCGGTGGGGTCTCTCCAATCTACATCCTTTGACCAGGGATCTGCGATTAACCTCTCGTTCTGTATGTTATACTGATATCTGTATTCGCCGTCCGGAAGGGTCGTCTGATACCACCATAAGGTATCCCCAGATAATTTCATAATTTCGCCATCCGAAAATTCAGAATTCCAACTGCCTTTCACCGAAACGAAATCTTTTGCAGGTGCATATAATGCAATGATCACTTCATTGCCAGTGATGTTTACACCATCGTCCACTCCATCGGGAACCGGTTGATGATCAATTGAAAATAGGACGTACACATTTCGGAATAAAAATGTAATTCGACCATCAGCGCCAGTTGCTTTGGCAACGATTTGGACATCCCCAAATAAAGCAGAGTCGGGTGTCCAGATGAAGGTATAGGGTGAGACAATTCCCTCATAAAGAAACTCCCCAGCTACCCAGAATTCAACACTCGCCGCATTCCCGACAACCTGCACACTCGTGGGTCCGGTAATCTGTGCGCCTGACGCCGGCCCAGTAAAAAACACGTATGGATCACCGGAATGGTAAGTGTAATCCAAATAGATATCATAATACATCACCTGCCCATTAGACCCCGCATCCCATGTGCCGTCCTCCCATAATATTTTAAATTTGACCGATTGAACGACCTGCGCACCGGACGCAAATGGGTAAAGTATGACGTGATATGAGGATAACCCATTTTCTGTCAGCGGCGTCAACGCCAGGCCATCCTGTACGACCGTTCCGTCCGGCCAATAATCCGGGATTGGAGTCACGTGTCCGTTTCCCGCATCTATGCTCCATGCGATGTATCCGCCCTGATCAACATTATTCAGTACAATTTCCGTTGAATCATTCGGCGTGGGATTAAATGGCGTCCAATAGTAATTCAGGCTGATGTGCCAGTCGATCCCGACCCCCCCGTTGTTATCCCAATGTCCCTGCAAGTCTGTGAATACAAAATCAATCGTTTCTGCATTGACAGGTACGTCGTAGAGGTAACTCCACCAGCCGTTCCCAAGCGCCGGTTGGTAGGTCATGGGGTAATCGGAAGTATTTTGCCATCCATTATAGCCTAAGTGAATATACACAGAGGTGACGTTATCGGGAAGCGCACCTTCGATGGTGTTGTAGAAGATGGTAATCGTTCCACCGGGGATCGGAACTTCAGGTTCCCAATACACATATGTGGCTTGAACCATGGTCAGCAATAGTATAATTACGAGAATAGTTTTTATTAGATTTTTCACAAAGACTCCAATTCAGTTCACCATACAACGATTAAAATTACGTCGGATAATGTAATGGCGTTGTTCACATTTCAGGCTGCGTTCCATCCTAAATATAGTAACATGAAATGTTTTTTTTGTTAATAGATAATAGTCCATTTTGTTATTTTAAGGAACTATCCTTTTACACTCCCCATCGTTAGACCGGATACAAGATATTTTGCCAATGAAATGAAGAGAACAGCTACCGGTATGCTCACGAGCACAGCAGCGGCGGCATATAATCCCCATTGAGTTGACAGGCTCGCCTGAAATGATTTTAAACCCAGAGGGAGCGTGTACAGTTCAGGATCCTGTAAAACAATAGCCGCTACGACATACTCATTCCAACTGGCCATGAAACTAAAGAGTGCGGTTATCACGAGAGCCGGCGCAGAAAGGGGAAGAATGATCCTGTAAAACGCAGAAAACCGGCTGCATCCATCTAGTCTTGCCGCTTCCTCAAGCGAAGGGGGTATCGTGTCGTAATATCCCTTCATCTGCCATATACAGAAGGGCAGCGCTGTGGATGAATAAATGATGATCAATCCCCCGTAGGAATTGATTAGTCCCAGTTTTGAGAGCAGGATAAAAAAGGGCAACAGCAGCATGGTCGCCGGAAACATCTGTGTTGTCAGCAGTGAAACCATCGTGAATTGTTTACCCATAAAATTAAACCGGGATAATGCATATCCCGCCGTGGATGCCAGTACGACACCCGTTAGGGTCACTACGAGAGTCACCAAAAAAGAATTCCAAGCCCATCGCAGGAATGGAGTAGCGGTAAATAATATTTTATAGGATTGAAACCCGGATCCCCGATCCCAGCTTCCGTTAGAATTCACATCCGTAAAAGACTCATCGCTATCACGGATACCATTTTCATTTTGATCGACGTAGGGTTCATCATATTCCCAGAAAGACAATGATTTGCTTTGAAACGCATTGTCTGTCCGCAATGAAATACTTAAAATATTCAGAACCGGATAGATCGTCGCAAGGGTAAAAATCGTCAGAAATAAGAAAATAAGCCATGTATTTAGTCGATGGTTCATGATATTAGTACGCCGTATTATCCGTTGCATTGGTTTTTTTCATGAATACGATACCAAATATCAGCAAAATGAGAAAAATCACCATAGACATTGCCGCAGCATACCCGTAGCGATACAGATTGAATGCCGCCTTATAAACATAGCTCACCAAAATATGGGTTTGATCCGATGGCTCGCCGGCATTACTGACCAGCCAGACCACATTAATATTATTGAATGTCCAGATCGTACCTAAAATAATAGCGGGGATCATCACTGGTTTTAACATGGGTACGGTAATATTTCTGAATTGCTGCCAGGCATTTGCCCCATCCACCCGGGCAGCTTCATACAGGTCCTTGGGAATTGATTGCAGCCCGCCCAGCGCAATCACCATCATAAACGGAAATCCCAGCCAAATATTGGTAATGATACATGCTGTAAATGCTTCGAAGGGTTGGCTTAACCACTGAACGGGGTTCATTGCCAGGAATTTAGATAAAACAAGATTGATGGATCCGTATTCCTGATTAAACATCCCCCTCCAGGTCAGGGCAGAGATATACTGCGGCAACGCCCAGGGAATGATCAACAGTGTTCTTAATATGGGTTTTGCAGGCAGGGTACGGTTGATCAGCAGGGCGAGGATTACCCCGAGGGTCACATGGAAAACAATGTTTACGGTTGTCCAAATTACCGTTTTAGCCAGAACCGAATAGAAAATAGCTTCCCTGAAAACGCGGAGGTAATTATGAAATCCAACAATTCCCCAGTCCCTAAAGGTCCTAAGTGAAAAATTTGACAAAGAAATGATGATGTTATAAATGAATGGAAATATCACCACAGCAAAAATCCCTGCGACTGCCGGCAATAACATAAAATATGCGAACCGGTTTGACCGGAATTTTTTTAAAAATTTAACAAACTGGAGCCTCAAATGCCAGATAAAAACAATCAACAAAATGGGAATAACCACGCGTATTGCCCTGCCCTGAAGACCTGGTTGAACGATCTCGTTCATCTCCAGGATCTGTTTTTCTGCATTTAATTGCGAAAGTCGCGCCCCTTCTTCTGCGGTTACATTTCCACCTAAAACAGCCTGATATTGTGTCCTCAGCGCATCCCATATGGCTCTCATCTCAGGAACGATCGGCATGGGTCTACCCACCACTATAATTTCTGTATTTCTCCGCAAAAGTTCATTTTCAGTAACGACGGGGTACAGTATCGCCGTTTTGCTGGATGGCTGGGTATTGAGCCGTTTTGTATAAAATAATTGTACTTCATCGCTGGTGAGATACCGTATCAGTTTTATGGTTTCATCCAACGCCCTGCCGCGGGTGTTGATATTGATGGAATATCCCTTGGTACTCACCATGGGAGACGGCCACAACCCTGTTTCAGATACCATGGGAATGCGGGCGATTCCGAAATCCACAATATCACGGTAATCGCCCCAACTCCAATCGCCATTGATGATCATGGCAGCAGATCCGGTTTTAAAGAGTGCATTTGCAGTTTCATAATCACACTCTTTGGGCAGTATCCCAAATTCGTCTCGTAACGATTTAATGAATGCAAAGCCTTTTCGGTTTGCTTCAGTATCCAGATTGGGTTGGTTGTCTTCGGTGATGAGCCATTCCCCAAACCCGCCGAGCCAGGGTGCATAGAAAAAAGGTTCGGTGAAATTCCAAACCAGCCCGAATTGATCCGGTTTTCCATCACCGTTTTTATCGACCGTCAGCCTCTGCCCCATCTCAATGAGTTCATCGGTATTTTGCGGGGGGGATTGAATCAGCGATTTATTGTAAATAAGCATGAGATGATTTCCCACAACATCACCCACCATCCAGATTTTGTTGTGGGACCTGACCACCGCATTCTCCACGAAGCCATCAAAATATGAAAGTTCAAAGAGTGAATCCAGGGGTTGGACGATCCCCATGGTAGAAAATGGTCCAACCTGATCAGAAGGACCGTAAATAATTTCAGGACCGCTGCCTCCCATCGCGGATGACTGATAATTGGATCGAAGTTCTTCGGTTTCACGGTACGTCAGATTTATTTGAATTTCCGGGTGATCATATTCATATTGATCGCACACCTCTTGCAGGGCTTTACGATTTTCGTACAGCATCTGATGCCAGATATTCAGAGTGATTTTATCCTCCGTCGATCCACATCCCGACAGGAAGATAAATAATATGGCATACATGATGTGATGTAACTTCATGAATTCAGTCGATCACGTGATCGTATCTCTAATAATTGTAAACATTTTCCTGATAATCTTTTACCATTCTCTGGGCAGTAAAATCAGCGGCGGTGATAATGGATTCCCGCATCATGGATATCCATTTTTTCCGGTTGTCATAATATGTGGGAATAATTTTATGTTCGAGAGTTGAATACAAATTTTCAGCATCTTCCTCATCACTCGGGGAATCTTCACTTCCTCCGATTGCCCATCCATTAATCTCATCACAGCAGCCCTCTGCCCACCAACCGTCGAGAATTGAAAAATTAGGGACGCCATTCAGGGCTGACTTCATTCCGCTGGTTCCGCTCGCTTCATTAAAACGGAGAGGGGTATTTAACCAAACATCAACCCCGGAGGTAATTAATCTACCCAACCACATATTATAATTTTCGAGATATGTGATAAGAACGCTCCCGAATAATTTATTGGCTTCCTGAATGACATTTTGGATGATGGCCTTCCCTACATGATCCCGGGGATGAGCCTTCCCGGCAAAAACAATCTCAAGTCTTCCTTGTGAGATTTTTGCAAGACGATCTGAATCCCGAAATAACAACATGGCCCGTTTGTACCCTGCGGCTCTCCGGGCAAACCCCAGCATCAGCCTGGACTGCTCATACCCCACTTGCATATGGGCGTTTGCATAATCGATTAACCGTCTTTTGTTGTCATAGTGCATTTGCCAGAGATCATCATCCGGGATATTGCATACATCTCGTAAAAGGTCGGAATTCTCACGCCACCCGGGGAGAAATTTATCGTAGGTTTCCCGGGTAGCCAACGCCGCCCATGTCGTATGATGTACTCCATTCGTAATGCTGCCGATGTGAAATGCCGGGAACATTTTTTGGGATACGACACGATGTAATTTAGAAACTCCGTTGGCTTTCCTGCTGTAATTCAGCGCGAGCAAACTCATATTTAATTCACCGTTTATAATTGATTTATCCAGATCATCCGGGATAAGATCACCCAAAGTTGTGCGAGCCAGTTCTGTGGGAAATTTATCATGTCCTGCTGAAACAGGGGTATGGGTTGTGAAAACACAATGACGCCGAACTTTTTCAACATCGTTATTGAATTTTTTCCGAAGGGCAAGCGTTACAAAGGCTGCATGGCCTTCATTCATATGATAAGTACTAATATCATTGTACCCCAACGCTTCTAAAGCCGCACATCCGCCAAAGCCCAGAACAGCTTCCTGCAATAGTCTGTGCTCCATTCCACCGCCGTAGAGCCGGAATGTTATATTTTTGTCATCTTCAAGGTTTTCGGGATGATCGCTGTCTAAAAAGTAAATTGGAACGGTATGGTTGGTAATTCCGATATGGTTGAAAACCCAGACCTTCAATTTAATTGCTCTGTTTCGCAGGGGTATGGCAATATTGATATTGACCGGTCTTAAAATGAGCTGCGGATGAAACCTGGGATAATCTTCGGTCTGGTTTCCCTCGGCGTCTAATTTTTGTTTAAGGTATCCTTCTTTATATAAGAGCGAAATTCCGCAGAGCGAAAGCCCGTTGTCGGCTGCAGCTTTGATGTGATCTCCCGCCAGAATTCCCAATCCACCGGAATATGTCGGTACGTTTGGTGTAAATCCAATTTCAGCAGAGAAGTAGGCAATTTTCAGATGTTCTGGTTGCAAAATCATTTCCTTTTTTGATCTTATCTTTTATTTGTAGGAAGAGACACCGAGGGAAAAATGGCATGAAAAAGTATCTTGGGGTTTTAGATCCATCACCCACACAGGCATAACGGATGAGCACTGATATACTCTTTCGAATCCACTCTCTGACATATTCACGGTTTCAACTGGATACCGCCAAAGTTCAGTCGACTCCTCGAATTTTAAGGTGCATCTCAGATTTTCCCAGTCGGTGATCAGTACAATTTCATTGCAAAGGACGATCCCGGATGAATCCATTTCCGGTGAGAACGGTTTAATTCCATCTATTAGATAGTACCGGTCCGGAGTATGCCCGCCTAAAAATGAAAAATTGAATTCACAGGAGTACCGGCAGACGATTGATTTTTTTCCACAATTTTTGATTTCGACGGCAATCTGAACCATATCCCCGTCCAGTGAAACGGATTTTCTAATTTCAGCCTCATTTCCACTGACCTTTCCTCTGGCCGTAAACCGAATGGTTCTGCCATCGATTTCTGTGGTATTTAACGCATCCGTGAATGATCCGAGGTCCTTTACCTTTCCTGATTTCACATCGGGTAAATTGGATTTTTCCGGGAAAAATTTATCCATAGCTGACCATCTTGGGTGTGAATCGTAAAATAGAAGATCCTCCAGACCCTCCTCCTTTGAATGGACAATATTATGAATCGAGACATTGTTTTCATTTTTATCATCAGCAACGGAGGCGAGGAGTTTGGCGTGATAGTGTTCTTCATATCTTGACAGGGTATTCATAATGTTAAAATTTGCCGGCAGGAAATCCAGTTCGCGGATAGCGCCTCCGATCGGTGAGCAAAATACACGAATGTTTTTCCCGGACAGTACGATCTCCTTCACCCCGTCATGATCAATATCATAGGATTCGACAGGTTCATGATGGATATGTTTTTCCGCATCAATTAAATTTTCGAAAATTGCATGGCGAAGATGAGGCAGGTATAATCCTCCAAAAATCCCATGCCAGAAGGCACAATTGCATTGAGCGCGCCAGATGGATTGCCGAACCTTTTTATCATTGCCAGCTAAGGAAAAAGATGCGTGATTCACCCGCTTTAACATCCAATTGGATTCTGCGTACCGGGTGAGAAAGTTTCGCCAATACCCACCTTTGATAAAGGGTTTCAGTTCGCCGTTTTTTCCAGCGGTCAGTTTCTCAACGACCTGATCAAATTTTTTATTTAACTCCGGAGTGAGCGTCCACTCTCCCATTTCAAAATAGGATGATGTTGGGAGATAAACTCTTCCCAAAGGACGTTCCGCGTGAAATACTTCAGAAAAGGTCACCGATTGAACTTGTTTCCAATTCGATTCCAACACCGTTAAAAAGGATTTAAGCCATTGGGTGTGGCCAAAACAGTGATCATAAGTGCCCGGCCAGACTCCGAATTTTTCCCCGTCATCTGCCATGACCAGCACGGCTTCATCGTCATTCGAAAATTTACTTAAAATATCGATGGTCTCCGTAGGGGGGCGAAATGGTATCGTGTACCGTAACTGTTGTGAAATTGGAAATACACCCATCATATATCCCTGGTCTTCCGTAAGATAATATCCTTTGAGCTTTTCAGTTGGGATTCCCGATGTAGAAAAGTGAGTATCATCTACAGCGATGTATTTAATACCCGCCAGAGAGATGGGCTTGACCAGCCCAGGCTCCCAAACCCGTTCTGTGAGCCACAAACCCTCTGGATATTTACCGAATCGCTGGTTAATGTACTCATTCATCATTTTGATCTGTCCGATTTTATCCTCATCTGATATGGAAGCCAGGATTGGTTCATAAAACCCGGAAGAAAGAATTTCGATATTACCGGATGAAACCCACCGGGATATTCGGTCAATGTAACCCGGATGATATTTCTCCAGCCATTCAATTAGCGGACCGCTTACATGCATTGAGAAATGGAGGAACGGAAACTGTTCGATCAAATCCAGAAATGGATGATATGCGCGTTGATAAGCATCCTCTATGACATGGTCAAAATTGCCTACAGGCTGGTGATTGTGAATACCAAAAATAAATTTCATATGTTATCTAAAAGAGCCTCTGTTCGTGAAAAAAAAATTGAAGACTTCTGAAATGGTTTGAACCAATGAAGTAATTCTATCTGGACTAAAATGATATTGCTATTGTGAATTTTTGAGTGTTCCCTAAAAAATTCCAGGTTTCGTACGCGTAATCCACAGTCAATTCCGACATTCCCGAGATGGATGTTTTAAATCCGCCTCCCACGGTATACGTTTCTTCCCGGTCTTTGAGAAAGATGGTTTTTGATCCGCCTCGCAAGAAGATCATCTCATCGAGCAGGGAAACCTCAACTCCGATATTGATATATTCTGTATTATCGTTGGGGTGATTTGCATCGATAGACCATGTACATCGGGTACCGCTCACTAAATTGATTTCATCGGATATTCCCACCCGGAGCAACAGCGGCAGATCAAATTTATCGGTTGTGATCTCCCCGACGACACTTTCATTATCGCCTTGCTGTGCGGGGTCTATGTCAATCGGATATAAGAGGTCAACTCCGCTTATTTGCAGTTTCGGTCCAAAATTTGCAATACTGGCGCCCAGGCGGACTCCGAAAGGCGTATCGAATAATGTACCCACATCTAATGCTATCCCGGTTGACATTTCATTGGCGATATATTCCCGTATAAACTTCCCGTTAAATCCGATGGAAAACCGATCCGTCAAGCGCGATGCAAAGCTTACCCCGACAGCCCATGATCCGGCTTTGAAGGTTTCACCGGTCACCTCATTGTCATACCGTGTGACTTCCATTTCCCCCATTGAGAGAGCAGTCAGACTGACTCCAAAGGAAGAATTTGTATTCAGATTCATGACAAATCCGATGTAATCATAATTAATACCGGCAACCCATTCTGTATGATTAACCAGCATTTGTGATTGTTCCATATTGACGATACCGGCGGGATTCCAATACATTGCTGAAGCATCGTCTGCGATACTGGTGTATGCTCCACCCATGGCAATGGCTTTTGACCCCGGTCCGATAGACAGAAATTTTGCAGCGGTTGTTCCGGTCTTATCCACGGCAAAAGATAGTGAAAAGATTGCAAAGATGAAGATAATTTGTGTTGTTTTCATGATTTTCTCCTACTTCACAATGGCAAATTTGCCGATATGCGATCCAATCCCGGGTGCATCGACGTGGTAGATGTATATGCCGTACGACGCATTCAGATTGTCCTTTGTCAACAAGTCCCAGGGTTCCATACCGTTATTGATCGCAGTGTGATGATCAATCTTACGGACCAGTTCACCTGAAACCGTATAGATTCTGATTGTGCAATCAGCAGGCAGGTACCTGAACTGAATTTCACGGGGTCCCCTGCCACTTGAGTAGATATTCAGCCCCTCCCACTGTGCCGCACCAAAATATGGGTTTGGCACAACGATAATATTTTTTAAATCTTCCCTTGCCTGATCTATATCAACCAGCGGCGGGATGGACGTAAATTCATAAATATCACTTTCCAGAAACGGTTTATTCACAGCCACATATGCAGTATCTCCAACCCCGGGAACAGAGTAGATATGCTGAGTATCCCAATTGGGCGCATTGATCAATCTGAAATACCAACTGGGTGACGGATCACCATCTGCATCAACCGCATCCATGAGAATAATCCAGTCCGCATCTGTCATGGTTTTACTGAAAATATCATCCCCTCCGGCAGGTACAAAATCCCCAAACAAGAACGGGATATCCTCCCAATCCGATGCTGTGTTGGTGAATCCTATCCGACGCTGAACGTAGAAATAAATGGGTTCAGAAGCAAAATATGTGGATGTACAGTAAATCGGACTTCCAGCGGGTGAGCAAGGATCAATAAATAAGTACTGACTACAATAGCACTGGGTATCCCGGTCATAATTATCGGTAAAAATGATGCGATAATTAGATGGCATCGGTGTCCCATAGGAGGAGTTAAAGTAAAAACGTCTCATATCAAAAGGGACGAGGCTGTCATTTGTCCAGAATGAATTCTGTGGATTAAAGACCAACTGCCGGTCATTCTGGAATTTTAACCTAAACCCATCGATGACCCGAAAATCGTCATTCAAGGGGAGCGGATTCGTATAGGTTGAATCAAGAATATTGACTGTGATGGGTCCGCCGGGTCCGACGATGACCGTATCCCTCAGGTAATAATCAAATTCCGGTTTGACGAGTGTGTCAGGATAATCCGGTTCTGTGACATCAGTAAGGAACCAATATTTGGTCATTAAAGAATCGTAGCCTGATAATCCCTGTTGGTTTTCCAGTGTATCCTGTGTAAAGGTCAGCCGATACCGATGATGGTCTTTAATTTCCATTTCATTGATTACCGAATAAAATATATCCCCGCTTGCAGTGCCCTGGATATGATCTATGGTAATGTTTGATGTCGCCTGTTGAAATCCCGCAGAAGGTTGTACCGGGATGACCTCAACCACATTCGGTCCCAGTTCCACAGTGCCGGTAAGGGAGTTGACCCTGAGGCGCATTGGGGAATCGCTGGGTAAAATTTTATTGGTCAGATCGCCTCCGTAATCATAGGCTACCACCGCATAGTAGTACCGCTGACCATTGACGACATTATTGTCAATATAGGAATGCTGCAGTCCGGTTTCATCTCCCAAAAAGAATTTCACCCCGTTCAAATCAACAGAGTGAAACCCCTGAATATTATCGATCAAATCCCATTGTGCTTTTTGACCGTTCTGTGCATAGGGAGCCAGAAATGTTGGATTTCCTTCGCCATCGGTAATTTTATAGGAGTCGGCAAATTCAAAATCGGTCGCGCGATAGATCTTATATCCTTCAAAGTCGTATCTGACGGCGCCGTTCGTGATTTTTGCCATGTACCGGTCCTCGGAATCTTCTGCGTCGCTATCCCAGTACAGGGTGACTTTGCCATCCCCGGCCAGCGCAGTTAATTTGGGAGCGTTAGGAGATTTGGCAAACTGATAGTCGAAGTCGTATGTCGTTTGGGCGACGCTTCGATTTCGCAGTGCATCTGCTTTATTATTACCAAGTATAACTGCCATGGCAATTCGTTCGGTCTGACCCGCTTTCAAAGGGAAAAAACTGGAGGTCACAAAAAGGTCATAATCCCCGGGCGGTTGCCCCCCATCGGGCGGTTGCCAGAAGGAGCCCGGTCTCAAATAAAAATACCATAGTTGGTTACTATTATTCACAGGTATGGATCCTGCCGGGTCGTACCCTACCGTTGTAAGACCCATTTGATCGGATTCGGACACATCTGTCTTATCGATATTCGGTTCTCCGGGAAAACCGGCCGTTCCAGTGCCGGAACTAGGCTTTCCGTCACCTACCCCGGCTGCCAGACCACCCGAATTATCACCATATATCCCCACATCATCAACGGGCGTCCAATCCCCGTCGTTATCAATTCCATCGTCTCTGGATTCGTCAATCATTTCGTCAATGCCTTCGTCTATCCCCTCGTCAATCGCTTTGTCATTGTCATTATCGATGCCATCTGCATAGGGTTTGCCAAGGTCTTCCCAACCCACGTCATAGAGAATAATATCTGTTCCGGGTACTCTATACCTGCGCCAGATGTCATCTGCAGCAGCATACACGATCGTCGAATCAATGAGTGGCGAATCCACTTCTGCACCCTGACCAAATGGATATTCCAGTGCATACGGATTCAGAGGATCAGCATTATTGTCAATCCCATCGGCATATGCCATACCCAAGTCGGATGCCTCTACCCATAAGAGGTGGATTTGTCCATCCTGAACCGGGTCATCTTCAGGATTAGGCGGCCAGCGAAACCAGGTCGAATAACATGTATCCAGTTCCTGATCACAGTACATATCTGTTGCAGCTGCAGCGATCATATCAGTCGTAACGACCGGGCTATTCTCTTCACCGTTTCCATTATTATCTATATGATCAGCAAAGGTAACACCCAACTGATTGCCAAATGGAATATGTGTCTGATTTTCATCAATCATTCCGTTATGATTGTTATCAATCGCATCCCCGAGATTTTCACCTAAAATCCACGTTTCATCCACGATGGGCCCACCGGTTTCACCATCACCGTCATTATCGATCCTGTCAATGTTATTCCCGGGAGTCTCAATAAACGAGGTTGCGGCTACTCCCACGGGATCGGATCCGAATGCAGAATTCCCGATACCGTCGTTGTCCAGTGACCAAGCCACGTCCTCCAGGAGGTCAAAGTCAGGGGTATCATCCATCGTATCACCGTCACCGCCAACCATATCAGCGAGCCAGAGTGAGAAAGCCACCTTATTCAGGTCTTTGGTACCGTCATTTTTAATCTCATGCAGGATGAAGACCACATCTTCAATGAGAATCTGCTTCCATTCCATCACCCGTACGCCGGTGAGTAATCCACTCCCTTTTCGTGTATAATCGGTGGTATCCGGGTAGTAAGTATAGCCTTCATTGAAATTACGGTCGTCTGACACCTTATAGTATATTTCCTGTTCGGCGCTAAACTGGTTTTTCCCGAAATAGCCGTTCCAGTTTCCACCCCATCCGGGATCGATGTCATCCTCCATTTTATCCGGCCATGTCAGCGGCCAGCTGGTATAGTCATCGCTGATGGCGATTTTGAGGGAATTTCCATTCAGATAACCGGGTACCGGTTCCCATGCTTTGGTATTACCCGATTGGTCCGCACGGAAGGTGATAGTAACCAAAGGGCGATTTTCGCCGCTTTCGGTCAAAACTTCTGATCCCACGGACAGTGCGGTCATGGCAATGTAATGTTGCTGAGAATTTACCGGCCATTCGAATGGGATTTGGCCAAGACCGCTGTTTTGTCTCCCGGCGATACCGTAGTTCAGGACGGTAGTCCGGACTTTATTGACATCTTCATTGGTTGCCCGGCGATAATTGGGATCTCCCCGCTCCAATGACGGAATGTGACCATTATTTTCGTTCTGAGGAAAAAGGAGCGCTGTTATAATTATTATATATATAATATTTTTTGAATTCATTTGATTCCCTACCATGATACTTCCATCCCAATCTGGATATTTCTGGGAGACGAATACCAGTCCGGTCGATTATAATATTGCTGAATTGTATTTGGACGGAAGGGTTCCGTCGTATTCTGTTCCCGTTCAATCGCATTAGCTTCGTGAATGGTCTTCCCGGTTCTCCCGGTGTCTCTGTAAACCGTTATTTCATTCCGGGTGTCGAAGAGATTCTGGATATTCATGTAGATCCGACCTCTGGTTCCACGGGTAAAATATGTATCCCGGTACAGTTTAAGATCGAAATTGAACGTGGGTGTTTTCCGACGGCTGTTTTGTACCAGCGATGTGGCGATATTCTGTCCTGAATTTACCCCTTGCACGAACTCCGGGGTATAGGGATATCCACTTCCAAACTGAAACAGCAGTGTGGCTCCCGAAAGATCATTCCCCACAAACACATTTGCATTCAACGTGTGAGATTGATCCCAGTCAAGCGGGATGATCATCCTCGTCGGTTCACGGTTTTCACCGGACTGGATCGCGCCAAACTCTTCATCGGGGGCAGAGTTTGACCCTTCAGCGATCTGATAAGTGTAGTCAATATGCCAGGAATAATGAGAATTGAATTGCTTGAACAACGTCAGGATAACCCCCCGCACATTCGAATAATCCTTGTTCACGTATGAATAATAGGATGCAATATTTGTCAATGCAACCGGAATACCGGTCGCTACCCAATCGCGCACATCGCGGTAATAACCCGTGACTTCCAGTTTAATCCCCGGGACAATTTCTTGCTGTAATCCTAACTCATAGCTCAAGGTCTTTTGAGGTTCCAGATCAGGGTTGCCGTATATGCCAAAGGTTGTCCCCACTTCCGTCATTTTATACCCGGGATTAGTATACAACAAATCAAAGTTTGGGATCTGGAAAAAATATCCATAACTAAAATGAATGACACCCTTGTCGGATATAGGGTAAGCAATCCCCAGTCTGGGGCTGATCAGGGATTTTTTCGTCGTTCTTTTAAACCATCCTTTCTGGGTTTTAAGATCGGAGATATCGGGATAATTGCCGTAGTCCGCATAGGTATAATAGGTCGTATCCATTCCGTCGATGCTGACGACATAATTTGAGGTATCCCCCCAATTGATGTTATAAAGCTCATCAAATTTTCCCTGATTTAGCAGTGTGTCCAACATTGGATTTCGCGGGTTAAAAATGTAAGGTTCATGCGGATTTGTTGGTACCCATGAATTCGGATCAAAATAATCATATCGGACTCCGAAGTTTAGTATCATATCACCGTATTCGATTTTATCCTGAAAATATGCGGAAAATTCCTTGGGAGTGTTTAAATAATATGAACGGTCCTGATTCCAATACTTCACCCAGGAAGGCATATTCTCTGGGCTTTCAATTCCGGATTCCTGCATCAGCTGATAAATATTCAGAAGTTCAGGTTCAACGGCGGTATATGTTACATCACCACGGTAATTATCAATCAGGGCATAATCGTCCAGTTCAAGGCGGTGGTCCTGATAATCCATCCCAAACTTCACCTGGTTGAATTTATTGATCTGACTGGTCATATCGAACTTGACCTGTTTGGAGGTAGTCTGTCGCATAAACCGGTTTCGGCTGACACCCCACCGGGCAAAAGATTCCTGTGGTGCATAAAATAATTGAAGATTGGAAAGATTATCTTCCCATTGCTGCAAGACGCTTTTGGGAAAGATGTCCCCTTCAATTTCCTGAAATCCGGCAGGCGTCGAATACCGGGAGTCTGTGATGTCTTTAAAAAGATAAGATTGAAATTTTTTATGATTCTGTGAGATGTTAATATCAAAAAATATTTTGGATGAAAAGGAATGAGAAAAGTTAATTCCGATGAATTCGCCTTCTGAATAGTCAGTATTCCTTCCATTTTGGGTCATTTGGCGATTGTGGTCATAATTCTGATATTTTTCCCGGCTGACAATCGTATTGAACCGGATTTTTGTCATAGGGGATAACTTCAGTGTCAGTTTGTTTTGCATACTCCATTTTTCCCGCCAATTCATCGCATTGAATTCCGGTGTTTTTAAGGACTCACCGGGATCCCACATTTCATTCCCCAGGTCGGAATAAGATTCAAAGACATCCCTGATCCCGTTGGTTTCACCAAAATCAGGTCCAGGATAACCGGAGTCGCCGACACAAAGTCCATCCACCCCGCAATCGATAAAGGGTTCGCCGTCATCATATGCTCCATTCCCCAAATCGGAGTAGATTTCACCGACATCCCAAACGTCATTCGAGTTTAGATCAGTGAAGGGTTCTTCCAGGTCACGGATTAGATTTCCGTTATTGTCGGTAAAGACAGTGTCCCCGTACATGGTAAATGTATTTATCCCCCCAAGCCAGCCATCGGAACTGTAATACCGGCCTGAGCTGTAAAATGTCAGGAGATTTTTGACCAATGGGCCGCTGGCACTAAGCTCTAAATCTTTGTCTGTGGTGAGATTATAGGTATTGAGATGGGTGTACACAAGGTCGCCGGTTATTTTATCGCCGCTGTAAATTTTTATCCCGAAATCATAGTCGTTCCCACCATCTTTCGTAACCATGTTGATGATCCCGGACATTGCACGCCCATACTCGGCATTAAAGGTTCCACTGATAACCTGTAATTCCTGGATATTATTATTCTCAATCGGAACCGACAGGGAACCGTCATAAACATCAGTGAGAGAAACTCCGTCAACCATGTACACAATTTCCGAACTTCGTCCGCCCCGGATATGGATTCCGCCTCCGGCATCCTGAGTTACTCCTCCCTGAAGCTTTAACACATCATGTATATCGGTGACCGGCATAACATCGATTTGATTGGCGGTGACTTTCGCTTCTGAATTGGTCACATCAAACTGAATGATCTTTGTTTGGGCAACGACCGTTACTTCAGACCCCTCAAGCGCCTGGACATTGAGTTGGATATCCAACCGGGTCGTTTGATCAACAGAAACCGCCACATTGGTAATTGACATGGATTCATAACCGATCATCATCACTTTCACGTCGATTATCCCTGGTGAAATATTCAGGATCGCATAATCACCGGAAAGATCCGTCGCCGTACCCATGTCCGTATCGTGGATCATGATATTGCAGCCCAATAACGGCTCACCGGATTTTGCATCGGTGATCCTTCCTGAAATTTTTCCAGTCGTTCCGGAAAATATCCAACTCAGGCATATCATGACAAATAATGTGACTGTTTTGTTCATACTGGAATCCTCACAACCTAAACGATTTTAATAATTGCCGGTTAATTTTGATTTCTGCACCTGTTTTTAATTTTTCAATAAAAGTAAGGTAAACTTCTTTTTGATTGATGGAATCATTTTCCGCCTGTGCCTGAGCCAAGACATTATCCAGGAGCAGTGTTATTGTCCGTTGTTCTTTTGCTTGTTTAATTTTTTGCAGAACCGCATCATCGTTCCGCCAGCCGGCACTTTCGATATTTCGAAATAGGTATTCTCTGACACAGAGTCCCGTCAGCATGTCATAGAGGGTTTGGGAGTCGATAACCTGTTTTCGCTGATTTGGGGTCGTTTCCCGCAAATGCGAGCATATCGCTTCCGCATCCCACGTCAGATTGCCCGTATCCAGATAAATATCTCTCAGTTCCTTTGGTATATTGCTTCCCGTTTCAACAATATCGATAAAATGATCGAAAAGCAATTGCAGGTTTTCCGTACTGATCAATGGTTTATATTGCAGGGCATAAACATGGGTTAATTCCTTCACCTTATCTTTCAGGAGGCGTTGCTGCATGATGGATAAAAAATCTGCCTGATGAATCTGAAAATCGAATTCGGTGACCAACGGCTCATAAGTTCGATCCAATACCTGAATGATGCTGTAGCCCATAGCCGTCTTCACGGGGTCAGACACTTCCCCATCCTTTAGGGAATAGGCAACATTTTCAAATGCAGGATCCATATCATCAAAGGAAAAATAACCAAGATCACCACCGCTTTCTGCCAATTGCTGTGAATCAAATATTTCCCGGGCTAAAATCCCGAAGGTCTCTCCCTGGTCAAGACGAACTTTTAATAATTTGGCTTCTTCAAGAGTTTTGGCATAAAGGTGTCGCGCATGGATGTCGATCTTTGACCGTCGAAATGCTTCTCTCACCGCGTTGTCAGAGACATGGAAACCGTCCGCAATTTCTCTGTAATAGAATTCGTTCAACAGTGTCTGTCTTACAATACTGTTTATTTTTTTCGCAATCGCCGGGTCATTATCGAACCGGGTTTCAAGGGCATAATTTAACAAAAACAGTCTGTCAACCTCACTTTTCAGCACACCGGAGCGAAACAACATATTATCTTTTACACCGGTAAAAGCCAAAAATGATTGATAGTCATTGATAAACTTATCCAGATGAATCTCACCAAATTCGGTAGAAGCAATTACCGGAGATTGCTCCTGTTCCGTATACCCGTCACAGACAATCAGACAAAGGGCGGCAGCCACGATAATGCTATTTTTTAACATAAATGTTGAAGCTTTTACCTTCCATTGAGTCTGATATGACAATCCGCTTTGAATTGGTAAAAAGAAGAGCCCATTCTGAAGGATTTTCCCCGGCCATTTTAAGCAGCGTATGAAGATTGAAATCCTGCCGGTGATTACTGCCGTTGAAAATGGCGATGATATAAGAATTCAAAAACTCCCGGGAAAATGCAAAAAGATCGTGCTCATTGTCAGCAAATAAAACCCTGTAATTCCCCCTTGTCAATGAGGGGTGCGCCTTTCGGATGTCGATCATATGCTTATAAAATTGCAGCAAATTCATATCCGGTTCAACAATGTCCACCGGACGGGGGTCTCCAAAGGGATGATGGGTCTCATCTTCATAAATGTAGTCTGCCCAGACCATCGGTTTGCGTTCGTCCGGGTCGTCAGCCCCCCACATCCCCACCTCATCTCCGTAGTAGATGTACGGTGCGCCGGGGAATAAAAACTGAAAACCCAATGCAATTTCCTGTTTTTGTCTTTCTGTGCTATTGGGTTTTCGAATGAGATATTCCGGGTTGTGACTCAAATTATTTGCATGGTCAATCCAGCGATCCGGGTTCACACATGCGGATGCAAACCGTTCGTTATCGTGCGATCCAATCAAATTCTGGATGTTCAAAATGTTTTCATATCCATAATCATTGATAAATCCATTTAACAGATCTTCGAATTGTGCAGGTCCAATTTTCTTTTCTTCAAAAAGAAAATATTTATAGACTGCATCTCCGAATCGGTAATTCATGACGCTATGAAACGCATCGCCTTTCAACCAGGGAGCGGCATTAAACATTTTATTATTTGGATAATCCTCCCACCATACTTCACCGGTAAGATAGGCATTGGGATTGATATCTGTGACCCAGCCCCTGAAGGTCCGCCAAAAATTGATATTGACCATATCTGCGACATCCAGCCGCCAGCCATCTATACCATCAGAGGGATCGCCATCATCATTGGGGTCCATCCAGCGTTTCACAATCGAATGGATGTGCTCGCTGATGGGTGGTATGAGTCCGTGATCATCCTCTTTCAATTCAGGGAGATCGTGAACCCCAAACCAACCGGCATACTCAAATTCATCTTCGGGTGTGGCAGGATCATCCCATGAGGTGATGGTAAACCAGTCTGAGAACATGCTCTCTTTTCCGTTTTTTCGAACATCTTCCAACGCCCAAAATGGGATACCCACATGGTTAAATACCCCATCTATGATAATGTGCATATCCCGGCGATGAACTTCATTTATGAGAACAAGGAACAGACTGTCAGCCGTTGTCCACTGCCATGTCACCGGGTCTGCCGGGTTTTCCTCCTTCCATAATGCAACATCCCGCTGAGGATCGGGTCCAAAATTATTATCGATATGATGGAAATAGGTCGCACCGTATTTGTGAGAGGACGGGGATTCAAATACCGGATTTAAGTAAACGGCGTTCACTCCCAACCCGGCCAGATAATCAAGTTTGTCAATGATCCCCTGAATATCTCCGCCGTATCTTCTCAATTGAGCGTTATAATAAAATCCTCTGCCGTTTTCTTCTTCCCAGGGCTGGAGTTTATACCAGTCATCGGTCCAGGGTGTAATGTTCCAGGATGTTTGAACATCATACGGCCAGGTACCGGTCAACGTTTCGGTGGTCGGGTCATTTAAAGGATCACCATTTCGAAAGCGCTCCGGAAAAATTTGATACCATATAGCATCTTTAGTCCAGTTCGGGAAACGGGGCTCGGATTGACTCGCGCCAACCGAAACTAATAACGCAGATATTATTGTGATATTGATTGTTTTCATAAAAGTGAAACCGCTTAATATGTCTGGTAAATCACGAGAGAATTTAGTAACTCCAAATTGAGTTACCAATTATTTTTTACCCACTTCGCCGCACCCAGCTTCGCTGATTTTTCTTTTTCCGTGCTTTCTAATACAGGGCAATGAAAATGCCGATATGCCGGAGAAAACCGGGAAATTTCTCTAAACATCGTATCACAAAAAAGAGGGAAGGCATGTGAGATTCCCCCGCCAATCGTGATTAAATCCGGATCAATCATATTTATCGCATGAGACAAAAAAGTGCCTAATCTGACGCCGTATGCCGTCCATATTTCCAGAGCATCAATATTTCCTGAACTGCCCAACTCATATAAACTTTTTGGAGAATAGACCTTGTTAAATTTTGTGATTGATAATTTATCGATTCCCCGAATCGCAATCTCATCCTCCCAATTACCCGCTCCGATGGGTGAAATTCCATACTCCGCAGCCATCCCGTGAGCGCCGGTAAAAATCTGACCGTGGTTCACGATACCAATACCCAGTCCCGTCCCTAAAGTGATACTGACCAGCACATTGGGATTTCGATGATGGTTGTACACCCATTCTCCCAGCGCAAATAAATTTGCATCATTTTCAATAATAACCGGGGAATTGACAATACGTCGGAGTTCGGAAGCGATGGGAAATTCCTGAAACAACGGTAAATTGGGTGTCTCCAGTATGATACCGGATCGTGGATTCAACGGACCCGGACATGCCAGACCAACCCCCAGAATGCGGTTCGGGCTTATATTATTCCGATTTTCCAATTCAGTAATCTGATCGGCAATCCCCTGTAATAAAAGGTCGGTTTTGGGGAAATCTGAGATCATCGCCAGGGGGGAATGATCGATCTGGTCTAAATTTAAATTGTACAGCGTACTGGAAAACGTGGTTCCTCCAATATCGGTGCCAATGATAAACGAAAGGGTATCCATATTTATTGTATTTGAAGAATTTTGGTCTGAAAAGGCTGGATATGCGTGGAAAGCACCCCCCCCGGGGTATCAATAAATGAGCGGTGTAAAAGTGATACCGCCTTTGTGGTGTTTTTTGATAATTGCAGATTGATCTCCCGATCCACAGGAGAGTTGTTGAAAATGACGAGGATGCGCTCATCAAAGTATATTTTCATCCAGCAGGTGACATCCTTCTCCTCATGAACCACCAGCAAATCACCCAGTGACAATGCAGGATATTTTCGTCGGAGTTTTATGAGTTGACTCATTTTCTGAAGATGAAGCGTTTCAGATTCGGTCAGTTGATCACCAAATCTCATCATTCTTCGATTATCCGGATCATTAGCGCCGATTTGTCCGATCTCTTCACCATAATACACGACAGGCAATCCGGGTAGGCACATATTATAGGCGGTGAACATGAATAATTTATCGTAACTGAACTTGTGGTTGACGTGCTGCGGTGGATCTGCATATCCCCTTTCGGTACCGTTTTCATCAAATCCAACCTGACCGTCAGCAAATGCAATAAACCGCACCTGATCGTGACTGCTGGTGAGCGTTCCCATCTCATTCACCGGCTGAAAAAAATCCAGATTGGATGAAATGGTCTGATTTAATTTTACAAAATCAGGATGTCCGGAAAATTGCCATCTGCCTTCAAAGTACAACTCAAAATTGAATTGGGAATCCAACTCTCCGGGGTTCACAAAAGAACCGATCAGATCATTGCTCCCGAAGGATTCACCAATCTGGAAAAATTTGTCGGAGACCGTTTGTTTAAGCTGCCGGTTCAGTTGTTTCCAAAAGGAATGAGGCACATGTTTCGTGGCGTCTTGCCGAAAGCCGTCAAACTGATACTCCATGATCCAAAATTCGGCATCCTGCACAACCTGATGAATCGCATCCGGATTCTCCACAAAATTAAATGACGGTAGAAATGTATCAAACCAGGTGGTCAGCATGGTCTCGCCGGACCAATTGCGGATGTTCATCGTACCATCGGGTAATGTCACCCGGCCATACCAGTCCCGATGGGTTTTGAAATATGGGTGATCTTCATGGGTATGGTTACTCACAAAGTCCAGCAAAACTTTAATTTGGCTGGAATGTGCGTCCGAGATAAACTGCTTTAATTGGGATTCGGTTGTAAAGCGGTCGTCTGGCAGCCGCGGATCCGTGGGCCAATAGCCATGATATCCGGTATATTTACGGTTTGGCGGGACATATTCGGTAAAACCGCCTTCAGCATTTTTCATGACCGGCGATATCCACAGGGCATTCACCCCTAATTTTTCGAAATATCCTTCCTTCAATTTTTGGTTGATACCCGGAATATCGCCTCCCTGAAAATTTGCCATCGGATGAATTTCCGGGTCATCTACAGGTCGATCATTCGATGGGTCGCCATTCATGAATCGATCTACGATAATGGAATATAAAACCGAAAAATGCCAGTCATCAGGCACTTGCTCCGGGGTAAGTATCTGGCCGTCTGATATGAGTGTATGATTTTCCCGGGTGATCTGACCCGCAGCATTTTCAGCAAAAACACGAATCGTCCCCGACCTGTGGTTAATCAGACCGGTGATTGTCAAATTTCCAATGTCATAGTTCCAGTATTTTCGATCCAGAAGGGTGTTATCGAACATGACCCAAATTTTATCTGGCTGCACCGTCTCTAAATCCATTGCAGGAATAAATGTATACGTGACAGAAAGCGTGTCCTGTCGTCGATGATATGTATCCTTGATGAACATCCCGGAATTTTTTATCAGGTCTCTGCCAATCTCAAATATAGAATTAAATCCACCGATCCCATTGGCGACAGAATCGGGATTCATGGGATCCAGAACCTCCGATTTGTCGGCAACAAATTTGTATTCGTAGGAACCAGGCTTAAGGTACAGCTTTCGGTGCCAGTTATTATCATCGCCTTTTGACAGTTTATGGGAATTCCGGTTCCAGTCATTGAAATATCCCATCACATAAATATCATTCCCTTTTTTTGTGCCCGGATAGGTGAAATCTACTTCAATTGTTGGTTGAACTTTGATCATCAAAGTATTTTTTTCTTCACCCAACTGTAACGTGAGGGTGTGGATTCCCCTTACATCTGTATTCGGGATCACGAACAAACTGTCTCCCCGAATATCAAAGGTAAAATCATCTGAATTTTCGATAGTGAACAGTCCATCCTGTTGAATTCTGTAATTCCCCAGATCGATACCGGTGATTGTCCCCCTTCTAACAGATATGGAAGGGATGGTTTCCAGAGATGCTGAAAGCAGGCATGCGGTGATAAATAAAATTGTAATGGATAATTTTTTCATGATCACTATTCGGTTAATTTTAATATGATGCCGGCGGTTGCAGGCAGAATCAATTTATCCCGGGTTTGCCATATTTTATTTCTGTCATGCGCTTCAGTCGTTGAGTAAAGAACCGACCATATGCCGTCCGGGACGAGAAAAGTGGCATCTTTTTCCATGCTTCCGTTCACGCACACAAATAATGGGGTTTCGAGTGGCGGATGCAAATGGTATCCTAAAGCGTGCTTGTTTTTGGGGAGATCAAAGTCAATGTCATCCGAATTGCTTCTCCGGAGCGCCGGATACTTTTTCCTGAGTAAAATTAGTGTCCGGTAATCGTCTACCAATGTCCGGTTGATGGTTTTGTGATCCCAGTTTAGCCAGTTGGTTTCATTATCTTTCTCATAGCTGTTATGGTCGAGTTTGGCGATATAGGGGTCGGCAACGTCTGCATCGGCGATCACTTTGCTTCTTCCCCACTCCTGGCCTTCTGCAATCATCACGGTTCCCTGAGAAGTGAGCAGAATCAGCGCTGCTAATTTGTGTATGGCTAATTCCATCGGCGTGAGGATGGCGTTTTCATCAAAGTCTGCAATTACATCATGCTCATTCGCTCTTTTTGTACTGATCCGGATAAAATCGCCGAGCGTAAAATCGTCATGTGCCTCCAGATAATTTACTGAATGACTGACGGACAGATATTGTCCCCCGTTTTTTCGAAGCGATCCTGAAATAAATCGCAGAAATGGGTCCCGGAATAGTTCACCCTGCCATCGCCCAAAAATAAAACCGAGGTCGCCCATTGGGTTAGACCCTTTTACTCCGTTTCTGAACTGGTCATTCCAGCTTGCCCAACCGTGGTCTGAGAATCCCGCCGGATTGTATCCGCCACCCCACGGCTCACAGGTGATAAACACATTGGGATTTAATTCAACCGCTTTACTTTTAATGAGATCAATGGTTTGCCAGTCGATTAACAACCCTAAATCGAAACGGAATCCATCTATGTGAAATTCGCTCATCCAATACAGGACGCTTTCCAGGATCAACTTCCGGATGTCCTCATTCTCCGTTTTCAGATCGTTTCCACATCCGCTTACGGAAGTCGGGTTTCCCGTGCTGTCGTGTCTGAAATAATTCGTACGATCAATTTGTTTTAAAGGCTGGTAGTCATATTGAGAAGTATGATTATAAACCACATCCAATATCACCGAGATCCCCTCCCGGTGCAATGCCCGGACCATCTCCTTGAATTCTGAAACCTGTTTTCCCCGGGTTCCTATCCATTTATTATCCCTCATACCGGCATCCGTGGCATACCGGGATTCCGGCGCAAAGTAAAATGACGGCATGTATCCCCAATGATTGCGCTCGTATGGATTCCAGGTATTCATGATAAATGTGGTGGAATCCATGAAGGGGAGTTCGATATTTCCGAAATCAAATAATGGCAAAAACTCAATGGCATTATACCCCATATCTTTGAGATGGGCAATCCCTCCCGCCTGAAATAAATCGATCAGACCGAGATATGTCCCCGGGTATTTAGCGCCTGATGACGGATGAGCGGTCATATCCTTCAGATGCGCTTCATAAATGATCAAATCTCTCGGATCATAGTTTACCCAGGTATCCTGTTGCCAGTTAAACTGCGTGTCGAGGACGAGTGATTTTGCAATGGGGTTATAAACATTCTGTGACGCAACTGCTTTCGAAAACGGATCTGCAACAATGGTTTCTTCACCAAACGCCTGAGTGGATTTATCATAATTATAAAATCTGTACCCGTAGTATTTTCCCGTAAGATCGGACGGAATCACAAGGGAATAATGATTTCCTTTTAGGCGGATCATTTCATAGGAAGATCCTGATACATCCTCACACCGGTCGAATACAATCAACTCAACGCGATAGGACGCGGGAGCATGAATTTGAAATTGTGTATGACCATCTGTCACGGTTGCGCCCTGAGTCAATGCAAAGACAGATTGTATGGTGGTTGCCATCATCATCAATAGTGCGGATCCTTTTTTCAGTTTCATGTGATAATACTGGGGTGATCCCGGTAGATTAGCCGATAAGTTCTTCAAGCCCTTTTGATTCTTCGGGCATAAAATCGGTTGAATAGGGTTCGATATTTACTTTTTGTCGTTGTGAGAACAGGGTCATGTCTAAAATAATATAATTCAGCGCAATGTTTCGAATAGCGGGATTATCCGTCGAGATAGACCGGTTTTCGGGGGTATTTTCCGCACTACCCAGCAGGATGGTTTTTTTATCAATGACCATCACAATTTGCCGGTGCCAGATTTTTCTCAGAGTTTCTTCATCAATTCCGTAACTAAAAAGGACACAATCCGGGTCATTTATTTGGGTAAATGAGAAACAGACGGTTTCAAGTCCCCGTTTAACAGCCTGTTTTAATTGTTTCCGTAACGCATTATACTCTCTGACCCACAGAGAACACAAAATAGATTTCTCAGCATTATCAATGAGTGATCTGGCCTGATCAATCATCGCGGAGTATCCCTTGATATTCCAGGTATTTTCTTCTATAGTATCCGAAGAATAATTTCTGAACATCGATCTCAGTTCGTGTATATTATGCTCAAACTGGCTGGAAAGTTTGATCGCCAGTTGATCCGGCGGTATCGGTTTAAAGCGGACCGGCTTTGTACCCTCCATGCTGATGATCCCGCTCAGTTCCAGCTTTTGCAGTATGTCATAGATCGCGCTTCTGGGGACACCGGATCTCTGACTGATCTCATATCCCGTGGAAGGAAATTGTTTGGTTAGCGCAACATACGCTTTTGATTCGTTCTGTGTAAATCCGAATAAACTGAGCTGACGAATTAAATTTGATTCCATAATCCTGTTTAATGGTTATTAGTAACTCAAAACAGAGTGAATAATAATAAGACTTACGGGTTTTGACAAAATAAAAAGATTACCGACAGACTTTCATAAGGGATGAATTCCGTTCCGTTTAAAAGGAATAACCTGACACCCGTGCACTCCAACTTTTATGTCCAGTTGCCGACACAGGGGGTCCCGCACCGGCTGCAACTGCCATGATCCACATCTACGATTTGAACTGTATATCCCGTCCTCCGAATTAATATACTTTTGCAGTGGGGACAGATTGTATCCTGCCCGGATGGTGTATTCACATTTCCAAGATAAACATAGTTTATACCCGATTGACTGGCAATCCGGTTGGCTATCTGCAGCGTTTGTAGCGGGGTCACCGGTGTATCCATCATTTTATAAGCAGGATGAAAGGCAGAGAAATGCAAAGGCACATCCGGACCAATTGTGGTGGCGATCCATGTGCATAATTCCCGGAAATCGGATTCTGAATCGTTAATTCCCGGAATGATCAGATTGGTGATCTCAAGCCAGATATCTGTTTCGTTGGCGATATAATTCAAGGAATCCAAAACCGGTTGGAGGTGCGCGGAACAGAATTTTTGGTAGAAACGATCGGTTATTCCCTTAAGGTCCACATTGATAGCATCCATATGGGAGAAGAATTCTGCACCGGGTTCCGGATTGATATAACCTGCAGTCACTGCCACTGTATTTATCCCGAGTTCATGGCAGGCGATGGCAGTATCTATCGCATATTCTAAAAAGATCACTGGATCATTATAGGTAAATGCAACGCTTTTCACTCCCATATCCGCAGCAGAACGGGCAATTTTCCGGGGGGATGCATCAACATTCAGGATATCCATTTGCCGGGATTTGCTCATATCCCAATTTTGACAGAATTTACACGTGAGATTGCATCCGGCAGTCCCGAAGGATAACACGGATGAACCGGGATAAAAATGGTATAGAGGTTTCTTTTCAATGGGGTCTACCGCAAATCCGCTTGACCGGCCATAGGTCGTCAGCATGAGTTTTCCATCGACATTTTTCCTGACAAAACACAACCCCCGCTGCCCCTCACCAAGGATGCAATATCTCGGACATACATCACATCTGATATGGTGGTTACCCACCGGTGTAAAGAATCTGGAAACCATAATTGAATTATTCACTAAACTCTACCGTAAAATATTTTTGGCACCGGATTTTTTTTGACCAGTAGGCAGAAGGGAATCCTGCTTTTTGCTTCAGGTGAGTCACAAATTCCCGGGAATCTTTAACCATATACCAAACAGAGGGTAAAAATGTACTTTTCCTGAATCCTTCCCGGATCACCAGCCCGTCATGAAAGGGAATCAGTCCGTCGATTAATTGTGCTTCCGAGTTCATATTTATATCTTTTAACGGTGATAGCACAGAAATTTTAATGATAATCTCATCAACTTCATGTGCGACGACGGGACTGAACCTCGGGTCTCTTGTTGCAGCAACCAATGTATTTTCGATCACATCGTCCAGAACGGACTGAACCGGGGCAAGATTCCCGATACACCCACGTAATTCATTCTGTTTTTCCAGCGTGATGAATGTCGCTGCAATCCGCGTCATATTTTCATAAGTATTTATCGACGGGGAGTGAAATTTTTCCCCGGTTTTGATCGTATCCAGGACCCTTCGCGCGGTTTTCAGTAAAAAAGATTTGTCATTCGGCGACAAGTCTGATGGATGAAGAAACATCATTCTAGTGTGAAAAAAATAGTATTTTGTATCGATTTGGAATAGTCAACCATGGTCCAATCCACACCTGTCATTCCCGGCTGCTAATCATCCAGGCGCCATACCCAACGACCTGATCGCGATGGCCTGAAGTATCCCCGGAATTCTGTAGCGCCATTCGATGGATCACCATTTTATTTTCGGATGCAAATTTTAACGCCCCGCGTAACGCCCATATCCCGCATACGTCATGGTCATCCAATGACCGGTAATCGAATGCTTCAACTTGTCTCGCAGTTTGAGCATCACGCAGATTTGCCTCGGTGTATGAGAGATAATGGCTCAGATCCGTGCTGATGACGATCAGGGTACCTTCGATTTCGGACAGTGCTGAAATCAAAAGCGCTACCTCCGAGACTCGGAGATCTCCCACGAGGAAAGGCAACAGACTAAAACCGGAACACACCATCTGTAAAAAGGGTAACTGGACCTCAATGCAGTGTTCATCCTGATGAGCGGAGTCGGAGGTAATGATCGAATCCATCCGGGATGTAAGTTGGCACAGGGACTCATTGTCGATCCGAATCCTGCCCAAAGGCGTTAAAAATGACCGGGATGATGGGATGGCAATTTTATTCAAATATACCCGGTGCGGAGGACCGAGAACCGCAACCCGTGTGAATTTATTAACTCCACCCCGAAGTAACGAAAACGCCTTTCCTGCGACGGCTCCCGAATAGGTGTATCCTGCATGGGGGACAATGAGAATTTCTGGCGAACAATTCGCAGGAGGTAAATCTGTACCCAGATATCCGTTAATTAATTTTCGGAGTGCGCCCGGATGTGCCGGGTAAAACAGTCCGGCAACTGTTGCTTTTCTTTCCTTCGCCAATTCAGATTTAATTGTGTTCATGGGTAGATTTCCATTTATTGGTTATAATTACTAAATTGACATCTCCTGTGTAATTCCCATTTAAACGGTTTATAAAATTAACATTTCCCCGATGTAAATACAACTTTCTGTACTTATAAACATTGGATTTCCCCTTTTTTCATTATCAGGGCAAGTCTTAAACTTGTCCTCATGAAGAAAATAAAATTACATTGGCAAATATTTATCGCCATGGCACTGGGTATCTTGTTTGCCCTTTTATTCCAGGAAAAGTCCACCGTGGTTTATCCTCTAGGCGATATTTTTATGAATTTATTGAAAATGGTAATCATCCCGCTGGTATTTACCTCGATCACTTTTGGCGTCGCCGGGTTAGATACGAAAAGTCTGGGCAGACTGGGTGCAAAGACTCTGGGTTATTATGCTCTCACATCATTCATTGCCATTATTATCGGGTTGACGCTCACCAACTTGATCAAACCCGGTAGTGGTGTAGATTTAACATCCTCACAACAGAAATTTGATATCTCTCAGTTAAAAACCCCGGATTCCCTGGGTGATATCCTAATGAGGATGATCCCTACTAACCCTGTTGCTGCCGCTGCGAATGGAGATATCCTGGGGCTTATTTTTTTTTCGATTGCATTGGGATTTGCTATTACGCTGTTATCCGGGAAACCCAGACGGTTTATGCTGAACCTGTTCGAATATGGATTTGCAACCATGATGAAACTAACCCAAACCGTGATCAGATTAGCACCGATCGGGGTGTTCGGCCTAATAGCAAAAGCCGTATCAAGCACCGGGTTTGATCTGTTTAAGGCAGTGGGTTGGTACATGGTCACGATCGCATCCGGGCTGACCCTGCATCTGTTTGTAGTATTGCCGGTTCTGTTCTATCTGTTCACGCGGATCAACCCGGTTCACCATTTTAAAGCAATGGCAAGCGCGATGGCCATGGCTTTTTCCACCAGTTCATCCGGCGCTACATTACCCGTTACGATGGATTGTGTTGAAAATAAAGTCGGGGCTTCCAACAAGGTAACCAGCTTTGTACTGCCCTTAGGAGCCACAATTAATATGGACGGAACCGCTCTGTACGAGTGCGCCGGCGCATTGTTTATCTCACAAATAATCGGGTTAGACTTATCTCTGACGATGCAGATTACCATTGTCATCACGGCTTTTCTTGCATCTGTAGGCGCAGCGGCTATCCCCTCCGCGGGGCTGGTGATGATCTTCATCGTCCTCAATGCCATCGGCCTCGGTGATCGTCCCGAAGTTGCACTTATCGTCGGGACGATGTTGTCGGTAGACCGTCCTTTAGATATGTTCAGAACAACCGTAAATGTTTTTAGTGACAGCATTGGCGCAGCCGTGATTGCGAACAGTGAGGGTGAAACAGGGCTTTATCCCGACAGAGAATCGGAATAATCTTTTAACGATATTTTTTAATTTATCGAGGGAATGTGTAAATTAGCCCGGTTGTTCTTTCAAATATTGAGGACGGAGTTTATCAGAACTTTCAAAATAACTATATGGGTTTTTGCTTCTCAGTTTTTCAAAAGCATGCCTTGTCCTTCGGATTTAAGGATCCTTGCGATGATTGGACAATTTCCCACACTCTCGAATCCTTAAGGTGTCTGATAACCCGTCCTCAACTTTTTTTTAGGCTGTTCATTACTGCAAAAACAATTGACTTCTTTCCCCGTACTCTTAAAATAATCTCATCATCCGTATCCTTCCGGGACAACACCGTCAGACCAGAGTAGATGCTATCTAAAATAGCGGTCTGTGAATACCTAATATTGAAAGAATAGGCGATATAATCTTTCGTGATAAATTGCTGAATGGCATTCGTCAGGTTATTCAATTTCAGTTGCCGTAGTGCAGAAATGAAAATAGCATTCGGATATTTTCTCTGTAATTGTCGAATGGTGGACACATCATTCAACTGATCGATTTTATTGAAAACATAAATAGAATCAATGGTATCAAGTCTGATGGAATGCAGAACGTCCTCGATAGTTTGAATGTGATGAGCGACCTGCCCGGAGGAAGCATCCACCAGTTTGAGCAACAAATTCGCTTCTTCCGCTTCTTTGAGTGTGGATTTGAAGGATGCCACAAGATCATGAGGCAGTTTATGGATAAATCCCACCGTGTCACTGATCAGTACCTTTAGCCCGTTCAGGAATTCCATTTTTCGGGTGGTAGTATCCAGCGTGGCAAATAGTTGATCCTGAATGTACACGTTTGCGCCGGTCAGTGCGTTCATCAGAGTGGATTTACCGGCATTGGTATACCCGACCAGTGCAATTCTGAATTCACCTTCCCGGTTTTGTAATTGAACCGATCTCTGCTTATCAATTTTGGTCAATTCGGATTTTAGCTGGATAATTCGTTTGGTAATCAATCTGCGGTCAATTTCAATCTGTGTTTCACCGGGTCCTCCGCGGGTCCCGACTCCCCCCATCTGTCGTTCAAGGTGAGTCCACATACGGGTCAGTCTTGGAAGAAGATATTGAAGTTGAGCCAGTTCCACCTGTGTCTTGGCTTCCCGGGTTCTCGCATGTTTGGCGAAAATATCCAGAATTAGTCCGGTCCTGTCCAGAACTTTAATATCTTCACCTGCTATTTTACGGATATTCTTCAACTGTGTAGGTGAAATTTCATCGTTGAAAATGATGAGCGTACATGAGAGTTCCAGAGCCTGATTGACAATTTCTTTGACCTTACCAAAACCGATATACGTCGCAGCATCCACATCATTTCGTCGCTGGGTGAAGCATCCCACCACTTCAGCGCCGGCGGTATCTGATAATAGTCTCAGTTCATCTAATTCTTCGTTAATTCGCATGACGGTATCATCAGACGGAATCAGGGCGACCGTAACAGCCAGTTCTCTATTATTGTTTTTTTGCGCCGTATACATTTGATAAAAACATTTCTAAGATCATGAATAATATAAACAACCCCAAAAACCATTTCCACAATTCTATGCCGGTGTGTGCCAGCTTGATCTCATATGATAATTCATCAGCGTCGTAGATGATCAAGAGGTTTTCTGTGAATTTTTCTTTCAGTTGAGAATCATCAAACTCGGGCGAGGTTAGTTCAGATTCCGGAATGCGAACTGCCAATTCAGCGAGGACCGTTCCTGCATTGTAAATACGATGAAATCCGGGCATTCTTAAGGTGCCTATAATCAGGCTACTGTCATCCGCAGGCTGTACTATTTCGGATGTTCCGTCCGGGAAGACATGCTGAAGAGATTGTGAATCCCGGGAAAACACTTGGGAAATTTCCCACTCCCCATCGGAATCAATCGGATTTGACATTTTCCCAACAGATGCAGAGTACAACAGTTTATGCCAGAACGGAATAAAACTGCCGGTTATCGGGAAGTTTGTCCAGCCTAATTCCATTGAAACGCCAAATACGTCAACCAGCCCATTCCTCATCTGATATCGGTTCCATACCGATTGATGATCGTCGACAAACATGAGCGAGTGATCATCAGTTGGCAATGAAATAAATTTGAACGCTTTTATCATGCCTTTATCGGCGCTGTTGATGGTCTGTTGAAACGCCTGCACACCGGCAGCATTGAATTTAAGTATCTGATACGCTTCCCCGGCGAGTACTGTGGCTGTCTCGTTTAGGCTTATACCAAACATATCTTGAAGATACGGCATCTGTTTCATATCCGAACCGGGTAAAAGGATCAGATGATGTCCTGATCTGACAAATTCAACGATTTTTTGTTGGATATCGTCAGAGAGCTTCGAAACACCCTGCAGAATGAGGACATCCGTATTGCGAATATCCAATTGGTACCGGAGATCCTGTTCATTCCCATATGCGATCTGAAAAAGATCTTCGCTTTGATTTAAAGCCAAGACGGCATTTCGAATAAACAGCGTCTCCTCGAACCTCGGACTGATCAGTTGAATGGATATTTTTTCCGGTAATGTTACGTGGAAATAAAAACGGTTATCTTCCATCCGGTCATCTGCGCCGAGTTCAACAATTCCCGCTTTTAACCCGGATCGGTGGAATGCGGTTTGAAAGGTAAATTTGCTTGAAGCGCCCGCACCCAGGGAGATGACCTGCTGCCCTACATTAATATCATCAAATGAAAGTTGCAACAAGCGGTTTTCCGCTGTCTGATTCCCTGTATTGACAACTGTCACTTCAATATCAACCGGTGCATTGGAAATGGGAATTTCATTTAATACCTTCACATCCAATACGGCCAGGTTGTTCTCTAACCTCCCCAGCTTGAAAAAATAAGTGTTCCAACCGCGGAATCGATTCCAGTCCAAATCCCCCTGGATAAAATTTGATTTCTGCGCATCTGAAAAGATGAATAATTCGTGGTTGAGGAATTCGCTTTTCTTAAGGTCTAATATATCTTCCATCACGGTATAATAATCACCCCCTGAAAAGAACGAAAACGCCTCAAACACATTTTCGGGTAGATCCTTCTTCAATCCTCTGTAAATGATTCCTTTACAGAGCGATGCAACGATGATGGTGGAATTCTTTTCGATCATTTCCAGGGTGTGGTCAAGGGCGGATTCCATGACGGTTTCGCGGGACATCATTTCACTATTTCCCTTGGTGGAAAATGTATCATCCATCACGATAACAGATAGGGTAGACTCAGGATCATCAAACCACGTGAACATCCCTGAAAGAACGGGACGGGTAATCATGAGTACGATGAACAGAACCATCAGCGTTCGGATAATCAGCAAAAGAATTTGCAAAATTTTCAGCCTCCTTATGGACTCATGCTCCATTTTCTTTAAAAACCGGAGGGTACTGAATTCCACAACCCGGATATTTCTCCGGTTTAAGAAATGAATGATGACAGGAATGCTGATCAAGGGCAGCAGCCAGAGGAAAAGAGGTGATAAAAAACTCAATTAACTTTCCTTTTACAATAGCGTAATTAACAGACCCGCGGTGATGGGGATCACAAGATTGTCATTCAGCCGGCGTGGCATGATGAGTTCCAAAATCGTACAAATAAACGATATCCCGATACTGAACGGTACGATTAGCCCCGTATAGAAATAAAGAATTAAAAAGGTGACTAAAAAAAACGTAAATGATCATTCGAGAGATTTCTGTCCCATGCGCGTCGCCCCGAATCTTCGTCCGATAATTGCTGCCATCGCGTCACTCATGCCTAGGATGAGGATCGCTGAAATGGCGGTAATGGTATCAAATAACAGAATGGTGACAGATGCACCTATAAATGCATACGACGCACCGGAAAGCCGGGAAGCTTCTTCATTTCTCACCATCAAACCGAATAATCGCTTATACAGAAGACCCAGGGGCGCAATTTTTAACCGAAGGTAATCGATAAGAATGTATATCACGGTGAGTATCAGGAACAGGATTTTAATGGTCTGTGGGTTCCAAATAAGCAGAGAAAAGACGGTGAGAGAAAGCGCTATATGTACAATCTTTCTGATCATCTCCCGTTTATAGGGTATCGCTTCAAACATTCATCAGTTCCAGATACCGGTGTTTCCGGTCGGCGGCGGAGAACAACCCGTCACCAACCACTGCCATATCGGCGCCGGATGTAAATACTGATGCGATCGTCGTAAGATTTATGCCGCCATCCACTGAAATGATAAAATTTCGATCCGAACGGTGAGTGGCAAGATATTCAATTTTAGCTAATGCATCGGGTATGAATGTCTGACCGCCAAACCCGGGGTGCACGGACATGACCAGCACATGATCGACGATATCAAGATAGGGTTTGATCTTTCGAATATCTGTTTCAGGATTCAGAGATATCCCTGCTTGACAGCCCAAATCCCGAATTCTGATCAGGGAAGATTTTAACGGACCGGGGATCTCCACGTGGAGGATCACCGTATCCGCGCCCGCCTCAATAAATGGGTCCAGATACGCCTCTGGACTGAGGATCATCAGATGACAGTCCAGCAAACAGGTGGACAGTTTACGGATGGCTTTTACGATAATTGGTCCAAATGTGATATTCTGGACGAAATGACCATCCATGATATCCAGATGCAATCGGGTTGCGCCCGCCTGTTGCACGTCGTATATCTCATCCTCAAGCCGGGCAAAATCTGCGGACAGCATGGATGGTGATATCCGTCGGGATGGATTCTTAATTTATTTCTCCCTGCTAACGACAAGGTCAATCCTTGCCGGTATTGCGAGTTTCAACCCTGCTGTGAGACTCTGATCGATTATCGTGTCATTGACGAGATCGTCGTGAACCTCATAGACGACATTCCCCACTTTCAGCCCTGAGCTGATGATCACTTCCTTCGCTTTTGTTAAGCTGAGGTTTATGAGGTCGGGGACTCTGAAAAAGTCCGGGGGGGTGCCTTTACTTACCATGAAAGTCATCTGAGTGCCACTTTTGACCAGTTTACCCGGTTTTGGTGATTGATAGGAAATCAAATCATTCTGAAAATTCGGGTTAAATTCCTCCATAACCGTATCCACCACTAATCCGAGTCTCTGAACTTCTAGTATCGCATTGCGGATCGATACACCGATAAAATTGGGGACACTCAGTTCTTTTCGTTCCCCCGCCAGGGTAAGAATGATGGTTCTTCCTTCCTTCACCTTTGTGAACGGTCTCGGCGACATACTGATGATCGTACCCGGTTCGTAATCCAAAGAAAAATCTTTCACGATGACCCTCGTATCATATCCCAATTTATTCAGTTCGATCTGAGCCTTATCCAGATAATGTTCTCTCACATCCGGTAGATAATGTTCATTATCATACCCAACATACAAGGGCAGACCCACGTATTCCAACAGGATGAGACCCGCGATAACCAGAAAAAAAAATGTACCTATGTATTTAATTAGTGTCACCATATTGTCACCGGATTAACCTGAAATCTGATGATGTTCATGAGCATAAACTTTAGCCCCGGTACGCACGATCAAAGCAGGTTGTCAGTCTCACGATGAAATTGCCAGCCGGGTTCAATGTTATTCCCCTTATGAAATTCCGCCACTGACATTTTCTGTCTACCGGGAAGCTGTATCGAACCGATCGATATTTGACCGGTAACAGTGCCGACGATTAACCTGTCTTTTTCAGGGGTAATCTCACCCGGATTCAATCTTCCTGCATGATCATCAAAAACACAAGAGTTAAATATTTTTATCCGTTTCCCTTGTAATAGCGACCAGGCTCCAGGTTGCGGCGAAAACGCACGGATTTGATTATGAATTTGTACTGAAGATGAATTCCAATTCAACTCAAGTTCGGATTTATCGATTTTGGGTGCGGCTGTCGCCTGTAAATTGTCCTGCGGAACGGGGATCAGTGTTCCGGAGCCAAGACCATCTAAAGTAGGTATGATCATTTCAGCCCCCAGACGGGACAATTTATCCCAGAGTTCTCCGCACGTTTCATTACCTCCGATGGGTACCGGCTGTTGTAAAAGAATACCTCCCGTATCCACTTGTTTTGCGATCTGAAATGTTGTAACCCCTGTTTGTTTTTCGCCGTTTAAAATGGCTCTGTGTATGGGGGCTGCTCCCCGGTATTTTGGCAATAGGGACGCATGGATATTCACCGCCCCCAATTCCGGGATGTTATATAAGGGTGGGGGCAAAATTTTAAAAGCCACAACGACGATGATATCCGCGAAACAGTCTCTCAGCTGGTCTATAAATTCCGGGTGACGTAATGATTCCGGTTGTAAAACCGGATAACCCAATTTTAATGCGACAACTTTCACCGGTGAAGGATGTTGCTTTAATCCTCTGCCTGACAGTCGGTCCGGTGTGGTCACAACCGCCACGATCTGGTGTTTCGAGTCATGAATGGCTGTGAATGCTGGTATTGCAAAATCAGGTGTACCCATAAACACGATTCTCATTCAATAATTTCCTTCAGAGTGAAGTTTTCCATGAGATCACCAGACCATGACTGCGATTGCACAGAGTGAAATTAATTGTGAAGGAGGAAGTTCGATGGTAACGATTAGCTCACACTATAGCGTCACGGAAACAGATGGAAATCCGGTATCGGATATTTCTTTCAGACGTTTTTGTATAATCAGTTTTTTCGCCACGGGCAGGTAATCGGTAAAAAATTTACCTTCAAGGTGATCGAATTCATGTTGAAAAACACGCGAGATGAGACCCGAAAATTGCTTTGTGTGTGATTTCCCCTTCAAATCCTGATAGGCTACGGTAATGAATTCCGGGCGATAAATTTCAGCCCGAATATCCGGGATGCTCAAACATCCTTCCTTCATGACGATTCGGCCATGAGTTTCCACAACGTTAACGTTCACAAATATGCGGGGTTTGGTATCGGTTTCATCTTCCAGGCGAGACACATCCACAAGCATTAAATTTATATTCTGTCCCACCTGATTTGCGGCAAGTCCGATCCCCTCTTCGTGGACCATCGTTTCAAGCATATCCTTTACCAATTTATCCAGATTGGAAAAATCAGTCACCAGCCTTACTTTTTGCCTGAGTATGGGGTGTCCGTATTTCACAACGGGGAGTAATGCCACTAATTTGTCTCCGGATTTTCAGGGGCAGTATCCGCGAGACCCGCCACGTAGGTGCGGGATACAGTGATCTTTAAATTCCCGCCCACGTCAACAATTAACCGGCTGCCATTCTTTCCCGTTACATCCACTATTTTCCCATAAATACCGCCACGGGTTAGTATCTTGTCCCCTTTCTTTAATTCTTCCAATGTTTTTGCGTGCGCCTTCCTCTGCTTCATTTGTGGACGCCAAAGCACAAAATATAATATGGCGAACATTAATACAAATGGTAGAAATGCTGCAATTCCGCTTCCTGATGGCGCTACCTGATCTGCCGCGAATAAAATATCCAAAAAATACTCCTGATTTAGTGATCAAATTTACAGAACCTGTCAACCCGAAGCAGTGTAAAATTTGATAACCCTCGTCTTCGTCATCTCATTCATATTAAAAATCAAAACCGCCAAATGGACATTTTTGGGATACCCATTATTCCCCCTAAATTTAACATGATGCATTCTTTATTTCTATCATGTGCCGGAGGGTTGGAATCTGTTTGTCTGTCTGAACTTGGACAGATTGGGATACAGAATCTAAAAGCCGTGCCCGGCGGTGTCCGGTTTTTTGGTGATCTTCGAACCATTTATTCCGTAAATCTTCGAAGCCGGGTGGGTATCCGTTTGTTCCTGAAAATTACCGATTTTGACTGTCATACCAAAAACGATCTTCAGAATGCTGTCACTCAGGTGAACTGGAAACAATACATGAATGTCAATCAGTCTTTTCTGATCACTGCATTTGTGGATCGCACCCATTTGGAACTCAGGAGCAGCCAATATACTGCCCTCGTGGCAAAGGATGGGATCGCTGACAGGTTCAGAAAGGATACTGGATTGAGGCCATCGGTTGACAAAGATCATCCCGACATTCATATTTTGATTCATATTCATCACAACCGGGGGACGATCTATCTCGACAGTACCGGAATACCCCTTTCTAAAAGAGGATATCGCCGGGGAGTTATCCACAAAGCATCTTTAAATGAATCTCTGGCTGCCGGTATCCTTGCACTAACGAAATGGGATGGCACAACTCCCTTTTATGATCCCATGTGCGGTTCGGGGACATTTGCGGTTGAGGCTGCAATGATCGCTGCCCGGTATTCCCCGGGGCTCACCAGAAACGAATTCGGTTTTATGAAATGGAAAGATTTCGATATGACCACATGGTTATCCTTGAAAAAAGATGCCATGAAAGCAATCCGAGTGGATAAAAGCACTGTTATTTATGGATCTGATATTAGAGAAGAAGTCTTATATCTTGCCCGTCAAAACGCGCAGGCATTGAAGGAAGTCACCTCGATGATCCGGTGGGAAAACCGATCCGTTGTGGATTTTAAACCTCATTCTGAAACCGGCGTCATTGTGATGAATCCGCCTTACGGAATCCGTACCGGAGTGCATGAGAACTTATTGGAATTATATTCCGGCATTGGTGATACGCTTAAACAACATTGCCAGGGTCACATCGCATTTATTTTTACCGGGAATCCGGACCTGGCGAAAAATATCGGGCTAAAACCCTTCTGTAAAATAGCACTCCGGAACGGCAATATAGAGTGTAAACTGTTCGGCTACGAACTATACTCCGGCAGCCGGAAACAAAAATATCAAAATGAGGCTCAATGAACATCTATTTCAGTGGCTCCATCCGTGGTGGTAGAAGCGAAGTAGAAAGCTATCGCCAGATTATCCTTCACCTCAAAAAATTTGGAAAAGTGCTTACCGCATATATTGGTGATCCTGCGCTTGACCCAGTCCACGGAGAAGTGGAATCAGACGCTTTTATTTGGGGGCGTGATGTGCGCTGGGTACAGGATTCAGACATTTTGGTGGCAGAAATCACCCAACCTTCACTGGGGGTAGGGTATGAGATCGCCATGGCACATGAAAATCATGTCCCCGTCCTGGCGTTGTACCATCAGGATAAAATTGTCCGCCCTTCCGCGATGGTGGCAGGGGATCCGAATGTCACCCTATGTCCCTATCTTCAAATCGAAAATGTATTAACAGAAATTGACCAATTTTTTCAAAGGATAACTCTTCAAGATGCAGGATAGTCAGTCATGATCGTTGGTGATCTTCACATTGATCATCCGGTATTTCTGGCGCCAATGGCCGGAGTTACCGATCATTCATTCAGGGTGATTTGCCGGACACTGGGCGCAGGCGTGGTTTATTCTGAGTTTGTCAGTTCTGAGGGAATCATCCGGGAGAATTTTAAAACTCTGGACATGATGAATTTTACCGAGGATGAACGACCTATCGGCATCCAGATATTCGGGCATCAGCCGGGTGTCGTCGGTGGGTCGGCGAAATTGATCAAAGAGAAATTCAATCCTGATATTATCGATATCAATTTTGGGTGCCCGGTGCCCAAAGTTGAAAAACGGGGCGCCGGATGCGGTGCGCTGCGAGACCTGTCCCTGATGGAAGAAATAGCTCTGGCCGTCGTTGAAAACGCCGGCTCAACCCCTGTCACCGTCAAGATGAGAGCGGGGATTGATAAATCTCATATCGTTTCAAATAAAGCAGGCGAACTATTGGAAAAATGTGGTGTCGCCGCCATTACCCTCCACCCGCGAACGATGAAACAACTGTATTCCGGATCATCAGACTGGAACCTGATCCGTGAACTCAAAGAAACTGTCCGAATTCCCGTGATCGGTAATGGAGACATCCTCTGCGCAGATGATGCAATGCGAATGTTCGAAGAGACCGGTTGTGATGGGGTCATGATCGCCCGCGCTGCAACAGGGAATCCCTGGATTTTCCGATCTGTGAGTCGGACGCTGGAGGGGTTACCCTTCATTCCGGTCACGATCAGTGAAAAAATCGAAATGTGCCATACCCATTACCGTTTGTTAAAAGCAGACAGGCATCCTAAAATATGTTTTAATCTCACCAAAAAACATGTGAGTTGGTATCTGCGGGGATTTCCGGGGGCAGGTGAATGGCGAAAGCGGTTTATGGTTTGTCAATCAATTCAGGAAATTGAAACCCGGTTCGAGGAAATTTTCAGAGATTATCATCTCTCGTTTGAAGCGCCATTTGTTTCAGTGGCGCATATCTGAAGCAATCCACAATGTGATCATTCACCATCCCTGCAGCCTGCATAAAAGCGTAGCAGATGGTTGATCCAACAAATTTGAACCCCGCCGTGACGAGTTCCCGGCTCATGGCGTCGGATACCGACGTTTTCGCGGGGATATCCGTTAACGTTTTCCAGTGATTTACAACCGGTTTCCCATCCGTAAACTTCCAGATAAAATGGTGAAATCCGTCATACTGCGATTGAATATCCAAAAACATCCGGGCATTTTGAATCGTCGAACGGATTTTTAATTTATTCCTGATTATTGCGGGATTTGAGATCAGTTCCTGGATTTTTTGTTCATCATACCTGGCGACATAGATCGGATCAAAGTTTGAAAACGCATTTGCAAATCCGATTCGTTTTTTCAAAACGATGGACCAGCTTAGTCCTGCCTGAAACGCATCCAGCGCCAGAAACTCGAAGAGCTTTTGGTCGTTATAAATCGGGACTCCCCATTCTTCATCATGGTATCTGACCATGAGTTGATCATCACTTTGCCACCCGCATCGCGTCACTGACTCACTCACGCGTTTCACCTTCGGATTCGTCCGGGATCGAATTTATTTTTCGGGCAAGCAGTCCGCCGGAAATGACTGCCTTTAACCCTTCTTCAACGGACAAATTGGTATCCGTGACAGCCAATTTCGGAACCATTAACATATACCCTGATGTCGGGTTCGGTGTCGTGGGTACGAATAAATGATAAAATTCCTTACCACTTTTGTTGATGGATGAACCGGTGACCATTGTGATCGTCCAGAGTCCTTTTCTTGGATATTCAATAAACACGACCTTCTGAAAAGCTTGTTGATTCGGTTCACTGATCGAGGATGTAATTTGTTTTATTGTACTAAAGATTGAATTAACGACTGGAATTCTGGAGATTGCATTTTCCATTTTCGTAACCAATCGTTTCCCGAGGACATTTCTCACGATCATACCCAAAATATAAATAAAAAGTATGGTCAGGACAAATCCCAACAGTTCCGGAATATACCTTGGAATTTGGTGTTTGACGAATATCATGTTTAAGATCCATGCCCCTGGTTTGGAAAAAAACCGGAATAGCCACTTTAATATGATCACGGTAAGCGCAAATGGTAAAACAGCGAACATGCCTGCCAACACGGTTTGTCTGATTTTTTTCTTCATCACTCTATTTTCCTGTCGTAAGTTGAATTTTATGCAAAATTGCTATCGCAATCCAAAACCAAATCAATTGCCATTTTATTCATCCAGGTGATCTGTTTTTTTGCAAATTGACGGGTTTTTTGTTTAATAATGATCACCGCATCTTCGAGGGTCCGCTTTCCGAGTACAACCTCAACCATATGTTGATACCCTAAACTTTGCATGGCATGGGATGATGGACGTACACCTGAGAGGAGTAACTCCCGGGTTTCCTGAAGCCACCCGTTAGCTATCATTCCATCTATCCGTTTTTCTATCCGATTCATTAATATCGACCGTTGAGATTTCAACCCGATAATGAAATACTGCATCCGTAGTTGGTGGTCTTCATTCTGCTGTTCACGGAATATCTCACTCGGGGGTCTGCCAGTCAAATAGTATATCTCTAACGCCCTCGTCAGCCGTTTGGTATCATTGGGATGGACGATTTTGGCGTATTCAGGATCGATCCTTGCTAATCTTTCGGCAATCTTGTCGCTGCCCAATGTGTCGATATCTTTTTGAATATTTTGGCGAATCCGGGGATCGCAATCTATTTTCCGGATGATCCCGCTGAGTACCGAATGCAGATAAAGGAATGAGCCTCCCACCAGGATCGGCCGGTGTCCCCGAGACCTGATACCACCTATACAATCCTGCACCCATTCTGCATATTTGCCAGAACTGACCACTGATTCGGCATCGAGAATCCCGACCAGATGATGAGGTACGGAATTTAGATCATCTGTAGAGGGTTGCGCGGTACCGATACTGAATCCACGATAAACCTGACGAGAATCCACGGATACAATTTCGCCATTTAGAGTGTGGGCCAGCGAGATGGCAAAAGTTGTTTTTCCGATGGCAGTAGGACCCGTCACTACCGGGATTTTAGTTCCGATTGCTGATATAATTGAAGGAAGGATTTTCAAATTCGTTCAAATCGTTTATCCAATTCATCCATCCCCAGTCTGACAATAATCGGTCTGCCGTGAGGGCAGTAATAAGGGTGATCCGTCGCAAAGAGTCTATCCACCAGATTTTTCATCTCTTCAGGCTTTAACCTGTCACCCGCTTTAATAGCGGCTTTACAGGCATAAGTTGCCGCAAGATAGTCAAGAAAAGATGCATTTATTTCTTGTTTTTCGATATACTTGTCCAATATCTCGTGTATAACCTCATGAACAGATCCTGAATAAATGTCCGAAGGGACTCCTTCAACGATGATGGTATTCTCACCAAACCCCCGCATTCTGAATCCAATTTTATTCAAATAGGGGACGACACCGAAAAATTTAGAATATTCTTCCGGTAAAAATTTGATGGTTTGTGGAAACAATACCGTTTGTGATGGAATCCCGTTACCCTCCAGTGCTTTTTTGGCGGATTCAAATAATATCCTTTCATGAGCCACGTGCTGATCAATGATGATCAGCCCCTGATTGACCTCGGTTATAATATATTTATTCTGGAACTGCCACAGGTTATCCGATGTGATAAGTCCATCTTTGATCGGCGATTTTTTTGTAAGCGCCTCAATCCGTTCATGGGCTTTTTTAATGGTGGATTCAGTGATGACTGAAGATGAATTACCGATTATTTTTTCCACGCCACGACGATGCGGTGCTTCTTCAAATCCGGGTGTCGTATGGTCTGGGATCACCGTGGACAGTTTGAGTTGGCCATGATCAGACGACGATGACGTATTCGCACCATAATAATTGAACGGGGTAAAATCCGGGATGGTTTTTAATAAATCGGTCAATGCCTGCGTAACTGCGGACTTTACCACATAGTAAACACGCCATTCATCTTTGAATCTGACTTCGGATTTTGCAGGGTGGACGTTCACATCTACCATATCAGGCGGTATCTTAAGATTGACGATAAAAAATGGATATTCCCCACGTGCAAGCAAGGACCGATATGAACTGAAAACTGCGGAGTTGATCAGCCGGTTCTGAATAAACCGGCCATTTAAAAATAGAAATTGCTCGCCTAACCGTTTTTTAATGAGATTAAGATTTCCTGTATATCCAGATACCATAAATTGTTCTTTTGTCATCGAAACCGGTAAAAGATTTTCAGCAAACCGTTTCCCATAAATATCTGTAATCCGTCCCACAAGGTCATGGCTTCTGAACCTGTACACTAATTTTTCGCAATCTGTCAGAGAAAAGCCGATTTCAGGATAGGCGAGAGAAAAGGTTCTTACAATCTGATAGATACTACGTTTTTCGCTTTCTGTTTTTTTCAGGAATTTTCGTCGGGCCGGGGTATTAAAAAAAAGATTTTTAACCTGTATCGAAGTTCCTTTTGCCGAAGATGCCGGGCGCTGATACTGGATGGATCCACCATTAATACTGATCTCATTGCCTCCCCCATCGTCTTTTGAACTTTTTGCATTGACCTGTGAAACAGATGCGATACTTGGGAGGGCTTCCCCACGAAATCCGAGGGATGTAATATGCTGAAGTTCGTCTTTTTCGTGTAACTTACTGGTTGCATGCCGTTGAAAACTCATCCCCAAATCTTCAGCATTCATCCCATCGCCATCATCAATAACCTGTATCAGAGACTTGCCGCCATCCTGTATGATAACTTCAATACTCCGGGCATGGGCGTCGATGGAATTCTCAATCAGTTCTTTTACGATGGACGCCGGTTTTTCGATCACCTCACCCGCGGCGATCTGGTTGATCAGTTGTGTGGATAATAATTGGATTTTTGAAGGATTCATTATTTCATACCGAACATCACCTATTCAATTTTCCCATTACAATTTGTCTCAATGATCGCAGATCTACGTCTATTTTTTTAAGAATTTGGTTTGTATTTTCCCGTATGGTTAGACAAAAATCCTGATCTGAAATACTGTTTAAATTGATCATGACATTCAAGGCCGCCCCATGTGCACCTGCATGTGCCATCTCGCCGGCAACCCCTGCATCTGATACAGAATTGGGATTTCCCATAGTAGCGGCAGTTGTGGCCAACTCCATTACATCTTCACATGCCTGAAGAACCTCAAAAGGGATTTCCGTCGCATGTTGATTTGCCTGTTCGATCTGTCTGCTTTTAAACGTCTTTTCTGCATCATCTCCTGCTGGTTGGCGGTAAGCATCCAATACTTCGTTAAATGCCCGGGTATCCTCATCGATCAATTCCAGTAATTTCGATTTTAACACCTGCGCTTCGGTCCCTACCGAATGCATCTTATCAAAAATATCGGTGTGTTTCCTTTTCCCCGTTGTCAGATTCGATACCATCGCAGCCAGGGATGCCCCTAACGAACCGGCGAGCGCAGACACACTACCGCCGCCGGGAGCCGGAGATTCCCGGGATAGTTCATCCACAAATTTATCGATTGACATGTTTGCAAGCGGACCAAATTCAGGACCCATCCGATATTCGATAATCTTTTCATGCGCCTGGAAAGGACCCAGGTCATCTAACCCCAGGGATTTTACGGCAATGTGGACAATATCCTCGCTGGGTATCGCCGTTGAACGGTTCTGCTTTTCAAGGTAATATTTACCCGCATCCAGCATGGCCTGCAAGGGAATGAGTCCCACCAACTCGCTTCCGGTCACCCGAAGACCCCGTAACCGGGCTTGTGTTCTGGATTCCTCAAATGCGAGGTGGACCGGGGTAATTTTATAATTTGTCAGATTCATGGACAATTGTGCGATCCGGTACTCTTCAATATACCATCCGACGGCTTTTACCGATTTTAATTTACCCGGTACCATCACGGGGTTGCCAGCATCGTCCGTTATGAACTTACCCTGATCATCTCTGGAGCGACGACCGGCTTCACGAATATCCAGGGCAATATCGGATGCGATTGCTTTGGACTGGGTATTTAGATTGACGTTGTAGGCTATGAGGAATTCCCGGGCGCCGATTGCGGTCACCCCGGCTTTTTCGTTAAACTCAGAGGGACCAAAATCGGGACGCCATGCTGGATCTTTTAACTTTGATGCCATCCCTTCATATTCTCCCGACCGTATGGTTGATAAATTTTGACGTTCGGGAGTCGTTGCCGAATGTTCGTATAAAAATACCGGAATACGGAGTTCATAGCCTACCTTTTGGGCAAGTCGACGGGACAGTTGGACGCATTCCGCCATTGATATGTCAGCTACGGGAATGAACGGACAAACATCCGTCGCCCCCATCCTTGGATGTTCACCGTGATGTGTTCTCATATCTAAAACCGATGCGGCTGTCTGGATCGCTAAAAATGCGGCTTCCACGACTGCATCCGGTTCACCGACGAAAGTAACGACCGTTCGTTGTGTGTCTGCGCCCGGATCAACATCCAGCAGACTAACCCCGGGCACCGAACTGATGGCATCCGTGATCATTTTTATTTTATTCTTATCCCTCCCCTCACTAAAATTGGGGACGCATTCTACAATTTTCATGGACTTCCCTTAAGATTAATATTGCCGATTGCTATTTTTCAACGAACCGTAGTTACAGGTACTGATTCAATTTATAAATCAGATAAAGAATCAAACTTAATATGAGCAGATATTTGAAAATTTGTAAAGATGAACTGTTACGCCTGTAGTGCTGACTGACCAAATGTTTAAAAGAATAAGGACGTCCCGATGATTTAAAATGAAACATATCTGATCTAATGAATACCTGCAAACAGATACATAAATATATTTAGAAACGGTTGCAAAAACCATCCTAGAATATGAATGTTCGTAAAATATCCCAAAACAATCACACCCAATAATATTCTCGGTCCAAACACTTGTAGATTATGTACTAAATCAGGATATTTATGCTCAAGTAACCCGGAAAATATCCTGGACCCGTCAAGGGGGGGCAGCGGGATCAGATTGAATACTGCCAGCATAATATTGATCTGGACAAACCAAATTAGTAATAATGGAATACTCCCGCCCAGACTCGCTTCGAAATAAGTCGTATATCCAGTCAGGCGCAGCAATAATCCGCCTACCAATGCCAGCAAAAGATTTGACAATGGCCCGGCGAATGCGACTTTCATCATATCCAGACGCATATTTCTTAGATTAAATGGATTCACTGGTACCGGTTTTGCCCACCCAAAGCCGACAAATAAAATCATAAGTGCTCCCACCGGGTCAAGATGGGCTATCGGGTTCAGGGTAAGCCTGCCCATTCTGGCAGCCGTGTCATCACCCAACTTGTAAGCCACCCAGGCATGGGAAAACTCATGAAAGCAGAGCGCAAACAAAAGGGTTGGCAGTAATAAAATGAGTACGTCAAGTGGTAGTCTGAATAACATTTATCCTCTCGGGTGATATTGCTTGTGAATTTCTTTTAAATGAATTTTATCCACATGCGTATAAATTTGGGTCGTAATGATGCTTGCATGTCCCAACATTTCCTGAACAATTCGTAAATCCGCTCCCCCTTCCAGCATGTGGGTCGCAAAACTATGACGAAGAGAATGGGGACTGACATTTTTTGTAATACCTGCTTTTACCGCTTGTATGTGAAAGATGTTCCAGATACTCATTCGGGAAAGTGGACTCCCCCTGAGGTTTAGAAAAACGATTCCTTTGGAATCTCTTTTTCTTGCTAATCGGGGTCGAAGCAGGCGGGTATAGCCGAGGATATCCGATAAGGCAATATCCCCCACTGGAGCATACCTTTCTTTGTTGCCTTTACCCAGAATGCGGACCAGTCCTTCTTCGGCGAAGATATCCATTAGTTTCAGATGAATTAGTTCTGAAACCCTTAATCCGGATGCATAAAGCAGACAGAGGATTGCCCGGTCACGAATACCTGTTTTTATTTCCATATCCACTGAATCAATAATGGCTTCCACTTCTTTTACACTGAGGACTTCGGGTAATTTTTTCTCAATTTTCGGTGCTGATAAAAGTTGTGTTGGATCTTTACGGGTTAGGTTTTCGTCCAATAAATATTGGTGAAATCCTTTCAACGCAGAATAGGATCGCAGAATACTGCTTTTTCGAAGACCGATATTATCTGAATGTTTCATTGGGATCATCGTCAGCATTTTCACAAATTCCCGAATTTGATCCAGTTTAATATTTTTGGGGTGGGAGAGTCCGAAAGTCGTATTTAAATAATCCGTATACCGCCGTAAATCTGTCCAGTATGCATTTATGGTGTTTTGGGACAACCTTCGTTCAAATTGCAAATGAAGCAGATAGTGTTTTGCAAATTGATGTAAAGGATTAATTGGTTGTGAATCCTGTTTATTGATCTATGACTCCAAAAAATGGATTGATTTAACGACGGAATTTAATTTAAACGGGTCCCGGCATTTTTCCAGGAGGCTTCCTATGACTATGTAACCCGCGCCTGCAGAGACCAATTTTGAGGCTGTCTGCTCATCTCGTATCCCGCCCCCAGCCACCACCGGAATTTGAACTTTTTGGCTGATCACCTTAACCAAAGATTCCGGCACAGGATGCCGTGCACCGCTCCCCGCTTCGAGAAATACCAGCTTTGAGCCTAAATACTGCCCGGCAAGCGCATGCGCCAAAATGATATCATGTTTTTCAGACGGCAACGGATTGGTATTGCTCATGACTTGCACCGAAGATTTGACACCACCGTCAATGAGCAGGTAACTGGTGGGGATCGCCTCGATACCGAGATTATAAATGACCGGCGCTGACTGCACCTGTTCACCGATCAGGTATTGAGGGTTACGCCCGCTGTGGAGAGATAAAAATAGCACGGCATCCGCAGTCCGTGATAATTGTCGGGAAGAACCCGGGAAAATAATGATCGGCAGGCTGGTCATCTCACGGATTTTCTCCATCCGAACTTCAAAACCGTCATCCATGATCAGACTTCCGCCAACCAGAATCGCATCGAATCCGGCTTGATTGACCCCATGGGTCATTTTATGAAGAAATTCATCGTTCTTCAGGTCAGGATCGATGAGCGCCAATGCCACCGCCCCCTTAACCCGGCGAAATTTTTCCAGAGTTTCGAAGGTATTAGTCATCCTTGAAGTGATTCCATTATTTGAATGAATACCAATATTTACACCTGTTATCTAACACTTTGTTTCCGTAGAAATTGGATCAGCGTATCCATTTCTTTTTTACTGCGTTTCTCAGTCACAGCAAGTAAAATTAATCTGTCTGTTTGATCACCCTCTGCAATTGAGAAGAAAATCTCCTCTTTTTCGGCTGTGTCAACTATGTCTCTTGCCGAAACCGGCGTGGTCACGGCAAATTCCTTGATAAATTGCTTTCCAAATGGAATTTGGAAACCGGGGATTTTAATAATTTGATCTGCGAGATAATGGGCTTTATTGAAACATAATTTCATGAGGGATTTAATATTTTCTTTACCCATTAATGTGAGATAGATGGTTGCCCGAAGCGCCATCAGACCCTGGTTTGTACAAATATTGGATGTTGCATTTTCCCGTCGGATATGCTGTTCGCGGGTCTGAAAAGTGAGAACAAACCCTTCTTTTCCATCCACGTCGGTTGTTTTCCCGGAGATACGCCCCGGCATTTTTCGAACCAGGTTCATCCGGGTTGCCATGAGCCCTAAATACGGCCCACCGTAGGATAAGGGGTTTCCCAAGGATTGTCCTTCTCCCACATAGATATGAGCGCCACAATCACCGGGTGATTTCAGCATGACCATATCCAGCGGATTACTCACAGCAATCAACAACCCTTTTTTGTCACCCAGTGCGGTTGAGACAGCAGTCCAATCTTCAATGACACCATAATAATTGGGAGATTGGATAACGACGCATGCCACATCGTCCACATTGTCTGCGATGGAAGTTATATCTGTCTTACCATGGTCTACAGGCAGGTTTATGATCTCAACATTCCGGTTTTGAAGGTAGGTTTTGACCACCTCTATGGTTGAGGGATGCAGCAATCCTGAAAGGGCAACAATTTTCTTACCGGTAGCAGATAGTGCCATTGAACACGCTTCAGCAACTGCTGATGCACCATCAAATAACGAGGCATTGGCAACTTCCATTCCGGAAAGTTCACAAATCATGGATTGAAATTCATACATGACCTGAAGAGTGCCCTGACTCACTTCTGCCTGATAGGGAGTGTAAGCGGTATAAAATTCTGACCGGCCTGATATAAAATCGACAACAGCTGGAATGTAATGATCGTATGCGCCGCCACCCATAAAAAGCATTCCTTCTGAGGCATGAACATTCGTCAATGAGCGTTTTTTGCTTTCAGTCCATAAATCAAATTCTGACAATCCCTCCCCGATCCCCATTTCATGTTTCAGGCGAATCGGTTCGGGTATAATATTGAGGATGTCTTCAATGGATGGAATACCCATCTGCCGCAGCATTTCATTTTCAATTTCCGGGGTTATGGGAATAAATTGCATCAGCTGATAAACCCTTTATAGGCATCACCATCCATCATGTCGTCTAAATCGGATGTATCACGCATATTTAATTTGATGATCCACCCTTTTCCATACGGGTCGGTATTTACATTTTCCGGATGGTCTTCAAGCTCCGGATTGATCTCAAGTATTTCACCGGACACGGGTGTAAACAGGTCTGCGACGGTCTTAACGGCTTCAACAGTACCGAACGCGTCACCTTTTTCAAATGAATCCCCCACCTCCGGAAATTCAATAAAAATAATATCTCCAAGTTCACTCTGGGCAAAATCAGTAATGCCAAGAGTAACAATATCGTTCTCAACCTTTACCCACTCATGGTCGCCTGAGTATTTTAAATTCGACGGTACATTCATATTTTCTTCCCTTTCTCTGGTATGTATTCAAAATGATCCAGGAATCCGGTGTGAAAGTCACCGGACTGAAATTTTGGATCGTTCAATATTTGCTTGTGGAATGGAATACTGGTATGTATTCCCTCAATGATACATTCGTCCAATGCTCCTTTCATTCGTTGGATTGCTTCTATCCGGTTAGGGGAGCGTACGATAATTTTTGCGATCATAGAGTCATAATTGGGTGGAATCCGGTATCCGGCATATGCATGGGTATCCACCCGAATACCTTTCCCACCGGGCATATGGAAACTTGTGATGACACCCGGCGAGGGCAGAAAGTTTTTATCCGGATTTTCAGCGTTGATCCTGCATTCAATGGAATGTCCGCGCAATTTCATGTTTCCCATCCAATCCGGTATTTTTTCACCCCCATGACAGCGGATCTGTTCTTTGATCAGATCAATACCGACGACCATTTCGGTGACCGGGTGCTCCACCTGAATACGCGTATTCATTTCCATAAAGTAGAAATCACCCTTTGAATCCAGTAAAAATTCGATGGTGCCGGCGCCCAGATAGTTGACCGCTTTTGCACCGGCTATTGCCGATTTATACAATTGCTGACGAATATCTTCAGTGACTGCCGATGAAGGTGACTCTTCAATTAGTTTTTGATGACGTCGCTGTATTGAACACTCCCGCTCGCCCAGGGCATAGCAGTTGCCAAAACTGTCTGCAAGAATCTGTACTTCGATATGACGGGGTTCAACGAGATATTTTTCAAGATACAAATCCCCGTTTTTAAATGCGGACATGGCCTCCTGTTGTGCCATTCGATACCCGGTCACCAGTTCTTCCTGATTATTCGCCAGTCTCATGCCCTTTCCGCCACCGCCGGCTGTCGCTTTGAGAATGACGGGATATCCGATCTCCTGGGCAAGGGCGATGGCCTGGTTATGGGAGATCAGGATGCTGCCCGAGCCGGGTATTACCGGAATATTCACTGACCTCATGGTGTTTTTTGCATTGGCTTTGTCCCCCATGGCATTGATAGTATCCGGTGGAGGACCAATGAAGGTCACTTTATGATCGTGGCATATCGCTGAAAATTCGGCGTTTTCCGCCAAAAATCCGTATCCCGGGTGGATGGCATCAGCAGCCGTAATTTCAGCGGCGGACATGATCGCCGGGATGTTCAGATAGCTTTTGGAACTCTCGCCGGGTCCGATACAAATGGCTTCATCAGCGAATTTGACATGGAGGGAAAGGGAGTCAACTGTGGAGTATACTGCGACGGTGGGAATATTCAGTTCACGACAAGCACGAATAATACGAAGCGCTATTTCGCCCCGGTTTGCAATGAGGATCTTTTTAAACATAGATATTAAAGCGATTCGACAACAAACAGGGGTTGATCAAACTCAACCGGCTGTTCATTTTGAACCAGTATCTGGGTGATGCGTCCGGAAATATCAGCCTCTATTTCGTTAAATATCTTCATCGCCTCAATTATACAAACTACCTGCCCGGGATTAACAATATCACCTGCCTTTATATATGGAGAATCACCGGGTTTACTGGCAGAATAAAAAGTCCCAACGAGCGGAGCTTTTATTTCATGCAGGGTCGTCTTTGGTGGGGGAACTTCTGCGGGCTCAATTACGGGAGAAGATTCCACGACTTTTCCGGTGGCAATTTTCTGTACGGGAACGCTGGGACTCTGAGTTTTTGATATTCTTATTTTTTTAAATCCCCAGAATGAAGCGATTTCGATTTCAGTTACGCCTGAGTTTTCAACCAGTGCGATCAGGTCCTGAATTTTTTGTTTACTATACATATTATTCCTAAAAAATCGTGATTTATCACTAAAACTGGATTTAGGATTTGACTCGTTCGATATATCTGCCATCCCGGGTGTCTACTCGAATCGTTTCACCTCCCTGAACAAAAAGCGGAACCTGGATAATAACGCCCGTTTCAAGGGTTGCAGGTTTCGTGCCTCCGCTTGCGGTATTCCCCTTTTCTCCCGGGTCAGTTTCGGTAATTTTCAGGTTTAGATGCTGAGGTATGCGTACTTCAATTGGCTCCGTTCCGTTAAATGCGATGGTCGTCGGCGTGTTCTCAACCAAATAATTCAGGACATCATCAATCTGGCTGGCGCTCAAATGGATTTGTTCAAATGTTTCATTGTCCATGAAATAATAGAACTCACCATCGTTATACATATAATTGTAGTCTCTTGCTTCAAGTCTGACAAAATCTATTTTTTCACCCGATCGAAATGTCTCATCGACGACTTGTCCGGTTCTCACATTTTTAAGTTTAGTACGAACAAAGGCCGGACCTTTCCCTGGTTTAACATGTAGAAATTCAACGATTTTCCATAAGTTGTCCTTCCACTGAAAAATTACACCATTTTTAAAATCAGAAGTCGTTGCCATAAATTCCTTTAGTATTATTGCGTAAAATAAAGGGTAAATTTACAATCAAGGCGTTATCGCATACAATAAATGGAGACCTTCTCTCAAGTAAATTCGACCTGATTTCAGAGTCCCCCGCATGGAGGCAGGTTTAATAAATTTATCTCAAAATGGCTTTACCAAAAACGGAATACGGTGACTCTCTTTGTTGTCTTTGATAAATTAACAAACCGTGATGACGCTGTGTTCTTTGGGTTTTATCGGCCAGTTTGATACATGATCAGAAGTCATCCCTAAAGTAATTTTCACAATGGAATTTACCCTGTTTTCACCTGATATTTTTACCGAATTACCGTTTCTTTTATTATATACGGAAATGCATTTTCGTTTTAGACTGACCGGCAGCCGGTATTTCAAACCTGAACCCGAGATCCTCGCAGATATCCCTCACAGGATCAATTTGAATACGTCTATACCTTTAATGTTGTTGGTAAAAGATGCGGATAGATATCCGATTTTTTTGGAAAATATTCATATTCGTATTCGAAATGAAAATGGGTTAAACAGAGAAGACGTCATCGAATTTAACCAACATATCACCGATCATTTCTGGAGTGAATCCCTCGAAATTTCAAGGGACGGGTTAAACCAATCGCTTTTCATTGAGGTCCTGTTTAATTATGAGGTGAACGGGATGAAGAAGTCCTGCATCAACCATAATCTTGCTCTGCTCCCTTCATCGCCCATGGAGGTATATTTAAACCGGGCGCCCATGCCGGGTGAAGGGAAAATTTATTGGGGTGATCTTCATTATCATAGCCAACTCACGGAAGATATGGTTGAATTCGGAGCGCCGCTTCGTCAAACCGTAGCTGCGGGAAAGTCACTTGGTTTGTCGTTTTTTTGTCCCACTGATCATTCTTATGATCTGGATGATCTGCCAGGTTCGTGGATCATCAGCGATCCGGATCTTCAAAAATGGAATCATTCCCGCAGAGAAATTGAGAGAATAAATGAATCTCATCCATCATGTCTGGTGATCCCGTCAGAAGAGGTTACGGTACGAAATTCGCACGGGCATAATATTCATGTGTTAGTATTAAATGCACCTGACTTTATTCCCGGCTCGGGTGATGGTGCAGAACATCCATTTCAGACGAGATCCGAACATTCGATCAGGAGTTTATCAGGAGCGGTATCCGCCTCAGCCATGATGATTGCGGCACACCCATTTACCCCGACACCGTTTTTTCAATGGTTCGTAATCAATAGAGGAAAATGGGAAAAAGAAGACTGTTTGCAGACCCATATTTCCGGATTTCAGATCATGAATGGAAGTCATGATGCCGGATTTGTCCGTGGCAGGGAAATTTGGCTGAAATTTCTTAAAGCCGGGTATCGAAAATTTATTTATGCGGGGAATGATGCACATGGAAATTTTAACCGATTCAGGCAGATTCATCTACCGATGGTATCGTTATGGGAAAAAAGGGCGCAGATTTTCGGTGAATGGAAAACAGGTGTTTTTGCCACAGAACACTCGGTGATAAAAATCATTGAAGGGCTTCGGGCAGGACAATGTATCATCTCAGATGGCCCGTTTATCTCATTTCACATTAGCGCCGGGGGATACACCTTTTTACCGGGGCAAATATGCGCCTTTCAAAATTTTACTCTGAATATCACTGGTGAGTCATCATTAGATTATGGTAAAATATTGTGGATAAAGATATTTAAGGGAAAATTGGGTGAAAATGAAAATTGCATCAAACTCATCCGCCCTGAAAAATCGGTATTAAAGGTCGAACATCAGGGTATTAAAGCGGAATATTCACCCTGCTACTTTCGGGTTGAACTTGAGACTGAAGGTTTTGAAAAAAACCATTTTGCCATGACCAACCCCATCTGGGTTGAACCCAAATGAATCTGAAGGATAGTAGGGTAAAGATCAGTAGAGGAAGCTGATATCCCCTTTCCCTTTGCGAAGAACATTAACCTCATCATCTTTAATCTCAAGAACCGTGGATGGCTCAGACATGCTCAAACCATCAGAAAAAACATATTTGATCTGGTTTTGATATATTTCGTGAATGACCTCCGGATCTGAAATCGCAATTTGGTCATCAGAAGTGATTGTGGTTGAAATTATAGGTGCACCAAATTCCTGAACCAGAGTAAGTGCAAATTCATTTTCAGGGATACGGATCCCGACGGTTTTTTGTTTTGTGACCAGCATTTTGGGGACTTTATTTGTTGCCGGTAAAACAATGGTGTATGGTCCCGGAAAAATACTTTTCATCACCTTATAGCCATAATTCGAAATTTTGGCATATTCTGCGATTTGAGAAAAATCATGGCAGATAAAACTCAGAGGTTTTTTCCGGTCTATTTTTCGAAGTGCGTAGATTTTCTCGATCGCCATTTTATTAAAAATATCACATCCCAATCCATACAGCGTATCTGTTGGGTACACAATGAGGTCTCCGTTCTTCAATGCTTCCAAAGCGTGTCGAATATGTCTCAGATTCGGATTTTCGGAGTGAACAGAAATAATCATGAATAACTCCTTTCAGCGATGTTGTTAAAAACAATTACAGTGAATTAATCGGTGGGTTTGAGATCACCCAAATTTAGAGAAAGGTTGATATTTAAATTGATGTAATGTTTCCCACCACCTAAAGCGGCGACATGAACTTCCGGAAAGCTGGTAAACGGAATACTAAATTCTTTCATGTAATCTTTTAAGGATAACTCAAGGTTTATTCGGTCCGCCAGTGCGACTTGTAAGCCAATACCCAAAATAAAGTAAATTTTATCGATATCATTGATTGTCATACTTGCCGCCCCCACCGACGCAAGCCCTTTAACCCCATTATTTTCTGTCATGCGAAAGTTCTTATACCGGTTCATGTAAACAGATATTAAACTGACGGATTCCTCATCTAAACTGCTATATTCAGGTGAAGGTGTGTTTTTATATGTTTTATACTCCATCGCCAAACCGATACTCTGATTCAGGACGTACTCCCCGTTTACGCCCAGGATCTTCGTATCTGAGTAATTATTTCCTCCAATATTTCTGCCTATAATAAACCCGGCATTCAAAGGTCGATAATATCCGATTTCTGCAAACGAAAATGAGATCAGTATAAGCAAAATAATCAAATAATTTTTCATGATAACTTCCTTTTAATGTTTAGTAAATATTTCTTTTTCAATTCTTCGATGATAATTTTCTAAAATCGACAATGTCCGGTCTTTATCATTTTGAAATTTTTTGTCTTCAGGGATATGTTTTGCAAATTTTGATAAATCTGAACTGCATAATAACTGGTGCGTATCTTTTCGTAATTTATTATCATCTATGGCGGTAGTCAGATAATTATTAATTTCTTCCGTCGTCATTTCCATCGCTTTAAAATAGAATTCATTTTCGAGAAATTCTTTAATAATAGATGTTAGTTCCAGATAATATGATTCACAGCTTTCATGGGTTACCGGATAGGGACATTCTAATTTTTCAAGTCTTTTTTTAGCCCTGACTAATGGTGAATCTGCCGGCTTTTGCCATTTTTCAGCTTTTACAACCGTTTTTTGTCTCTTTCTTAAGATCATCCACAGCGCAATGCCCGAAATAATGACGATGAATAATAATATATAATTTCGGTATGGCGTATGCAGCCAAACTTCATGCATCCCTTTGATTTCCCGGATTTGTGCGTTTTCGTCTTTCAGGAGACTTTCCACAACCACGGTTTCAGGGTCTGTCACTAATGTAGTTTCCAGTTGTCCGTGGCTTAAAATATTGATGGGAATACCGGGAATTTTATACTCCCCGACTTCCCAGAACGCTAGGGTATAGGTAATTGATTCTGAACTGATTTCCTCATTGATCACGGTCATGGCATCAGATTCGGGTGTCAATTCATTGAACTTAACGGATTTATCTGTAGGACAAACCACCGAAATTGTCAGATTCAGTTGATCACCCACCCGAAGCGTACGTTTTGAAAGTTGGGTTTCAAGAGAAACTTGTCCGGATAAAAAAAGTGGAATGAATATTAAATAAAATACTGATTTCATCAATGTCGGGAAATTCTTTTGTTCATATAGGAAACCAGAGGGTCTACATAACCAGTTTTTGTGTTAACCTCGATTAAATCAATCTCATTTTTCTGACAATATTTCTCAAACTCCTCTAATTTCCTTTTCAAATTATCGCTGACCATTGCTCTGAACTTCGCCGAGCCTGTATCGATCCAATGAGAGGACTGAAGCTCTGGGTCATGTATTTTCACTAATCCTAAATCCGGGATTTCCAGTTCAGCGTTATCCACTACCCTTACACAAATAAGATCGTGTTTCCGGTTGGTAATATTTAAAACCTTTTCATAATCCCTGTCGAAAAAATCGGAGATTAAAAATACTACGGATTTTCGTCTTTGAGTCTCAAGGAGATGTTCCAGCGCCGAAGCCATGTTTGTCGTTCTATCCTGTGCCTGATAGTAGATCAATTCCCGGATGACTCGCAATACATGAGCTTTCCCTTTCTTCGGTGGAATATATTCTTCGATATTATTTGAGAAGAGCAATAATCCCACTTTATCGTTATTTCGTATGGCGCTAAACCCAAGAACAGCTGCGATCTCGATCATCACATCGGTCTTCAATACAATGCCGGTTCCGAAATAACCTGACGCGCTTACATCAACCAGTAACATGACGGTGAGTTCTCGTTCTTCCTCAAATTTTTTAATGTGCGGTTTTCCGGTTCTGGCGGTCACATTCCAGTCAATATTCCGGATGTCATCTCCGGGAAAATATTCGCGCACTTCAGCGAACTCCATGCCCATTCCTTTAAAGGCAGAATGGTATTCCCCACCGAACAGGTTATTGACTAACCTTCGTGTGCGAATCTCGATCAGCCTGACTTTTTGAAGGATCTCCGCGGGGATCATATAATCATATCCTGCTGAAATTTATGGAGTTGGAACGGATTCGAATATACGGGTGATAACATCTTCCGTGGTCACGTTTTCCGCTTCTGCCTCGTAGGTGAGGATGATCCGATGACGCAATATTGCCCGGCCGATTTCTCTGACATCTTCCGGGATCACATATCCCCGATGCGACATAAATGCAGAAGCCTTTGCTGCAATCGCCATAAAAATTGTTGCCCTTGGCGACACACCAAACTCAATAAACCCTTTCAGGTCTTTCATTCCTGCAGCTTCAGGATCACGGGTCGAAAACGTGAGTGAAACGATGTATTTCTGGATATTCTCCGCAATATGAATCTGATCCACAAGTTTCCGGGCATCTAATATTGTAGCTGCGGTAATGACCGGGGTTAAAGGGGGCTTTTCGGCGACCATCCCCATGGTCTGAAGGATTTTCAGTTCTTCATCTATCGTGGGATAACCGACGAGCACTTTAAACATAAACCGGTCAATTTGGGCTTCCGGTAATGGATATGTTCCCTCCTGCTCGATGGGATTTTGCGTCGCCATGACTAAAAATGGGGCGTCAAGTTTATAGGTTGAATCGCCGATGGTGATCTGACGCTCCTGCATGGCTTCGAGAAGCGCACTCTGCACTTTTGCAGGTGCCCGATTAATTTCATCAGCTAAAATGATATTCGCAAATATGGGTCCCTTTTTCACCTCAAAAGTTGCTTCTTTCGGATTGTATATCAGGGTGCCCAGCAAATCTGCTGGTAATAAATCCGGGGTAAATTGAAGCCGTTGAAATTTCGTATCAATCAAGCTTGCCAATGTTTTAACGGTCAATGTTTTCGCTAATCCGGGGACACCCTCAAGAAAAATATGTCCATTGGACAGCATCGCGATGATCAATTTATTGATGAGGTCGCTTTGTCCAACGATGACCGATGAGAGGCTACTTTTGAGGAGGTTTATAAATGCAGACTTTTCTTTTATTCTTTCGTTCAATCCTGACAGATCAAATTCAGTCATCAGTTCGCCTCCGAAGCGGACGTTACCATATTATTCAACTCTGAAATTTGTTTTTCAACGTCTTCGAGACTGTCAAGTTCATATTGAACAGCGGCAACCAGTTCACTGTTCGGATATTTTTCTAAAAACGCATGATAACTTTCAATGCCATCTGTATATGCCTGGAGGTAGTTCACGTTAATGTACCCCTCCATAAACAATGCTTTCTCTGCCATATCTGATTTTGGGAATTTCCCGATAACCTTTCTAAACTCATCCAGTGCAATATTGTAATTTTTTACATCATTTAAATATATTTCACCGATCATAAATTGTGCGTCGGCTGCTTTTTTATGTTGGGGATAATTTGTGATTATTTCGTTGAGACTTCCGATTGATGAGTCCAGATTGTCCTGCAGTCTGAATGTCTCAGCTTCCTTCCAGAGACCGTCAACCAATGGGTCATTTTTTGAACATCCGATAAGTAAGAATAAAGCGAATAATAAGAATATAACTTTTTTCACGTAATCAAATCTCCTTTATTAATTATTGATATTAATTTTTAGGCACAAGGCTCTTTCCAAACAAGCAAGGTTTTCTTTTGTTCCGACCTGGGAATAAAATTCAAAATAAGTATAGAATGGATAAAAGTATCGTTGGCTCTGACCAATTTCCCTGAGGAAATGCCATATCAACCCTCACAGGACCAATCGGTGAATTGATGGTGATCCCCATTCCTGCATCCCAAAGCCAATTTTGGAATATCGATTTATACACACTGTCATTCAATTTACCCGTATCAAAAAATATTTCCCCGCCAAAAAGCCAGAATATGGGGAATCGAAATTCAAAATTGGACTGGAACCGGATCATCCCTCCTTCCGGATTTATGTCGTCAGTGTCCTTCCATCCCCGGAGTGATGTGCTGCCCCCCAGTTTAAATTTATAGAACGAGGGAATGGGATCAGGATTTAAGTGACGATAATTTATAGACTGCAAATATCCGATACGGTGATGAATTCCAAAGGTAATATTTTTATCCAGAGGGTAAAACTTTTTATATTCAAGGTCAAATTTTAGAAAATGGACTTCGCCACCGAGGATTGTCCCATTTAATTCGGAATTAATGGAATAAAAATAACCCTGAGTCGGGTAAATAAAATTATCTAATTTCTGTTCAAGGTATGTCATCTTTATACTGCGTTTCTGGTCGGACTCCAAGGATGATTTAATGTACTCAATGTTGACGCTGCCGGTCAGTTTATATCTCTCACTGGTTCTGTAGATAAATGAAGACGCTATACCATCTAATCGTTCACCAATTTGCTCATTATGATAATACTTTATTCTGATGGGTAATCTAAAGCCGATGAGCCATGGCGTAAACCATGACACGTTGTAATTCAGATTGGGGACTGTAATGTTTTCATCCAATCTTACTGTAACATTACTGCCGAATTCAATACGGCTCGCAGATTTGGGAACGGTACCGGGTTGCCATTTCACATTTAATTCTAATATGGAAGCAGGCGGCGCACCTTCTCCCAGTGATGATGGCTCCTGACCGAGTCCAAGGTCGGTTTTAACCTGCTTGGATGAATATTCTCTGACCTTGACTTCTACTATGACATTATTTTCGCGGACCGAGCCGATGACCGGTCGAATTTCAACCGAGCTAAACAGTCCTGAAGAAAAAATGCGTGACTGTGATCTTTCAATTTCCTTGATATTATACACATCGCCGATATTAAATGTGATCTCGCGTGTGACAAATCCTTCAGGGAAATGGACAATACCCGAAATCATGATATTTGAGATAGAATATGTGACACCTTCGGTAATCGTAATATTCGAGACAATATCCGTATCGTGCCGGACAATGTCGGCACTGACTTTTACCAGAATTTTCCCATTTGTAAAATAAAGATATTCAATATCTGATATCAGCCGCGACATTAAGAACGGATTATAAGGGTCACCCGTTTTTATCCGAAGCAGCTGGAGAATAGCTTCCAGGGATACAATCTCATTCCCATGAACATTTACCCCATGAAGATAATATCTGTCTCCCTCGGATATATTATAATGAATATCGATAAACCGGTCATTTTTTAACACAGTTTCCGGGTAAATTGAAACATTGATAAATCCTTCAGCGACGTATTTATTTTTCAAAGAGAGAATATCTAGTTTCAGAGCCCGTTCGCGAAACATTATCCCTTTTAAAAAACGTTTTGGTTTTAACTGTAAATCGTTGATGAGTGTTTTACTGGGAATACTGGCATTTCCTTCAAAGATCACATGATTTACCAATCGCTTAGTTTGTGGAAAAACGAATTCTGATAATACCATTAAAAAGAAAGCAATTCTTATTATTTTGTACATTATCAGTATTTAAATTTTATCCGGTAGTTCAAGTGAGGGAATCCCTGATCGTCCAGCCGGACCACCACGGATTGATTTTTATCCATCCGATAAACAATTTCGTATTCACTCTTGATCTGTGTTGAAAAAATATCACTTTTTATATTCATATACATTTTTCGGGACAGTCGTTTACCCATGTACAGATTGACATCTATATTATTCATATCTTTTAGCAATGCCCCCTGGCTATCCAATTGAAATCGATCAACCGGACTTTTAAGAGTGATCAGTCTTTCCAATTCAGTTTCAAGGTAATTAGAGATGATATTTGTCCCCGCATCCTGAATTTTGAAATCCTTTCCCGCAATCAAGGATTCGTCCCCTGCAAGTAAAATACGGAGAATTTCATCCTGAGAATATGCATCCGTCGGATCTTCGGATTCAAATCCAAGAATCGGATTATTTATCTGACCGGAAAATAATACTTTGTAGGATAATCCGTTGAGGTAAGTATAAGCGATGATATCCATCTCCGGGTAATCGGATGCCGGGTCAAATGTGATCCTGCCCTCGGTGTCGGTAAATTCGTTGCCGTTGAGAAAAAAAGAACCTCCCACGATATTAATATTTCCCGAAATCACAAAATCATTTGTTCCCACAGCGGTAAGACTAATCTCACCTTCAATTTCGATATCCATATATTCATTCTTTATGATCACACCGGTATCCATAGGAATGTGAATATCATATATCATCATTTTCCCTTCAGAGATGTCAGTTCCGGTTATGTCAGACGCCGTACTCATTACCGGACTGATGGTAAATTCGTAAGGATCAGGTTCAAATGTCCCCGAAATGAAAATTGTATCCCGCCCGGTAATCCGAAAATTAGCTTTTCCCATTCCCGCAAAGGTATCGTAAACATCCTCGAGATAAATATTTTTCCCCGTCGCCACAAGGTTAAAACCGGGATTAAAAAATTCAGTCAAATCCATCGACCCTTCTACTTTTATATTTTGGGTTGGGGTTTTCGGATTACGCGAGAGATGAAGCACTTTCATAAGGTAATATAAGGGAGTATTCAGGATATCGTCTTTGGGGATCTTCCGCGATTTCCCCGAGAGAGATGAAATTTTTAAGATATTATCATCAATGGTGACGATCCCTTCGATATCTGTGAACGTATTCTTAAGTGGTGAGACATTTGTAATTCCATGATTGAGGATGACCTGACCATTTCGAATGGGTGATTCAAATGTCCCATCGATCGATAGCTGGATGGAACAGTCACAGAACAGGGAATCTATAATATCGAAGTATGGATAAATAAAATCCAGTTCTCTCGTTTTTCCACTGATTAAAAGGTCAATGGGATTCCGCATGGGAAAGGATCGGTCTTCAGAAAAGTAATCCAAATCAAGCGGAATAAACCCGCTGATCGCATAGTCACCATCGTCCAGTTGGATGCGGGTTTCTCGCAGAAACAATTTTTTATTTGAATAGATAAGTTTTCCACTCGCAACTTTACCTAATATCTGATCAAATGCAGGTGAATCAATCCGAATATCAGACGCCATGTACATATGGGAGAGTTGCCCGGTGATGTCCATATTCCCCGATACTTTCCCTGCTGTTCTGAATTCCCAAGGAAAATAGGGTTTAATGGATTCAATTTGAAATCCGTCAAATTTTGCCAGGATGGATAACGAATCTTCAGGTAAAAAGGTCACTGTTCTGCCCGTATCCAACGATGACTCTACCCATCCGGAAAAATCAACCGATCCCTGCTCTAAACCTGCCGTCACTTTGTCAATGAGTAAACGGTGATCGAAAAATGAAAATTTCCCATCTAGTTTTTTCAATTTTATCTCACCTAAAGTTCCATTTGTAATATGGATATCGGAGAACAAAACCGGTTTTGTATTCCATTTTGAAAATTGTGAATTTCCATTAATTATCCCTGACACCGGATGCTCAAGTCTTAACATTTTTACTACATCTTCAATATTGATGTCAGTCAGTTTCATATCAAATTCAAATTTTTCAGGATCTGCATATTTACCGGATAGAGAGATATTACCGGAATTTAACGCAAGGTTGTCACAGATGATGTTGTATTCTTCATTTTCACTGGTAATATCCAATTTACCGGAATAACTCCTTACTCCGTTTAAATTCAGAAAAATTGAGTCCAAAACAATTTGGGTCATCAGCGAATCGGTGTATCCTGATATAAAAATGAAATCGCCTTTTTCGTTATACCCATACAGGTGATCAAGGTCAATTTTCCCTTTTCGATAATGTGCTTTGATGACGGACCGGTCTAATGTGACCAATGGAAATTCCAATGATTTAGTGTTACCTATTAATTCCAATTCCGTCATTTTACCATTTTCGGTGCGGGTAGATGCTTCCCAATAGCTGTCACCTAAATTTAATTTTTGATACGTAACAGGTTTCAAAAATAATTTTGAGTTTATCCCGGTTTTTTCAGGTAACCCGACGATGTTGATAGATCCGACACCGGTAACCTTAAGAGTTGGAAGTCCCGCAATGTAGCTTCCCGGAGAAAAATTTTTAAGCACGGCCTGACCGGATATTTTATACCGGTCTTTTTTAATGAATAACGAATCAATCAGTCCGGTTACACCCACGAGGGAAAACTCAATCGGCCGGGTATTGATCAATACGGAATCGATGTAAGAAACCTCACCTTTTACATGATTGATTTCAAACATATTGTACTGAAGATCGGAGATGTCGGTGTCAAAAAATATTGTGTCTGCAATACTTCGCCCCATCGAACGGATACTTCCGGTGAGAGAAATTGGCACTGAATCAATCTGTGCCGTAAATTCATTAAATATGCCCTGTGCATCCCATTGACCGCTCGTGAACGAATATTGCCCGGATATTTCAACGAGTGATGTGTCAATTCTAACCGATCCTCTTTGCAACTTAAATTTATCCGCAAAGACAACACCCCGAAGATCCAGATCATCTATAGTCAGCTTGTTGGATTTCTCCTTGCCCTTCAGATTGAAATCTACCGGAAATCCCCATTGATTAGTTTCCAGGGAGACTGATAAAGTGCCCTTGATCGTATCTCCGTTTACAATTGTGTAACTGAATGGTTCTGCAATAATGCGTTGATCTGTAAAAGTAACAAGTGTAGAATCCAGTGTACCTGACCACTCACCTTGCTGTATCGAAAGTCTTTTCAGGAATAATTTGGATTGATGGTTGTCTGCTGTTATTTGCAAATCAGCATCAATCCGGATTTCGACAGATTTTCTGTGGATCTTCAAATTATGAATACTGCACTGCCTGATGCTGAATTTGCGGGTATTGCGGGATTGGCTATGCCGGTCATCCGGTTTTTGAATTTCATTAAATGCATCAAGACTGATGTTCCCACCATCCAGGCGAACAGTGATCAGTTCGATGTCCCCAACCCATAATTTCAGAAGATTGAACCTGATAGTCAACGAATCCACATCAAGGATCTCCTCTGACGGACTTTCACCTTTTAATTCCAGTATCTTTAGACCATGGACTAAATTGCCGGTTATCGCAGAGAATGAAACCCGGGCTGATGTTTTTTCAGACATGTATTTTGTCACACGATCGTAGTTCATGGTGATTAATATATCTGTAAAGTAAAGACACCCCCATACACCTGCACCTGCCAGAAGAATGACGGTTGATAGAATGAATAAAATCAGATGTTTTTTATGAAATACCAACATAATAATTGAAGAAAAATTACAGGTGTCTGATAACAAAAACGGACAGTTAAAACTGTCCGTTTTATATGTTCAATCTTATCTTTAAACAAATCTATTTTTCATCTACAACTTCAAAATCAGCATCTTCAATGTTCGAATCCTTCTCGTCAGATCCGTGCTGATCGGGCTTCGGCTGATCGGAAGTTGCCTGTTGGTTTTGACCCTGTTGATATAATTTCTCGGATACCTTTGTCCAGATTTTTGTCAGAGTCTCCATCGAGGATTTAATCGCACTTTGATCAGACCCTTTATTCTTTTCCTTCAGGGCATCGACGGCGCTCTGTATCTCTTTTTTATCCGGATCGGAAATTTTATCACCTAGATCTTTCAACTGTTTCTCAGTCTGATAAGCAAGTTGGTCGGCCTGATTATGGGTTTCAACCATGTTTTTTTTATCATGGTCTTCTCTTTCATGGCTTTTCGCATCGCGCTTCATTTTTTCAATATCACTTTCACTCAACCCGCTGGATGCTTCAATTCGGATACTCTGCTCTTTACCGGTGGCTTTATCCTTCGCTGATACATTTAATATTCCATTTGCATCGATATCAAATGTGACTTCGATTTGAGGAATACCCCGAGGCGCAGGTGGAATACCGTCAAGATGAAATCTGCCGAGGGACTTATTATCAGCGGCCATCCCCCGTTCACCCTGAAGAATGTGAATTTCTACGGATGGCTGGCTGTCAACGGCGGTTGAAAATATTTGTGATTTTTTCGTCGGAATTGTAGTATTTGCCTCAATTAACCGGGTAGCGACTCCACCCAGGGTTTCGATCCCCAGGGATAATGGGGTGACATCGAGTAGTAAAATATCTTCTACATCCCCCGCTAACACTCCGCCTTGAATCGCGGCGCCAATGGAAACGACCTCATCCGGGTTTACACTTTTATTTGGCTCTTTTTTGAAAACCTTTTTCACCATATCCTGTACAGATGGGATTCTGGTCGAACCTCCGACAAGTATAACTTCATCAATGTTACTTGTAGAAAGTCCGGCATCCTTCATCGCATCCAGGCAAGGTTTACGGGTTCGTTCGATCAAATGTTCCACGAGGGATTCAAATTTTGCCCGCGAAAGAGATAAATTCAAATGCTTCGGACCGCTCGAATCGGCAGTGATGAAGGGCAAATTCACATCGGTTTGCATTGATGAGGATAATTCGATTTTTGCTTTTTCGGCGGCTTCTTTCAGTCTTTGAAGCGCCATTGGATCTTTTCGGATATCAATACCATCTGACTTTTTAAATTCATCAGCCAGATAGTCAACCAGCATTTGGTCAAAGTCATCGCCTCCCAAATGGGTATCTCCATTGGTCGATTTGACCTCAAACACTCCATCACCAATTTCCAGGATGGATATGTCAAATGTCCCGCCGCCTAAATCGAAAACAGCGATTTTTTCATCGTTTTTCTTATCCAGTCCGTATGCCAATGCCGCTGCAGTCGGTTCATTAATAATTCTTCGAACGTTTAATCCGGCAATAACGCCCGCATCTTTGGTGGCCTGTCGTTGAGAATCGTTAAAATATGCAGGAACGGTAATGACTGCTTCGGTCACTTTTTCACCCAGATATTCTTCAGCAGTTTGTTTGAGTTTTTGGAGGACCATCGCGCTGATCTCAGGGGGTGAGTATTTTTTCCCTTGTATATCAAACATGACCTCCCCTTTTGATCCTTTTACGATCGAGTAAGGCATTTCTTTTATTTCCTGCGCGACCTCATCATACATTCGTCCAACAAACCGTTTGGTGGACGATACTGTATTTTCCGGATTTGTCACTGCCTGGCGTTTCGCCGGTTGTCCGATTAAACGGCTGCCGTCCTTAGTGAATGCAACCACGGATGGCGTGGTTCTTCCGCCTTCACTATTTTGTATAACCGCTGGGCTTCCGCCTTCCATTACAGACACGCAAGAGTTTGTAGTCCCCAGATCTATACCAATTATTTTTCCCATAATAGCTCCAAAATATAAATTGATCTAATTTGGGGTTGATTCATCAACAATAATGCCGTGTGGGCAATCAGCCGTTTTGACAGCAGGAGTATGTTATTTAATGTTTATGAGCAGTGACTTACTTTTTTCCCGGAAGGGGCGGAAGTGCGCGAATTAAAGGTTTGGATAAAGACAAAAGAATTCTTTTGAATTTTAAGAGATATATTCCCGCCTTCTTTAAATTCTCCGGTAAGAAATTTTTCTGAGATCGTATTTTCTATTTCTCTCTGTATCATCCTTCGGAGTGGTCTGGCTCCCCATTCCTGATAATTACAATTTTCAATGAGATGCAGTTTTGCCTTTTTAGACATTTTAAACTGAATATTTTTTTCACGCAAATTGGATCTAATATCCTTTAATTGAAGATCAATGATATTTAAAAGGTCCTCGAACACTAAAGACCGAAATATAATCAATTCATCCAGCCGGTTCAGAAATTCAGGCTTAAAAATTCTTTTTAGTTCAATATTTATATCGGATTTTATCTTTGCATACTGACTTTCACCCTCACCCTTTGAGAATCCAATCGTCGTTGTGGATATATTTTTAGTGCCTAGATTTGACGTGAGAATAATAATCGTATTCCGAAAATCTACGATTCTGCCAATACTGTCAGAAATCTTTCCTTCGTCGAGGATCTGCAATAGAATATTAAATACATCGGGATGCGCTTTTTCAACCTCGTCAAATAATATGACAGAGAACGGATGACGTCTGACCCTTTCGGTCAACTGCCCGCCTTCGTCATAACCCACATACCCCGGGGGTGCGCCAATCAGCCGTGACACGTTATGACGTTCCATATACTCCGACATATCAATTTTAATCAGAGATTCATCATTATTGAATAAATATTTGGCAAGCACTTTTGCCAGTTCAGTCTTCCCTACTCCAGTCGGTCCTAAAAATAAAAAACTGCCGATTGGATGATCCGGATTTTTAAATCCTGCCCTGGCTCGTTTAATGGACTGACACAAAATATCGACGGACTCTGACTGCCCAATGATATGTTTTCCGATTTCCTGGCTCATTCTAATCAGGCGCTGTGATTCTGATTCTGCAACCTGATTTACCGGAATACCGGTCATCATAGAGATTACGCTGGCAACATCTTCTTTATTGACCTCAGGGACAACCCTATTTTTTTCCGTATTCCATTCAAATTCGGTGTCTTGTAACTTTTTAACCAGCTTCCTTTCCTTGTCCCGGAGACTGGCGGCAACTTCAAATTGCTGATTTTTAATCACCTGTTCTTTTTTACCGCGCAGTTCCCGAATTTCTTTCTCAAGTTTTAGAATATTGTCTGGGACATAAATATTTGAAATGTGGATTCTCGACCCAACCTCGTCAAGCACGTCTATAGCTTTATCCGGCAAAAACTTGTCCCGGATATACCTTTCGCTGAGATCTACACAAGCCGTTATTGCTTCAGGGAGATACTTAATCTGATGATGTTCTTCATACTTTGGCTGCAACCCTTTCAGGATTTTCACTGTATCTCCAATAGACGGCGGATCAACGAGGATCTTCTGAAATCGCCGTTCCAGCGCACCATCCTTTTCGATATACTTTTGATATTCGTTCAGGGTGGTCGCACCGATCACCTGAATTTCTCCGCGGGCAAGTGCAGGTTTGAACATATTCGCTGCATCCAATGATCCCGATGCAGCCCCCGCACCTACGATGGTATGGAGTTCATCGATAAAAATGATGACATCCGTGGTTTTTTCTAATTCCTGCATCACTTTCTGCATTCGTTCTTCAAATTGACCACGGTATTTTGTCCCGGCGATCAACCCGGCCAGGTCCAGCGCCAACACTCGCTTACCCCATAAGATTCGGGGTACAATTTTTTTATAGATACGAATGGCTAATCCTTCAACAATTGCTGTTTTACCAACCCCCGGTTCCCCAATGAGCACCGGATTGTTCTTTTTCCTTCGGGCAAGTATTTGGGCAACGCGTTCGATTTCAACGGACCTTCCAATAACCGGGTCTAACTTATCCTCTGCTGCCAAAGCGGAAAAATTTCGGCTGAATATATCTAACGTGGGGGTGCTTGAGGTTGTTCGGGTACCCAAATATTGATCAGTTTTTTCTAATGAAGTGATATATGTGATTAGTAGATCGTAATCAATATTATAATCTTCCAGCACTTCCTTTGCAATCCCTTCGCTCTCACGGGTGATGGCAAGTAATAAATGGGTGTCGTCCGCTATTTTCTTATTCAGTTTTTCCGCTTCGATAAAAGTATTGCGCAGGATTCGCTCCGCCCGTCTCGTTAGCGGTAAATGCCCTAAGGTAATCGTTCCCCCGACCGGCTTTAATATCGTCTCTAATTTTTGATGCATCTCCGACAGAGAGACACCGATAGATTCCATCAATGCACCGGCTTTACTATTGTGATCCAGAATAATCCCTAATAGCAAATGTTCTGATCCCACATAACTGTGTCCCAGTCTGATCGCTTCATCTTTTGCAATTTTAAGAATCACCTGAACGCTTTTAGATAAATTTCTTTTCATATCCCACTTTTACTTTTGGATGAGTTTCCCGTCTTTTAAAAATAATACCCGCCCGGCAATGTCCGCAACTCTCTCATCATGCGTTGCAATGATAAATGATTGATTTTCTTTTTCGTATAACCGGAGGATTATAGCGAGTAATCTTTCCCTGTTTCCCGCATCCAGATTGCCTGTAGGTTCATCGGCGAGAACTATTTTAGGGTTATTGATCAGCGCTCTTAATACCGCAACCCGCTGTTTTTCACCCCCCGATAATTGATCGGGGTAGTGCGTCCGCCGATTCCAAAGATTGACATGAGTTAACAATTCCTGCGCACGCTGGATAGAATGGTTGTCGTCCCTTCTGATCAAGGATTGTGGAATGATCAGATTTTCCAGAACCGTAAATTCCGGGAGTAAATAATGGTTCTGGAATACAAATCCAATTTTTTCCGCTCGTATTTGTGGGAGTCGCTTAGATGTTTTTATAAGCTCGCCATCTACCCGGATTATGCCGGATGTGGGTGTATCCAGGGTGCCTAAAAGATGGAGCAGTGTGGATTTTCCGCTGCCACTTGGTCCCATGATACATACAATCTCGGTTTCCTGCAATGTAAGATCAACACCATCTAAAACCGTGATGATCTCATTTGCAGTCTTGTAAACCTTTACTAAATTTTCTGCGCTTATTATCATTTAATATAGTCTATCGCCTCAACAGGATTTAACTTACCTATCCTTGATGCAGGGTACAGACCTGCTAAAAAGATGATAAAACCAGCGCTCACGATCACGAAAAATGTCGTTCCCCATGAAATGATCAGGGGGAAGTTTGACAGCGGAAAATCGACAAATAATCGTTTAATTAAATGATATTTATCGTTTAATCCCATCACGATCCATGTGGATATTCCACCCAAAATACTGCCAGCGATAATCGTCAGAATGGCTTGGTGAAAAAAAATTGCGGAGACTCTTTTAGAATTCATGCCCATCGCCATCAAAATTCCCAGCTGAGGAACTTTACGCAAAACCGTCATGCTCATGATACTAAGTAAATTAAATGCGGATATAAATATCACAATAAATCCGAAAAAGGAATATGCTATTTTTTCAAGTTTCATTGCCGAGACAAGTGATTCAAATTCTGATTCCCAGTTGACGTACGTTACCGATGGAAATTTTTGGCGAATTTCGTTTAATTGTGTCTTGTCCGGTTCCTGATTCAGTAAGAGGAATTCCTGACTCAATGTACTGAATATTTTTTTTCCCGCTTCGAGGGAGATTATCGCATAACTGCCATCAATTTCCAGAATGTCAAAGTTGAAAATTCCCGATACCATAAAATGTTCTTCCGGGATACTGCCCGTCACAAGGTTAATATCAGCCGGTGACAATAATTCGCATGTGTCATTGGTAGAGAGTCCAAGCATGTACCCTAATTCATCACCAATTAATATTTGAAAATCATCATTTTCGTCTGGATTGAATAATGATATCCCCAATTGATTTGTAGCAAACCGGTGGAGATCATCCACGGCAAAAATGGAAATAAATCTGAAATCCTCATCCTTTTTAAGTACAGCATTCCTGAAAATGGCTTGATAATAAGTAATATTTTGAGAATCTATATGTGACCGTAATTTCTGAACATCCCCCGATGTGGCTGAATCAAACCGAAATTTTGCGGGCGTGTAAAAAATTTTCAATTTTGAAAAAACTTCAGTTTCCATACCATTCATAACCGCCAGGGTCAACAATACAATCATAATCCCCAGTGCAAGACCCATAACAGGGAGACCGACTGTTCGGCTACGTCTCCCACCCTTCCTATTCCCGGTAATGAATTTTAATGAAAACGCGAATTTATTCATTCGTACCTGATTGCCTCAACCGGGTCAATATTTTTTGTCCACCGGGCGGGAAAGTATGCAGAGACAATTGACAGCAACACCGCAGAGAAAGGAAATATGAATATATGGATTGGTGACCAGTCAACGGGTAAATAATCCACAAAATAAATTTTCGAGGATAAGGCAATAAATCTGAATTTCATTTGCAGAATCAGGATAACCACGCTGATAAGCAAGCCGGCGATCGAACCAATCAACCCAATCAGGAATCCTTCTGTCAGGAAGATATATCTGATCTTATGGCTGCTGAATCCAATAGCGGTTAAAATGCCGATCTCACTGGTTTTCTCTCTGATGGTCATCCATAATATTGCAGCGATATTGAAGACGGCGATGACCATGATAAACCCAATGACTAATTTGATGGGGAGATCATACATATTTAGCCAGTTAAAAAGCGTGGAATGCCTCTCAATCCAGGTGGATGTCACATAGGGTGAGAACCCAAGAATGTTGATAATTGCCCGATCAGTCACTGCGGCATACTGAGGGTCAGGCATCATCCCAATCAAACCGGATGCGCCCCCCGGCAGTTCAAAAAATGATCTTGCTTGCTCTAAAGGAATGAAAACAAGGAGTTTGTCATACTCGCTGAACCCGCTTTTATATACAGCAGAGATTTTAAACTTCCCTCCTTTATTTATTCCTTCTTCGATATACCGTTGAATATCGAATAAAAATACAGAATTCCCAATGTCTGCTTCCAGGGTGGTAGCAAGATCTTTCCCAATGATCAATCCATTTTCAAAATCTTCGAGACTGCCATTTACCAACATTTCAGGCAGGTTGAAAATTTCAACAAGGGACTTTTCAGGGACACCATAAACGATGATGCCTTCGGAAAAACCGTGCAAACGGATAATTGCCTTTTTTTCAATGTACGGTACTAATGCTGTTAATTCATGAAGTGGTTCGAGTTGTTGTCGTATCGTATCGATTTCGGACCGGGTTAATTCGCTACCGGCGCCATTATGGTATTTTGTCAGGCGGATGTGTCCGTCAAGGGAAGCCAGTTTACTCTCAATTGATTTTGAAAATCCAGCTGAAAAAGATGAAATGATATTGAGAGAAGCAACTCCCAGCGCCAAACCGATTATGCTTAAAATAGATGTAAATGAGATAAAACCAAACCGATGCCCGGAGCGGATATGCCGGTATGCAATCTTCGGGACCAGTCTCAAGTTAATGGTGTCCTTTTCAGTTTATTGGACTTTTATTGATTTCATCGCAGGGAACAAAATGACATCTTTGATGGAATTTTGACCGGTTAGCAGCATCACAAGCCTGTCCACACCAATCCCCACACCCCCCGTTGGCGGCATTCCGCACTCCAATGCTTGCAGAAAACTCTCATCCACCTGTTGTGCTTCTTCGTCTCCCAAATCACGTAATTTTGCCTGGTTTTCCAACCGCTCACGTTGGTCAATGGGATCGTTCAATTCGGTAAATGCATTCGCGAATTCCGTTTGTCCGATAAATAATTCAAAGCGCTCAACGATCTTTTTATTCCCGTCCCGTCTGTGTTTCGCCAGCGGAGAAACTTCCGTAGGATAATCATACACGAAGGTCGGCTGGATAAGTGTGGGTTCTACCAATTCGCTGAATATTTCATCTAAAATCTGACCATAATTCATTTTTTCGGTCACTTCCAGATGGTTCTGCCGGGCAATGGTGTAAATCCCTTCCCGGTCACGATCTTCAAATGATTGACCTGTACAATTTTCCAATAGAGAAAACATAGATTCCCTCCGAAATGCTTCCTGGATTGAAATGTTATTCGCATTAAATATAAGATCATCACTTCCGGCTCGTTTAACAACGGATCTGATCAAATTTTCGGTTAAATCCATCATGTCAAAGAGGTCTGAGTATGCCTGATAAAACTCCAGGGATGTATACTCAGGGTTATGACTTCTGTCCATTCCTTCGTTTCGGAAATTCTTCGCCAGTTCATAGACTTTTTCAAACCCACCGATGATCAGTTTTTTCAGATATAATTCATCCGCTATCCGGAGATATAACTTTTCATCCAGCGTGTTGTGAAAGGTGGTAAATGGACGGGCGGATGCGCCCCCATATTGTGACTGTAAAACCGGTGTTTCAACTTCAATAAATCCGTGGTGGTCCAGAAAATGCCGGATTGCACTGATCACATTTGCTCGTTGAATAAATATTTGTTTTCTCTGTGGATTTGCAATAAAATCCAAATGACGGTAACGATAGATATGATCTTTATCTTCAAATGCGTTAAATGCGACGCCATCCTTTTCTTTCAGATTCGGCAGGGGTCGAAGGTTTTTTGCCAACAACGTCAACGTTTCTGCATGGATAGAAATTTCTCCCATTTGGGTTCGAAAAACATACCCTTTCACACCGAGAATATCCCCAAGATCGAAGTTTTTAAACACCTGATTATAGAAGTCAGCTCCAATATCATCCCGACGGATATAAATTTGAATTTTACCAGCTTCATCCTGTATATGGACAAAACTGGCTTTACCCATAATACGGACAGAGATGATCCGTCCTGCAGCTGTCACATCCTTCTTTACCTCAGGATCAAAAGATTTCAGGATATTTACTGAATAGTCAGTTCGATGAAACTGATGGGGAAAAGGATTTATCCCGGCTTCACGGATCTTTTCCAGTTTCTGATGCCGGTATTCTATAATTTGCTGCAACGTTTTATGTTCAGTTGACAATGTTTGTGTTCTCCATTTTCATTAACAGGTACCCCCGAATAAATGCGTTAATATCCCCATCCATGACCGCCTGAATATTACCGATTTCAACTTTTGTCCGGTGATCTTTCACCAGGTTATACGGATGAAATATATACGACCTGATCTGACTCCCCCAGGCAATTTCCATTTTAGAATCTTCAATCTTTTGCTTATCCCGGGCAAGTTCTTCTTTTCGTTTCTGATACAGTTTTGCTTTTAGCATTTTCATAGCTACATTTTTATTTTTCAATTGGCTGCGTTCATTTTGACACTGAACGACAATACCACTTGGGATATGGGTAATCCGGATTGCTGAATCCGTTTTATTTACATGTTGTCCGCCTGCACCGCTGGAGCGGAACGTATCAATACGAAGTTCCTTTTCGTCTAACTCAATATCAATGTCATCGTCAAAAATTGGGTATATGAATACCGACGCAAAGGAGGTGTGACGACGGGAATTGCTATCGAATGGGGAAATCCTGACTAAGCGGTGAACGCCTGCCTCTGATTTCAGATTGCCATAAACATACTCACCATTTATCTCAAGGGTGATTTCCTTTAATCCCGCTTCATCTCCTGGCTGATAATCCAGTACGGTCGTTGGGAACCCCATCCGTTCACACCACCTGGAATACAGCCTGAACAGCATGCTCGCCCAGTCCTGTGATTCTGTGCCGCCGGCGCCTGGATGAATTGTTAAAATCGCACCCCGGATATCATCTTCATCATTCATCATTTTTCGAACCTCTACATCCTCCAAATAGGTTTCGAACCGGGTAAAGGCATTTTCGATGTCAGGGTCTGCTTCGTCCTCAGTTTCCGCGAGTTCCATATGGATTTCAACTTCAGAATACATATCATCCAATTTTTTCCACAATGCCTTTTCATTCTCGAGTTTACTGATATCTTTCAGCACTTTTTGGGCAGTCTCGTTCTCGTCCCAGAAATCGGGTTTGACGGTTTTTTCCTGAAGTTTTGTTATGGAGTTTATCAGTTCATCCCAATCAAAGATACCCCCTGAGCTGATGATATTTATCGCTAATATTTTTAAATCTTTCTTTGTAATATTGTATATCCATATTATCCATTTATAATTAAATAAACTGTGGCGATCAGCTGCAAAATACTAATAATCGATTGATTTGCATTTAATCTGCCCATAACGGTCTTATGAATGATCACCGTGTCATTGGGACCTAATTCCGGAATTTCATTTCTATGATCGGCATCAAAATAATCATTGATATGAATGACTGTTTTACTCGAATAACCGGGTTCATCTCCGGATTTTATGAGCACCACTTTTTTCAAATTTGCCTCGGATGTCGGTCCTCCGGCTATCGATAATATCGACATGATATCCACTTTCATGGTATATGGTATGAGATACTGTCCCGGATAATTTACCTCTCCCCAGACATTGATTTTCATCGTTACCGCGGGCTGGTCGTTGACCGTGTATTGTGCGGTTTCACTTTCCCTCTTCACGGACTCGTCGATTCTTTTTTGAGTCGTTCCCACACTCAAAGTTGAGATGAGAATAAAAATGATGAACCGGAAATTTTTCATGGTGCCTGTATTGGCTTCAGTTTCATAGATCAAATTGATCTAAAATATTCAGCGCTTTCACGGTTTGACGCACATCATGAACTCTGATGATATCCGAACCCCTCATCACCGAAACGATCATCGCTGCTATGCTGGCTCCCAGACGGTCCTCCGGCAAATCATCCTCAATACATAAAAATGATTTTCGGGAAACTCCGATTAAGATCGGATACCCGGCTTCTTTCAGTTTAGGGATGGAATTAATGATTTTAAAATTATCCATTTTTCGCTTTCCAAAGCCAATTCCGGGATCCAGTATAATATGATCATCGGGAACACCTTTTGATTTCGCCAAACCGATCTGGTTGGTAAAAAACTGGACAATATCGGACATCACATCAGAATACTTCGGATTTTCCTGCATCGTTTCCGGGACTCCCTGCATGTGCATGATCACCATCATCACATCTGATTTTGCGGCGATTTTGAACATTTCCCCGGATTCACCGCCTCCGGTAATGTCATTGATCATTGAAAAACCATGGTTGATGGCGAATTCCGCCACTTCCGGTTTCCAGGTATCGATTGAAAAAAGAACATCCGGATATCGCTTCACCATCGGAACAACATGGGAAATTCGCTTTATTTCTTCCTCAGTGATAACCGGCAATGAACCGGGTCGGGAGGACTCACCGCCGACATCAATTATCCTTGCGCCATCCCGAATCATTTCTTCAATTCGGCGGCGCATTTCGTCTTCAGTCTGATATTTACCGCCATCATAAAACGAGTCCGGTGTAACATTCAATATTCCCATCACAGCAGGCGCGCTGATGTGAAAATTTTTCATTTTTGGTGTGGGGCATCCTCCAAAACCGAAAGGTCCTGTTTCGTCTCAGTCGCCGGTGCTGCAAGATTTTCAGATTTTCGTCGGTTTGATCGGCGGCGTCTGCGTTTTGGAGCGGTCTGGGCAGCGCGAATGTCTGAAATGCGCTTACCACTGATGACCGCCTGCATCTCTGCACCGGAAATTGTCTCATATTCTAAGAGTGCCTCAGCCAATACAACAAGTTCATCATGATGACCCCGCAGAATTTTTTCGGCCTGCTTCTCGGCTCTGCGAACAATCATCGTAATTTCACTATCGATTGTCGATGATATCTCATCACTATAATCCCGGGCATGACTGATTTCCCGACCCAGGAAAACTTCCTCGGTTTTTTTTCCAAAAGTCAGTGGGCCAATTTTGTCGCTCATTCCCCATTCACACACCATCTTCCTGGCAATATTTGTAGCAACTTCGATATCATTTGCCGCACCGGTGGAAAAATCCTTGAATATCAATTGCTCAGCGGTGCGTCCACCCATTAAAACATCCAATTGCCCTAAGAGAAAATTCTTTGAATAATTGTGTTTTTCGTGGTCCGGCAATTGTGCAGTCAGCCCCAAAGCACGTCCTCTGGGAATGATCGTAATCTTATGTACAGGGTCTGATCCCGGGGTATGATGTGCCACCAGCGCATGTCCGGCCTCATGGTAGGCGGTATTCTTTTTTTCTTCCGGGGTCAGGATCATACTTTTACGTTCCACGCCCATCATGACCTTGTCTTTTGCTTCTTCAAAGTCCACCATGGATACAAAATTCTGATTTTTCCGTGCTGCAAGCAAAGCGGCTTCATTGACCAAATTTTCTAAATCTGCCCCAACCAGACCTGGTGTGCCCTTTGCCACGGTTCTGAGTACGACATCCTGCCCTAGGGGGACATTCTTTGAATGAATTTTCAAAATGGCTTCCCTTCCTTCGATTCCGGGGGCGTCTACTATGATTTGTCGATCAAATCTGCCGGGGCGAAGCAAGGCTTTGTCCAGTACATCCGGTCGGTTCGTCGCAGCAAGTAGAATGACATTTACATCGGTATCAAATCCATCCATCTCGACTAAAATTTGGTTTAATGTCTGTTCCCGTTCGTCATGTCCGCCACCCAGGCCTGCGCCTCTGTGCCTGCCGACAGCATCAATTTCATCAATAAATATGATGGATGGAGAACTCTTTTTTGCCTGTTCAAACAAATCTCTCACCCGGCTGGCGCCCACACCCACAAACATTTCAACAAATTCGGCGCCGCTGATACTGAAGAACGGAACACCTGCTTCCCCGGATACCGCTTTTGCCAGCAACGTCTTCCCGGTTCCCGGAGGACCCAATAACAATGCACCTTTCGGTATTTTTGCCCCGAGTTTGCTATACTTTTTTGGATTTTTCAGAAATTGTACGATTTCTTCAAGTTCGACTTTCGCCTCTTCACAACCAGCCACATCTTTAAATGTAACTTTGGGGTTAGCGGGCGAAATTAACCTCGCTCTGCTTTTGATGAATCCAAATATCCCGCTCTGACCTCCAGCCCCCTGCATTCGCCGCATGAAAAATATGTAGAGAACGATGATCAATATCCATGGAGCGAAATTGATGAGATAGTCTGCCATACCCGGGGAAGGATCCTTAAACTGATATGGAAACCCCTTCTCATTCCATTTATCAATCAGTTCACTATCCACAAATGGTAAGGTGGTCGTGAATTTTTCATATACCTGGTTTACAGATCGATATTGTTGTTTTTCAGGCTGTTTGAGCGTTCCGGTAAATTTGTTACCCACAATTTCAGCAGATTTAATCTTGTCATCTTCCACATATTTTTGGAATTCTGTGAATGACACAGTTTTGGTTTTGGCTTCTCCGCCATAAAACTGAATAATGGTCAGTGCGCCGAGGATGATGATCAACCATATGGCCGTCGTCTTTCCTCCGTTCGACCAGAATTTGTTAATATTCCTACCTCCGCCGGGTATCTTGTTTCGTTTGTCACCGGATTTCTTTGAAGTATTTCCGTTGTCCTGATGGTTTTTATGGTCATTCGCCATCAATAATATCCCCTTCTTTAAATGCCAAAATATGTTTTAAACCTCTCAATCCCTGATTATAATCCAACCCATATCCAACAACATACCGATTTGGGATGCTAAATCCCACATAATCGATATCAAAATTGATATTGGCGATTTCCTTTTTCAACAATAGGGTGACAAACGTTACGGATTGAGGCCGGGCATCCTCCAGCCGATGCTTTAAAAATTGAATGGATAGTCCGGTATCGATGATATCTTCAACCACGACCACATGACGATTTGTAATATCGGCGCTGATATCCTTTAGCAGCCGGACTGTTCCGGATGAAGTTGATTTATTTCCATAAGAATCAATTTTGATGAAATCAACTTCGAAATCAATTTTCAGTTCGCGCATAAGATCTGCAAAGAACATGAACGATCCATTCATAACCCCAACGAATATAGGTACGGTGTCTTTGAATTTATCCGATATTTGAATGGCGAGTTTTTCTACCCGCTTTTTAATTCTACTGGAAGAGATTAATATATCCAGCGCATGTCCTTCGAATGGATAACCCTTGGGTAATATAAATTCTTTCAAGTCCATAAGCACTCTATTTTAATATTATTCCTTTCCAATTTACCACCTCCGAAATCAATAAATGCATGTGCCAAGCCTGGTATCCAGAGAATTTTGTCCCCTTGGGTTACCACAACAGGGTATTTCCATTTTTCCATTACGGGAATTTTATGGTTGATAAATAAATCGCTGACTTTCACGTGGTGGCGGTCTTTATCAACCTGGATTATGTCTCCTTTTTTCCATTGACGAACAAAGATACCATCAGCAATCATATTTTCGGGGAGTACCATAAATCGTTTATCGGAAGATTTTTCATAACTATCTGCGGACAAGGAATCTATTTTAAAAAGATGGTTGGTCCATCTTGTCTTTCGGATACGATTCAGTTTCTTTTTAGATATTTTCTGTTTTTTTTCGCATGTAAGGCAAACAGATTCTCTGTCCATGATTGAGAAAATATCCATGCAAAGTTCAAAAACCGTACCAGTCACCGCATTATGGATAAACTGCCAGAACGATACCCAATGACTGCCACTTAAAGAAATCTCAGATTTACCCAGATAGTCTGTTACGAGAGATTTTATCACGATTTTCTTCTTATCATCACTTAATTTCAGAAATTCAACCTTTTTAATTTGGACATAACCGGAGGGATGATGTCCCGATACCACTGCGTCAATATTTAGATCTTTCTTTAATTTGGTGAATTTTCGTTTCGCATTTGCGGATATCCTGATTAAACGATCGATGAGTTCCGGTTCTGATGTACGAACTCCCGGTAAAACCGAATGTCGGATTTTATTACGAAGATATCTCTGATCCCTGTTTGTGGGATCGTCAATCCATGTTAAATCATTTAGCATGGCATAATCAACCAAATGTTTTTTATCGATATTCAATAAGGGTCTTCTGATGAGTCCAAGCTGTTCCCGTATCCCCTGCATCGAAATCCAGTCTGCGTTCTGCATATACCGCATATACAGGGTTTCAATTTGATCGTCCCTGTGATGGGCGGTGAAAATCCATTGATATCCATGTTCCCGGGCAACCTTAGCTAAATAGGCATATCGAACCTCCCGCGCCCACTTTTCGAAGGAACCCAATCTGGTGCCATCGGTAAAATTTGCCGAATGAAACCGGCATTTAAGTTTGTCTGCAGTTTGAGCAGATAAGGTTTCTGCTTCATCCGCATCTGGCCGGATACCATAATTGATATGAGCCAATCCCATTGTATGCAGGGTGTCATGTGAGATCCTTGCCATGATATCTGTCAATACCATGCTATCCACTCCTCCGGAGATTGCAATGAGAATCCGTCTGCCCCCCTCAGCTCCCTCGGAATATTTTCGGACTTTTCGTTTAACATGAGCAACCAGATTCATTGTTTCAGAAAGGGATTATTGCGCTGTTCATTCCCGATCGTTGTATCCGGGCCATGACCACAATGAACCACCGTATTTTCCGGGAGAACCAACAACTTACTTTTAATTGAAGAAATCAGGGAAGTCTGATCACCACCGGGAAGATCGGTGCGTCCCACAGACCCATGAAAGAGCGTGTCCCCGGCAAATAAATGATGACCAATTTTGAAGCAAACGCCTCCCAGGGTGTGACCCGGTGTTTCAATAACCTCAATATCAATTTGACCGCAGGTAAAGTTTTCCCGGTCCGATATATAACCGGATATGGTGGGCACTTTTGATTCGGGTAATCCAAACATCCGTTGATATTGTGTCAGACCCTGGACAAGCGACTCATCCTTTGAATGAATTCTAAAGGGGACATGATATGTAGAGGCCAGTTCATCAACTGCGCCGATATGATCCAGGTGGCCATGCGTTGCAAGCACACATTTTAAATTTAATTTCTGCCTATTAATGGATGCTGCGATTTTATCTGCATCATCTCCAGGATCAATTAACACACATTCATGGGTATTTAGATCGGCTACAATCCAGGCATTTTCAGAAAAAGGACCATTTTCTATTTTAGTAATCTTAATATCGATTTTACACCTCGTCAAAGAATAAAGGCAACAGACATTGAATTTTACTTTCATAAGAATGTGGATATAGAAACCACATGGCTGCAGAGATAGAGGACATGAGTGAATTTCCATCCTGAGGCGTAAAGCAGAAACCGGTGATATCCTTTCCGTCAGAACTGACATGAAGACTAGGGATGGCGACGACCGTGTGATTCAATATCCTGCCGTAGTGTCCCTGATCCCGTCCAAATGAAAATACTTCGCAGGCATCCCGTTTATCAGTCGTTGCGATTCTTTTATTTCCGTCCAGTTTAGCGAGAACTTTTTGAGGTGTTGTCGGATTATTTACTTTTAGGTGGAAATGAAGGGAATGCATGTATTGGGTGTTTACTTTCATCGCAGACGAGAATAGATTTAGATTCAAATCAACGGTTTGGAACAACAGAGCGGCATCCCGTGCATGGTGAGTGCCATATACCTGATCCTCGTGTTTCCCCACTTGAGGTGAAGGAACAAATGAAGATGACTGACTCACATCATTCGCCCGGCGGATCATCACAAATCGTCCGCTGATCAGATTTCCGTCCGGTTCATCCTCTAAAGTCAGTGTTTTGATGATGGCGCACAAATTATGCGTATTGCAGGATACAACTTGTATAAACTGATCTTTTTTTGGATCCAGAGCCTGATCATTGATTCCACGGGCATACATCTTCCCGAATCCGAACTCGCTTCCCTGTGCGATAAAGCCGAAGGTATTATGTCTGAACCGGTCGTAATACTGTGTTTTATTCTGATGTCCAATCCCGCTGGGTGTACAGTCAATGACCACACTTGCCCGTTCAATGGCTTCTTCTGATGTAAATTCAGGACGCAGGCCAATAGCGTTGAAACCATCGAAACGATCTTCCAATGTGGCAAGACGGGCGCCTCTTTTTAACAATGCTTTTACCTTGGCGCGATCGGTGGTAAGAGGGGTGTTTTTATGAAATGTCACCTCGTCAATCCCAAGTTTTTCCCGAAAATCACATAGCAGGCCAATTAAAGGTTCCCCAATGGTTCCTGTCCCCACAATATGTACTATTTTTCTAGGCATTGAAATATCCTTCTATTTATATTAATTTTATTCGTTGACACCATTTCCATCTTTGAATGCCGGCTTTTTTTTACCAAATTCGATACTGTCCATAAGAAATTTTAGTAACGCCGGCATCCCCTTCTGATTAAATATTCGAATCTGTTCATCTGCTTCGGATCCATTTTGTAAAATTTGGTGGCCAACCTGCAATATCTCATGGTTCCAAAAATGGTTCAACGCCGGTGTTACATAATCAAATAACCGCAAAATAAAATCCCTCATGGTAATTGTATCAAATTTTACTGGGTCTACGATTTTAGAATCAAACCTAAATCGAATGGCTTTCCATAATCCATCATCGAGATATTCCATCGGCAAATCCTCAATCAGGGTACCGGATAGAGAATCCTGGTATGCCTGGTAAACCAGAGCCTGAGATAAAGCAGTGATTAATTTTGTACGTTCCAAGGATCTTTGAATATCAAACATGCGAAACTCTATCGTGCCAAAATCCATCGAGGGACGAATTTTCCACCAAATTTGTCTCGGTTTTTCGATGCTCCCGATGTCAATGAGTCTGTTTACAAGAGTTTCATATTCTTCGTAGGATTTAAATGTTGCAGGGATATTAGTACGGGGAAAGGTTCCGAATTGAAAACACCGCGAAGATAAAACACCGGTTTGTACCCCTTCAAAAAATGGAGAGTTTGTGCTTAAGGCCAACAGAGGCGCGATCCATCGGCGTAAGGCATTCAGGATACTGATTGCGGAACTTGCATCCGGGACGGCTACATGAACATGTGTGGCAAAAGTGATATTTCTTTTTGCATAGTATCCAAGTTGTTCTGCGACCCACTGATATCCGTGTACCGGGACAAATTTCTGATCCAGAGGGCGAGCTGTTGGATGAGTTCCACTGACACCGATTCGAAATCCTTCCGATTTTCCGATATCCGACACAATTCGTCGAAGCGATCCGATCTCGTGAATGGCCTCGTTCACCGTTTTACATACTTTTGTATTCACCTCAATTTCTGTCTGGATCAATTCATAACTCATTCGATCAGTCAGATGCTGTGGGATCCGGTTGATAATTTGTTCTGCCTTAGGAATCAACTCACCAGAATCCGGATCGCATAACATATATTCTTCCTCAATACCAATGGTAAAAGGATGTTTGTGGTCAAATATTTTGGAATATGTTTTCATGCCAGGCCAGATGTTCTATGAAAACCTAGATCACTTCAGATTCTGTCCATTCCCCGTACACCCGTTTCATCGCATTCACCATTTCACCGAGCGTAGCGTAGGATTTGGCGGCTTTCACCAGAAAGGGCATGACATTGTCACCGGTTCGAGCGGCATTTGTAAGGTCATTCAAACATCGAGATGTATGCCGGTTATCCCGGAAAGATTTTAGTTTATTTAGTTTTGATACCTGCGTTTTCTCCACATCTTCTCCGATTTCAAGGATCGGGATTTCAATTTGCTCGTTCTTTTTCACAAATTCGTTTACACCTACGACGATCCGTTTCTTTTCATCAACCCGTTTTTGATAGGCGGAAGCGGCCTCTGCAATTTCCCGTTGAAGAAATCCCTGCTCAATTGCGGGGATGACCCCCCCCATATCGTCGATTTGTTTAAAATAGGCTTCTGCTTTTTCTTCCATTCTGTCCGTCAATTTTTCGACATACCACGATCCGCCTAATGGGTCGATCACATTTACGACGCCGGTTTCGAAAGCGATCAGTTGTTGGGTACGAAGTGCAATTTCAGCTGCTTTTTCGGAGGGAAGCGCCAATGTTTCGTCCATTGAATTTGTGTGCAGGGACTGGGTGCCGCCCAAGACAGCGGCTAAGGCTTGAAATGATGTTCTGGCGATATTATTTTCCGGTTGCTGGGCTGTGAGTGAAAAACCGGCAGTCTGGGTATGAAACCGCAACTTCCATGATCGGGGATCCTTTGCACCGTATTTTGTTTTCATCCGCTTTGCCCATATTCGTCTGGCAGCTCTGAATTTTGCCACTTCCTCAAAAAAGTCAAGATGAGAATTAAAAAAGAAAGACAGGCGGGGTGCAAATTGATCCACCTCCAGTCCGCGGGCAATAGCATGCTCAACATAAGTAAATCCATCCGCCAGGGTAAATGCCAACTCCTGTACTGCCGTAGAACCGGCCTCCCGGATATGATACCCGCTGATGGAGATGGTGTTATACAATGGAAGATGTTCTGTGCAATATTCGATCATATCGGTGATGATCTTCATGGATTCTTTCGGTGGAAAGATCCATTCCTTCTGAGCGATATATTCTTTTAAAATGTCATTTTGAAGCGTCCCACGAAGAACAGAACGGTTTACTCCCTGCAATTCACCGACGGCAATGTAAAATGCCAATAGAATGACACTCGGACCATTAATCGTCTGAGACACGCTGACTTTATCCAGAGGAATGCCGTCAAATAATTCTTCCATGTCCCTTAGGGAACATACAGATACACCACACTTCCCCACCTCTCCTTCAGAAAACTCATGGTCACAGTCATATCCCATCAGAGTCGGCATATCATAGGCAACCGATAGCCCGGTCTGACCCTGGTTGAGTAAAAATTTAAACCGGTTATTCGTTTCCGATGGCGTACCGAACCCGGCAAATTGTCGCATCGTCCATAATCGCCCACGATACAAGTTCGGATGAATACCCCGGGTATACGGATATTGTCCGGGAAATCCAAGCTTATCAAGATAGGTTTCGTCCCCATTTTCGGGATAATACAATAAATCTACCGACTCACCTGAAACCGTGTCAAAGTTGTAATTCTGTTGACCAGATTTTTTTACCTCGTCAAGCCATTTTTCTTTTTGTGTGCGGTATTTTTGATTCATGGTTGCCTCAAAGTTTACGTAATTCGTCCATCAAACCATCGATATTTAACTTAAGATCATCTAATAATTCCTGCCGGGTTCCCTGCTCGATAAAATGATCCGGGATGCCCATGCGATGAACTGAAATATTTAGATCAGATGAATTGAGATATTCAATGATTGAAGATCCGAACCCCCCTTGTAACGCACCCTCCTCCATTGTAATGATTCGGGAATGGCTTTGCGTCAGATCCGCCAACAAGATAGCGTCAAATGGCTTGATGAATCTGGCATTGATGATGGTTGGGTTAATGTCAAGTTCTTGTTTAATTTTGGGTAGTGCCCGTTTTGCCACTTCAACCATACTTCCCGTTGCAATCACAGCAACGGATTTACCCTGATTCACAATTTCCCAGGATCCAATGGTAAGCCTGTCCGGTTTACGATTAGGATTAAAACAAAAGCTCGTATCTTTGGGATATCGGATCGCAAACGGTTTCCGTTCAAGAACAGCAGTATGCAATAAGTCATAAAACTCGTCGCCGGTGGAGGGTGCAGATAAAATGATGCCCGGCAGCATTCTCAATAGCGGGATGTCAAACACACCGTGATGAGTCGGACCGTCCGGACCCACGATGCCCGCCCTGTCCAGGCAAATGATCGCGGGGAGATCCTGAAGTAAAATATCATGGAAAATATTGTCATACGCCCGCTGAATAAAGGTGGAATAGATCGCAACAACCGGCAATAGTCCTGCAGAAGATAAACCGCTGGCGTAGGTTATTGCATGTCCCTCTGCAATACCCACATCAATATAACGCTCCTTGAATTCATTCACATATTTACTCAACCCTGTACCGATCCCCATTGCAGCTGTAATACAAATGATATCCGGTTCTTTTATCGCAATGTCTCGAATGGATCTCCCAAATATCTCTGAATAGTCAGGGGCGGGTTTGACGGTCTCCGCATTCTCTTTCCCGCGAAGACTGTAATATTTTACAGAATCGGATTCTGCGAGTTCTGATCCCCTCCCTTTTTTAGTGTACACATGCACTAATGTGGGATTTGGAAAATTCTTCACCGAATCAAACGTTTGAATCAGCAGGTCTAAATTATGCCCGTCAATGGGACCAACATATCTCAATCCCAATTCCTCGAAAAGTGCTCCGGGCGTGAAAAAACCTTTGATCCCTTCTTCCGTTTTACGAAGAAATTTTCGAATGAATTTTGATGGAAAAGTTGGAATTTTTCCCGTCACGTTCCATATATCATTTCGAATTTTATTATAAGCGGGATGGGTCAGAACCCGGGTCAGATATCCCGATAGGGCACCAACGCTCGGGGAGATTGACAGCGAATTATCATTTAACACGACGGTCAATTGTGTTCTGTGGAACCCTAAGTTATTCATTCCCTCATAAGACAAACCGCCCGTCAGTGCACCATCACCTACAATAGCGACCACCCGTTCACTGCCCTTTAGCCGGTCACGGGCATGCGCGATTCCCAGCGCTGATGAGATAGCGGTACTTGCATGCCCTGCACCGATAATGTCATGAGGGCTTTCATCCCGTTTCAGAAACCCGCTGATCCCGCCTTTCTTCCGGAGTGTGCTGAATCTGTCTCTTCTCCCGGTGATTATTTTATGAGCGTACGCTTGGTGACCCACGTCCCACACAAGTTTATCTTCAGGAGAATTGTACACGTAATGCAGTGCGATCGTAAGATCAACTACGCCCAAAGGAGAGGAATAATGACCACCAATCTCCTCAATAACAGTTTGAATGAAATGACAGAGCTCTTTGGAATATTCCTCCAATTCCCGGGTATTCAGATGCTTTAAATCCGTCGGATCATTAATTTGGTATAGATAGCGGTAGGGCATCAGGTAAACAACCCCATAAAGTATTCATGTATTCTGTAATCTGATCCTATTTCAGGATGAAAGGACACTGCGAGATGATGACCGTCTTTTACCAATATGGGCTCACCATTGAGTTGGGCTAATAATTCAATATTATCAGATGTGGGACGAAATTTCGGTGCCCGGATAAAGGTGGCTAAAAAAGGAGGTTCGGCATCAAAGGACAGGGAAATTTCTTCCTGGAATGAAAATACCTGTCTGCCCCACGAATTTCTACGGCAATCAATATTCATAATTTGCAAGGGTCGCACTCTGGGATCTTCTACGCCCCGGGAGAGTAGAATCGCCCCCGCACACGTCCCCATAATCGGATGTGACTCCGCAAAATACCGGAGAGGGTCAAACAGCCCTGTTGATCTCATGTGCAAAGACATGGTTGTAGATTCTCCGCCCGGGATCACCAGCCCGTCACACTGCTTCAGTTGTTCCGGGTATTTTATCAGAATAGTTTTCTGGCCCAAATTTTCAAATACCCGTCGCTGAAGATCAAAATCGCCCTGCAAGGCTAGGATTCCAATGATCAATATTACCAGCCTCTTTCTTGCATTCGCTGGTCTTCAGGAATCTCCCGGATATCAAGTCCCTTCATGGCAGTCCCCAGACCTTCGGAAATTTCAGCTAATTTACTAAAATCGTTATAGTATGTGACTGCTAGAACAATCGCTTTTGCTCTGGGAGCAGGATCTTCAGATTTAAAAATTCCGGATCCGACAAATACAGACTCAGCGCCTAATTGCATCATGAGGGATACATCTGCGGGCGTGGCAATCCCGCCGGCGCTGAAATTTGGAACGGGGAGTTTTCCGCTTTTCGATATTTCTACAACCAATTCAATAGGAGCGCTTAATTTTTTAGCTTCTGCCATTAATTGATCATATCCTAATGTGGTCAGCCGCTTAATATCATTCTGTATCGTGCGCATATGCCGGACGGCTTCAACGATGTTTCCTGAACCGGCTTCGCCTTTGGTTCGGATCATCGCAGCGCCCTCACCGATACGCCTCAGAGCTTCGCCCAGGTCCCGCGCACCACACACGAAGGGAATCTTAAAATCGTGTTTCCAGATATGATTTGATTCGTCGGCAGGTGTTAATACTTCACTTTCATCGATAAAATCCACCTCAAGAGCTTCGAGGATCTGTGCTTCTGCGAAATGACCGATCCGGCATTTCGCCATCACGGGAATGGACACTTTCGCCTGTATGGCTTTGATCATTTTTGGATCAGATGCCCTTGCGATCCCGCCGTCTCTCCGAATATCGGCAGGAATTCTTTCCAGAGCCATGACAGCAACCGCCCCGGCATCTTCGGCGATCTGAGCCTGTTCCGGCGTAGTAACATCCATAATCACACCGCCTTTCAGCATTTCTGCCAGGCCTTTTTTTAATTCAAATGTTCCTGTTTTCATTGATTATTTCCCAATTTTGATAATTTTTCTTTGACTTCATCAATAATGTAGTCCGGGGTGGAAGCGCCAGCGGAAATCCCCACCGTCTGAACCCCTTTAAACCAACCCGGGCTGAGATCATCAACAGTGGTCACCTGATATGACCGGGGATTTATATTTTTCGATAGTTGGGTCAGTCTTTTTGAATTTGCACTGGTAAAGGATCCGATAATCAACATCACCTCACATTTTTCCGCCAGGATTTTGATCTGTTCCTGATTTCGTTTAGTGGGAAAACAGATTGTGTTGACAAAATGCAGATCGAATACTTTCGTCATCAGAATATTGACAATTTCCTGTACATTTTCAATGGTTTGCGTAGATTGGCTGACCACCCCGACCTGTTTCATCTTTCTGAGGGTTTTCGCTTCTTCAGGGGAGGATATAACGATGGCATTGTCAATCTGGCTGGTGATGCCGATGACTTCATCATGTCCGTGATCTCCAATCACGATGATCTGCCTGCCCTCCTGTGCAAGGTGCTTAACTTCCTTGTGAATTTCATGAACCAGTGGACAAGTTGCGTCAATGATATTCATATTCCGGGATTTCGCATTCTCCCAGATAGGTGTTGCTGTTCCATGCGCCCGGAACAATACCGGGCTGTCGGATGGAATGTCTTCCAGGCTGTCAACAACCGTCGTTCCCGCTTGCGAGAGGTCGGCCACAACTTTTTCATTATGCACAATATCGCCAAGCATATAAACAGAGCCGTGTTTTTTTGCAGTATCATATGCTATATTCACTGCATCCCGAACACCAAAACAGTATCCCGCATCCCGGGCAATTATGATTTTCACCTTAATCTTCCTTCATTTTGGGAAGCGTAATGCCTGTCTGTGACTGATATTTCCCTGCTTTGTCTTTGTAAGAAACACGACATGCTTCATCACTCTCAAAGAACAATACCTGACACAAACCTTCGTTGGAATATATTTTAGCCGGCAAGGGAGTAGTATTGGAAATTTCCAAAGTCACGAAGCCTTCCCATTCCGGCTCGAAGGGTGTAACGTTCACAATTATTCCACATCGGGCATAGGTGGACTTTCCCACACAGATTGTCAAAATGTTTCGTGGGATGCGGAAATATTCAACGCTTCGTGCCAGTGCAAAACTATTCGGGGGAATGATGCAGATTTCTCCATGGTAATTTATAAATGAGCGCTCATCAAAATGCTTGGGATCGATAATACTGCTATTGACATTCGTGAAAATTTTGTATTCATCAGAAACTCGAAGGTCGTACCCATACGATGATAGTCCGAAGGAAATTTTTTCCTTATGATTTTGACAGGTCTCAAAAGGGTCGATCATTTTGTGTTCAATAGCCATTTTTTCAATCCATAAATCGCTTTTAATCGACATGGGCAGTTCCCTGGATCTTATGTTGAATTTCGTAAAGAATCATTTTTTCTGCGGATACAATATCACATTTATCAATGATTGCCCCTGCTGCAAAGGGATGCCCGCCACCCTTGAATTTTTCGGCAATATCATTTACCGAATAAATCCCTTTTGATCTGAAATTCAATCTGATTTTCCGGTCCGGTAACTCCAGAATCATGCAGGCAATTTCAACTCCGTTGATACTTCTTATAAAGTCCGTGAACCCTTCTATATCCTCAGGTGTCGCTCCATGATCATTCAGCATTTTAGCGTCGATAATAAACCACGCAAACTGATCTGAAAAATCGAATTTGATGCCATCAATGACTTTTCCGAGCAGACGAACCTGAACCAGGGGTCTGCTCTCATAAATATGACGTTGAATTTCATGGGGTTTTACACCAGACTCAATCAGCCGTGCCGCCATCTCATGTGAAGAAGAATTGGTATTGCTGTATCTGAAGGAACCGGTATCGGTAATGAGTGCAACGTACAAGGGAATAGCGACATCTAAAGGCATAAGTTTACTTTGCCGCGCATTGACCAGATAATGGTACACCATTGAACCGGTGGATGGTTCATGGGTATCCACGATGGTAAAACTATAGTCGCTTTCATGTCTGACAGGGTGGTGATCGATACAAATAGTAATTGTTTTGGGAGAGAATAACTTCCTCATGTCACCGATTCGTTTGATTTCACCAATATCTAAAATGATAACCAGATCAACGTTTTTGATCCACTGGTCAAACACAGTCTTATAGGTTTCTATAACATGTCGGGTATCCAGAAAAGTGTACAGATCGGGTAATTTGGATGAATTGATGATCCGGCATTCCTTGCCTATGTCTGAAAGATGATAATAGAACCCAAGTTCTGACCCGATACCATCCCCATCCGGGTTAATATGCGAGGTTAGCAAAATCGATTTTGCTGATTTGATTTCGCGATCAAGAATATCCTGCAATATATTAGTAATTTTATTCATAATTTAACTCAAAATTTACCCGAAATCATCAAACAGTTCCTATCTCTTACAGACGGATCTGTAATCTCAATTTAACGTTTTAAAGCGAATCATTCAAAAAATCCCCACAGAATCAGGAATACCCCAATTGAAAATTGTATTAATTGGTCCGCCGCCTTTTCGTAGCTGACCTGACACTCGAAATTCTACCGCTATTCATAGTAATAAAAATAGTAACCATCTTTTTAAGCGCTTCGGCGTTTAGAGTCGTCACGATGACGGTATTACCATCGTAGTTACTTTTTTTATATAATATTCTGACTACATTCATGAGAGCATCCGGTGATAAATGTTTCTCAATTTCGTCGATTAACAATACTTTAGTGTCGGCAGCAATTGCAGCCGCTAATACTACCCATCTTAACTGACCGGGTGTCAATTTTTTCATAGGTCGTTCAAACAAGTGGGTGATATCCATCTGCTTCGCAATTTTATCAATTCGCTTGTCCTTGTCTTTCTGCGTATGTTCATAACGATCCAGGGTCTTGTTCAGGTACTTTTCAACGGTTCCCCAGGGTATTTTATTTTCCTGCGGGACAATGGCGAGTTGATTGGATAATTCTTTTTTAGGTATTGCATAAAGATTCTTCCCATCATAATTAATTTCACCGGAATTGATTTTTAACTGATTAGATAAAATGTTAAAAAACGTTGTTTTTCCGGAACCAGGCTTACCGGATATAGAATACACCGTCCCCCGGTGAATTTCAAATTTCTTTATATCAAGCGCTCTAAAATTATCTGACTGATATACAACTTCCTTTAATTCATAAAGTGGTAACTGCATTACTTTTTCCTTTCAAATCGCATTAAAAAAATTAAATAAAACCTGTCTGCACCATGTCAGATCAGGAGAACTTTTTTGCCCTTTCAGGGTAACAGGTGTTTTTCCGTGGTAATGGCTTAATTCGTCCATCAACGCCGAGGAACATTCTGGATGAAACTGCAACCCAAAGATGTGTTCGTCAAAGCAGATGGCCCGGGGGCTATTTTCATTCTCTGCTAACATCACGGAACCCTCAGGCACTACCGCCACTATATCCTTGTGGGACTCGCAGGCAATAAAGTGATCGGGAATTCCCTTAAACAAGTCTGACTGTTTACCGGAATCCGGCAGGCTAATTTCAGAATATCCAAGCTTCATACCCATTGGGTTTTCAATTACCTTTCCACCCATGGCAACGGACAACAATTATACCCGAAGCATATTCCTAAAACCGGGATTTGCATTTTGACCAGCAGACTTGTCTGTTTAATCAGTGTATTCATCCAAACAGAACTTTCTGAAACGGATGAAGTTGATCCAGCAATCACCCATACTTCAGCATTATCATCACTTATAAATGGATTCCCTAAGTAATTTATAATCTGAATATCCCATGATTTGGGAAGAATATTGCCGGCCCATTCACCGGTAGTACCAAATGTCTTTTCGATTTCCGGTGAATGCCTGCCTACCGTCAAGATATTCAGCGTCATGACATACACCAATCATTCTTTCTGCAATAATAGTCGCAAATTTCTCCAAAAGGACAGCGAATACACGCTGGCTGTCTGACCATACATGTCTGACGGCCGAATTCAATTAAATTTCGGTATAAAAAACGAGATTTCCCATACGGAATGACTGAATTTACAGATCTGAATAACCGGTAATAAGACCCAAATCTGCCGGACACACCGGTTCTGGAGAAGATTCTTAAGACGGCAGCGTTAACCGGGAGAATATCCCTTCCCAAGGAATCGCATAACATCGTGGTAACGGTACACAGTCCGATCCCCTTTATCTTCAACATCCGCTGAATAATTTGATCATCCGTCCATGTTTTCATGGAATTCAGAGAATATTCACCAAATTTCGCACGCGTCCAGTCCAAAAGTAAATTTAATGTCGACACGTTTCTATGCCCGGTTTTTTTGGGAATTACCGGTGAAATAATTTCACCGGAATCCGCAGATTCGGAATTGTGGGATTGTACGACTTGAAGAAGGCGTTCTTTAATAGAAGCATTACCACTATTACAATGTGCATGCCGGGACACAATCAATCCTCTAAGACATTCCAGGGGATTGCTCACGGCGGTATCAGGATGAATCCCGTCTGTTCGAAAAACAGTCAGGATAAACCCTAATTTATCTTGTCGTATAGGTTCCATCCATCACATATGGACGAAAAGCGGTCAGGTATGTGGGGGATCAGATTAGTTTTGCGCTTCGAGCCATCGCTCGGCATCTATCGCAGCCTGGCAACCGGAACCGGCGGCCGTAATCGCCTGACGATAAACAGAGTCCTGGATATCTCCACATGCAAATACACCTTCAACAGAGGTATAAGTTAAATCTGCTTTAGTTTTAATGTACCCTTTGACGTCCATGTCAAGTTGACCTTTAAAAAGATCAGAATTCGGTTGATGGCCGATGGCGATAAAAACCCCGTCACATTCAAAAACAAAAACATCACCAGATTTGGTATCTTTCAGTTTTATACCGGTTAAACCTCCGGCTTTGGGGTCCCCAACCATCTCCTCAATGATCGAATTCCATTTGACGTGGACTTTAGGATGATCAAATACCCGTTGTTGCATGATCTTCGAACCCCGAAGCTCATCTCGGCGGTGAATCAACGTGACTTTTGAAGCAAACTTTGTTAGATAAAGCGCTTCTTCAAGGGCTGAATCTCCACCACCCACCACGGCAACTTCTTTATTTTTGTAAAAAAATCCATCACAGGTTGCACATGCAGATACACCATAGCCCATCAATTTTGATTCGGATTCTAATCCAAGTAACCTTGCAGAAGCTCCGGTTGCGATGATGAGGGTTTCGGACTCGAATAATTCATCTCCTGCCCATACTTTGAATGGCCTTTCAGAGAGATTGACCTTGTCCACAGAGGTAAATCGGGTGTCCGCATTAAATCTCTGAGCTTGTTTTCTAAATAAATCCATCAGATCAGGTCCCAGGATTCCCTCAGGAAATCCCGGAAAATTTTCAACTTCGGTTGTGATGGTTAACTGTCCACCGGGCTGCATACCTTCGAAAATAATTGGTTCAAGGTTCGCTCTGGCTGTGTAAAGTGCGGCCGTCAATCCGGCGGGACCGGAACCAATAATTATCACTTTTCGTCTCATAAATTAGACCTAAGAAATATATTTATTAAGTGAGTTTTGAAGACGTGATTTCGGTACAGCGCCCACAATTTGCTCTTCGACTTTTCCATTCGAAAAAACCAGCAAACTGGGGATACTTCTAATCCCGTACTGAGAAGCAATTGCAGGATTTTCGTCCACATTTACTTTTCCGATCATCACTTTTCCGTTGTACTCTTCAGCCAGTTGCTCCACAATAGGTCCAACCATTCGACAGGGACCACACCATTCAGCCCAAAAGTCGATTAAAACCGGTTTTGTGGATTTCAATACTTCAGACTCAAAGTTTGAATCTGATATTATTTTCGTATATTTTCCCATTAACTACTCTCCAATTATCAACATTTTCGGAAAAAACATGTTTGTAATTTATCCAGAGGGTTTTCTCAATTCCGAATTCAAAATTGAAATCTTTTGATGAAAAAAACTCCGATCCGTTACACAATAAAATTCACATCTTATCCGGACTCGAAGAAAAATATAATTAAGCCAAGCAACTGATTAAAACGCTTAATTCATCAACGAAGATTCTGTAAATTACCCGCAGTTCAGACTTTTCGATTTTTGAATATCATCATCTGTTTAGGGAAGGAATACCGGTGTAAGTCCGGAGCTGACGCGCAACTGTAAGTCTTTTAACGGATAAGCCAGATACTTCCAATTTCAGGTACCTTCGCGAAATGAGGTGCAGATTGCAATTCCCTCTCTTCACCCATTTGATATTTTACCAAATGGGTTTCTTAATGGATAAAACGGTTCATATTCGGGCGGCTTCCAGTTGTTGAATCGGTATAGCTGTTTATTATGCCTCATTCATCCAATTCACACCTATATGATCGGTTGTATTGCTACCCTGGTTGGCGTCTCAACCCTGATGTCTGCTGATTTCTCCTTTCTGGTTGTAGATGCCATCACTGATAACCCGTTAAGGGGCTGTATTATTACTGTCAATAATTCTGCAGTCGACACCACTGATTCTATGGGGCGGTTTACCCTGCAATTCACCCCGCACGAACTTGAAAGTCCTGAACCGGGAACTACGCTAAACATTACAATTGCACTTGCAAACTACAAGACACAAGTATGCGAAATTAATGACGTAATTTCAAAAATTATTATCCAATTGGAGCCCGTCATTTATCCCTATTCCCCGGTATTTGTCGAAGGCGACGCCCATAAGGATAGGGATTTTGTATTTGCTTCTGGAAGTTATGTGCTGAACACTGTACAGGTTGAATCATCAAATTCTACAGCAGAGGCGATAAATCTGCTCCCGGGGATCATCATAAAATCTTATGGCGGACCTGCGGGTGTCAGCACCGCCTCCCTTTTAGGAGGCCAGGCAGACCGTATCGCGATATTACTAAATGGCGTGATGCTCAACAGTGATCAAAATGGGAGTGCCGACATATCCCAAATTCCCCATGCCTTACTGGAAAACATGAATTTTTATCCGCAGGGTTCATCAGCCCGATTTGGATCCTCTGCCATGACCGGGGTAATTAACCTCAAGCCAAAGTCCGGAGAATCTTTCTATTCACACACGATTGGCAATTATCATCAGGCAGAGGATATGATTCAAATTTCTCTTAACCGGGAACGAATGAGGGTCTCGGCGTCAACCGGTAGATTCCGGTATCGTGGAAGGTATTTCTGGGAAGAAGATGAATCTCAGTATGATTTTTTCCAAAATCAAATTGATCAGCGTTTTTACTACTTGACAGGTAATTTTTTTTTGCCGGACTCTACTCACTTGAAAGCTCAAGTTTTGGATGTCCTGAATGACCGCAAATTATCCGGATATATTTATGCCGGTCCGGACCTTTCAGACATGATCGACCGGCTGCGTATTATGGCGGGTGAAGTCAAACGGGGGCCAATCACATTTCGATGGAATCAAAAACTGAACCTGATCGATTATGTGAATCCGCCGGTACCTGCTCCCCCTGTATCTGCTCACCATCAATTGACAACATCAGACTACATGTTATTGATCACCAAAAAACATCTGAATTATCAGATAATGATGAGAATAGAAGAGAGTAAGAGTACAAATTCATTGGATACCGGCAGAGTGATATTGACGTCAAGTATTGATCTGGACCACACGATCTCAAATTTCGAATACTTGTTTTCATTTCGGACAGATGTTGAAAAGCAACGCCCTGGATTGACTGCCGGGGAAGGTACAGTTGTATATCATTCTAACATCTGGCAGGGGCAATCCTCGTTAACAATATCCAATAATTTTAAACGTCCTGGATTTAATGATTTATACTGGGTCCCGTTCGGGAATCCAAACCTGAAAGTAGAACGATCGGTTAATTTTACATTAAGAAGTAAATTCGATTTTAATTGGCACGGGTTGGATGTCAACCTGTTTTACATTAAGTATAATGATCTCATTCAATGGACTCCGTCGAATACCGGTGTGGTCTGGTCGCCGGAAAATATTCCCAATTCAGAATCCATCGGTTATAATTTCATCTGGCAATTTCAGAAAAATCCAATTTTTAGGATCTCTCTAAGCCTGCTTAAAAATGATACGTATTATCATTCTCCGGATAATGAAGACCTGACATCAAAGCCGTTACGATATTCCCCGGAATACATTTTTTCAATCTGTCATAGTACATATTTTAAAGGAGTGATCATCACCAGCGATGTAAAATCAGTTTCCAGCCGCATATATTTTTATGACTACCCGGAAGACCGGTCAATGCCCGCTTACACTGTGTATAATATGGGTGTTTCAAAGGATTTCACGACGAAATATGCCCGTATTATCATTGGGCTCACAGTTCACAATTTAAGTGACATTCAATTTCAAACGATTCACGGATATCCCGAACCCGGGAGATCTTTCATCTTAAAAACAACCATTAAAGAAAAATAAGGAAAAAAATGACAGGAAAAATAGTTACCTTGGCGTGTTGTGTTGCATTAGGGTTCGCTCAGTCAGCAGCATACATTCTGTGTGAAGGAAATTTTATGGTTGGGAATTCCTCGCTTTGGCAGGTTACCGGTCAGGAAATATTACTCGGCGTTGAAAATAATCCTCTGGGAGACACCGGTCAGTCGTTATGTGTTTATGAGCATAAACTATATGCCATTCTCAACGGGACAGGAACGATTGAAGTATTTCAAATTCAGACGTCTGGTGATTTGGCTTTTGAGCAATCTGTGGATTTAAATTTCTCTGGTCCCCGTGAGATGACCGTAATAAACGGAAGGGGATACATTACCGAATGGTACCTGAACGACATTGCGATTCTCGATATTCCTACATTGACAATAGTCGGAAATATTCCGGTTGAGGGGTTACCGGAAGATATTATTTGGGATGGCAGCCGGTTATATGTGAGTTTAACGATGAATATGGACTGGTCTTCAGCCCATAAAATTCTCGTTATTGATCCTGAAACAGAATCTGTCATTGACGAATATGAAGTCGCTGACGGACCCGGCCCGATGGTATTGGCAAATGAACAATTATATGTATCCAGTACGTATTACGATGCAAACTGGAACACTTATGCCGCTACCTCTAAAATTGATCTGGTCACGGGTAATATTTTGATCAACGACTATGGGCAAACCCCGTTATTCGGAACCGATATTATTTTTTTTCAGGGGGATATTTACCGCATTTATAATAACGGGATCATTGCTTTGGATGATGCGCTATCCCCCATCCCGGATTCCTATTTGGGAGAATTTCCGGGTCTCTATTCAATGGATATTTATCAGAATCATATCTATCTGGGATTATCCAATTTCGTCTCACCCGATGAAGTACGGATCATCGATTTTGCCGGAGTACAAATTGCATCATTCTCCGTTGGCGCTATTCCCGGGTCATTTGCATTTTATCCACCCTTATTGAATTGTGATATTTCCGGTGATGTGAATCATGACCTGAACATGGATATTTTAGATCTTGTTAAAATGATCTCTCATATCCTGGGAATGAATGAGATGTCAGAACAAGAGGTATGTGCATCTGATAGTAATGAAGATGGTTTTGTCGATGTGACAGATATCGTGTATTGGGTGGATCAGATATTGGTTAATCCGTAAAAATCCATGTTACCTGTAGATAATTCATGGGTTCAATGGGAAGAATAGCCGGAGATACCGTACTGCCTGGCACAGTGAACTGAATCATATTAAAACTGAGCTCAAACCGGTCAAAAACAAGACCGAAGGACGCATTTAAAGATGTGTGCTCCATTTCATCATCAAGTATGATTATAACCGGTCGGGGGTGCAATAGATCAAACGCTTTATGTCCCATGGATTTTATATAGACACCCTTCAATTGGATGAATGGTTTGTAAGGTTTATGTTTCAGGGATGGCGCAATCCTGATTGTAAACTGAGAATGATTCGAGAAAAGGCTGGAATCTGCTGAATTGACCGTCGATCCTGCGGAGAATAATATCCATGGTAAGGTCAGGCTAACTGATGGATTGACCGACCAGAAATGATCACCCTCAAACTGGATGAAATGAATTGTAATATCTGACTGACCCCCCCCTGTTCTCACGGCGATCCTTGCCCTGTTATCAAACCAGCCGGTGGGTCCGATGATTAAATCAGACCGGCGGTACATGGTAAGCAAGTACTTATGGGATATATCCATAGATAAAATACCAGTTGAATTTCGGTATCCAAATTCGATTTTGAATTTGGAATTATCCGTATATCGCAACCCTGCAGAAATATCAGTAAATTCAGACAGATGCCATTCCAGACCGGAATAAACGGATGAATAATTCAGGCGTTCGGTGCTCACATCCTGATATTGATACTCTGTTTCCTTAGCTTCCATCTGAATTTGATAATCCAGTTTAGGGTTGATCAGAATACGGTTTTTTGTGGAAAACCACCTATTTAAAATGCGGATATTATTCAAATACAGGTTCCACCCATCGTTGCTCGCTTTTGTAATCTGCTGGGCTGTATTGACTTCGGAATCAAAATTCGGATGATGATAACGGTAGGTCCCTCCAATAGCGTAAGATTCGATATTCCGGTTAAAGTATGAGAATATAAATATTGGCAAACCTGTGTTTTCCCGGTGATACAGCCAATCAAATTCAAACTCGTGCTGATTCAGATGGCGATTGATCCCTAGCATATAATTTTGGAGCACATTTTCAGATGATGTGCCATCGGGACCCAGGTGAGAGTATTTCCCCGGGAAAGATCTGCCAACACCGGCAGATTCAATGGAATTTCCGTTCTCGTCCGTAGATAACATCCCCAATTGGAGTTGCCGATACCGGTAATCGCCCTGATTCCATTTAAAATAGGTCGTGAGCAATGAATCGGACTTAAAATCTGGAAGGATATCCTTGATCCTAAAACTGCCAACCGGGATGCCGAAGTTTCCATCGATTCGCAGGGAGCGGTAATGCCAGTCATCTAAAATATAGGGGTTGGAACCGGAGATGATAAAAGTGGATTGCCCAAGTTGATCAGGATTTACTTCCAATGGATGATCTTCAAACTGAGCCAGGGTAATGGAAAATAGAACAAATATCAGGTGAAATATTTTCATGACCGGAAGCCCGATGATGAACAAAATAGTCTGAATATTGAACGATCGGAGATGGAATTTTCCGGAAATTTAAGCTTGCAATTTGCCCCTTATCCGGTTAATTCTGTTCATGGGTATGAGGCGTAAACCGAATTGAAGGGATTTTTCGTCGCATCACTTCGTATCCCCCAAAGAGTAAACCGGAGTACAGGATTGTGCCGCCGAGGGTATTCATAAAAAAAGGTATTCCGTCTATGTAGCAAAGCACTAATCCGTTCATGGTCAATGGGTGTCCATATCCGCCACCGGTGATCCAGACTCCAAAATTGGTCGCTAAAAAGAAAAGTATTGACCCGATGACAGAGCCTCCGAGAACAGTGGATATTTTTACTTTACCGGATATTAGAATTCCCACAAGAACGACGAAAATAAGCGAACCATATACCCACACCATTGTGGTGTGCAGTCCCAAAAAGATATCCGAAATAAACATGATTGAGAATGGGATAAGAAAAGCAAAAATCCTGCGGTTGATGGTAGCGCCGGCAAATAATCCCACCCCGATGACCGGCGTAAAATTTGGCGGATGAGGAATAAATCTGGAGAGTATTGTAAACAGAATTAAAAGTATAATGGATATAGTGCGTGGTTTCATTAGGTTGACTTTCCTTTAGTTTTGTCTGGTAAAATTTAAAGAGAATATTGGTTTGGCTCTAACGTTAAAATGGGGATTGCTTTCTGAAGGTGAAATTATTTACCCTTCCACAACTCGGTCCGGAAATAATTCCGGCTGTCCGTCCAATTGCCTGAATCCAGATCTTGCTTTATAGACCTTTTCATCATATCAATTTTCCCATCCAGTTCATCGATATAGTGAACCAGAAGCGCTTCCGGAAATTTAGGAACAATGGGTGACCCCTTCGGCGGGACTCCCTGATGAGATAAAATGATATGTTGGATTTTAAATTTGTCGTTTTCCGGAAAGTCATTTATCTTCCCCACCTCTTCGCTGACAATGTCCCGTCCGAGGATGATATGCCCTTCGAAATATCCATCGTCAGTTGAAGTAAAATTGAGATCATCTTTCATCCCCCTGACTTTTCCGATGTCATGTAATAATGCACCGCAGATTATCAGGTCTCTGTTCAATTCCGGATAGTGATTGCTGACAGTCATGGCAAGTTCTCCGCAGGATACGATATGCTTTAGCAACCCTCCCCTCACCGGATGATGATAAGATATTGATCCGGGGAGAAATAGGATTTCAGACTTGTACCTGCTAAAGACGAGCTTGATCAGTTGCTTGTAATGCTTACTTTTAATTGATTTGATAACCGATCGCAACCGATCCTCCAGTTCGTCGATGGAATCCTCAATGGATGGTATTAGTTCATTTGGATTGAAACCATATTTACGGTATCGGTCTGAATCGGCTTTACTAATATGGGAGATCGTGAGTTGTAATTCATCCTGATATGTTGACGGGATTCCCTTCACCGCCACAGGATCACCCTTTGAGAAGAGGTCGATATATTTATCCGTCATGTCCCACAATTTCGCAATCGTTCTCCCCGAGTCATCCTGTAGAGTGAGATCGATATAAAGATCACCTGATTTTGTTTTTCGAATGTGTTTTTCGATGCAGAGAAAAAAACCCTGGATTTTCTTACCGGGAGTGAAATTCACAATTTTAGTTATTTTCATCATGGATGAAAATACAACCGTTACAATTATCTATACTATCGATTTATTAATGATGCCAAATAAAAACGTGGGTCCCGGTACCCCGGTTTTATCAAATCTTTTTATATGGAATATAATCCGGGTGATACATTTTCTTTCGAACGAACGAAAGTAAATCTTTCGGCCTTTCAATCGTCGCGATACCTTCTTCAAAGGCAACATTACATACTACCGCAGCAATTTTCGCGGATATCTCCCGTATTTTATCTATTTTAGGATATACATTCGATCGATCCAATTCTTCTTGTGGAACCATTTCAGCCAACAATTTTGCAGCAGCATAAAACATGGAATCTGTCACTCTTGAGGCCTTAGTCAGAGAAGCTCCAAGTCCTACCCCGGGAAAGATGTACATGTTATTTCCCTGTCCGGGGATCAATGTTTTTCCATTGATTAGAACTGGATCGAATGGGCTTCCGCTGGCAAATATCGCTTTCCCGTTCGTCCATTCGTAGGCTTGGCGGGCGGTACATTCTGCCTTTGAGGTGGGATTTGATAACGCAAAGATGATGGGACGTTCAGAATAGGACATCATATTCCCGATGACTTCCTCAGTGAATGCCCCTGATTGTCCGCTCAATCCCATCAGAATGGTCGGTTTTGCGCTCTTGATCACATCATTCAAACTGTCGATTGGAGCATCATTACGGGCAAAAGGAATTTTATGAGGTGCAAGTGTATCCCCACGTTGTGTGGAAACCAGCCCCTTAGAATCCACAAACCAAAACTGCCCCCGTGCCTGTTCTATAGAAGAGTCTTCCCCCACCATCGCAGCGGCAATCATGTTGGCAATACCGATCCCTGCGGAGCCTGCACCTAAAAATACAATTCTCTGATCCTTTAATTTTTGACCCGTAATTTTCAATGAACCAAAAATTCCTGCCAGTGCAACCGCTCCCGTACCCTGTATGTCATCGTTGAAACATAAAATTTTATTCCTGTATTTCTCTAATAATGCAAAGGCATGGTCATTTGTAAAATCTTCAAATTGGATCAACGCCATTGGCCATCTATTGTGGGCTGCTTGAACAAATTCGTCTACCATCTCATAATATTCATCCCCGGAAAGCCGGTGATGCCCTTCACCTAAATACAATGGGTCTTTGCGCAGGGTTTCATTATTGGTACCGGTATCCAACATTACCGGTAACGTTTTACTTGGATATATCCCTGCACATGCCACATACAGCGCTAATTTACCGATAGGAATCCCCATTCCGTTGGTTCCCAAATCTCCAAGTCCCAAAATTCTGCTTCCATCGGTCACTACAATAATATCAATCTCATCCTTTTCCCAGTTTTGAGCCATTTCTCTAAATCGACCCCGGTTCCGTGTAGAAAAATACATCCCCCGGGCACGACGGTAAATGTGACCAAATTGTTGACATGCCTGACCGACAACAGGCGTATAAACGATGGGAGTCAGTTCCACGAGATTCCTGAGAAGAAATCGATAATATAAGGTTTCATTCCGGTCGTGTAGTGCTTCAAGAAATATGTATTTTTCCAGTTCATCCGTAAACCGTCTGTAGTTTTCATAAATCCGTCGCATTTGATCATCGATATTGACAACCTTCGGGGGGACCAATCCCAATAAACCCAGATTCTCTCGCTCTGCCTCCGAAAAACCGGTACCCTTATTCAGTAGCGGATCATGTATCAAATCCACCCCGGTTTTATGAACGTACATCAATGGATTTTCCAAATCATCAACCTCATACCGGTTTACCGGTTTTGCGGAAGCCTTATAATCTGCCATTTTGCTCCTGAATATTAAATATTTTTTTTTCCGAACAATGAAATTTACACCTTTTGCATCGATTGTATTTTAAATACCAGATAATTTTGTATTATTTTATTTTTTTGAATTCTCATCAGGGAAAATGTGATTATATCATGTTGAATAAACAGTTTAAAATAAAAAAAAGAAATAGCATTGTTATGGTATAAAATTTTAAATTTAGACACGTGTTTCTGATAAAAAAATGATTCTACATATCTGTATTTATATATAAATTAATGGGGGTTTTAAATGTCTGCTAAACTTGTTATCGATGATAAAACCATTGAATTAAACGTTATCAAAGGTTCTGAACATGAACATGCAATCGATGTCACTACACTCCGAAATTCTACCGGGTATATTACCCTTGATCCGGGGTATGGTAATACTGGTTCCTGCAAGAGTTCTATTACGTTTATTGATGGTGAAAAAGGGATATTGCGTTATCGCGGCTTTCCGATTGAAGAGCTTGCAGAAAGCGCTACCTTCCCTGAAGTTATGTATTTGTTAATATATGGCAAATTACCTGATGAAAAAGAACTTTCCAAATTCAATCATGATCTGACTTACCATAGCATGATCCATGAGGACATGAAGCGGTTTTTTGATGGATATCCCAGAGACGCTCACCCGATGGGTGTGCTGGCCTCAATGGTTGCTGCACTTTCCACATTCTATCCTGAAAAAACACAGGAAGACGTGGATAAGAATGTCATCCGGATATTGGCTAAAATGAAAACGCTGGCAGCGTTTGCTTTTAAAAAGACGATCGGTCAGCCATTTATTTATCCCCAAAACAATATGACATTTGAAGAAAATTTCATCAATATGATGTTTGCCGTCCCTTGTGAACCTTATGTTATCGATCCCATTGTAACAGATGCGCTTCGGTTGTTGTTAATCCTGCATGCGGATCATGAACAGAACTGTTCGACATCAACCGTGAGAATGGTTGGTAGCAGTCAGGCAAACCTGTTCATTTCAATATCCGCCGGAATTGCTGCTTTGTGGGGTCCATTGCATGGTGGCGCTAATCAACGGGTGATCGAAATGCTGACCCGGATAGATGCCGATGGTGGCGACTTCAAAAAGTACGTAAATATGGCCAAGGATAAATCTTCAGGATTCAAATTGATGGGATTTGGTCACAGAGTCTATAAAAACTTTGATCCCAGGGCAAAAATTCTAAAGGCAGCTTCTGATAAATTATTGAATAAACTCGGAGTTACCGATCCATTACTGCAAATTGCCAAAGAATTAGAGGAAATTGCGCTGAAAGATCCATTCTTCATTGAACGAAAACTGTACCCGAACGTAGATTTCTATTCCGGCATTATTTACCAGGCACTGAATATCCCTACCCGGATGTTCACGGTCATGTTTGCCCTGGGAAGATTGCCCGGCTGGATTGCACATTGGATAGAGCTTCGGAATGAACCGGGCAGCAGAATTTCCCGGCCACGGCAAATTTACACTGGTGAAAATGTCAGAAAATTTACTCCCATTGTTGAACGTTAACCAGAGTTGGAGACTTAAATGGCTAGACCTAAAATATCATTAATCGGCGGTGGACAAATAGGTGGAAACTTGGCGTTGATCGCCGCTCAAAAAGAATTAGGCGATATTGTGATTTTTGACATTCCTCAGGCTGAAGGAATGACCCGGGGAAAAGCGCTTGATATCTCACATCTTCTCCCTCATGATGGATATGACTCATCTCTTTTGGGAACCAGTAATTACGAAGATATCAAAGAATCTGATGTAATCATCATCACAGCCGGTGTCCCGCGGAAACCCGGGATGAACCGGGAAGACCTTCTCGGGATTAACCTGAAGATCATTACCGATGTTGCCAATCATGTCAAACAATATGCGCCCAATGCATTTGTGATCGTGGTATCCAATCCTTTGGATGCTATCGTGTACGCCTTCTATAAAATATCAGGCTTCTCAAAGCAGAAAGTAGTGGGAATGGCCGGAGCGTTGGATACCAGCCGCTTTCGATCATTTATTGCTACAGAACTTAATGTATCTTCACAGGATGTGCACTGCATCGTCATGGGAGGACATGGGGACACCATGGTGCCGATCATACGCTCTGCCACGGTTGGCGGCATACCGGTAACGGACCTGATTTCTGAAGACCGACTTGAAGAAATCGTCAACCGTACCCGGTTTGCCGGAGGCGAAATCGTCAAACTGTTCGGAAATGGTTCCGCATACTATGCCCCTGCACAGTCGGCAATTGAAATGGCGGAATCCTATCTGAAGGATAAGAAAAGAGTTATTCCCTGTGCCGCATTGTGCGAAGGTGAGTTTGGAATAAACGGGTACTTTATCGGTGTGCCATCTGTTATCGGATCAGATGGTATTGAACGGATCATTGAATTTCAGTTAACGGATGTTGAAAAATCCACTCTGCAACACACCCTTGAAGCGGTGAAGAAGACGGTAGCTGAAACGAATCTGTAGATCTATTTTTTGAAAATAAAAAAGGGCTGAATTTCCAGCCCTTTTTTATATTTCAAAAAATTCAGAGTAGTTCGGAAAATTTTAGAGTTGATAAATTTCACCATACACGATCACCCCGATGATTGTTATTGGAAAGGTTATTATGAACAGATTATTACAGGCGCTAAAAATGCTGGGACCCGGTTTACTCTTTGCTGGCGCTGCCATTGGTGTATCTCATTTGGTACAATCCACACGTGCGGGTGCAGACTTTGGATTTGCACTGATCTGGTTGGTTCTTCTTACGAATTTTCTAAAATATCCATTCTTTGAATATTCACACAGATATACGGCAGCGACCGGTGAAAGCCTGTTGAACGGCTATAAAAGGATGGGGAGCTGGGCTATTATTTCATTCACGATTCTATCTCTGGTTTCATCCTTCATCACCATTTCCGCTATTGCTCTGGTCACCACGGGTTTAACTGAAAATTTATTCGGAACCGGATTATCGGTAATCCAATTGTGTACTATATTACTTGTACTTATCGTCGCAATTTTAGTGATTGGAAAGTATCGTCTCCTCGAAAACATGATGAAGGTGATGATTGTGATTTTAAGTATTACCACCGTAGTCGCGCTGGCGGCGGCAGTTCAGCATGGCTCAAATGTGAAACCCGGATTCGTGCACCCGGATCTATTGACTACCGTGGGAATTGGCTTCATGCTGGCGCTTATGGGATGGATGCCCGCCCCCATTGAGGTATCAGTATGGCCCTCTCTGTGGACATTAGAACGGGAAAAAAATACCCGCCATACCGCATCATTGAAAGAATCATTGACTGACTTTTACATCGGTTATATCAGCGCTTCAGCATTAGCTGTAGTTTTTCTATCCCTCGGCGCTTTGGTCATGTATGGCACCGGGGAGACATTCTCAAACAGTGGAACCGTTTTCGCATCACAACTGGTACATTTATATACTCAATCTCTTGGTAAATGGAGTTTTATTTTCATATCAGTTGCCGCACTAATCACCATGTTTAGCACTTTGATTACCGTCCTTGACGCCTATCCCCGCGTGTTAAGCGGATGTGCCTCCCTTATTTTCGATCATCCGTTTTTCCAAAAAATGGGATATGCTTACTGGCTATGGGTTACACTGTTCACAATCGGTACCCTCTTAATTATTACTTTTTTTACAAGCAGCATGAAAAATCTGGTGGATATTGCCACTATTTTGGCATTTTTAACGGCGCCATTGTTCGCGTGGCTGAATTTAAGAACAGTCACCGGGAAAAACATCCCGACGGAATTCCAACCACCTTCTTGGTTAAAGGGTATCAGCTATGTTGGTTTTGTATATTTACTGGGATTTGGAGTTTATTATTTATACGTCCGGGTGATGTGGTAATGGTTTGAGTAAAAAAAGATTATATGACGAATATTTTATTTTAAATAATAAACCCTGCAAATATATTAGATCCTCTCTGCAGGGTCTATCCGGATTGATTGAGGGACACTAAATAGTGTCTGTCTGTAATGTCTGAATATTGTCACGAATTACCCTAATTTTTTTTAT
>CAYPCW010000002.1:0-103885 GCA_964409335.1 uncultured bacterium
CACCACCCCTGAGCTTTTTCAATTTATAGTATGCCATGACAATGCGATGGTCAGGATATGCCTGTTTCAGAACCAGGTAATACAATTTCAATTGAGGCGGAAACTGATCAAAAAGCCTGTTGGAGGTAATGGAACCTGTTTTGAAATCCAGACCCAGGATGAGTTTATGTTCCGGGTGAATATCGACTCTGTCAATGGTTCCGCGAAAACTGATCTTACCCAGTTCAGGGTGATCCAGGATCAGCTCGGAGAGCGAGGATTCGCCATACCCGAATCCCTGCTCTGAACTGATGAATTGAAAATTCGCCATGGATTGGGCATCGTCTTCGAGCAGATTTTTGAATAACCCCCGGAAACCACCGGTGTCATCCAGCCCCAGAACATACGGTTCCAATTTGTAAAGGAGTTCAAAATTTATCGAATCGAATTTTTCCACCGCCTCCCTGCAGATCGCAGCCAGTAATTTACAGGCGGCTCCGGGATCTGTGCGATTTAAAGACCAACCGTCAGGATGTGTTTTTCCAAACCGGTCCAGAATACTATGGATCAGATTACCCAATTGCATCGGAACAGATGTCACCGGATCCGTCTCCCGGATCTTCCATACATGCTTCATTAAAAATACAAGGGGAGCGTTCTGCAGATCGGTCAATTGCGAGGCGGAGAAATATCGGTTTTCAGAAAAACGGGTCATCGGGTTGATTCTGCCAAAATAGGGGCTGTCTGTGGGATTTTCCAGAATGACGTTATGACGGTTGACCTGCCTTTCCATTGCCGGCGATACCGGTCGATCGATCGATATCCGTTTCCTGATGGTGACTTCAAAGGGATGTCTGTTCGGGTGGATAACCTTCTGTTTTTTCAAATTTTCAAGAAACAGGGAATGCATTTGTTCTTCGCCGTCTACACCCCGGGCGGCACATGATAAATATATCTTTCCGGATTGAGCAAGCCAGGAGTTAAATATTTTTCGGTTGGTCTGGTAATGGAAGTTCGGCGTATCCGGTAATAGAAATCCGGTAGGTGTGGTCGCAGGGAAATCTCCATTCGCCAATCCCGGCACAAACACCACTTTTTCCGTCACATGATTCACGCTTTCCATCACCGACACGACCGGAATCCCTTCAATCTGAGTCCGGGTGGGGATATCCTGGTGTCTCAGGGCTTCCGTAAGCTCGATCTTATATCCAGGTTCCGGTAAATGGGGATAATTCGTCTGAACGAAATGATTCAGGTTATTCAAGATAGTGATGAATGCGTTCAAAGACTGACGATCCATGTCATCCGGGGTGATGTACATTTCTGATATCTGTTCAATATAAGTGGCAAAACGGATGAAAAAGGGGGCAGTCGAAGCCTGCCATTGTTCAAAGCAACGGATGGTGTACGATATTGCCAGGTTCAGTTCATCCGGTATTGGCGCGGGCAGGCGGACATGACCTGACACTTCATCATAAAAGTTGTGAATGTCCAGGGGAATTTGCGCTTTTTCTGATCGTCTGAAAAGGATATCCAGCGTTAATAATCCCTGTCTGATCTGGTCAGCATTTTCGCCGGCGAGTGCCAACGCCACAGAATGATGAAACCAGGTAAACAGTTGATTCCAGGTCGGTGAAGGCAGAATGTAAATATCCAGCAGCCGAAGACAAGCCTGTACGACAGGCCGTTCAAGAACCGGCTCACCTTTTGCGAGCAGGATAGGAATTCCCTCTGATTGAAAGATCGGGACCAGCCTGGGGACCAGTTTTTCCATGGTGGGTAAAACGACAAGCATATCGTCGTAACCAACTCCGTTATCCAATTCCGTTTTGATCATCGCCGCTATAAAACCGATTTCAGCATCCACGTCAAAGGGCTGGTACCAGTGTAAGGATTCTGACCGAATTGATGAAGATTCCGGCTGATCGGGTATTTCACAGATCGTACACTGACCGGCATACAGGGCAGCCCGACGCAAAAAATCCCGATCCTTTTGAAAGACCGGCAACCAACAGTCGGCAATCACAGGTTTCCCGGTCAGACCCTTCCATTGAAAGTCTGACTCCGATAAATAGGGGTGAATCCCCCGGGTGATTAATACATCCCTGATTTTAGTGAAATGGGATTCAAGCGCAGGACCGGGGGAATATCCGTGTTTATCCGCCAGAATGAATGCGGTACACAGGGCATTCAGTACGCCCGGATATTCCTGAAATGATTGTCCCTGAAACTCATCATTTAAGTGGCTTCGCAGCAAAATTCTAATCAGTGACAATGGCGCCGGCGGGGAATTATACCGTTGATTCAGTGAGGAAATTGTATGGAACATCATCCCCGGATGCAACAGGCGCCGGCGGGATAATTCACTTTTTAATTGAGAAATCCGGAATTGTGTGGGACAGATCACCAGCATATTTTCAGCGGGATGTGTTAAGGGTTCCGGGAGTTGAATAGTTGATGCCGGTAGTTGAGGGATCGACCACCCGGTCTCATTCAACAAGGATAAATTGGAAAAAAACTCCGGATGATACGAAATGGGGATCACCTCATTCCGGGACAGATAAACCAACTCTCCCCGAAGTGACGGAATGTGATACAATGCCCGTGCGAGATGCAGGTAGATTTGAACCTGTGCTTCATATTGGTGCCGGCGGCGGGTTGTTGTATCGGTTTTATAATCCCGAACCACCCATTCTCCGCCGACCGTGTACAACGCATCGATGATCCCCGATACATGTAACCGGGTCTGCCCTCCGGAAGCCAGCAGGATTCCTTCAACAGGATGCTCTGAAATCAGTTGACCCTGTTGTAGAGATCGCGTAGTCTTGATGGCATCCATCGCAGTCAGCCGGGTAATGTAATCCGTCCACTGTTCTTCTGACATAGGAATCGCCTCCGGAGGATAAGAAGCGATTTTTTCACAAAGAATATTCAGATGCTGATTCACGTCAAAATATCCATGTTCAATCACCCAGTGAATGAAAGTGCCGAATTCCTTTCCGTAGGAATCCAAATCAGCCGGGGGTGGCTCGTCGTTTCCACCGGCACACTGTTCCGATAATTCATGGACGCTCATTCGATGGATGATCGGTGCAGCCGGCATCGTTTTGGGGGCGGTACGCAGGGGGAGCATGGTGCAGCCGGGTGAAATATTGCCGGTTTCGATAGCCCCGGGATCATAGGATTCAATGTCTGTCTCTGCGAATGGGTGGGTCGCCCTTTCCTTTTTCAGCGTATCTGAAGTCAGATCAAATACGACCCGGACCCAGTCAAGATAACACCCATTGAGGTTGTCTATCATCCCGGGTTCAGGGAAATCGCCGTTTTTTTCCTTCAAGACCCCGGAGAGAATGACACCGTATTTCGCCCGGGTTACAGCCACATAAAATAACCGGATATATTCAGCGAATTCTTCCCGCTGATGCTGATCCTTCATCTTTTTCATCAGAACGTTTCCGGTGACGAAACCGTCAATTCGCGACATCGAAAGCCCGAACTCAAAATCAGAACCGCCCCTCCCGGATAGTACTCCGCCCAGCATGGACTCCTGCTGGCTGTAGCTAAATTTTCTATGGAGATCGGGGATAACCACAAATGGAAATTGCAATCCTTTCGCCTGATGAATGGACATGATCACGATCTCTGATGAAGATTCCATGGGCGCCAGTCCTTCAACTTCGTTATTACGAATCCGGGACCGAAGTTTATGGTGAATCTCCGACAGATCATCACCGGAAACAGACCAGGTATGAATGATACGGATACCTTTCAGGATATTTTTCCACCGTTGTCTTCCATCCGGTTCCGAGAGATATCCAAGCTGCCGTTCAGGGGTTCCCAGTATGCGTTCCAGTACCCGATCAATTGGGAGGGTGCTGCATAAGGACCGCCATTGATCAATCTCTTCCCGGACTTGTGTCAGGGCGGGCGCGATGACGTGGTAGACGGAACGGTTTCCCCGGTCAGGGTATAAAATTTTTGTCAACTGATCGTCATCCAGGGCAAAAACAGGTGATCGAAGCAGTCCGGTCAAAGCCACGTCGTCAAGTGGATTGATCATCACTCCTAAAAGCATTTCCATATCCAGGATTTCCTGACGGCGATAAAATCCGCTTCCGCCTGCTACTTCGAAATCCAATCCTTCGATATGAAATGCTTCGCGGAACTGGGCGATATTATTTGCAAATGTGCGAAGCAGAATGCCGATTTTAGGTACGCCTGCAGAATCCGGTAATCGCCCATATTGTGGAGAGTTCATGAACCGGGCGATACATCGCACCACATGTCGTGGATACGCTAATTTGTCCTGAGAGAATACATCGGCAGGCCATTGCCCTTGTCCGGACGCCACTTTTAGCAGGTGGATGTGTATGCTCCCGTCCATGAGACGGTCAATTTCCCGGTCATGATCGGGTTTTGTCTCCGGATATTGGGTGGGCGAAAATACAGATTCAAATGCTTCATGATGATCTTCTGCAGATTTAAACAGCCGGGAAAAAACCGGATTGATCGCCTGCTGTATAAACGCATCCGACGACCGGTAATTGTCATTAAATTCGATGATCCGGGGGTTGACATCCGTCTGGCAAAAATCGGCAATCGCATCCCGCATCACTTTCACATCCGCATTCTGGAACCGGTAAATAGACTGTTTGTCATCACCCACAATAAACAAACCCTGATCCCGGAGAATGTCCTTATCCGATGCGATCAGTCGAATAATTTCCCAGCGTATCCGGTTGGTGTCCTGAAATTCATCACCCATGATGTGAGTATAGGCGCTGCCATATTTTCGGGCAATGCCCGGATTGTGTTTTATTAACCGGTAGGCGGTATCGATCACGTCCTGGTATCCCATAATATTGTGCGTCTGTTTCGCCCGCTGGTGCAGCGAACTGAATTCCCGGTACAGATTCACCACATCCACGAGACATTCAGCGCCGCGCAGGTCATCATCGGTGAAAATCAGAGCGACGCTTTCAACAGGTGCATGCGTGCGCATTTCATCTAAAAAAGAATCCAGACATGCATCGATGGTTTTTTTATCATGAGAAGCGCCCAATTCTGACTTCCAATCCGAAACCGTGCCGAGAATCGGGGTTAGACGCTGAATATAAGTACCCCCTCCGGTAGTAAACAGGGGATGGATATTCTTCTTATAAAATGCAGGCTGCAGGGATTCAGGCATAGTAAAAAATGCCTCGGTAAAGCGTTGTTGTTGAATCAATATTTGACGGGCATTCGCAGGTAAAGAATATGAGAGGATTTCTTGCAAAACGATAATGTACCGTTTCATCAGGCGCGTTAAGGGAAGTGCCGGTTCGTATTTCTCCTGCCATCGACGAAAAAGGGCTTCCGGTGTAGCGGCGGATGCCCGGGATTCCCATTGAGCCAATTCATATTCATGGTTTGACAGAAATTTCATGGCATTTTGAAGATGAAATACCCCCATTTGGGAGACCAGTCGTTGAAGTCGCAGATCGTTTTTGTCAAATAATTCCTGAAAAAATAATCGCAGGGTGTCCTGAAAAATGTCTTTTAACAACCCCTCATCTCCGATCGCAACGGATGGATCAATGCGGGATTGTATGGGATTTTCACGAAGGATTTTTCCGCAAAGCGCATCAATCGTCATGATCTGTGCCCGGTTGAAAGATTCTACCAGCCATTGATCATATCCAAAACGGCTGCTCCGGCGAATATGTTCACCGGGAAATCCATGTGAAAGGTCCGGGGATGAAATGAGGTTATGAATATCCCGGTATATTCTGCCCGACATTTCCGCGGTCGCCTTATTAGTAAAGGTGATGACGAGGATATTTTGCGGACCCCGCCAATGCTCCTTTGGAATGGAGGCGGCTTCCTGTGCAAAGGCATCCAGAATGGCAATATACCGTTTGGTAAGCGCATAGGTTTTTCCGGCTCCCGCACAGGCACGGATCACTACATTTCGATTCAGGTCTAAGGCATCGGATAAATTTGACATTCAGGGATATTTCCGGTAAAATCTTTCCCGGAATTTATTAAAAACTGATGCAGGTTTCTATGGAATATTAGTAATTTTTTAGATGTACCTGAAGAACATCAGACTGAATTTTTTACGGTCTGGTAAGTTTCCCGGCGATATCTGAATTGGTTCTAAAGGGATCACCATTTTCACGATGGTGATCCCTGATCATCTTCACTTTTATCCTGCCGTGACCGTCAAATGATTAAACCGGCGGATATATGCGGATGTGATGGCTTGATCTGTCGGATAGAGGATATAAATTTCCCTGCCGAAGCTACAGGATTCTATCCAGCCAGCCTTTCTTTTTGGGGCTGGGCGTATATCCTGCCTGCCTCACGAGATCAAAGATATCCGATTCGCATAACGATCCGGAAACAGAGACATCTTTATCCATCAAATTGATATCTACAATTTCGGTTTTACCCGAATTCTCCAAAGCTGCCCTGATCTTTGATGCACACCCTTCACACGTCATATCGCTAACTTTAATGATAATCTTTTTGGCCATTATTTCTCCAATTTGAAAAAGGACCCAGGAACGTCCGTCTGGCAATTCCCGGATCCGTGGTGATGACAATTCTACGACTTGACCAATCGCATGGGGGCAAGTTTCATACCGCATTCGGAGCATTTACCCGGCTCAGTTTGCCGCACATGACTATGGATCAGCATGGGACACCCGTAATATTCCATTTTATCTTTCGACGTAATGACGCCCGGCACCAGAGCCATGCCGCATTTTTCGCATTCCCCGGGGTCGGTATGATGCACGTCTTTATGAGATGGCATTGGACAGGTATAATAGATGAGTGTTTCGTCTTTTCCAATCATAGGCTCGTCCGATTTGCTCATTTCCATACCTTCATGTTCATGAGTTTCACCCATTGCAGCACTCATATCATGCTGGTGGTCTTTATGCGTTTCTGTTTTACCGCAGGCAACGATCAACGTTGCTGCAAAAATAATGAGTATTGTTTTCAAATTTCACTCCTTACTATTATTGTAATACGATGATTATTCGCAGGGTGGATTCTATCCTGCTTCCGATATTATTAAATTTACCTCTGAAATTTAATACTTTCGCTTCATTCTTCGTTTCGTCAGGTTTGCGTTCATTTTTGGAAACTCTCAAACAGCGAACGGCTCTTGTATGAGTATCCATCCACTGAAACAACCGGATATGTTTCTGAAAATCAGTGGTCATGTTGATTATTGTGTGAATGGGGTTGAGACGGATGGGAGTCCGGTTCGTCATCGTCGTCATCTGTGTCATCCTCTTCATGAAGATCATGGCGTGGCGACGTCAGGATCATATCTTCCGGAGGAGAAGAGACCCCCATCCCGTATCTGAAAACCAGTTCCGCACCCCGGTCGGCGCCTATGACAAGAATGACCGATAAGATTAGAAGGGCAATGAACCGGAAAATTCCTTTCCGTACCTGTTTGATAAATTGGAATATGATCGCAAATAAGACCGTCAGCCAGGTAAACCAGAGCATGATATCCCGATGAACATGAACCTGGTCATGTGCCGGTGAATCATGTCCCAGAATATCCGCAGCCCGATACCCAAAATACATCGCGACGATAGCGCTTACCGCTGCAAAATTCAATAGTATTCCGGCGGCTTTTCCAAAGAATTCCGTCTTGCTGATGAGAAATATAATTTCAGACAGCAGTGACAGCAAGACCAGGACAATGGGGAAGTGCACAAACATGGGGTGCAGGTTTACGGCGTTATTCATCCCGGGTAGAAAGTCCATTTGATCTTCCTTTACCTGACTTTGCAGCAGCCGGGTAGCTTGTGATATGCCATGGCGTCTGCAGGTGTGGTGTTGGCTTGATACCCGATTTGGGCGATGGCTTTTTCAATATCCGGGAGTGTCAATACCTCAGGATCATACACAATATGCCCCATATGATTTTCGAGGATCACATCCACGGACTGAATACCGGCTGTTTTTGGTAATTCCCGTTCGATCCGGCTTTCACACATTCCACATTGGATGGTTGGTAAACTGACCCTAACCATGGCTTGATTTTCTGCATCATTCTTCAGAATCTTCATACCATCCGTTTTATCAGGTGTGCTATGATCCGTTTCGGATTTCATCCTCAGCTGATCATACTCCGCCTCCGTCATCTGACAGCATCCATCCAGGTTATGATAAGCCGCAGGATCTGCAGGCGTCTCATTTGCCCAGTACCCAAGTTCTGCGATGGAGTGTTCCACGCCCTGTGCATCGATGACCTCAGGGTCAATGATGACCTCAGCGGTTTTATGATCCATATCCACATTTACAGACCGGATCCCCGCCACCTTCGATATCCCTGTCTCGATGGTATTTTTGCACATACCGCATTGTACCGATGGCAATTTGACCGTCATCGATACGCCCTGAGTAGTGTGCATCATCTGACCATCCTTGTGCTTCATCATGTTCATATGACTTTGAGAGTCCTTTGGGAATGAAAAAGCCGCTGATATTATCAGTCCCAGAGTGATGAGTGTTTGTGTTGTTTTCATTTGCTTACCTTTCTGTTATTTAGGTTTAACGTAAAATTTCATAGTGTTGTAAAAGCGATGATCACTCCGTTATTCGCAGGGGTTCCCAATCCGCTCATATGCCGCATGTCCATCCCGTCTAAATGAGAATGGTCCCCCATCATGTCATCGTGATGTGAATGCATCGGTTGCATGCCTTCGAGAAGGCAAAGTGAATAGATATGGGATTCCGGCAGAAGATCGTTGGAATGAAAAGTTACCTCTGTAAATTCCGGATTCCAGATGAAAGTACCGTTCATATGTCCAAACAACCCTGCCGGGATTTCAATGAGTGCATGTTCAAACAGTCCAAACCGCTCTTCACATGAATCACTATCCATAGGACCATTGAAGGTAATCCGGATACCGGAATCCCTTGGGAAATCCACAGCTCCGTTTGCCGGCGTGATGGAAACAATCGATGGCGTTCCCTCTATTCCGGAGTGATCACATCCTGCAATCATGATCAGGAGAATGAATGCCTGTATCAGTTTCGTTTTATCTATAAATATCCGGTCAGGATTACTTCGCAGGTATGCTTTAGTTTTTTCTTTCATTTCAATCTCCTTATTTAAAATCACCGGTTTTACGCAGGTTTCGTTCAGCTACCATGGTGTATAAAATGGGGACGACAAAAGTGGTGAGGATGACAAAGACCATCCCGCCAAAAGAGGGGATTGCCATCGGTACCATCACATCGGATCCCCGTCCGGTTGAGGTTAGAACCGGGATCAGGGCAAGGATGGTGGTGCTGGCGGTCATCATCGCCGGCCGTATTCTCCGGTTGCCTGCAATTACCGTTGCTTCCCGAATCTCCTGGATAGTCTTGGGCGCCTGTTTTTTAAAAGACTGCTCCAGGTAGGTACTGATGATCACGCCGTCATCGGTAGCGATCCCGAACAATGCCAAAAAACCGACCCATACCGCCACACTCATATTGATGGAATGCATCTGAAATAAATCCCGCATCCCCATACCGAACAGACTAAAATTCATGAACCAGTCCTGACCGTACAGCCAGATCATAGTAAATCCGCCGGACCACGCTACGAATATCCCTGAAAATACGATAAGTGTCGTAGATACCCTGTGGAACTGAAAATAAAGGATCAGGAAGATCATAAACAGCGCAATGGGTAATATCAGTCGCAATTTCTTCGTTGCACGGATCTGGTTCTCATATGATCCGGCAAAGGTATAGCTGACACCTGCGGGGATCGCCAATTCGCCGCTGTCAATTTTGGACTGCAGGTAACGCTGGGCATTTTCAACCACACTGACCTCAGCGAATTCATCCAGTTTATCAAACAAAACATATCCAAGCAGGAAGGTATCCTCGCTCTTGATCACCTGGGGACCGCGAACATAATTAATTTTGGCCAATTGCCCCAGTGGAATCTGGACGCCGCCGGGTGCCGGGATGAGAATATCGTCAAGAGATTCAATGTTATCCCGTAATTCCCGGAGATATCGGACACGAACGGGATATCTTTCCCTGCCTTCCACGGTTGATGTAATGGGTTTTCCCCCAATCGCTACTTCAATGATATTTTGAATTTGCAGGATATTCACACCATAACGGGCAATGGCTTTCCGGTCGATCTCAATTTCCAGATACGGTTTACCCACGATCCGGTCGGCAAAAACCGCAGAGGGCTCGACGCCCGGCACTTCTTTCAGATATTTCTCTAATTCCAGCCCGACGAATTCGATCGTCTCCAGGTCAGGTCCCTTGACTTTGATCCCCATCGGTGCCCGCATCCCGCTTTGCAGCATAACCAACCGGGCTGAAATTGGCTGTAGTTTGGGTGCGGATGTGGTGCCGGGAATATTTGCCACTTTGATAATTTCGCTCCAAATATCGTCTGGCGTACGAATATCCTGCCGCCACTGCCGGTATATTTTTCCATCCTGGTCCGGGATAAGTTCACCGGCGTCGTCACGAAGGAATTCCCCACTGTCGTTGACCTTAAAGGTTAACCGGTTTCCGTTCGAATCGGTAATATACTCAGATTTGTATCCAATCACCGTTTCAATCATTGAAATTGGCGCAGGATCCAACGGCGTTTCTGCCCGTCCCAGTTTACCCACTACCACTTCCACTTCGGGAATGGTGTACAACGCCATATCCAATTTTTGAAGGACATCGATCGATTCTTCCATCCCGGCATGAGGCATTGTGCTGGGCATATACAGATAGGAGCCTTCATCCAGGGGAGGCATGAATTCTTTCCCCAATCCGGGGAATTTGTGACTCAGAACGCTATAGATTGGATTGGACTTCAGAAAGTTCGGCAGAAACCCAAAAACAGTGTTAAACCCGATCCAGACGACAAACCCAAATACCACCAATATAAACGGGGCGGTAAGCGCCGGTATTTTATGAGCCAGCGCCCATCGCAATATTCGGGGGTAAACTTTTATGAACATGACTAATATGGTCATGACCAGACCCAGTATCAGGGCAACAAATAATACATTGATCAAGGATCCCACATCATATCCCAGCGGTGACCAGGTTTTGGCAAGGATGATCGCCACCATTGAAACCACAATCCAGTTTCCCGCAGCCGGGATATACGGTTTCAGCTTTCCCAGCGACCGGAAGGATCCTGTAGGTATTAGCCCCCCGATGTTGATCGTGGACAGGATTGCTTTTATGAACGGATACATACCGATCAGGATGATGAGCACTCCAATCCACCATCGAAAGGTAATCATAACCGCCAACCCACCGGCAACGATGAACAGGTTGATCCATATTTTCGCGCTTTTTCTTTTTTTCGGGGTGGTGTACAGAATATGTGCAAAAACCGGCAGAATCGTCAACGCTACAATCAGGGATGAAATGAGGGCGAAAGTTTTGGTATAGGCTAAGGGCCGGAACAGTTTTCCCTCCGCGCCCTCCATGACAAATACTGGCAGAAAGCTTACCACGGTGGTGGACACGGCTGTCATCACGGCGCCCCCCACTTCGGAGGCTGCCCGGAAAAGGACGTTCAAACGGTCTTCGTTCTCATCCGCCGCATCCAGATGCTTTAACATGTTTTCCGACACCACAATTCCCATATCCACAATGGTGCCGATGGCGATGGCAATTCCCGAGAGGGATACGATATTTGCATCCACATTCAGTAATTTCATGCCAATAAACACCATCAGCACAGTGAGTGGAAGCAGCCCGCCGATCAGAAGTGATGTTTTCAAATGCATCACCATGATGATGACGACGATCAGGGTGATCAGAATCTCATCCCGTAAGGCATGATTCAAAGTCCCCAGCGTCTCATAGATCAAACCGGTACGATCATAAAACGGGACAACAGACACATGAGACGTTCTTCCGTCAGCCAATATTTTAGATGGGAGTCCGGGATTCAGTTCTTCTATTTTTGCTTTGACATTTTTAATGACAGCCAGCGGATTTTCCCCGAACCGGGCAACAACGACGCCCCCCACCATTTCAGCGCCTTCTTTATCCAATACTCCCCGGCGCAATGCGGGACCCAGGGAAACGTTTGCCACATCCTTTATGTAGAGTGGGGTGGTGTCCGTCGATTTCACGACCGTATTTTCCACATCGTCGAGGGTTTTGATGAATCCGATACCGCGAACCACATATTCCACACGATTGACTTCAATGGTGCGAGCGCCCACATCCACATTGGATTTTCGGACGGCGTCAAACACATCAGTAAGGGAAACATGGTGTTTTCTCAGGGCTGCGGGATCCACATCAATCTGATATTCTTTCACATACCCGCCAATGGATGCGACTTCCGCAACCCCATCGGCAGCCTGAAGCCCGTAGCGGACATACCAGTCCTGCACAGACCGTAATTCCTGCAAATCCCAGCCCCCGGCAGGATTTCCATCCTCATCCCTGCCCTCTAATGTGTACCAGAAAATCTGACCCAGCGCAGTGGCATCCGGTCCCAGAGTGGCCTGGACGCCTTCAGGGAGGGTGCCTGAGGGTAGAGAGTTCAGCTTCTCGAGTATCCGGCTGCGTGTCCAGTAAAATTCTGCTTTTTCTTTGAAGATGACATAAATCGTTGAGAAACCGAACATAGAATAAGAGCGGACGGTTTTGATCTCCGGCACGCCCAATAATGCGACTGTCAGCGGGTAAGTGATCTGATCTTCAACATCCTGAGGTGACCTGCCGGGCCATTTTGTGAATACGATCTGCTGGTTTTCGCCAATATCCGGAATGGCATCCACCGGGACAGGCTCCCGTGGGATACCCGGGATGTTCCAGTCGAATGGCGCAACGATGACACCCCAGCCGACTATCGCAGCTAAAGCCATGATCACGATCAGTTTATTTTCCAAGCAGTATTTGATCACCTTATCCAGAAAGGAGAGGTCTTTTTTATCCATTATAAATCTATCCTTTCTTTATTTGGATGCTTTACCCGAATTCCATTGACGACGAATCTCGCCGCAACGCAACATCTTTTTCCCGAAGTACGGATTATTGATCTCCTTACCGGTCTGAATCCAGTATGCGCCCTTAAAATCAAATGCCATGGGGCAGAATACTTCATTAACTTCCATTGAGATCAATTTCTGTTCGGCCGCATACCGAAGGACATTGGAGATGTCTTCGAATGAATGCCGTAGATGATCGATCGTATCCACTGGTTTCATTGTGGGTTCCATGATGGCTTCGGCCCCCTTAACGCCCATTGTCAGACGATGGATTTCCATCAGCGCGGAATAGGCTGCATCAAAGTCATCTTTTGAGAGCGCCATTTGCAATTTCAGATACGGATTCATCACAGAATTTAATAAATCGGGTGAGACGTCCAGATGAATATTTGAAGCCAAAGCGGACAATTTTGTTTTCATGTCACCGGGTCCGTGGTGATGTCCCGGGGGCATGCTGCCACCCTCCGGATTCATCATACTTGGTTTCGCAGAGATCTGCATGGCGCTGTCAATTTTAAAGTTTCCGCGGGTGACCACCACTTCGCCCTCAGCCAGTCCGGATTCGACAATGTAGTCATCTCCGGCACGTGAGCTCAAAACGATTTCTCTTCCTTCAAACACGAGACCGTCAGGCGTGGATGTCCGGATATACACCACGGCACGTTTGCCGGTTTTGAGGACTGCACTTGCGGGTATGGTTAACGGTAACTGCTCCGGGTCCGGGAGATTCACGATCCCCAGCCTGTCTGCCTGAACCAGATCCATCCCGCAAATGGTACAGGTCCCGGCTAGATCCTGAATGACTTCCGGGTGCATGGGACACACCCATTTATCCGCCATGGCAGGATTGATAGCATTGCCTTTTACGTCAAGGACAGAACTGACCATTGCCCGCACGAACATCCCCGGTTTCAATAATCCATCGTCATTGGCAATATTCAGGCGCACGTTTACAGTGCGGGTTTTTTCATTGACCATTGGGTCAATATACGCAATCCTTCCGGCAAATTCCACACCGGGGATCCCCTCGGCGGTGAACTTTACCTCCTGCCCAAAATTCAGCAGCGAAATCTGGGACTCATATGCATCCAGCACGATCCACACCCGCCTTAGATCTGCAATGGTGTAAATAGGGGTTCCCGTGGATACGTACATGCCTTCAACCGCATCCTTGTGGATCACAAATCCTGAAGAGGGGCTATAAATGGTCACGTGATCGGTGGGCGCATCCTGTTTTTCAATCTTTTCGATCTGGGTATCGTTCAGACCTAATAGGCGAAATTTATCCCGTGCAGCCATCCATGTTTTTTCAACGGTTTCATGTCTTGGCCGGGAATCGCCATTGCTATTCTGAAACTGATGATATGCCTGAATGAGTTCCTCCTGTGCGGTAATCAGTTCCGGGCTGTAGAGTTCTACAAGGTGATCTCCTTTATGAACGCGGATACCGGTGTAATCCACATACAGTCTTTCCAATCTGCCGGGGATCCAGGCGGCGATCCGGCTGATCAGCGTCTCGTCATATTCTACCTTGCCGGATAATGAGACCCGTGTCTCAACGGCATGCCGTCTTATGGTGGTAGTTTCGACCTCGGCGAGTTCCGCGGCAGCGGCAGACAGCTTCAACTGACGAGGATTGTCGTTATCATCACTCCGGACCACTGGGATCAGATCCATGAAACAGATCGGACATTGACCAGGTTTTGGAAGTTTGATCTGTGGGTGCATGGAGCACGTCCAAATTGTCGAAGAGGCAGGCGAAACGGATGTCTCCGGGGTTTCAATTACAGGTTCGTCCGGTCCGCCCAACTTAAATCCAATAATAAACACGATAACTACGGTTATCAGTGCATAAAAAATTCTGGCTGGTTTTGAATTATATTTCATCTTTTTCTCCTAAAATTCCTGTGCGGTCAGGTTTAAATATTCCGCTCTCGCCGTATAATATCTTGCCCTGAGTGTGGCACACATCAGTTTAATGGTTAGTAAATTTTCTTCGGCATTCAGGTATGTCTCAAAATCGATATCATCTGAAAGGTAGGCTGATTTCGCTACGGTGTAATTTTGCTCTGCCAACGGGAGAAGGTCCCGGGTATAAAGTTGATATTTTCGATGGGAGTCTTCAAGGTCAAATTGTATTTGTTCAAACCGGGAGGTCAAAGATAATGTTATATCATCCACTCTGAATCTCGCACCATCCAGCATTGCTTCCGAAGCCTCCCGGAGGGCTTTATTTTTTTTAAACCAGATCGGGACAGATATTCCGCCTCGAATCATCAAAGGATTATCTCCGGTTCCGTCCCGAAGAGCAATATAATCCATCCCTGCAGCAAAATCCGGACGTGAAGCTAATTTTGCAAGATGCACCTTCTCCAGGTTTTCATCCACACCAATATTGGCGATCTTCAATTGGGGATTATGGGTAAACCCGGACGAATCAACCGCAGACAATTCTTTCTCAAAATTCAATAAATCAATAAAAAGCAGAAGATCCGCAGACACGGCAATCCCCAGCGCCAGAGTCAGTTTTTCCATCAAAACCGGTCGTTTATTCTGGATGGAGGTCAAATCGTCCTCGAGTTTTATCATTTCCATCTGTATTTTTAGCAGATAGGATTGACTTGCGGTGGCGGTCGTATATTTTAATCTGACTACAGATTCCAGTTGGCTTAAAATTTCGAGGTTTTCCCGGGTGACAGCCTCCGCTGATGCCAATAATTTTAGTTGCTCATAAATAGATCTGACATCCCTCATAACGGACAATGTGGTACGTCGAAGCTGTTCCTGTTCCTGAGATAATTGTAAACCGGCTATTTTTTCTTTGCCGGACAGCTTGCCGGCCCAGGGAAAGTTTTGAGTAATACCCAATCTCCACTCCTGAGGACCCTCCTTGGTGACCACCGGAGAGATAAAATATCCACCTGTGACCATCGGGTCGGGGAGACTCCCCGCGGGAAGAATATCTTTTGTTTTAGAAATTACGATATTTTTCCGGGCGTTTATATCCGGATTGTGGGTTAACGCAATATTGATTAATCGATCCAGTTGTAGGTTCTTTTCAATAATTTGAGAAAATGAAATTCCAAAGAAAAGAACAATGACCAGCACCATGGATTGGGCGCGATACATATAAAACTCCTAATTTAATGTGTATAACTTACTGTAAAACGAGTTTAGGAGTCTTATGTCTAAATTAAAAGGGGGGAGTATCCTTGGTTTAAAATTAAATCAGGAGAAAAGTCTGAGGAGACAGTCAATAACCGTGAGTCGGCTTTCAGAAAGTGGGTCGATAGATCATCATAGATAACATGAATAACTGCTGATTTTACAACCGGAATCACGTCTGATACCGACATTCCGTCAATAGTATGAACCTGGCATTTCATAGTGGTTTTGCAACATGAATCCGGCATTTTTTCTTTTGAATTATTGCCCATATCGCAACAGCAGGAAAGCATGTTGTTCATGTGACACGTTGAGGTCTCACACTGAACCTGAACATGTGTGCCCAGACTGAGGGTGAGTGTAAAAGATAGTATGGATGCCATAAATCGCATGGTCATGAATTTATGAGCAATCTATCCTATGAGAAAATAATAATTTTGGGGTTGCACAGTCTGCATCTACGAATTTGAAATTAGAATGTTCCAACTCGTATTCAACAGGATCAATTCAGTTCGCATAAATGGTCCACATGTTCTTTTTTACCAAAGATCAGCAACTGATCTCCCGGCTCTATAACTGTTTTCGGAACCGGCATAATATTGACAATAGAATCATTGTGGGTTTTCCGAATGAGAATGACATCCACATGAAATTTATGTCTGATGTTTAAATTTTGGAAAGATTGATTCATGAATTCGGAGGGTGAATTTATTCTTGCCATAAGATAGCCGGGAATAACTTGGGTTTTTTCCAAATGGTTATGATGGACGTATTTTATTTCAGACGCCAGATGTCCGGCACTCTGGGTTTGGATCAGCATATCCTGATATTCCTGTAGGATGTCCCGCCGGAAAACCTGCCCTGTTAAGTTCCCCATACTATCTACAACGGGGATAGCAAGCATATCAGCATCCAACAATCGCTGCAGGGCATCGTGTATCGGTGTACTTTCGGTGATACTGGGATATTGAGTCTGGCAAAGGTCTTTCACGATTGCATCTTCCGGGATGGATTCCATATGATTTAAAAAGCGCCTGACCATTCCCTGGGTAACCAGTCCGGTCAGTTTTAAATGCGGATCGCAAACATAAATTGTCGGCTGATCACTCGTTGACATGGTCTCAAGCAGGTCTTTCAGGGATGCGTCTTCCTGAATGATTTCGACACGGGGTTTCATCACTTTATTCACGTCCAGTTTCTTGAGAATATTGAGATCGGTTCCGCCGTAAATATCAATGCCGCGCCGTTTTAACTTGATGGTATAGATACTTCCATCCAGTAATCGTGATGAAATAACCATAGCAATGATACTGGTAATCATCAGCGGAAGGATAACACTGTACTCCGCGGTCATCTCAAATATCACGAGGATCGCAGTAATTGGCGCATGGGTCGCGGCTGCCACCATTGCCGCCATTCCCACCAACGCATATGCGCCAGGGTCTGCAGTAATATTCGGATAGAACAGGTTGAATATTTTCCCCATAGCGCCGCCCAACATTGAACCCATAAACAATGACGGCGCAAAAATACCCCCGGAGGTGCCTGCCCCTAAAGATATACTGGTGGCGAAAATTTTCCCGAAAAGCAGGACGCAAACCAAAACAAATGGGAGCCCGTTCGTAAGAACAAGGTCCATGGATTCATAACCGACGCCCAATACTTCCGGGAGGAAAATAGCCATGATGCCAATGATAGCGCCGCCGATCAACCCTTTCACCGCCACCGGCACCTTCCATTGATCAAATAAATTTTCAGTTAAATAAAGAGAGCGGACAAATAACCATCCAACCAAACCGGTAACGACCCCTAGAAGGATATAAAAAAGGATTTCAAAAGGAGAATGAAGGGCGTAGCCGGGTGGAATAAATGCAGGATAGTCACCATACATCCCTCTGGAAATGATCGTTCCGAATACGGATGAAATAATGATGGGTCCAATCGCCGCGGCGCTAAAATCACCTAAAATGATCTCGCTGGCGAAAATGGCTCCGGCAATGGGGGCATTAAATATGGCGCCGATCCCTGCTGCTGCGCCACACCCCACAAATGTTTTCATCCTTCGTTGGGATACCTGAAAGATTTGTCCTATTGTTGAACCAAAAGCAGATCCAATTTGGATGATCGGACCTTCACGACCCACAGCCGCTCCTGAAGCAATAGACATAGCAGACGCCAGCGCTTTTACCAAAACCACCCGCATCCGGATAAATCCGTTTTGGGTTGCAACGGCGTTCATGACTTCAGGTACGCCATGACCCTTCGCCTCGGGGGCAAATTTCCTGACAAAGGTCGCTACGATGACAAAACCTACAACAGGGACCAGTATTTTTTGATATACCGGCGCAGAGTGAACCACCTCTAAAAACCGACCTTTACCCCAGAAGAAATCAGCAAAGATCGTAATAAGAGTTCGAAATCCACCTGCGATATATCCGGTGGAAATGCCGATAATGATGGCGATGGTAATGACAAATAATTGATCAAATGATTTGATACCGGAGAGTGCGGAATGTGTAAATGTAAAAAGTCCGTTCCGCCAGGCGATATACTGGCGAAATCGATTAATCTTTTTGGTTGTGAGCTTACCTTTCATGTAAAAATAACTGAATAATAAGCCTGAAATTTATCGGTAGTCAAATGAACTTTTCAGAAATTAATCCCTGAATACTCAGGTCCATCCGGCGGCAAACCGTCCGGAACGTTTTTCATAAACAGCGGATACAGAAATAATAATTAAGCGATTGATTAAATTTTATTTCATTATTAACCGTCCGCTTAATAATTTTATCTATGGTCAGACCGAAAAAATCAGATAGAAGAACAGGAACTCTAATTCAAGACCGAATTTTGAAGGAAGCCGAACGCTTGTTTGCAAAAAAAGGATTTTCATCCACCACCACCCGTGAAATAGCAAATGCCGCCCGTGTAAACAATGCACTTATTCATTATTACTTTAAAGGAAAAAAAGAACTATATAAAACCATCATTGATCAAAATATTGATCGGGTATTTCAAACCATCCTGAGCAACCTTGAGCATGACCTTTCCGTAGAAAGCGCCATAGATGTCATTGTGGATTCCTATTATTCATTATTTAATCAAAAACCAACGATTCTTCCCCCAATCGTTGCACGTGAATTGGCAGATGGCGGTCCGTTTATCCGAACCATTGTGTCTGAAAAAACGGACATTCTTATTCCGATCTGCGAGCAGGCCATCCAGACCTCCCACATTCAGCAACAGCATCTTATGTCTATCATGTTTGTCATTGGAATTATCTTATTTTCCATTTTAAGCCGTCCTATCCAGCTCTCACTCAGAGAAAAACTGGGGTTACCCACTCCTGATCCTGAGGAGGTAAAACAATTCATTAAGTTATTTGTCAAACAGGGAATTATTCTATGAAACGGTGGTTAATCAGCCAATCCGTTGATCATCCGAAACGAACCATTATTCTTTCAATCATCGTCACCCTGATTTTTGCCAGCGGGTTTCGCTTTTTCAAGATGGAAGACGATATGCTCAAGCTGCTTCCTGAAGACCTTGAATCCAGGATTACCTGGGACGCAGTTCAGGAAGAATTTGGAAATACGAATCTTATGTTTGTGGCATTTGGCAACAGGGGACACTCTGTGTTTGACCCAGAAGTGCTATCCGATCTCTATACGGTCAGTCATGAACTGGAAGGCCTTGTCGAGGTAGACGAAATAATCAGTATTGCCACATTAAACCGGATTGACAGTGAAGAGGGCTTCATGGAGGTGAGCGATCTCCAACCCCCGGGCGATCTCACCCGGGAAGAAGCTGACGATATCCGCCGGTACCTTATGGAGAATCCGGAAATGATGAAGAGGGTCGTAGGCGATCATGGAGACTATCTGAATGTGGTTGTCCGTCCCGTTGTGAATGTGGCATCTGATAAATTCAGAAACAACGTTGTTGAGGTCACCCAACGGATATTGGGGGCATATGATATCCACTACGGCGGAGAAATTTATCTCACGGGAACCATGCCTATGCTGATGAGGGAAGATGTATTGAAGCTCATGAAACTCGGACTCGCGCTGATGGTATTGATCATGCTGCTGAGTATGAGAAGTGTCCCGGCGGTAGCCATGGTTTTGGCAGTGATCCTGATGTCCATGTTGGCGATGATGGGATTTATGGGCTGGATGTTACGTCTTACCGGGAACGATATTTTTTACTTCACACTCCTAAACACTTCAATGCCCATCATTTTGCTGACCATCGCCAACTCGGATGGTGTCCATGTGATGATTAAATTTTTTGGTAAACTGAGAATTTCAGGGGACGTGAAGGAATCGGTTTTCGCTACAATGAATTCTCTGATGCTTCCCATTTTTCTCACTAGTCTAACGACCGTAGTGGCATTTTTATCCCTGGCGTTTGCGCCTATCCGGCAAATGCTGGGTTATGGTATCACGATTGGAGCGGGAATCGTCTGGGCGTGGCTGCTTTCCACCACGTTTTTACCGGCGATGATGATGAAAAAAAAATGGAACCCTGCATCCCGTGCGATTACAAAGCCAAGCCTTCTTGAAATAGTAACTGGTAAATTCGGATACCTCGTCATCCGCCATCCTAAAAAAGTTTTGTTGGGAGGACTCGTCATTTTGGGAGTGGGTATATGGGGATTGTTCCTGCTCAGGGTTGAAGTGAATATCATAACCTTTTTCAGACCCGGTACCGAAATACGGGATAGCCTTGAATTTATGGATCTGGAAATGACCGGTACAATGGACCTTGAATTGCGGCTGGAAGGAGACCTGAAATCACCGCAGAATTTACAGAAAATCGTTAATATACAGGCGTTTCTTGAAACACATCCCGCTGTAAATACGTCCATATCCATTGCCGACGTCATCAAACAGATGCATCGTACCGTGATGGATGACGATCCCGCATTCGATACGATACCGGATTCCCGCGAAAAAGTGAATAATTTGTTCACATTGTATTCCATGTCCGCTGATCCTGATGATTTCAGTTCATTAATTGACTATGATTATAAAACGGGATTAGTGACGACTCTGATGAGAAATATTTCTACCAGCGATATTGTCAAATTTGTAAACGAAATCAAATCGTATCTTGCAGAAAATATCGATGATCATATGTCGGTCACGATCACGGGGATGCTGGTGATATTCAATGATCTGGTTCATTTACTGGTTCGCTCCTCATTAATGAGTATATTTTTATCCATTGTCCTCATTGCGATCATTGCTGCAGTTTCTTTTAAAAGGATGACTTGGGGACTCCTGGCGGTAATCCCCTTATCGGGTGCAGTGATCATGAACTTCGGATTAATGGGCGTTTTTGGGATTCATCTGAGTCACATTACCGCAATTCTGTCTTCAATTATCATCGGTGTTGGAGTGGATTTTGCGATACATTATATTAGTCAGTTTAAAAATATGGCACGTCATGGGATTGGAAAAAATGAGCTGAGTCAACAAGTGGTTCGTGAGGTGGGATATCCCATCGTGCTGGACGCCGCATCCAACATGTCATTTGGCGTACTGTTATTTTCCGTCTTTATTCCCGTGATGCACATCGGCGGTTTGATGGTGTTTGCCATGGTGTCTACCTCCATTGGCACACTGACCCTGCTTGCAGCAGTGATAGAAATATTTAATGGAAAATTAAGCAATGGCAGATGATGTTACACAATTATCTCTTCTATAAATAGAAATATCATTTTGAAAGGAAATCTAATGAAAATTCATCCATTTTTAAAATACGTCGATCTCACCATTATTAGTGTGATCCTGGCAGCCACATCCCCTGCATTTGGGCAGACCGGATATGATGTCGCCAAATCTGTGGATGAACGACCCGAGCCTGCGGATATGAAGACAGATCTGACCATGATCCTCACCAATTCGAAAGGTCAAACCCGTACATCCACACTGAGACTGATAAATGTTGATGGGGGTAAAAAGCAAATGCTGTGGTTTCTGTCACCGGCGGACGACAAAGGGGTTTCGTTCCTGAAAATTGAACATGACGATCAGGATGACGAACTTCGGTTATGGCTGCCGGCGTTTAAAAAAGTGAGACGGATATCCTCAAACAAAAAATCCGAGGCATTTATGGGATCGGATCTGAGTTATGAAGATATGACCAACCGTGAACTGAACGAGAACAATTATGAACTGCTCAAAGAGGATGAGGTTGTTTTAAACATCCCGTGTTTTGTGATCCAAACAGTCCCGAAACCCATTGCAGAATCGGAATACAGCCGGCATGTCACCTGGATTGCAATGGATGGTCGCTATCCGGTAAATGAAGAATCCTATGACCACGCCGGGAAATTATTAAAAAGCAAAACATTTATCTTTAAAAAACAAAATGACTATTGGATACCGACAGAGATCTACGTGGAAAACATCCAGAAAACCCATAATACGCGGCTCAATTTTAAGAATATTCATATAGATACCGGCGTTGATGATGATCTTTTTCAGGAAAAGAACCTGAAGCGGCTCCCGATTGAATAATGAGCGCGGAATGAAACGATTTTTTATCCTCCTGGCAGTCGGTATGGAAATCCTGTATGCACAATGGAATTACGCCGGATACATTCATCCTTCAGAAATGATCAGTACTTTAACGGGAAAAGAAATCGCATTACCGTTCAGATTGAGTGAGTTCAAATTTTCATACACAAAAGGAGATTTTGATTTAAAGATCAGCACAGCCATTGAAACCCGCTGGTCATCGGGTAAAACCGAGGCGGATCTGCGGGAAATGTATGTAATCTGGTATCCGTCATTTGGTGAAGTGTCGGTGGGGAAACAGATTCTGGCGTGGGGGGCCGTAGATGGAAACAATCCCACAGATAACCTGAATGCGTACAATTATTATTATATGTTTTTGGCAGGTACAGATCGAAAGATCGGGTCATTATCCATAGCTGTGAATTACTATGCAGGTGACTGGAAACTGACTGGTGTTGTCATCGGAGAACATCGTCCCAACAAACTTCCGTTTAACGAACCGGACTTCCCCCTGGAATTACCTCCTGAACCGTCTCATTTTTTACCGGTTGGAGATCCGTTGGAGTATGGATTAAAGGCACAGATAACGGCGGGAGAAAGTGATATTTCATTTTCATGGTTTAAAGGACATGACCGAAGTTTTGCTCTCGCCGATCCGGAAAAGTTTACCGTCGGTTTCCGAAAAACCGATATTCTGGGTGTAGACATTGTAAGATTTTTGGGGGATGTGACCCTTAGGGGAGAATCGGCGTATTTTCTCACAGGAACGGATTTCAATTCCCCATTTCAGGTTAAAGCGGAATACGGACAATATGCGCTTCAAATGGAGTACACCACATTATCGGATATCACGCTTAACGCACAACTGATCGGCAATCAATATTTTTGGTTTTCAGGATTAACCCTTGATCCGGCATTGGGTCCCGTACCCGTGACGAAGCACAATTTTCAGATGGGGACGGGAACGCCCTTTGCTGTGATTTCCGACAGCGGATTATTAACTTCCGCCTCCGGGCAATTGTTGGATAACCGGCTGGAATTGAAAGGGCTTCTGTACAAAAACCTGAAAGATGCCGGCACCATGCTGGGGGGGGAAATCAATTATTCTCCCGTTGAAAATTGGACAATTCACCTTGCACTCAATCAGTTCATCGGGGATTCATCCGATCCCAGGAATGTGTTTACCACCTTAGAAGCATTTTCGCATATTCGGGCAGGCGTTGAATTTAATTATTAGGGAAGGTGTCGCCCCTCCGGAGCTTTTTGTGATTGCCATCTAATCTTCTCCGGATGGCTCATTTTTCATTCTCTGGAATCTCCCAAATACCCACTGCATCATTCATAAGTGAACCCAGGTACAGATAATTTTCATACTGGAATACGTTGGTGATAGCACATAGTGTTTTACCAGATGTGTCGTGATAACTGTCCACAATCTGCCCACCCAGGTCTATTCGAATGATCAGTCCGTACCGCGTGGGACGGGGTCTCAGAATCTCAGGAAGGTACATCAGGATTCTTTTGATCCAGGGTCGTGGATGAAAAATAACATCCACCATTTTTTTTCTTGGTGAGGCCATCGAGACCCAGTACATGCCGGATGTGCTTCTATCCAACCCGTCCGGGAATCCGGGAAGATTATCCATGAAAATTTCGCTTTCGCCCCGTTTATATCCATTCAGCCAGACTTTCCGTATTCGATACGCACTGGTTTCATTGACCAACAGGAAGGACTCATCCGGTGACAACTGGATGCCATTGGCAAAATAAAGTCCGTCAATCACTTTTTTCAGTTCTCCGGTTTCAAGGTGGTATTCCCAGACACTGCCGAGTGGTTGATGCAACAGGATATCAAAATAAAAACTTTCCAGACCTTCAAGGCTGCTGGCGTCGGTGAAATAGACTACATCATCAGACGAAATCGTCAGGTCGTCTATCAGATGAAACTGCCCTCCGTTGTTTACCAGAATTTTCATGTCTCCATCCGGTGAAAAAGAAATCAATCCCAAATTGGTATGGCAGACAATCAGGTTTTCCTGGGAATCCATCGCCAAACCCAGCGGGCGGCCTGTAGACCGAAAAAACGGGGTTAGTATTCCACTGGTGGTAAATTTGAATATGGTACCGTCGGAATTGGATATAAACAGATTCCCCTGCGAATCCCGGATGACATCTTCCGGACCGGAGACTTCACCATCCAGGAGGCGAATCGCAGACGTCAGCATATCATTGGGTGCGAGCCGGTCATTCATTTCTGGTGCGGGTGCCGGGGTAAACGGCATTGGTCTCATGTGGGGAACATGGCGATAGTTCACGGCGACATAAACAATGATCCCCAGTAGGACTAAAACAAATATCCGAATAAATAATTTCATAATTTCCCCTTTTTTGTGGTTGCAGTGCCGACCCTCAGGCTCTGCAGGTTTCTGTTAAAATTTCAGACACGTGTGTGGGGTCAATTTAAACGTCTTCATTATGTTTTTTACAGTAATAATGAATATCATCATGAGGGATGTACCCCATCTTCTGAAAAAACGCCACAGAGGCATTGTTACCTTCATCAATCAGGCAGGCGATGATACGGATATTTTTTTGTTCGAGGGCAGATTCTACTGTCATCAGCAAACGCTGTGCAATGCCCGTATGCTGCTCATCAGGATGGACTGCCAACCGGTTGATCCACCCCTTTCTGCCGTCATGGGTACCGAAGATGACACCAATGATCCGGTGATTCCGTTCTGCCACAAAAAATGAAGCTGTATCCCTATCTATTTCTCGTCTGACCACACTTTCAGAGTCTCTGCCCCCGGGTTTATAAGGTAACTCTGCATCCTCCCACAAGGTCCGAACTGCGGGATAATCTTCGATGACAAATGGCCGGATCTTCACCGGATGCGCAGGGACTGTCATTCAATAGGTATAAATTTATCCGGATTCGAGATGATTTCTTTAAATATTCCTAACCCCCGAAGGCAGTAAAAACCATCGGCAATTCTCTCATCAAATGAAAATTTTAAGGAGATTGTGGATACCGCCTGAATCTCACCCTGAGCATCCACGATAACCTCTTTCTGCTGCTTACCGATGGTTAAAAAAATAGGGATATTTCCATATTCGTACAAATGATGGTAAGCTGAGTCCAGGCTGATACTCCCCAGATTAGCAATCATAATACTGGCAAACATGGGATCGTCTTCGATAAAGAAACCGGGCAGCAGTCCAAAATGGTCCAGCACCATTAACAATTTTGCCATCGGTCCGATGATCATGGAAGGGAGTTTAAATATCAGGGACAATTCCTTATCGGTGTGGGAAAGTTTGTCACTTTTTTCTTCGGAGATGGTATCGGTCAATTTTTTCACCAGCGTTTTGAAATCCCACATGGGGTCGATTTTCCGTTTAATGGCAATAACGGATCCGGTATCATCCATTTTTTTCTTTGCGCTAAAGGATGCCCAGATGCCATGTCGTTGATAAATACGGTGTCCTGCAACAAAGCGGTTTAATCGTGGACGGTCATTTAATATTTGGCCGGTGACCCACAGAACCAGGTGAAGAATTGTTGCCTTTTCGCCTGTTTTCTCCCGAAACCGGTGCAAAAAATCCCGGACTTTCCCCACCGGGATTTTTTGTTCGTAGAATACAACGGATTCGTTCCTGCCCTTCATGATGTACGGCATGATCCTGCGTGTCAGGGATAGGTTTTTTACGTAGGTTCCGTCGGGTCGGTATTGAAACGGCATATGGATTCCTTTAAATGATCGGATCGTGCAGGTTATCGGGGTTGATCCTGGCAGAATAGAGGATGACTGCCGGACCGCTCAACCAAACATTTTTCCATTCCGGATCAAATTCCAGCAGCAGCTTTCCTCCGGGGACGACAATTTGGAGGGGACTTTTCAATGCCTGTGACTTTGCCGCATGGTACGCTGCTGCTACGGATCCGGAACCACATGACAGCATGACATTCTCAACTCCCTTTTCATAAGTGATCACTTTAATTGCATGGGGGTCAATCCGTTCAAAAAAGTTCACGTTGATTCCGCGGGGAGCAAATTCGGCGGCATATCGAATACCGGGTGCAAATTCTGCGGCTTGTTTCATGGTAAATCGTTGCACTTCTGTGGCAAAATGGGTTGCGCCGGAATCCACATGGCGGCCTGAAAATCCTTCTACGGTGATCAGATCGCTTTTGTACACAGGGGGAGTCATTTTCAAACGGATTTGGTTATCGTCCGACATATCCAATTCATGGGACCCATCGCCAGCTAAAAAATATAGATGGTTATCGACGACCGTACCCCTATTTTTAATAAATACTCCGGCACATCGTGCGCCGTTGGCACACATAGTCTCCCAGGTACCGTCGGAATTGTAATAGTCCATTTTAAAATCGAAGTCCGGCGCTTTTGAAAGCACCAATACCGCATCGGCGCCTACCCCCGTCCTCCTTTGGCAAATCCGCGAAATGAAGGATTTTTCCCGAATGATATCCGGCGATTCCGCTGCATCAAAGATAATGAAGTCGTTTCCGGTACCGTGAGCTTTGGTGAATTTTATGCCGGTATTCATCGGAGTTCTTTGACCGGTTGTTGCAAATTGCCTCGGAACTTACATTTGGACATAGTCAAAAAGGTCAGTCCCTAAATAGTAGGTAACAATTAATAAAATCAGGGCTGTCACCCTGAGGAATATGATAAAACCAAAAGCCGAACGTCCTGTTTTGCAAGCTTTTTTCAGTTTTGCATTTGACCAGTGGATCAGAAGAATGGATAAGATCGCAAAAGTCAGTTTGTAATGAAAATTTGGAAACTTCATCCAAAATGGCTGGGTGATGATCATCCACAAACCCAGCAGGGGAGTCAGACCGGAAAAGATCATCTCGGTGATGAAAACTATTTTCGCCGTCAGGTTCGTGAGTACCTGGGACTTCTTTTTTAAAGCGAGGATAAAAAGCGTCATTGAAATCGACGACAGCAGGAATATACTGGCGAACCACAAATGGACAGTAGCGACTATGGACATATTTTCTCCAATCAATTAATATAAATTACATAATTCGGTGTGTCAGACCCAAAATGATCTGTTTATTTCCAATTCGGGATAAAAATACAGGTAAAAAAATTTTCACTTTACAGATGGATATCCTTACCGGAAATCATCGTGATATCACCAAAAACTTTGATTTGCGATTCGATTTCTTTGCCAATCCCGGAGAGGATGCAGGTATATCCGGTACGCAGAAAATACCGCGGAAGAATGGTCGAAATATCTGGTACTGTTACCGCCTTTAGCGACGGAATATAATCGTTTACCCAGTCCGCAGGCAGATCGTATAATGCCATTCGCGTCAGTTTTGCTGAAAGCTGTTCCGCTGTTTCGAGAGACAGTGGAAAAGATCCGCACAAATACCGAACCGATTCCCGGATCTCGACATCCGATGGAGGATCGCTTCGGAGCCGGTCCAATTCCTCAAATATGATCCGTATCATTTCGCCCGTGGATTCGGTTTTGGTAGATGTCCCGATTGTGAATGCACCCTGATGAAACATCCGGGTAAATCCGCTCGAAATGGAGTATGTGAGACTCCGTTTCACTCTGATTTCAAGATTCAGCCGGGATGTAAATCCACCGCCAAATAATGAATTTGCCACAAGGATGGGAATCGTATCGGGGTGATTCTGGTAAATTCCCGGGACACCCATGAGAATATCTGTCTGTACGGCATCTGACTTGTCCAGGACTATCAAACGGTTTTGAGACAGAAGGGGAATAGTTATCCGCTGTTTTTCGTGGATTTCCCCGGTGTGCCATGAAGAAAAAATATCGGCAATTTTTTCAAAAGTGCCCTCAATCTGAAATTTACCTGTTAATACTAAAACCGCATTGTTTGCGATGATATGGCGGATATAAAAGGATCGGATATCCTCCGGCTGAAGTGCATGAATTTCTCTTAAAATTCCGTTTTCAGGGTTACCATATGGGTGGTCGAAGCCATAAAAGTACGTCTGAAAAAAGTACGCACTCAGTGATGACGGATTATCCTTTATCCCCTTGATGGCGGCTGAAACCCGCTGTTGTGCGGCGTAAAACTCAGGGTCTGAAAAATGGGGTTTCATGACCATGCTGCCCACAAAATGCAGCGCAAGCTTCAGGTCTTTTTGGAGAAAATCCGCAGATATGATGGAATAATCCGGTGCAGCGCCGGTATTCACCTGTCCCCCCAGAAAATCGATGGCTTCAGAAAATTTATCTGCTGAATATTTCCCGCACCCTTTTTTAAGCAATTCAAGCGTGAGCAACGCGCTTCCGGATTTTCCCTTTTCTACGGAAGTACTCCCGGATTTGATCAGACATTTCACAGAAACCAGCGGCATTTTGTCAATGGGCATCATCATCACTCTGAGTCCATTCGCCATCGTCCGGGTTTCAAAGTCCGGGAACCGGACTCGATCAGGAGTCATGAGGTGTCCCATTCTGGTCCGGAATCAGTCTGATGATTATCCGGTTATCTCGTCGTAAATAAGTCTGTGCAGCCCTCAAGACATCCTGCCGGGTAACCGACATATACCGGTCGATCATCCGGAATACCATTTTGTGATCATTGAATACCATATGGTAATTTGATATTTCGGTACACTTTCCCAACTGCGTTGATAATTCGTAAATCAATTGAGACGTCAGTTGATTTTTGGCTTTTTGGAATTCTCTCGGTGAGACTAATTTTTCGGTAAGCTGGTCAATCTGGTCATCGAATTGTTGCAGCGCCCGGTCACCGGATACGTCCGGACGAACCCTGAAATCGAACAGAAAGAGGTCCGGGTCAATCCCCCAGTGAAACGTGCCGGATACGTCAATCGCAATCTTGGCATCATGAACAAGTTTTTTTACCAGCCGGGAACTGTCGCCGTCTGCCATAATCTGCTGAATGATGTCAAGCGCCGATGTATCAGGGTGGCTGCCCGCACAACCGAGGTATCCCATTAGCCAGCGTTCCAGTTCAGCCTGCCGTCTGATTTCAATCTTTTTTTCACCGGAATACCCGGGTTCAATTGCAGGCCGGCAGTCGTCCACAATCACTGGTAACATAGCGCCATATGCCGTCTCCAGTTTATTGATCAGTGGTGAAAATTCGACATCTCCTGCAACAATGAGAATAGCGTTTGACGGGGAATAATATTTTCGATAAAAAGATTTGCAATCAGCAAGGGTCATTGCATTCAGGTCATCCATCCATCCGACGACAGGCCAATGATAAGAGTGGGTGGTGAAGGCATGTTTGTATAATGCTTCCCACATCGTCCCCGTGATGGAGTTTTCGGTGGACATGCGCCGCTCCTCTTTTACGATCTCACGCTCGGATGTAAACATTTTTTTGGTCAGTGAAAGATTGGCCATCCGGTCGGATTCCATGTCAATCACAAGATCCAGACATTCACTTGGGAATACATCATAATAAAAGGTCATGTCTTTGGATGTCCATGCATTTGAATTTCCCCCACTGGATTCAAGGAGATGGTCGAAGACGCCCTCGCCAAATTTTTTTGATCCGTTAAACATCATGTGTTCAAACAGATGAGACATTCCGGTAATTCCGTGGGACTGACCGGGTTTTTGGTACTCGTTTCTGGACCCTACTTTAAATGTCGTGCTGTAGCAGATAATGGGTAATGAATGATCTTCGATGATCAGGACCAACAACCCGTTTGACAACCGGTGTTCCAGAATAGGGAATGTGTACGTAATCGCTTTCAATGATTCAAATATTCGCCTTGTTAAGAGCGCTGAATTTATGACGGTAATGGGAGGAAGGATGAGCGAAAAAACGGGGGTACCGGGAATTAAAAAAAGTAATTTCACCCGATCGCATAAAACAGGATATCATTTTTATATATCGGAGAATTTCACTCAAAAACCGGGCGATAGAGTTGAATTGAAAAATAATCAGATGGCGAATGACCGTGAAGACTTATACCTGACATCCGGTCAGGCGGGTTCATCCCGTTGACCAGACGGACACTCAAATAATTGCCAGACTTGAATTTTTCAATCAATAATCTCCCGGACCAGCCACTTGCAACCCTGCAAAATGACGAGGGAGCAGAGGCAACATTTTTTAATAATAATATTGTTTTGGCAGTTATAACCGGTGCATGGAGTACCCTCTAATTCCTGTAAAAAACGGTGATTTCCGCCTTATATTACGCGTTCGTTTTAATATGACAGAATCCACAAAATACCCGATCAATAAGATTAATACTCCGGAAAAATTGGACGAAGATTATCTTGCAGAACAATCCCTGCGCCCATCTCAATTTTCTGATTTCGTTGGGCAAAAAGAGACGGTTGAAAACCTGAAAGTTTACATCCAGGCAGCCAAACAAAGAACGGAAGCCCTGGATCATGTATTGTTGTTTGGTCCCCCCGGATTAGGCAAGACCACCCTGGCGAATATCATTGCCAGAGAACTGGGTGTGAATATCAAACTGTCATCCGGGCCGGTACTTGACCGTGCCGGAGATCTGGCGGGTATCCTCACAAACCTTGCAGAACATGATGTCTTTTTTATCGACGAAATCCACCGTCTGAACAGTGTGGTTGAAGAATATCTGTATTCCGCTATGGAAGACTATACCATCGATATCATGCTGGACAAGGGACCGAGTGCGCGGAGCATCCAGCTAAACCTGAATCCGTTTACACTGGTCGGCGCCACCACCCGCCTGGGAAATCTGACCTCGCCTTTGAGAGACCGGTTTGGGGTTGTGCTTCGGCTGGATTTCTATAACTATGAGGAGTTAATGCAGATCATCAGACGGTCGGCGTCGATTTTGGGCGTCAGGCTTGATGAAGAGGGCGGTCATGAGATATCCCGGAGATCCAGGGGTACGCCGAGAGTGGCAAATCGCATTTTACGCCGTGCCCGAGATTTTGCCCAGGTCAACTCGAACGGGATCATCGACATCCATGTGGCAAAAGATTCACTGGAAAGACTTGGTATTGATGAAACCGGTCTGGATGAAATGGACCGGCGTATTTTGGATGCATTGGTGAACAAGTTCAGCGGCGGACCCGTCGGATTGGAATCGCTGGGTGTCGCCATCTCTGAAGATGCGCGCACCATTGAAGAAGTGTATGAACCGTATCTGATTAAAGAAGGGTTTATCCAGCGAACACCCCGCGGAAGAATCGCATTAGATAAAACATATTCACATTTGAACGTCGATCAAAAGACACGAAAAGATTCAAACGAATCTGGACAGAATCAATCAACATTATTTGAAAATTAAAGAGGATTTATGTTAATCGGATCACCTGAGAAACCCCCCCGTTTATCGGAATTTGAACTGGAAATACCGGAAAAATTGATTGCACAGTTTCCTGCAGAAAAACGAGATGAATGCAAACTAATGGTACTGGACAGATCAGATCTGTCCATCAAACATCGTCAGTTCAAAGATGTGGTAGAATATTTCAGAAAAGGGGATGTGCTTGCCGTAAACAACACCAAAGTGTACCCCGCCAGATTATTCGCCCGAAAAGACAATAACGACTCCATCGTAGAAGTATTTCTCCTTCGTGAATTGCAAAAAGATCTGTGGGAAGCCATGGTAAAACCGGCGCGGAAAGTCCGCATCGGCAATAAACTTCACTTTGGCGAAGACATCACCTGCGATGTCATTGACAATACCATTTCAGGCGGCAGAGTCGTCCGATTTGAATATTCTCTCGATTCTCTCTATCCTTTCATCGAAAAAGAGGGATTGTCCCCCTTACCTCCGTATATCAAGCGAGACCCTGTCCCGGATGATAAGATGAATTATCAAACGGTATATGCATTGGAGCGCGGCTCTGTGGCTGCCCCCACCGCAGGCCTGCATTTTACCAAAGAACTTCTGGATAGCATACGTGCCAAAGGGGTGAAAGTGGTGGAAGTCACACTTCATATCGGGCTGGGTACATTTCGGCCGATCATGGTGGAAGACCTGACCCGTCACAATATGGACTCCGAGTACTTCCATATTTCTTATGAAGCAGCAGACACTATCAATGCGGCACGGAAAAAGAAACGGTCGGTGATGGCAGTAGGTACATCCACGGTTCGCGCCATGGAAACCGTGGCAGTTTCCCGGACACAGATCACCGCCAAAAAAGCCTGGACCGATAAATTCATTTTTCCGCCCTATGACTTTAAAATGGTGGACAAACTGGTAACGAATTTCCACCAGCCTAAATCCACACTTATGATGATGGTCGCTGCATTTGGGAAAAAAGATTTCGTACTCGAAGCCTACCAGGAAGCGATCCGGAAAAAATACCGTTTCTACAGTTATGGCGATGCCATGCTGATCATTTAACCATCCACGCACCGGTACCAACCGCAGGGATAAACATGAGAATCGGGCAGGGAATAGACACACATCAGTTGGCAGAAGGCATTCCGTTGATCATCGGGGGGGTGACGATTCCCTATCCCAGAGGATCGAAGGGCCACAGTGATGGTGATCCCCTGCTCCATGCCTTGGTGGATGCTCTTCTCGGCGCCATCGCCGAAGGTGATATCGGGACGCACTTTCCGTCATCCGACCCAAGATGGAAAGTTGCCAACAGCCGGATATTTATCACTCATGCAATGTCGTTGGTGAAATCCCGGGGTTTTTCCGTTGTCAACGCAGACTGTACGGTCCTGCTACAGCAGCCTGCTCTCAAGCCCTACATCCCCGAAATGCGTGAAATCATTGCCGGATTTTTGAACGTCGATACGACCCGAATATCCGTCAAAGCCACCACCACCGACCACCTGGGTTTCATTGGCCGGGGAGAAGGCATTGCCGCCATGGTCTCTGTAGCGTTGGAATAATTAAACCACGATGCGAACGGCAAGTTGGGTGGCTTTCGACGCTTCGCCTGATCTTACCGGTTTTCCAATACCTAAAAATCACCCATCAGACTCCACCCGCCATTTTTCCAGAGTCAATTCGTTCTGTCTGCAATACATTCATCAAGTCATTCACCCATCACCGCCGCAAAACACCGTAAATTTTCCCCGTTAAAGAAAGCTCCAAAACCATGAGTGTACATCCTTTTCAGACGTTAAATTGCCGGGTTATCAAAAACACAGTCATTTCCTTGTTAATCAGTGCGTTTCTGTTTACCCAAAGCAGCCGTGTCGATGATTCGTGGATGCTCTATGATGATACGGAAGTGGCCGTGGTTCATATCACTATTGACCCGGCGGTTCTCCAATGGATTTATGAAAATCCCGACAGTGACAGTCTGCATGTGGCACAGCTTCACTTTACTAACTCTCAAATTGATGAAGATGTAGTTGATATTGGTTTTCGACTCCGTGGTAACACTTCGAGGGATGCGCTGAAAAAGTCGTTCAAAGTGTCTTTCAATACCTTTGTACCGGGACGTGAATTTCACGGAATAGACAAAATGAATCTCAATGGCGAGCACAATGATCCGTCGATCATGCGGTCAAAGATCTGCTGGGATATGTATCAGCGAGTGGGGATGAACGCTTCCCGGGCTGCTCACACTGCGGTGTACATCAATGGTGAATATTATGGGCTTTACATTTCCGTTGAACACATCGATGACGAGTTTCTGAACAAAAACTTTGCGGATGATACCGGAAATTTGTGGAAATGTCTCTGGCCCGCAGATCTCTCCTACCGTGGAGACAACCCGGAAAACTATCTGCCCTGGATTGATGAAAGCCGTCCCTACGAACTCACCACAAACGAAGACGGCAATGATTTCACGCAGCTTGCCCGACTCATCTCCGTCATCAATAATACTCCCGACAACCTGTTCGCAGATTCACTGGAACAGGTGCTGTATGTGAATGAAGTCCTGAAATATATGGCAATGAATGTCCTCACCGGGAACTGGGACGATTATTGGTATCTCATGAACAATTACTATCTGTACTATGAACCGGACGCAGATAAATTTCACTGGATTCCCTACGATTACGATAATTCGCTGGGCATCGACTGGTTCAATATCGAATGGTCTCAATCCGATCCCTATGCATTCCCGGTGATGAATAATGATCCCCGGCCGTTGATAGAACGGCTCCTTGCCAACACCCGGTACCGGAATCTCTACACCCGTTTTTTATCCTTCTTCCGGGATATGATCGATTCTCCCGACTGGCAGCCTTACCTAGAGGATTTTCGAACGCTCCTCTATCCATGGGCAGAACCGGATCAGTACCGTCGGATGGATTATGGTTTCGACGATGAGGGCGGAATGGATGATTTCTTGAATTCGTACGATGCGAATCACTACGAAAATCTCCACGTCAAACGAAGCCTTGTGGAATTTCGGGACATGCGAATCAATTCCCTGCAGGGTGTTCTGAATTATATTCCCACAGCGCCCCTCATTTATGACTGGCAGATGGTTCCCGCCTATCCGTTACAAGGAGATTCATTGATGATCTCCGCATCTGTATTTGACCCGAACGGGGTGACATTTGTGCAATTGCAATTTACTCCGGCAGGCGGATCCCAGCAATTATTCAGTCTGCAGTACAACCCTGTACCGGGCGCCACAAAAGTTGAAGAAGCCGACCGGTGGCACGTCCAAATTCCATCATTGCCTGAAGTGAATACTGCGCAACTCCGGTTTGTGGCGATGGATAGTAACGGACAAATTGCATTTTATCCGCCAACCGGAACGATCGTGATCACCCTTTTTAACAGCGTTGAATCCGGACTACGGTTGAACGAGCTGATGGCATCCAACTCCATAACCATCGCTGATGATGAGGGTGAATTTGATGACTGGGTTGAACTGTACAATTTAAGCAATCATCCCATCGTGCTGGACGGACTGTATCTTAGTGACAATCCAAATAATCTCACCAAATGGCAATTCCCCGCCATTCAACTTGAAATCCCCCGGGCAGACTATCTGATGGTTTGGTGCGATGAAGATGAATCACAGTTGGCATTGCATACCAATTTCAAGCTCAGTGCCGGAGGAGAATTTGTGATCATCACTGCAACAAATGGAACGGATATCGTAGATCTGATCGAATTTGATGCTTTAGGGACCGATGTCTCCTATGGTCGATTTCCGGATGGCACCGGTGAGTGGGTGATTCTGCCTGAAGCATCTCCGGGTAGCTCAAACGACCTTGGGATAGGATGTGGTGTGGGAGATCTCACCTGCGATGGCAGCGTGGATGTTTTGGATATCGTCGGGCTGCTAAGCTGGATATTAACCGGCTACGCCCCGGATCCGTGGGAGTTCCTCTCGGCTGATGTGAATACCGATGATGAGATGGATATTTTGGATGTCGTCATGATAGTGGATATGATATTGAACGGGTGATCGTAAACCTGAAGAATTCCTTTTATCTGAACAGGGCAATCAGGATTTTCACCACAAAATACCATGAATGGTTAATGGAGGCATTCAGCCCTGGATCATCGGGATATCAAAAGGATCAGATGAAGGAAATCCCGCAAGAAATATATCCTGTTTGCCATCTAAATAGCATCGACAAAAACCCTTTTTATCCTGTGGCAAACAGGCTGAACATGGTAACTTTTTAAACCGAAAATAACCAGGAAATCTAAATTTATGAACAGAAAAACGTTTATCAAAGGCATCACGGGTGCCGGAATGCTGGCAGCCATACCTAAATTTGTTTGGGCACAAACCCCTCAACCCGCCAGAAAATATTCCATCATGGAATTGGTGGGTAAAAGGAAACCGGAACTCTTTGGCACCGAGGTCAAACTTCGAAAGCGGTCGTTTGAAGCGTTTTCCGACCTTCAAAATGAGGCATTTAAAGTCGGGATCAATGTGTATTCCCAGTCCAGTTATCGGAGTTTTGATCACCAAAAACAAATATGGAACCGGAAAGTGAAACAGTTTTTGCAAACCGGAATGACACCGGAACAGGCGATTAATGAACTGATAAAAAGTTCGACTATTCCCGGGACGTCCCGCCATCACTGGGGAACTGAACTGGATTTTATCGATATGGCCGTCCAGCCACAACCTCTCGATCGCCTCGAAGTTAAAAATTATAAACCCGGGGGTGAATACGAGCATCTGCAGTACTGGCTGTTGGATAACGCTGAAAAATTCGGTTTCTTTCTCACCTATACGGACGACCCCAACCGCAAGGGCTTCCGATATGAACCCTGGCATTACAGTTTCGCTGAAGAAGCGAATCCAATATTCAAGGAATTTATCAACATCAACTGGAAAGAACATGTAACCGATATTTCAATATCCGGTAGTCATCTGTTCACTCCGGAATTTCTGGACAAATACTACCGCGAGAACATATTGGGAATTCCTGCCGCCTTGTTGAAATTGTAAGATTTATCTCATGAAAAATAATTCTTCGCTCAGGATACAGTTTTTAGGCGGGGCAAGTACGGTCACGGGATCAAAAACATTAGTGGAGGTTGGCAACTGGCGCATCCTTATCGACTGCGGTTTATTTCAGGGATTAAAACAATTGCGATTATTGAACCGTGAGCCGTTCCCGGTCAATCCAGCATCGGTTGACGCGATTATTCTGACCCACGCCCATCTTGATCACTGCGGATACATTCCCCTCATTGTGAAGTCTGGGTTTACGGGAGCTATTCATTGTACAGCGCCAACGCTTGACCTGACGGGTATCATTTTGAAAGACAGTGGAAAAATTCAGGTGGAAGATGCACATCATGCGAATTTGAACCGGTACACCAAACATGATAAGGCAATACCTCTGTACACTCAGGAAGATGCTGAGATCGCCATGCAGCAATTTATTCCCCACAACACCAATGAATGGGTGGGCATTGATGACAATTTAAAATTTCGCTTTTTAAACAACGGTCATATACTCGGCTCTGCGTTCGTTGAATTACAGGCCGGTGAAAAACGTTTTCTATTTTCAGGCGATATGGGACGGACGGATCCGCTGTTAATGTATCCGCCTGTGAACGTCTTTAGCACTGACTATCTGATTCTTGAATCCACCTACGGGGATCGGCTACACCCGGAGGAAGACGCCAAAACTGTTCTGTTAGATATCATTAAAAGTACGTTCCGGAAAAATGGTATACTGATGATCCCCACATTTGCCGTGGAGCGTGCGCAGGAGATCATTTATCTTTTATACCGACTGAAAATAGAAAAAAAGCTACCAAATATCCCGATCTACCTTGATTCCCCGATGGGGATAAACTCCTCGAATGTTTTTGAGGCGTACCCCATCTGGCAAATTATCCCAAATGACCAAATCAATTCGATGTATGATATTGTCAAATTCATTATGAATTTTGAACATTCAAAGATGGTCGTGGCAGACAATAAGCCTAAAATTGTCCTTGCCGGGAGCGGCATGCTGGAGGGCGGACGCATCCTCCATTACCTGAATAACCATATCAATGATGAAAAAAATACATTGTTGTTTGTGGGATATCAGGCAGCTGGCACTCGTGGTCATTCAATTCTTAATGGTGCAGGCGAGATTAAATATTATGGATCGTATCATAAAATTAAATGCCGGGTGAGGGTAATTTCTTCAATGTCCGCTCATGCGGATCAGCAGGAGATTATCACGTGGCTTCGTCATTTTAAGGAAGAACCGGAGCGCATATTTCTCAACCATGGTGATCCCCATGCCATTGATGCATTACGGGTCAAGATCAATAATGTGTTGGGGTGGGACTGCCAAATCCCCCGAATGCACTCTGTATATCATCTTGTCAAGGCTCCGGAGACGGCTGAGAATTAACCGGGATTTGATGATATTGAGTATTTTAGTAAAAGACTATCCTTTTCAGGGATCTGGCTGTGATTCTATTTCCTACGGAGTCATATATTTTATGTAATCGAACGAATAAAAAAACGAAAAAATGATATTGAAACAATTACAGATAGTATCCGGATTTTTTGATAAAAGGAAAAAAATGCCAGGATTGTTTCAAATATTCAGAGTCATTTCGTTTTTACTGTAAAAGACGAAAAGATATCGTCTTATGGAGTTACGCTCTGCCGGTCGGACCACCGAAATCCATGATATCGATACCAAAGTGGCTGGCAGCGTTTTTCCATTTCTTATTGTCTGGGGTATTGAATATGAACCCCGGAACAGCCGGCATCAACAGCCAGTCTCCGTTTTCAATTTCCCGTTCAAGCTGACCGGCGCCCCAGCCGGAATATCCCAGCGTAAACTGAAATTTTCTGGGTCCTTTGTCATAGAGGATATCATCAATGATCTCCGGATTTACCGTCAAGGAGATTTCATCCGATATTGATAAGGTTCCATCAATGGAATAGCTGTGGTCATGGAGAAAAATCCCCTGTTCAATTCTGACGGGTCCTCCGAAATATACCATCGGATGGGGTTTTGCCTTATCCAATTGTGTCTGTCTGAGAATGTCTTCTACTTTGTTGGTTATCATCGGTTTGTTGATGATCAACCCCATGGCTCCCTTGTCATCGTGATCACAAAGATATACTAATCCCTGACGGAAAATAACATCTATCATATGGGGCATAGCTATGAGAAAATGGTTGGAGTAATTATCCATATTTGTCCACAATTTAAACAGAATTCAGTCGAATTAAGAAATAAATATCACCTAAAATATAGTTCGATTTTCAAACGCCATAACTGGATTAAAACCGGTAACGCTTTTTATTTCAAATATTTACACCTAATTTCCGATAATATTCAACTCGAATTCCCGGATCATAAAAAGGAACGCAATGAACAAAATGACCATAATGCCCTTGCCCTGGAGGTTGATCCAGGCGACCTTTGTAAGCCGCCCCAACCGGTTTATCACCATTATTGAGTTGAATGGCATTGAATATGAAAGCCACCTGCCGGACCCGGGCCGACTGAAGGAATTATTACAACCGGGTGTAAAACTCATGGTGAAAGCAGAACCGGGTGAACATCGAAAAACCAGGTTTTCTACCCAGGCTGTTTATCTTGGGAATACGCTGATTTCCCTGAATTCCTGGCTGCCCAACCGGTTTGTGGATTTCCTCATCGCCGGCGGTCATCTCCCGTGGCTGCGGGGATGGTCTGTGTGCCAGCGTGAGTTTACAATCGGACACAGCCGCTTTGATTTTCTCCTCAAGAATGGAAAAGATACCCGGTTATTAGAAGTAAAATCCGTTACGCTGGTGGAAGGTATGATAGCGAAATTTCCGGATGCCGTGACGGTTCGGGGCGCCAGACACCTGAATCATCTGGCGGAATTGAGTAAAAGCGGACGAAAATCAGGAGTGTTATTTGTGATCCAGCGGGAAGATGCCACGCTATTCCGGCCGCAGTGGGAACGAGATCCGAAACTGGCGTATGCCTTGGTAGCCGCCCATGAATCGGGTGTGGATGTGCGCGTGATAAAAATGAAAATGACCCCAGAACTGTTAATCTACCTGGGCGAGATTCCATGGGATCTAAGGCGCACCGGGGATATTCCCAAAATCTGATATTCTCCGCCAGCGTGTATCCGGTACGGTCACCCCGCTACGGGATTTAATGGTCTGATACCTGCTATCCAAATACGACATTAAAAATCCCAGTCGGGGGAAGGTTGGGGCAGTCGGAAAATATCATCCCGATCAGTTCATCAGGTCCGTCCAGTTTATCGGTAAGGCGTAGTCCCGATGCAGAAACGGCGCCCAGCCACAACCGTGAAAAGGCACCGACCGTCGCTGTCAGAGTTGGCAGATCAGCATGAACACCGGGTTCAACGACAGACTCTTTTCCCAAAGTCAGGATATAATTTCCTGTTATCCCCCGCCATATTGCAGAATTATCCAGATATTTTTCAACAGGATCGTACAAATGCAGGTTGAAACTCAATGGATCGCCCGTAGCATGAACGGCGGAGATACATCGGGACAGATCACAAATTCTCACCTGCCAATAAGCGGTAGCATTATTCCGGTGTTCAAAGACGGATTTGTTGGTGATCCTACGATAGGAAAAGGGTTTGTCTAAAAAATCCTGGAACTGCATCCCCCGGGGTTCACGAACCGTTACGAGCCGTACCTGCTCTTCAAAAGATTTTACCACCCCCAACAATTCCAGGAACTGTTCATCGTTCTGGTAAGTCATCCATCCGATATTATAGGGTCCCGTTTCGTAATTTTCTGTCGAAAATCCCAAATGATGGGTCAATTCTCCGGTATCGTCATTGGTAAATCCCAGTCCGAAACTGTTTTCTGTAAACTGAAATTCCGCAGAGGTAATATTTTGTGAAAATAAATTACAGGAACCGTGTCCGCGCTTACGGTTCAACCGGGATTGATGCATCAGCATCGCATCGTCCTTGGTGAGACGGCGGGGAATTCGGGGTTTTTTCATGATCTTCAATTGGGCAGGATCAAATGCAGTGAAATGCTCATACCCCCCGGTACCAAATCCCAGCCGGTCATAAAATCCCTGTTCAAACATCCCCAATGTACAGGCTGCCGCGCCATTAAGCGCCGCTTCCACGATGGCCATGGCTGTCATATTACCGGCAATTCCCTGCTTTCTGGCTATGTGACTTGTGGTGACGCCGGTGATACATGACATTGGGAGCAATTCATTCATGTATTGGATATCCCCATCTGCAGCAATGACCAGGCATTCTGCAGCCGAACGGATTTCTGTCACCCATGCATGTTGTCCTTTCAAAAACAGTTCCAGCAGACTGTCCTGATCCGGTTTGATCCAGCCGCATTCCATCCAAATCCGTTTGATCGCTTCAAAATCACGTTCCGGTTGATAATTTCTCATTCTGCCAACTCCTTTTCGGTTCTAAATTATCTGTTTATCCGACGTAAAAATAACATTAAATCCGAAGGAAAAATACAGGTTTCTTATCTATGCTGACCATATTCGATTTGTCTGCGCGGCAGGCAACACTCACCTTTTTGCTCTCTGCCGCATTCAGGGAGGTAGTCCCGCATACCAAGCTGATCGTGGAACACTCATTCACGGATGGCTATTTCTGCCACCTGGAGAACTGGGCGCCCATTACACCAGAAGATACCGTAAAAGCAGACTCGGTCATGCGCCAATGGTTGGCATCGGATATTCCCATTGAGTCTGTTTGTCTTTCAAAACCCATGGTGCGCCACCTGTTCAGCCAAAGCCATCTCATGAATAAGACAGCGATGGTTGATCTCTGGCCCAATAAGGATATCTCCGTCATCCGGTTGGGGGATATCGTAGATTATCAAATCGAACCTATGTGCCTGGATAAATCACAATTGTCTTTGTTTGAGCTGATGTCTTATGATCATGGGATGCTCATCCGGTTTCCGTCAATCCTTGAACCGGCGCATGTTCAGCCTTTTCATGACTATCCCCAGTTGTTTGAATTTATCGAAGAATACGAACAGTGGGGGTCCATCCTGCATATTGAATCTGTTGCCCAATTGAACGAACATATCAGAACCTGCGCCATCCGGGAACTGGTGTGGGTTGCCGAAGGTCTGCACGAAAAGAAAATCGCTAAAATTGCCGATGCCATTTGTGAAAACTTCCCTCATCGGCGGATTGTCTTTGTCGCAGGTCCGTCTGCGTCCGGGAAAACCACCTTTGCCAAACGCCTCAGCATTCAGCTTCGGGTGAATGGATTCACAACCCGGCACATTTCTATGGATGACTATTTTATCAATCGGGAAAATATCCCAGCCGATGAACACGGACATCAGGACTTTGAATCCTTTGAAGTGTTGAACACTGACCTGTTGACCCGGCGGTTGGATTATCTCTTACGAGGGTACAACATTCCGGTTCGACGGTTCAATTTTTCATCCGGCATAGGCCAGGATACAGACCAAAGGATTCAGTTGTCAGAGAAGGACATCGTCATTGTTGAGGGGATCCACGGTTTGAACCCTCAGTTGACTCGTGAACTGTCCGGAGATGACGTATGTAAAATTTATGTCAGCGCCATGACCCAGTTGAACATAGACGGCAATCATCGGTTTTCTACGTCCGATAACCGTCTGCTGCGCAGAATCGTTCGAGATTATAAATTCCGCAACTACACGCCTGAAGATACATTTTCCCGGTGGGATTCCATTCGCCGGGGCGAGGTCACCCATATTTTCCCCTATCAGGAAGGGGCAGATCACTTTTTCAATTCGGCGCTCATCTATGAATTACCCATCCTCGCAAAAAATGTCCTGCCATTGCTGGAATGTATAAATCCGGATTATTTCCTGATCACTCAGGTGAACCGGCTGAAGTTACTGCTCTCCCTCTTTATCCCGCTGAATGAAAGTATCGTTCCGGGGATATCCCTATTGCGGGAATTTATCGGAAAAAGCGAGTTTGACTACTCCTGAGAAAATCCGGTTACCGTCAAAATTTTTTGCTTTTGATAAACGGAACGAACCGCACAAATATATCATTCTGTTGAGTGAGATTTCCGCCCTCATCCCTGGTGATGATTGTCAACCGCTGCGCCTGATTCTGACTTCCCACCGGGATGATCAGGCGGCCGCCGGTCTTCAGTTGTTCTGTAAGGGCATCGGGGACCGATGGTGATGCCGCCGTCACTATGATCCCATCAAATGGGGCATATAGAGGATAACCGGAATGCCCATCGCCTAAAAACACGGACACATTATGATATCCCAGATCTGCCAGCCGTTTTTTGGATTGCTCATATAACGAAGGGATTACTTCAATGGTGGTGACCTGCCGGGCGATTTTTGCCAGGATCGCCGCCTGAAACCCGGATCCGGTTCCGATCTCCAATATGTGATGGTAAGGCAGGATGTGCAGCAACTGGGTCATATGCGCCACGAGGCTGGGCTGGCTGATCGTTTGTCCCTCACCGATGGGCAGCGGATCGTCCAGCATTGCAAATTTACCAAGGGATGCATCAATAAATAATACGCGGTCCACTTCCTGAAACGCAGTTAAGACAGCCGGGTCGGTGATCTCATGGCGCCGAAGATGGAAAGGATCATCCATTTGAAGCCTTCAGCCGTTTTAACAACTCATACTCAAAAGGTGTATTGACGTTGATCAGTTCTGAGCGAAATTTCTCGACGTTGACGGTGACCGGGTGAAGTTTTTTCACCACGGACAATAATTTGTAACTCTCCTGTTGCAAAGCCCTGTCAAACACATCGGCTGTACTCTGATGATACATGGCGCAGGTGGGATAGGACCTGCCATCTGCGACCGGGAATATCACACCCGAATTCTCCCCGGCAGCTGCCGGGTGAAGTAATTTTACCAGCGCACGGGACACCGCCGGCATATCCACGCTGATAAAAAAATTCCAGCCGCTGTCGGAATATTGAAGGCCTGTGAGAATCCCGTTGAGAACCGTCTGGGATGAAAACCGGTCTTTCAAAAAAGGAAGATGCGGATGACGGTTTTCTTTTCCAACAATGGTCACGGTGTCAAAATCCGGTGTAAAAGCACGGACCAGAATATCTGCAAATGTGACACCGTTAAACGTCAAAAGGGATTTATCCTTACCCATCCGCCGGCTGTCTCCGCCTGTGAGGATAAATGCATTCATTTTGCGGTGGCCGGATGGTAAGGCAGGTGGTGTGTGTTGATCATTATTTTGCTCCGTGATGATCGAAAATTTAACAGGCGGAACAGACTGTGAAAAAGCATAAACCAATCCATCATATCAGGGTAAAACATCTTGCAGGGTATGAAATATCACAATTATTTTTCATCCTTTTGAGGATATAAAATGGAACAAACATCCGATACTGCGGGACATTATTCACGCATGCGAAAAAAATTTTTAGACGGAGGTCTCGACGGATTTCTGGACTATGAAGTGGTGGAATTATTACTGAAACTGGCAGACAACCGCCGGGATCAGCGTCCCACTGCAAAACGATTAATCCGGGAGTTTAAATCTCTGAAAGGGGTTCTTGAATCCCAGCCGGATGACTTGAAGAAAGTCGAAGGCGTTGGTTCTGCCAATGTTTTCGGGATCAAGTTAATCCAGGCTGTTTCACGACGGTATCTTAAATCGCAGGTCATCAATGCCAATATTGTCAGATCATCGCAGGAGGTAATGGATTATCTACGTCACCTGTTGCGGGACAAAAGCCGGGAGTGCTTTGAAGTGATTATGCTGAACGGCAGAAACCGCATATTAGGGATTGAACAATTGTTCATTGGGTCCATCACAGCCAGCGCCGTATATCCCCGTGAAGTAATCAAACTGATATTGCAGAAGGATGCCGCCGCGGTGATCTTCGTCCATAATCATCCATCCGGGAATCCCATGCCCTCCAAAGAAGACCATGCCATTACCCGCAAGCTGGTAGCGGCATGTTCCACGATTGACGTATCCGTCCTGGACCATCTCATTATCGCCGGTGATCTGATCACCAGTTTCGCCGACAAAGGAATTCTGCCCACCGGGAAGAAAGACATGCGGGTTTGAAATGCCCATTGCCCATCATTCAAGAGAGAGACGCAGTTGAGGAATCCTGACGCCGTGCATTGTCTTTTGGACTTACTTCGGGAAAAAGAATTCTCTCATTGAATGGAAACGACTGTTTACAGCGATCCCACAGCCCGGCGAATATCCTCCAGCAGATCATCTGTATCTTCGATACCCACAGATAACCGTACCAAACCGTCGGACAGTCCCAATCGGTGTCGTTTTTCAGCAGGTACAGACGCATGCGTCATGGTGGCGGGGTGACATACCAGGCTTTCCACACCTCCCAAACTCTCCGCCAGCGTGAAAAGTTCAAGATGCTTTACAAACCGGCGTGCAGAATCAATATCCCTTAGCTCGACGGAGATCATTCCTCCGTATCCCGGATTCCCCATGGGGTCCACCTGCTGAGTGGTGGCAAGGGTATGGTGAGGGTGAGACAGGAGACCAGGATAAAATACCCTGTTGAATCGACGGGAATCCTCCAGTTCTTGTGCAATCGTCATCGCATTCCGGTTATGCGCCTGCATCCGGATGGCGAGGGTCTTCAGCGATCGAAGTGTAAGCCAGCAATCGAAGGGACCGGGGACAGCGCCCACGGTCATTTGGATGAAGCGCAGCTTTTCCAAAAGAGATTCATTATTACTGATGACCATTCCGCCAATAACATCGCTATGACCATTCAGATATTTTGTGGTGCTGTGAACCACAAGATCAGCGCCCTGGGTAAGGGGTCTCTGAAAGTATGGCGACATGAAAGTATTGTCCACAGCAAGCAGAATGCCCGATTCCTTTGCCAAGTGTGCCGTTCGGGAAATATCGGTTATTTGCATCATGGGATTGGTCGGAGTTTCGATGAAAATCAACCGGGTTCGGTTTGTGATGGCATCATGAATATGATCAATGGAAGACGTATTTACCCACGATGCACTCAGACCCAATCGGCTGAAAATTTTATCCACAATCCGGAATGTCCCACCGTATACATTATCCGACAGAACAATATGATCTCCTGCCGAGAGCAACTGAAAAACCGATGATTCTGCCGCCATTCCTGATCCGAATGCCACTGCCCCGGTGCCATTTTCGAGAGAAGCGATGCAGTGTTCGAGATTTTTTCGGGTGGGATTATCAGCCCGCGAATAATCGTATGTAAATTCCGCAAAACCCTTTTGCTGATATGTGGAAGTCTGGAAAATAGGAGATACGACAGCGCCGGTAAGTGCTTCCGGTTCCTGTCCGATATGAATTGCCCGGGTTGCGAATCCGGGAACCGATTTTTTCAAATCAGGTAATCCTTCCGTGACATTTTTTATATTTTTTCCCACTGCCACAGGGACAGGGGTCGTTTTTACCTATTTTTTCTTCAACATGCACCGGCTGGACCCGCTGGTGTCGCGTGGGCATGGTACCGGTGGAATGTTGTCCGCCCTGCATAGCTCCGACAGGAACCACTCCCCCTGCGTCGTCATGTTTATATTGCACATTGACCGCTTGGGGAATCAGAGAAGGTTGTCTTTGCTGGGCTGACCGTATCTGAACTCTGAATATTCTACGCAATGTTTCACGGTTGGTGTCTTCCATCACATCGGTGAACATGCTGTAACCTTCGGATTTATACTCGATCAACGGATTTTTCTGTCCGTATGCCCGAAGATTGATGCCTTCACGAAGTTGATCCATACCGTGAAGGTGTTCCATCCATTTTTCATCGATGGTCTTCAGGATCACAAATTTTTCAAAATCTTCAAATTTATCCGGATCGACCAATTCTTTCTTTGCAGAAAGTATGGCATTGGAAGCATTCCGGATCATATCCTTCAACTCATCGATTTTGGTGATACCCATTTCATGAGATTGGATATTCAGGGAAAATGTAGACAGTAACTCCTGGTTGAGCCCTTCCCAGTCCCATGAGCCGGGGCTATCGGGTTTCGGGCAATAGGCAGCGGTCGCATTCTCCAGGTATTCATCCAGGATCTCGTTCAAAAGTTCACCGACATTTTCACCCATCAATGCATAATTACGCCGGTCATAGACAATCTCCCGCTGATTGTTCATCACATCATCGTATTCCAGAAGGTGTTTCCGGATGCTGTAATTGTGACCTTCAACCTTTTTTTGAGCACGTTCAATAGATTTACTTACCATTGAGTGAGTAATCACTTCGCCTTCTTCGATTCCGAGACGGTCCATGATCTTTGCCACCCGGTCTGATCCAAACAGGCGCATTAAATCATCTTCTAAGCTGAGATAAAAAACGGATTCACCCGGATCTCCCTGCCGCCCGGATCGCCCCCGTAACTGAAGATCAATTCGACGGGATTCTGCCCGGCTGGTGCCCAGAATAAACATACCGCCGAGGCTGCGGGTAGTGTCCGTCAGTTTGATATCCGTTCCCCTGCCTGCCATATTTGTGGCGATGGTGACGGCGGATCGCTGCCCGGCAAGCTGTACAACCTCTGCTTCGCGCCGGTGCTGTTTCGCATTCAGAACATTGTGAGGTATTTTGATCCGCCGAAGCATTCTGGACAGGGTTTCTGATTCTTCAACGGAAGTCGTACCCACTAAAACCGGTTGACCCTTACGGGACAGCTCCTCAATTTTAGTCACTGCGGAATTGTATTTTTCCCGCTTTGTTCTGAAAATCTGATCCTCGTTGTCCTTTCGGATGATTGCCACATTGGTAGGGATCTCCACCACATCGAGTTTGTAGATATCCATAAATTCTGAGGCTTCAGTCACGGCGGTCCCGGTCATCCCGGCCAGTTTTTCGTACATCCTGAAATAATTTTGGATCGTGATAGTTGCCATCGTTTGGGTTTCTTTTTCCACCTTCACATCTTCTTTGGCTTCTAATGCCTGATGAAGACCGTCGCTATACCGCCGGCCATGAAGAACCCGCCCCGTGTGCTCGTCGACGATGAGAACCTTCCCCTCCTGTACGATATAATCTACATCTTTTTCAAACAGAGTGTAGGCTTTCAACAGTTGGTTGATGGCATGAATTCTATCGCTTCGACTGGCGTGAAGCGCCTGGGCTTCGTCCTTTTTTTGAATTTTTTCCGCTTCGGATAATTCCGGATCAACATCAATGTCATGCAGCATCTCCGGCAGGTCAGGGATAATAAAATCTTCAGGGTTAGATGGTGAAAGTGTATTTCTGCCCATCTCGGTCAGGTCAATGACATTTGATTTTTCGTCCACGCTGAAATACAATTGTTCGTCTACCTCATTCAACTTTTTATCCCGGATGAATTCGCTCTCAACCGATCGGACAAGCTGCTTTGTCCCCTGTCGCTGGAACAACTTCATCAGTCGTTTATTTTTGGGGATTCCCCGGTTGGCAGTGAGGAGGTTAATCCCCGCTTCCTTTTCTTTTTCGCTAAGACCCATTCTGGAAGATTCATCTTCGCCGATACTGTCCAGAATTTGTTCCCCGGCAGCGACCAGTTCATTGACCAAATATGACTGTTTTCTCACCAGGTTTTCAACCAGGGATTTATGCTCCTGATATTGACGGTTCATGGGGGCATTCACCTGCCCGGATATAATCAGGGGTACGCGGGCTTCATCGATCAGAACCGAGTCGACTTCATCGACGATTGCATACACATGTCCCCGTTGCACCTGGTCTTCCCGCGAAATTGCCATATTATCCCGAAGATAGTCGAAACCGAACTCCTGATTCGTTCCGTAGGTGATATCCCGGTTATACATCTCACGTCGTTGCTGAGAGTTCATCTGATTGAGTATACAACCAACGGTAAGTCCGAGAAATTGATAGAGATGTCCCATCCATTGACTGTCACGTTCCGCAAGGTAATCATTGACAGTAATTATATGTATGCCTCTGTCGGTGAGTGCATTGAGAACAATGGGTAAGGTGGCAACCAGCGTTTTTCCTTCACCGGTTTTCATTTCGGTGATTTTCCCCTGATGCAGAACAATCCCACCCATCAACTGAACATCGTAATGGACCATTTCCCAGGCGATCTCCTGCCCCATGACTTTAAACAGAGAACCGGATAACCGGCGGGCTGCATCTTTAATGATCGCAAACACTTCTGGCACATACTCATTCAGAGCATTTTGTTCGGCCTTATAAATAAAATCATCCAGATCGGTTCGGGTTAAACCATCGGTTTTACCCTGTTTTCGGGCGCTGATCCGTTGAGCGTCAACATCCTTCTTCACCGACATTAATTTATCCCTCAGCGCCTCATCTGACAATGATACGAGATCGGAATAAAATCGGTTGATCTCATCAACGATCGGAATCAGCGTTTTGAGATCTTTGTCGGACTTTTTACCGAAAATACGGGTTACAATATTAGTTATTACAGACATGTTTACTCATCATTTTCAAGTGAAATCTATATGAAACGGAAAGCCAAAGTTACCACTAATTCACGGATCGGACGGTGGAAAATTCCACGGGTAATCCACAGATCCCGGCCTGTTTTCATGATCTCACTATGAACGGATATTCGGTTTTCAAGTGCTATGAAATATGGCTGATAACCGTTAAATTAAATACAATGTATGCGCTGCAAATCATAGATGACGATGCGAATGTTCTCCATGCGCTCTCGGAGTTCTTTGAGCAAGAAGGCTACGAAGTATTCAAATATAAAAATGGCGAAGAAGCTCTGTCTGCCATCAATACGGATCTCCCTAACGTCGTATTATTAGATTTGAAACTCCCCGGCATGGACGGATTTTCGATCCTTCATAGAATTAAACAATCCCACCCCGAAATAGAAGTCATTATCATCACCGGAAACGTGGATGTCATGTCCGGTGTGAAAGCGATGAAGCTTGGTGCAATTGATTATGTGACCAAACCATTCAATCTTGATGAGGTGAGTGTATTGGTCGGGAAGGCTATATCAGCCCAAAAGCAGTATGAACAACTCGTGTATCTCCAAAAAGAAAAAAAACTAATTTCAGGTGAGATCATCGGTACCAGTGATGCCATGCAGAAAGTATTTAAATTTATCGATCAGGTTGCCGAATCCCCCAGAACTTCCGTATTGATTCACGGTGAAACGGGAACCGGCAAAGAACTGGTTGTCAAAGCGATTCATTATAACAGTTCACGAGCCGACAAACCTTTCATTGAGATCAATTGTTCTGCATTTCAAAGTACACTTCTGGAATCAGAATTATTCGGGTATGAGCCGGGTGCATTTACCGGAGCAAAAAATCGAAAGAAAGGTCTGCTCGAACTGGCGGATGGCGGTTCCTTCTTCCTGGACGAAATCGGGGAAATGGATCTGGGACTGCAGGTGAAATTGCTAAAGGTGATTGAGGAACAATCTTTCCGGCGGATTGGCGGCACAAAGCAGATTAAAATCGATACCCGGATATTAAGCGCCACTTCCAGAGACCTGGTAAAGGAGGTGGAAGAGAACCGGTTTCGCAAAGACCTTTTCTACCGGTTAAATGTGGCGTCCATTAAACTACCGCCGCTTCGGGAGCGAGGCGAGGATATTCTGCTATTGGCAGAACATTTCATTCGTCAGTATAACCGGGAGTTCAAACGCAATATCGGAGGGTTGGACCATCTGGCGATGGAACAGTTCAAAAGGTATTCATGGCCGGGTAATGTAAGAGAACTGAGAAATGTGATCGAGCGTGCAATGCTGTTTGAAAAAGGCACAATGATCCGCCCGGACAGCATTAATATTGCTGCCGCATCCGTTAAAGATCATAATCCCGCCCCATTCGAAAATAATAAAGATGATCTTGAGAGCTTATATTTGAAATTAGACATTTCAAAAGAGCGCTATACGTTAATGGATTTTGAAAAACAGCTCTTTCTTAAAGTATTGGAACTAACAAAAGGGAATCAATCCAAAGCCGCCGGAATTCTGGGAATCTCCCGGCAGCGGATGTCCTACAGAGTGAAAGTGCTCGGTATCTCGCCGGATATTAATTAATTCAACTACCCTTATTTAATCAGCCATATGATTTTAAAACAAAACGTTCATTCCGATGACCCGCCCTGGTCTTTTCAGCAAAAAGAATTAGATTTTATTGACCGGATTTTGACCTATTCTACGATGGCATTTTGTCGTGAAACTTCACACACGATGAATAATTTATTGACATCCCTGACCATTTATATTTCAATGTTAAAGAACAATCTGAACAAAGGGAATATTGATAAAGCGTATAACGGTATTGAGGCTATCGAAAAATCGCTGAATAATATCACTGAATTCACCACTAAACTCTCCCGGAAAGCAAATTATACGCAGAACGTTATATCGGTAAAGCCAAATTCGGAAGTCAGGGATGCGTTGACATTATGCAGCATTCTCTTCAAAGAATCCCGATGGTCGCTCATTACCGAGTTTTGTGAAATGGATTCGAAATTGCAGACCGATTCATCCATTATACAGATGGCTCTGGTCACCTGGTTTTCCATGAATCTGAAAATCTATAATTTCCCTTCGATGATCGTCCAGACCATGTGGGAACCCGAGGGACAGCAATACGCCATATCCTGTACAGTCACGGCGAAGAAAGAAGATAGCGCATCGGCGATTATTTATCGTGAATCCGGGGAAAGAGCGGGTGAGATCCCCTTAATTACCATGAAACGGATCATCCATTCAAACTTTAAATTTGCCGATCTTAAAATCATCCGGTCTGAGGGAAACGATTTTATACTTACCCTGTCGCCCGTGTAAATCTTTCCGGTTCCCGGTATCCTCATTGCGATGATCCTGTCCAGCGCATCGAATATTTAATACACGCCGCCCTCATTGACGACAACGAAATTGTCAAAATATTTTGACACGTGTCAATAATTTTTGATGCAAACCAAACGATCACCCCCTGATGTGCTCATCAATACCATGAGGATTTGGTTAAATTTCAATAAAAATAAAATAATTGTAAAATCCTCATAATTTCAATAATATCAACTATTAAACGTGAAGTTGGTGAAGGGGATAAAAATTTAATCAGGTCTTTTGGTAATGATCCTGCCAATCTTTCTCATTTTGGTACGGTAATTGAAATTAGTACGTTACCCGTTTCAAATCTGAGGGTTTTTACCGGGGGATATGTAGAATTATGCTATTTATTATTGCAATGGTAGCCCTATCATATTAACTATAATGAAAATTCAAAAAAAGAGGAGAAGAAATGAATTTTAGTGCATTAAGTAAACACGTAGCAGGCAGCTTATTTATTTTATTGTTGTTGTTTGGTTGCAGCGAAAATCCGATTTTGGGTGTACCCTCACAGCCTGCAGGGATTCCGACGGATCAAATGTCATTTGTTCAGTGGACGCCTGAAATGGTGTCTTTGCTTCAATCGACAGCCCGTCAGGGTCTCGCCAGCCATATTATTCTCCCCGGTGTGGGTGGTACCGTCGGCGGGAATCAGACTTATGGAAATAGTGTATACATTCCCGGAGACGCCATCTCGGAAGCAACCGAATTTTCAGTAGAAGTCCTGTGTGTTGATAGTCACCAGCAGTGCGGCGCCGGTGTGGAATTTCTGCCCGGAACCGATTTTGAAGCCCCGGTTCAAATCACCCTCTCTTTCGAATACCTGAATCTCAGCGATCAGCAGATTGAAGATCTTTACATCTATTTTAGCCAGGACGGTAATTTCTGGTACCCGATTGACGGATTTGAAATAAATGATGAGAATGAAACCATTTCATTCTGGATAGATCATTTTACAGTATATGCATGGGAATTTTAAGAACGGTGTATGGGAGATATCATGACCAATAACAATACACAACTCCAATCTTTCCTCGCGGAAGTTCTGGACAGGGCAGCGTCGGTCTGCAGCGATGAGTTCCTGAAATACTTCAGGTTTATACAGCAGGAAAGGGAACGTCTGTTAGACAGCGTCTGGCACGAAATCCCCGCCGGGGAACAGACGCCGGATATGAAGCAGTTTGTCTTTAAAGAAATTGATTTTGATTCCATCGTTACCCATTCTAAAAGTTACATTACAAATGCTGAGGATTATTTCAGACTGGTCTTCGATATCGCCGTCATCGCCATCAACTACGGATACTTTGTAAAAGCGGCGCTGCTTCTGAACCGAATTGTTAAAAATAACCAAAAAGGTATTGATGAGCGGTTAAAAGCCAATTCTTACAAAAAACTGGGTAAAATTCACTTTTATAAGAACAACTTTATTTTAGCAGAAGAATCTATAGAACAAAGTCTAAATTACTTTTCTATTTTAAAAGATACATTGGAAATTGCCAGGAATAAAAACTCTTTGGGCATCATCCGTGTCGAGAAGAACCTTCCTGTTGAAGGCAAACTTTTGTTTTTGGAAGCCCAAAAACTTTCAGGTGACTTTAATGACGCTCAGTTAACCATGAAAATACTGATCAATCTGGGTATTGTCAGCCATCGCCTGGGTGAACTGGGTGAAGCCATGGAATACTTTCAGGATGCCCTGAAGCTGGTGAACGGGGACGCAAATAAGGCACAGCGCGCCAGTGTCCTGCACAATATTGGCGTCGTGTATAAATCGAAAGAAGAATACGGGAAAGCCAGCGCATACTTCATGAAATCGATTTCATTGTGTAAGGAAACGTATAATGTTTACCAAAAAGGTCTTTCATATCTCGAATATGCTCATGTAACGGCACATATGCGCGATCTGCCAAAGGCGATGGCATTGGCGACAACCGCGTTCCCGATATTTTCTGAACTGGGTGCAAAAATGCATATCGCAGAAGTGTATAAACTATATGGAATGATCAACCGGATGGGAGGCAAATACGACATCGCGCTTTCTTACCTTGAGAACAGTAAGCGGATCAATCATGAGTACAACAATCACTTTAACCTGGGTGAGACGTATTTTGAAATGGGTGAATATTACCGGGCAACGGGAGATAAAAAGCAATCGCTGGAAAATTATCAGGAGTCCATAAAGCAATTTCAATTTATCCAGGCCAATAAAAAAGCAGCTGATGTTGAATATGTTATGAACAGGCTGCCGTTGTCGAATTAGATGACCTCGCCATGGCTTTCAAATAAATTATTAATTTAAGTCCGCCGTACAGATCAATAATTGGTTCGTGTTATGGAGAGATCAATGATTGGTTAGTGTGGTTTATCGTAGCAGAAAGCGGCATCGGATTGACGTCGCTTTCTGCTTTTTTATCCTGTTTTCAGGTCATTGTAAAATCTCATTTTCAGAATGATCCCGCCACCCGTTAACCGGGATTGCACCATCGGGGGAATTGTTGAGATAGAAGGGTCGTGATTCAATCAAAATAACGGTTACAGATTATGATAAAAAATGTTTAATTTGAAAATTATAGATTAAGATTATTTTACAGTTCTACTGAAACATGAACCATTCTGAAATTCAAGACACAGCCGCCGCCAACAATTTCAAAATTTCTTCCCAGGAGATATTGAACTATCTGACCGATATTATCGTTCTGTGCGATCCGGAATATACCATCAAGACAAGTAATCGATCGGCAAATGTGATCTATGGCGTGGGAGACTCTGTCGTCGGGGAGAAATGCTACGAGGTCATTCGGGGTAAGTCCGGTCCTTGCGAAGACTGCCCCTTGCAGGAGTCTATCCGTGACCGGCGATTGATCCCCATCGAAAACTATGATGAACGGATCGGGAAATACATGGAGGAGAAAACGCATCCGGTCATGGATCCTGAAGGGAAACTGGTGGGATTTGTGTTGGTGGTAAAGAATGTGACTCATGACAGGGAGATTAAAGACCTCTCTGTTCAGACAAAAAAATTATCCGCCATCGGACGGATCAGCGCCGGCGTCGCTCACGATTTTAATAATTTACTCCAGGTCGTCCTGGGACGGGTGAGGCTTCTTGAAAAACTGGTGAAGGATAAAAATATTATTGAACAATTGCGGATCATAGAATCAGCAGCCAATAACGGCGCTGCCACCGTAAAAAAAATGCAGGAATTCACCAGAATCAGCAAGGATGATCATTTGCTCCCGGTGAATATCAGCAATTTAATCAAAGATGCCGTTCAACTCACCAGTCACGAACTTCGGGAATTCAGCGAACGAAACGGAATTCTGGTCCAAATCGTTGAGAATATTGACGATGACCTGTTTATAAAAGGAAACGGCACCGACCTGCAAAATGCCGTCACCAATATTATTTTTAATGCTGTCGATGCGATGCCTGATGGCGGCGTATTGTTCATCAAATTACATCTCGTTGAAGACACAGTTACGATTTCCTTTATTGATACCGGGATCGGAATGACAGAGGAAACAAAAGAGCGAATATTTGATCCATTTTACTCAACGAAGGGGGTGGAAGGAAACGGTCTGGGGATGAGTGAGGTTTATGGGATTGTCAAACGATCCCAGGGTAAAATTTCCGTAATGAGTGAGCAGGGGAAAGGAAGTACCATTCTCATGGAATTCCCACAGACATCAGATCGGGATCAACCGGCGGAACAACCGGTGATCGTCCCGAATGGATTATACCGGATTCTCGTCATCGACGATGAACAATTTGTTCTGAATGTCATTGAGGATTTACTCACCGATCTGGGACACATGGTTTATGGATTCACATCCGCGAAACAAGCGTTGGAAAAATTGCATGAGACAGAATACGATCTGGTGATAACCGATTTAGGCATGCAGGAAATGACCGGTAAAGAGGTCGCCGAAAACGTGAAACGATTCTCACCCCAACTGCCAGTGATTCTGTTATCAGGTTGGGAGGTAAATCTTCAGGAGGACATAGAACTGGGAAGTGTCGTGGATTTCAGTATCACCAAACCCTTTCAAATGGATACTATTCAGCAGACGATTCATAAAGCCATAACCAAATATCAGGATCGGGAAGACCCTGAATTATAAATTACCCGTTTTGGCGCTCACCATCAGATTAAAACACTACCATGAAAAATAATCCCACACCCGAAAAAAAGCGGATATTGGCATTATTCAGCGAACATGTCTCAAAAGGTAAAGCCCGGTTTTTTCAAAAGTACCACATGAACTTTGTCATGGGTTCCCGTGAAGATGCCGTGATACGGGACATTGACTCAACCCTTCAACTCATCAATTTACATTGCAATGGCGGCGTATTTAATCTGGGACATCGGAATCCGGAGATCATCGGCGAGTTGAAAGCTGCGTTGGAAGACACCGATATCGGCAATCATCATCTGATGAGCAGGTATCGGGCAGAGCTTGCGGAAAAAATTGCCAACACCATGCCCGGAGATCTGAATATCACCATCTTTGGTGTCAGTGGCGGGGAAGCGGTGGATCTGGCGATAAAGACAGCCCGGGCGTATACTTCCCGAAAATCGATTATTTCCATAACCGGCGGTTATCATGGTCATACCGGGCTTGCCCTCTCCACGGGCGATCCGAACTATATAAAGCCATTCGGTTCCAGACTTCCCGGGTTTATCCAGGTGCCGTTTGAGGATATTGCAGCCCTGCAACAAGCCATTCAATCTGATGCTGCTGCGGCTGTCATCGTGGAAACCGTTCAGGCGACCGCGGGTATCCGGATTCCCTCAAAAGCATATCTGCAAATGGTTCGAAAGATCTGCGATCAAAACGGTGTATTATTGATCATGGATGAAATTCAGACCGGCCTTGGGCGCACCGGGAAATTGTGGGCATTTGAGTATTTCGATATTATCCCGGATATGGTCGTACTGGGGAAAGGACTTTCAGGAGGGATTTATCCCATCTCGGCAACGGTACTTCGCAAGCCTGTCGGTGCCGTTTTTGACTCTCATCCATTCAGCCATATATCCACTTTTGGCGGCAGTGAATTAGGCTGCAGGGTCGCCGGCAAAGTCCTGGATATTTCCACCTCACCGGAATTTTTGCGCCATGTCCGTGATCTTGGGGACCGGTTTCGCACGGAACTCAACCGCTTGTGTCAAAAATACCCGCGATTTTTTGTGGAAATTCGCCAACTTGGTCTTATGATCGGATTGAAATTGAAAAATCAATCCGCCGGTCCGGCGCTGACAAAGGCCGCATATGACCACGGACTGCTGATCGTTTTTGCGAACAATGATCCGTCGGTTTGTCAATTCCTTCCACCCCTGACTCTGAAGACGGATATGATACCGGACATAATATCCAGACTCGATGCCTCATTGAATTCAGCGAGGAAATGGTCCACGGTACTGGAATTGAAAAGGAAACTAATAATCTGAATTTTCGATTCCCATGGAAGTAAATTGAATCATTCCCCCAACATTCAACAGGTATTGGAATCTTTTGAAAAGCAACTTCTTCCTGCGGAATTTATCAGTGGTTTTTTCGGGGCGTCTGTAATTGGCTATGGAGAAATTTCATCCGTGCTGGCATTGCAGGATCTACCGGGTCTTGCCCTGAAACGAATGCCCTTATTTACCTCGAGGGATGAGGCTGAACAATACATCCTGATTTACCATGACTATTGCCGGTTATTGAAAGAAGCGGGTATAGTCCTGCCCGAAGATTCCACCTTCATTCTTGAAATCCCGGGTCGTCCGGTGGTGTTATACCTTCAGCAACGGGTGTTTGCCTCAGAAAAATTTGTCCATCATCTAATCCGTCAATGGTCTGAAGATCATATTAGGATTGTGTTCGAACGAATTCTCAACCACATTCAGCTCGTCTGGCATTTCTCTGAGAATCGGGCGCCGGGACTTCGGATTGCTTTAGATGCCCAACTGTCCAACTGGGTCGTCGAAGGCGATGCGGGGAACGGCGTTATTTATTATGTTGATACCAGTACACCTTTGTATCAGGTTGAGGGTAGAGAACAATTAAATCCGGAACTGTTTCTGAAAAGTGCGATGCCGGGATTGAGATGGGTCATTCGTAAATTCTTTATCACCAATGTGATCAACAGATACTATGATAAACGATCGGTACTCATCGATCTGACTGCAAATCTGTATAAAGAACAATGTCCTCATTTAATCCCGATCATGCTTAAATTGGCTAACGGTCTGCCCGGACTTTCTCATACCCCAATATACGCTGATGAGGTCAAATCATATTATAATGAAGATAGGCGGATCTGGGAAATAGTACAGTTTTCCCGAAAACTCCATCGGTGGGGGGTAACGAAACTAAAAAGAGGGAGATATGAATTTATTTTACCAGGAACCATACACCGATAATTCCGGAGCATTTGATGTGTGATACATTTGTAGTGCTGCCCGAAAACACCGAAAACGGGTCGATTATTTTTGGGAAGAACAGTGACCGGGAGCCAAACGAGGCTCAGTCCGTCGAGACCCATCCGGCGAAAGATTACCCGCCAGGTGAGCCGTTGGAATGTTCATACCTGACCATCCCGCAGGTAAACCATACCCATCGCATTCTCATCAGCCGGCCCTTCTGGATGTGGGGTGCGGAAATGGGCGTGAATGAGCATGGGGTAGTCATCGGAAATGAGGCTGTTTTTACGCGGATTCCCTGTCATATCAAAACCGGGTTGACGGGCATGGATCTCCTTCGCCTCGCTCTGGAACGTACAGATACCGCCAGATCGGCAATGAACATGATCACCCATCTGATTGGTGAGTACAACCAGGGCGGCAACTGCGGGTACACCAGTAATTTATTCTACCACAACAGTTTCATACTCGCCGACTATTCAGAAGCCTGGATTCTTGAAACGGCAGGTAAATACTGGGCTGCAAAGAAAGTGTCAGGATATCAGGCAATCAGTAACCGCCTGTCTATCACGAGGGATTTTGATCTGATCCATCCCGAGGCAATTTCCTATGCGGTCGCCAGAGGTTGGATAAAATCGACAAAAGACTTCAATTTTGCAAAATGTCTTTCTGAACCCGTGTACACCCGTCTCACCGGGTCCCGCACACGATTGGATACCGCACAATGTTTGCTGAAGGATACTATCGGAAATTTCACAATCAGCACGGCGATGGCACACCTCCGCAGCCACGGAAGCGACCCATACGATCCCAAAGGACAACCCTTGATGGACAGCATTTGCGCGCACTCTGCAAATCCGGTAACCCGGCACGCCGCTCAAACCTGTAACTCAATGATCGTGGAGTTAAAAGATGGTTTGATGACCATCTGGACAACGATGACGGCTGCCCCCTGTACATCTGTATACAAACCCCTTTGGCTCGAAGCAGTGCCGGATCAGATCCTGAAGGATACGGCTGCCGCACATTTTTCAGGTGATTCACTATGGTGGCGGCATGAAAAACTGCACCGCGCTATACTGCTTGATTATCGTCGCCGGATCACCCCGGTGATCGACAAGTTCCAGGCCATGGAAAAAAAATGGATGTCCCGGATCAGCCCTTATATGTCATCCACCGAAAAAATGACTCTTTCAACGCATGCCATAGAGGAAACCCGGCAGACCACCGGAACACTCACTGAAAAGTTGGAATCGGAACCCAAAAAACGATATCCCGGGATCGTGTACCGGTCATATTGGTCCAGGCAAAACAAAGCAGCGGGTCTGTTGATACGGTGAAATGCAGATTCGACAAATTTCTTATCCTTCTTTCCATACTTTTTTATTCAGCTGATATCGTATTTAATCAGGTCGTCATTACTGAAGTTCTGTTTGATCCGGACTGTCCCCTTTCCAACCAGGAATTTGTAGAAATCCTCAATCTCGGACCCGATCCTGTGGATATCACCGGTTGGAGGTTGGCGGATAATCATTCAACGGATGATCTTATATCAGATTTTTCATGGTTGGGCGTCGGTGAATACGGGGTGATCCTCGAACAGGATTATTCCGGATGTTTTGATAGTGTATTTCCCGATGAAGTCAATTTTATTTACGTGGATGATAACAGTATCGGAAACGGACTGGGAAATACCACAGACATGGTTCAAATTATAAATGCAGAGGGAGATACGATTTCCATAATGAGTTGGACATCCGGCATTACCCACGGGCATTCTCTTGAGAAAGTCGTCCCGGAATATGACAATTTATCCGGAAACTGGAGAGTCAGCATTGCCCCCCTTGGAACACCAGGCAGTGAAAACAGTGTCGCATCTCACCTGATCGATATCGGCGTCGATTCTTTATGGATAGCGCCGGAGCATCCGGACGATGGGGAACCATTTGAGATTATGGCATCCATTACCAACTTCGGGCTCCTTCCATCTCAGACGCAAATCCGGGTAAATGATGAAACCGCTGCCTTCCTTTGGGTTGACTCGGTACAAACCATCGTGTCTCCGGTAATAATTACACACCGGGCTTCCGGCGTTCACCCCTTTATTGTCAGTACTCTGACGGAGGAGGATTACGACCCGGGCAACGATTCCCTTTCCATCCAGGTGATCGTTTCATATGAGTATGGAGACATGCTCATCAATGAAATCATGTACGATGCGCTGATCGGCCAACCGGAATGGGTAGAGATCGTTAATGTTTCCCAATCCGCAATTTCATCCTCAGGATGGCGTATCAATGACCGGGACAACTTCCCTGCGGTGGGAATATCCGCGGCAGCCTCAATCCCTGTATTCGGTTTTGATGTTGTTTCGAAGGATTCGCTGTTTCCCGGGTCGGCGATTCAAAGCAGTTTTCCGGTGTTGAATAATACGGAGGATCAGGTGTATTTATTCGATCCCTCCGGTAAGATGATCGACCATGTATTTTATCAATCCTGGTGGGGCGGGGGTGACGGATTCTCCCTTGAACGGATCACTCACTTCCTGGACTCAAATAATCCTGAAAACTGGGGAACGTGTGTTTCAGGTTCAGGGTCTACATCCGGATACCAGAATGCGCTTTTCGTGGGTGAGATCATCTCAGAAGGGGTAATCACCGTAACCCCAAACCCATTTTCCCCGGATGATGATGGATTTGAGGATGAGACGATCATTTCATTTCATGTTCCTTTTACCCAGGCGTATATTCATGCGGTGATATACGATGTTCGCGGACGGGAGATCGACACTTTATTTGACCAGACATCTGCAGCCGAAGGAATTTTCAGATGGGACGGAAAAATGACAGACGGTTACCGTTGCAAAACAGGTCAGTATATCCTGGTCATGGAGGCGACGAATAGTTTTACGAGATCGGTTTGGAAGGGAAATTCCCGGATCATCATCGCCAGTCATTTGAAATAAAAAAGGGCATCATCGGATGCCTTTTTTGGGTAAACCGAAAAGTTATCTGAGCGAAAAGCTGACGCCAAGATTAAAGGCGTCATAATCGCCTTTGTTGTACTCACCCTGAAGGGAAAGGAACAATAATTTCATACGCACACCTGCAGTGATTCTGGATTCGTTAATGCCATCCATGGTGAATTGAATAGGCTCATCTTCCGTACTTTCCCCGGATTGCCAGATATAATTCACGTCAACGCTGGTGGTTTCAATGCCATATCCGCCATAGACCGTCAGGAATAACAGTTTTTTACTCATCTGTATATTGGTGATGGTATTTTCCATGGATATGATATCGCCAATGTCCAGATTGGTCAAATAATATCCGGCTGAAATTCTCGGCAGGATTCCGATATTAAAGGGAATGAATTGATTCAGTCCGATTTTACCGCCAAACCCCACCATTGAAACCTCCCCGATATTCTCAAGAGTAGTCTTGGGTAGCATGCGGACCATGACATCAATATCCAAAGGTAATCCGACGGATACCTGTGGAATAACGGCCTCCATGGTATTGAAGTCAAATCCACCCGGCATGACGAGGGTAAGTTCTGACGCTATTGGACCGCTGAGTGCCTGGGCATCTGTATGGGGTATCGAAAATTGATCTTCCAATGCACCGGTTACATAATCCTGGTTGGGTGTGAAAGTCTTTGAGTCGGTGGATCCGAATATGGTGGATACGGTGCGGTCCTGTTGGTAAAGCATGTCGCCATCCAGTTGCAGATTCGAATTAATCCCCCCATAGGTGAACGGAATGTCAATCTGATCAGGAATATAAAACTCAAATGTCAGATCCCGGTCCGGTACAGGTACAAACGCAAGGTTTGCGGTGATATCGAATCCGAGAAATTTATGGGTTGCAGCCGTATAGAATGTGCCTGAATTCAAGGCAGTCCCGAACGACGAAACCAAAGGAAGTGAATATCCGCGGGCATTTTGCTCTCCCATATTTTGAATATTCGACAATAAATCTTCTGTAAATCCAGGCGTAAAAAGGCTGAAAATCGTTGCAAGTACTAACGATCTTTTAAATCGAATTAACATTTTTTCTCCTTCGTTTTGATGTGTGTATTATTTATCGATTCTAATGCAGAAAATTTATGACTCATATCCGTAATAACTACCAAAAATAAATTTTGGTCTTATCGTTTACATGAATACAAACCAGGATTCTGATCTGAAATTATCACCAGAAGATGTCCTCCGGGATTTCCCCTGGATCATGGAGAAGGACCGCCTGTTTATCGCCTCTGCAGACTACGACGGTTTGATCTGTGCCGTGTATTTACACCATGTTTTACAGTGGCGGCTTGCGGGATTCTATGATCTGTCCACTATCTGGATTTCCCATGAGGGTACTCGAAACCGGGACAAGGTGATATGGGTGGATCTGAATATACTCCCCAGGCAGGGAAAAGCCATCGGCGGGCAGATCATCTCCATTGATGGCGAACTCCCCGCAGGATTCAGTTCGTCCTGCAATCCCAATATTTTGATGAAATTAACGGCAGGAGATTTTCAAAAAAAATATCCTTTCTCAACGCTGCTCTTTTTATTCTGGCTGCATCGATATTTACCAACTCTCAATGATTTGTCCCGAATGTTGATCTTAAATAGCGATGCATCGTGGTTGAAATATCAGAATTATCCTGAAAATTCTAAACGGTGGATGACGATTTTAAGCGAATATTCCTGGGACGTCCTTTTTCACCGGGCTAACTCTGCCCGGTTTGAAAACAATATCTATTCGGGATTGTATCCGCATCTGAAAGAAACCGGAGCCGGTCTTACCCGGGGGAAACTATCCGGTAAGTTTAAAAATCGGGGTTCCTGCCAGATCCAAATAAATCCGGATTGGGACACGGATATCATCTATCGTTTGTTTGCCCTGATCGGCAACGCCACCGGATGGACACCTCCGGGACTGCCCCCATTTGAAAAAGTGATTGAAGGAAATCGCCACAAAATCAAATTAACCGCCGTTATGAAGGAAGGACTGAATGCATTTTTAAAGGCAAACAAGGTATTTTCTTATGCGATAACATCCCCGGAAACGTTAAATTTTACATCATTCGAATCGGTAAAAGGATCCGTGACCCAATAAATGGACTCCCTTCATTCCCTCATATCCCGATATGGCGAGCCTGACGCGCTTATTGATCATCACGATCCACACTCAAATCGATATGCTATCTGGGGGTGGGATGATGTGTTTGTCATACCGGATACTGAACAATCCGTCGCAGGATTAATATCCGGATATGACGGGGTGAATTCTCTTCAAGGCAGGCTGGACCTTTGGAAAAACCATTCGGAAAAAATTTCTGCAGTGGGCTGGGTAAGTTATGATGCAAAAAATATTTTTTACCCCAACATACCGTTTAAAAAAACGGATGGTGAAATTCCCGTGATGTGGTTTGGAAAGCCCGGCATTGTCAAAGCGTATTCGTTGGATGAAGATGTAGATGAGCGTCCCGAATCCCGGTCCGGACTGCAGGTGATCCCCGATCAGATCTCAGTAGAAACATATTTCAGAGATTTATCCACCATCCGGACTAATCTTGAGCAGGGGAATGTGTACCAGGTGAATTACACATTTCCCAGGAAATTCAAAGTAACTGAGAATCCTTTTGATTTGTATTTAAATTTGAGAAAATCAGCCCGTCCGGCAAACGGAATGTTCATCAGAACCGATGGACTTTCAATATTATCCTTGTCGCCGGAACGATTTATCAGGACCACCGGAAGGCATATTGAGACATTTCCCATCAAAGGGACCCGTAAGCGGTGCGATGAGCCCGGGCGTGACAGAGCGCTTGCGGAAGAATTGCAAAAAAGTGAAAAAGACCGGGCAGAGCATCTGATGATCGTGGATTTGATGAGAAATGATATTGGTAAAATATGCTCCTTTGGCAGTGTAAAGGTAGACGGGCTGTTCGGTATTCATTCATTTCCCACCGTTCATCACATGATATCCAGGGTCTATGGTCTGTTGAAGCCGGATATTCGAATCCGGGATATTTTTAAAGCGGTCTTTCCCGGCGGGTCTGTCACCGGGGCGCCCAAAGAGAGTGCGATGCATATTATCGATGAACTGGAGAATTACTCCCGTGGCATGTATACGGGGAGCACAGGATATGTGACTCCGGTCGGAGACATTGATTTCAACATTGCCATTCGAACAATGACAGTAAAAAATGGGATTGGCACCTACCCGGTTGGCGGGGGAATTGTTTGGGATTCCGATCCGGTTGATGAATGGAATGAAGCCATACAAAAGAGTAAAATTCTGTCACCCCTTATTGAGGATAAAAATGAAATTTAACCCGATCGTTTACCTGAATGGGCATTGGACAAAACAATCCAAAGCGATGATCCCGATCACTGATGGCGGATTTTTATATGGAGACGGTCTATTTGAAACGATCCGCTTTCAGAATCGCTGCCTGTTTCGACCGGAAAACCATTTTAAACGACTCCGGAATGGAATGCAAATATTGGGTCTGTATCTGGAAATCCCCGACCACCAGCTAAGAGCGCTTTTGGATGAATCCATTGCCCGAAACCGCCTCGAAAACGGACTGTTGCGGGTCGTCATTACCCGGGGGTCGATTACCACGGCGCCCTGGATTCAGTCCGGGAAGCCATCGGTGTATATTTTACCAAGGCTGTTGTCACCCGTCCCGCCATTTCCCGTCAAAATTATCTGGGTGAAAGAGACTGCTTACCCGTTAATCCGGTATAAGCCGGCAATCAAGTCCGTCAATTACCTCGGGAATATGATGGCCAAAAAAGATGCTGAAGCGGCGAACGCCTTCGAACCGATATTCATCGATCGGGATGGATTTATCACCGAAGGCGCTATCAGAAATATTTTTTTCGTCCGGAAAAAAACAGTGGTAACTCCGGACCTCAATTTGGGTGTGCTACCCGGTGTCATGCGGGAGACGATCATCGAAGTTGTAAAACAGTTGAATCTGGATTTCCACGAAGAATGTATCCCCCAAACTGAAGTAAACCGGATGAATGAAGCCTTTATCTCTTCAACAGGAATTGGCGTCCTGCCTTGTTATTGGGAAGGGTGGATCTCCGATTATCAGGTGACGAATGCCATTAAAAACAGGATAGATAAAGCGTTAAGTACTCATTCTATTAAAGATGAATGACAGACCGATGAGCCTCATTTTTATCCCGGATAAAACAGTTTTTTACCTTTAAGATTAAATTAAATAGAATTTTCTTGGTATCCGACGGGAACTTCCTGTAAATTTTTCCTTGAATTCGAGGGGATAACTTTACTATAAATTCTATATTAGTCATTAATTTCAATAATTAATTAATAGTAACATGGGAGAATAACATGAAAAGAGCGTTAATAATCCTTGTCATCACGATGCCTTTTTTCCTGTTTGCACAGGAATTTGGGAAGGTATCAGGAAAAGTAGAAGCGGGTGGAGGCGGACGAATTCTGGCAGGCGCCAGTATTGTCATCGAAGGTACTTCCTTTGGTTCGGCTGCCGATGAACACGGTAACTATACGATCCTGGGGGTACCTGTAGGGACGTATGTAATCCGGGCGGACTACATTGGATACCAATCGGTCAAAGTATCCGGCGTCACGGTTTCAGCCAACCTTACAACGACCGTTGATTTTAGTCTGAAAATATCAGCAATCAAAGGAGATGTGGTAGAGATCGTCGCAGAAAAGCCACTTATTAATCAGAACTCTACCAATACCACACGGATCATCGATTCCCAAACCATCAAAAATCTTCCTTTGCGTGGCGTTGAAGCAGTTATCGCACTTCAGACCGGAACGGTTGCCGATGATGAGAATATCTATGTCAGAGGGTCGAGAGCCGGTGATGTCGCCTATTATGTTGATGGCGTGTACATGAACAATTCGTGGGATCTGACCAATTCGAGTACGGTCTCCAACAACGCTATGGAAGAAGTTCAATTTCAGTCAGGTGGGTTTAGCGCTGAATATGGTAATGTGAATGGTGGTGTGGTCAACACGACGACCCGTACCGGTAGTGACAAATTCTCATTGTCCGGCGAACTGATTTCCGGAGTCGGGAAATCCGGTGCTGATGTCAGCAAAGGGTTATACTCTTACGGGTATAATCTCTTTAATATCAGCGCAGGCGGACCCCTGACTCAGAATGTAAAATACTTCTTCAATTTTGAAGGAAGAACCACGGATGATCCAAACCCGTCACGGGAACCCTTCCACAAAATAGACCGAAACGATATTACTTGGGGCGGTATAACCAAAACAGAAGCCTATGCGGGAACCGACAGCGCATTTACCTACTGGACCGGCGACCTTTCCATTAACAATACCCCTGTTGGAGGATGGGATGAACACCTCTATGACCTGCCGGACGCGACCGAAGTCTATGGATCCACGGAAACTCTGAACTCTATTCTTGGCATGTATATCAGATCAGGCTCTGACACCCTGGGGCTCGCCGGATATAGTTTGGTAGACCTCACCAAAGTGAACAGAACCGGTCTTTCTTACAATGCGGTTGATGGTGAAGATGCTGTTCTCAGCGGGTACTCCAATTACCGGACTGTTTATGGTGCCAAACCCAATGCAGGGAGTGACAGGCTGACTTTTACCGGTAATTTGTTGTTCGATATATCCGGTATTCGGTTCAAAGTAGGGGGTCTGTTCAACAGTGATAAAGGGAATTTTTATAACCATAACTATAGTCTGGTGAATAGCAATAACAATGCACAATATGAAGAATCAACCCTTTCACTTTTTGCAAATATGACCTATTCATTATCCTCAAATTCATATTTTAAATTAAATTTCTCAACATTTGGTTATAACTATGAAGAGGGTGACGGTAGATACTGGGATAATATAATGGGTTATGGGACCATTGGAAATAACTCCTATCTGGTAAATTGGGGACAGAATCCCACCGCTATTCAGGGATTGGCTAATTTTACCGGCTATGGTGCGGTTTATGATGACTATTCTCTGAATAAAACGAATTATTTTTCATTGAAAGGGGATTACCTGAACCAGATGGGAGACCATGAAATAAAAGCCGGGTTCGACTATCGGAAAAACACCATCAAATATTACAGAGTCGCACAGCCTATCGAAATTGCTGAACGTTTTCATCTCGCAGGCGAAACCGGGACGGTCATAGACGATCAATGGACCTATCTGACCTATATGAATGCCTACACAGAAAACCTGGGATATTCAATTGACGGAAAGAGTAGCGGAGCAGGATTTCAGGATGCGGGTGAACCGGTGATCTTTGGAATGTATATCCAGGATAAAATCGAGCTGGAAGATATGATCGTCAATGTAGGCTTACGATATGACTTATTTGATGCCGCCACACAGGAAGCTGCCGACTGGAGAGATATTTGGTTGACAGACGGCCATATTGACCGGCAATTGTCTCAATATAGGGACGTAAAGGCTGAAACATATTTAAGTCCCAGAGTTGGATTTTCATTTCCGGTGACGGACCAGACAAAGTTTCATGCCGAGTATGGTAAATTCACCCAACATCCTATCCTGAACAGACTGTACCTTTCCGACAGCCGGCTTGCAGCCAATCTGTCCCAGGGAAACATGACGGTTTCGCCAAATCCAAGTCTGAAACCCGAACGTACGACCCAGTACGAAATTGGCTTCACTCAGCAGGTAGGGAATTTTGCCGCTTTGGATATCACGGGATTTTTCAAGGAAGTCCGCGATTATACCATGTTGACCAATCTGGCAGGCGCCAAGAAAAACGGGTCCGAATTTATTTGGGCACAATATGTAAACGGTGATTTTGGTGTTGTGAAAGGGATTTCCTTCAACCTGAATATGAGGCGCGTGAATGGTCTGATGGCCAATGCCAGCTATACCCTTTCTTTCGCTGAAGGAACAGGCTCTGATCCTCTGGATAACTGGAATATCGCCTGGACAGGTGACACCTACCCGACGATGATCAACCCACTTGAATATGACCAAAGACATACCGGTTCGATCATGCTTGATTACCGGTTAGGGGTACAGGGCAGCCTTCTGGCAAATACAGGTATAAACTTCCTGTATCAGTTTGGTTCGGGAACCGCTTTTACACCCTCAAGAATCGAATCTGATGTATTTGGTCGTGGATGGTATACGCCGATTGCAGCGATCAATTCTGCTTACAAGCCATGGACCAGTACCCTGGATATGAAAATTGACAGAGATGTTCAATTGGGTGCGTACTCTGCTAATATTTATCTCTGGGTGACCAACCTGACAGACAGATCAAATGTTGATGAAGTTTTTGTAGGAACGGGTGACGCTGCCAGCGATGGATATTTGAGTACTCAGGAAGGTAAAGTGTGGGCAACAGGAAATCCTGATGTTGTGGATTTCTACAATGCACAGTTACGTAATCCGAGAAATTGGGGTGAGCCCCGACAGGTTCGTTTCGGCGTTCAATTTGATCTTTAATCAATAGATATTTAAAGGAGCAAGATTGATGAAAATAAGTTTAATGAAAATGTTTAAACTAATGGTACCGGGCCTGATAATAGGCATCGTGACCTTAGTTGCAAATGCAGCTGAACCTGCCGGAAATGCATCCCCGCAATTGCTAAAATCCGATACAGGTCAGTTTACGGGGAACCGTATTTATAACTACCTCGAAAATAACGGTATGATCGTTTCGCACCGAATTACCGGTAACTCCGGTATGGAATGGCCTGGTGGAACCCATTTATTATCTAACTTTGCATCCGGCATCTGGTTTAGCGGTATCGTTGACGGGAATAAACGAACGGCAGTTGGCGAATACGGACCGGAATTTGTTGCCGGCCCCTGGGCAAGTGACTTTAATGCGAATGAACACCAGCTATACATTGTGAATAAAAGTGATCTGGCGGACCCATTGGAAAATAGTGATTTCCAGAATTGGCCGGCTGATTTAGGCGCTCCCTGGGTGGATGAAGACAACGATGGTGTGTATTCTCCATTACCAAACGGACCGGATCATCCGGATTTCATCGGCGACCAGGTCATCTGGTATGTGATGAACGATGGAGATGGGGCAACTCATGCCAATATCTTCGGAACTCAGCCACTGGGTATAGAAGTCCGGGTCACCATATGGGGGTATAATCGTCCTGACGCATTCGGGGATATGATGTTTGTGAAAGTCCAGGCATTCAACAAAGGTGGAGAGGATATCACAGGCACTTTTATCGGACTGTGGGATGACCCTGATTTGGGTTATGCCGGTGATGACTTTGTCGGGTGTGACACCCTGCTCAGTTTAGGGTACTGTTATAACGATGGCGCAGATGACGACTATGGCACTGCAGCACCCGCAATTGGGTATGACTTCTTTCAGGCAGCAGTTCCGGGAGCAGCTACAGATACGACCTTTGCATTTGGCGAAAGAAGAGCCGGGTGGAAGAACCTGCCAATGTCTTCCTTCACGAAGTACATAAACAGCGATGCTGTTTATGCCGATCCGAATGATGCAGAAGAAGCGTATAACTACATGTCAGGGTATAAAAGAGACGGAACACCGTTTATCAACTCAGCAACCGGACAACCCAGCAAATTTGTACATCCTTGCGATCCGAACAATAACACTGGTGCAGCCGACAACTGCTGGGTAGACAGTGATGACCATTCATCCGGTGACCGTCGTTTTCTGATGAATGTCGGACCCTTTAACTTCATGGACGGCGATTCTTTGGAAGTGGTATTTGGTATCATCATGGCACAGGCAAGCGATGCTTTGTCATCAGTAACCTTACTGAAACAAACTGATCAGTTAGCTCAGTTGGCATACGATATCTTCTTTGCGCTGCCACCGTCTCCGCCTCAACCCACCGTAACAGTCACTTCAAATTTCGAAGAGGTCATTCTGGAGTGGGATGATATTGCTGAAGATTATGTCGCAGAAGACCAATTAGACCTGGATGAAAATGGTGATCCTACTTATTTTCATTTTGAAGGGTACAACATCTGGCAGCATGAAAATCTTTCCGGAACCGGCGGAAGACAGTTATTGGCAACCTATGACCTTGTAAACGGAATTACCGAAATTTGGGACCCGAATACATTTGATCCCAATTGGGGGGTAAATGTAAATGTTCCGGTTCAATTCGGGACCGATTCCGGTATTAAACGGTATCTGCACATTACCAGCGACAAACTCAACGGCGGTTTACCATTGATGAACGAACGGGCATACTATTTCACCGTCACTGCATACGGATACAATGAGATCGGGATTCCCCGTACGCTTGAAAGTCCGAACAACATCTTCCTGGTCCGTCCGCAAAAAGATGCTTACGTTGATCCGTCGGCAGACACCGGGTTCTCTGACTTTGACGTAACGCATATCGGTCCTTCGGATGGCTCCATTCAGGTCACAGTGGTTAATCCTTATGATGTCACCGGCCATGAATACCGGGTAGAGTTCGGTCATTATATGTATATTGCAGACCTGGGCTATGCCGGAAAGGATTGTGCCGGTGAATGGTACACTGCAGATGACGGTCCGACCCATGATATTGACTGTGCGGGAAACTGCGGAGACCTCAGTTGGATTGGCGACGGGTGGTGCGATGACCCTGCTTCACCAGATTATGCCGGCCAGTTTTGGAACTGTGCCGAATGGAATTATGACAATGGAGATTGTGCCTCGCTTTCACCGCCATCAGACAGAGGACCATCAGACCGGGTTTCCTCCGTCATTCATCCGGAGCTTCCGCTTGCTGTGGATACAGATGAAGAATCGCCTTTCATCTACTGGTGGGTACTGGATGTAACCGACGGCGCATATGTCACTCCAAAACAGGATGTCCAAAGCGGTTTGAATGGGATGACCGGTGAAATCGATGGAGACTACACTGCGCCTATTTTCGATGGCGTACACGTGATCGTGAACGGTCCGTCTGGTGGGATACACGGCATCTGGCAGACCGCTAATGCCAATGGTCCGATTCCCGGTGTGGATGAGGATGTGAATGAGAACATTTTGTGGATCAACTTCCTTAACGCGCCGGACTACCCCACAGAGCAGGCTCAGGGCGGCTGGGCATTTGTAACGGGCGGCGGCGCTGACAATGATATAGATTCGTTCTACGAAAGAGTCTTCAGAGGGTCTAATTTCAGCCGGGCAATCCCCAATGATTTTGAAATGAGATTTACGAACGATGCGCTGGCAAACGGAATGGGCTACAGACGGTTTGAAGACGGACTCATCATGGGCAATGTCCCGTTTGAACTATGGAATTTGGGACCGGGCGCCGATGATACCAGTGATGATTTCAGGATGTTACCCGCAATCCTGAACGGGGCGGGTCTCGATACAACAAACAATGATAACATTGACGCTTTTGACCTGTGGGGTGATGATCCCAGTTCAGGTGGAGATGATGATCCGTCATCAGACTGGGTATATTGGGGAAATCCGGACGATATGTCTGCCGGCCAGGCAGGGTATGATGCATTCTTTGCGCCCGGTATCGGAAACTCACCATCCGGTGGATGGACAGAAGTCATCGCCCGGTCACGGCTGATGAACTGGAACCGGTATCTGGGCGGCGGAGGCGGTACGCTTGATTCTGCAGCAGCAGAACTGGCAATGCCCGAGGTCGGCACGATCATCCGGTGGATCACCAATAAACCCAACACAACAGCCGACACGTTTACCTTCACTACTGCAGACGTCGCTCCGGATATGCATGCATTTGATTGTAAAGAAATAAACGTGTGGCCCAATCCGTACTATGGATACAACCCTGAAGAGAGAACACCGGTTGACTATCAACTGCATTTCACAGATATGCCGGACATGGCGACCATCCGTATTTATAATATGGCGGGACATCTGGTCCGTAAGATCGAGCATGCAGGCGATCAGACGGAGATCTGGAATTTGCAAAACAACTTCGATATCCCGGTGGCATCAGGTATGTACATCGCGGTTGTTGAGGCGGATAATTGCGAGGCAGTAATTAAAATTGCTGTAGTTATGCCTGAACAACGAATAGATGTCTATTAAGAAAGGAGTTTCAAGAATGTTAAATTACAAATACATGTTTAAAACGTTGATTTTCCTGTCAGTTTTAACACTTACCATGGCAGGGACCGGTAAGTCCACCGGCTCGGCCGGTGCGTCTGAACTCCTTATCCCCACGGGGGCAAAAGGGGTTGCATTGAATGGCAGCTACAGCGCCACGGTTTCAGGTGCGGATGCTGTATACTATAATCCCGCCGGGATATCCAATTTTGGTACCCCGACGGATGCACAGTTCTCAAACACCAAATATTTTGCAGATATTGGGATGAGTTATGCAGCCTTTGCATTCCATTTGGGGAAAGGAACCGTGGGAATGTCTATCAAGAACTTCGATTTTGGCGACATCAAACTGACGACGGCAAATGACACCCACGGAATATCCGGGCGGACATATTCCCCTTCCTTTGTCACCCTGACATTGGGATATTCCAAGGCATTCTCAGACCGTATCCGGTTTGGGGTGAATTCCAAGATCGTGAACGAAACCATTCAGGAGACCTCCACACGGGGTCTTGCGCTGGATATGGGCGTTCAATACACCCACAGCACCCTTCCTTTGAATTTGGGGGTGGTGTTGAGAAATCTGGGTCCGAAAATGCAATTCAGTGGAAGTAACCTGGAACAAACGCTACAACCCGATGGCACCGAACCCGGTACACTGGATGAACACCTGGCCATCATTTCACAGGCATTTGAGTTACATGCACAGTTGGATATTTCCATGACATACAAACCCGTGGATAACGTGGACGTTCACGGATCATTTGTGAACAATTCATTTGGTTTTAATGAATTGCACCTGGGTGTGGAATATGCCATGGACCTCAGCGGTCTTGAAACCTGGGTTGGCGGCGGCTTCAGCGTACTCTCTGTCGATGACATCACGGATAACTGGGATAACGAATATACCGACAATACCTTCGGACCATCTTTCGGCGGTGGCTTCAAAGTCCCATTGGGAAATAGTATGACATTCGGTGTGGAATATGCCTTTAAAACGGTAAATGCGACAGGACTGGAAAATAACAGCGTTCTCGCATTTTCGGTCGGGTTCTAATTCCACCGGGAATCACCATACATCTGGAAAGGGTCACGTTTGTGACCCTTTCTTTTTTCCGGGGATTGTCGGAATTCATTTAAGTTTACAGGCGAAATTCCGGCTAATTTTTCACATGACAAACACCGAATCTTTCACCAAATCACCCTCAGGCAGAGCGCTTCTTCGCCGGATTAAAACTGATTTTCTGGGATACAGTACCCGGTATAAACTGGCAACCGGAGAAACCACCCGCCGCCGGTACATGGACTCCACAGCCTCCACCCTGATGATGGGAATCGCTTTCAGAACCGCCTGGAAATTTCTTGAGCATTATGCCAATACCCATTCCCAACTCCATTTCAGCGCAAAAATTGCGTCTGACACCTACGCCTGGGCACACCGCCGAATTCTTAAGTTTGTACAGGCTGACCCGGATGAGTACACCTGCTTTTTTGCCGGCAACGGAGTCACAGCAGGGATGAACCGTATAGCCCGGTCCCTCAAGCATTTCCGCCCGGACCGCGACCTCGTACTGGTTTCAATCATGGAGCATCACTCCAATGATCTGCCACACCGGAAACACGGCGGGAACGTGATACATATTCCGGTAGATACACACGAGTCTAAAATGGGGTGCATCGATCTGAAGCTTTTGGAAAAATACCTGAAAAAATATCAAGGACGGGTGAATTATGTATCGGTCACCGGAATCAGTAATGTTACCGGGATCATCAACCCCATCAACCGTGTTGCCAAACTTGCGCACCGGTACGACGCCAAAGTCGTGGTTGATGCGGCTCAGTTGGCAGCTCATGTACCCATACGAATGAGCGGACATGACGACCCGGAGATGGACGTGGACGCCCTCGTGTTTTCGGGTCATAAAACATACAGTCCCGGCTCGCCCGGTGTGATCGTAACCAGAAAATCCATCTTAGCAGGAATAGAGCCGGAAGAAGTAGGTGGCGGGATGGTGGACCGCGTTTTTCCAGATAAATATTTTGTTACGAAGAAATTCCCTGACCGTGAAGAAGCCGGAACACCCAACATCGTGGGGGGTATTCTGCTGGGAACTGCCATTGAAATTTTAGATCGGATCGGAATGGAGGTCGTCCTCGCAGAAGACCAGAAACTCACCCACACGGCGCTTCTGGAAATGATCAAACTGGATGATGTCGTGATTTATGGCGAAACCGATACCCGTACCTGTCCCCGCGCAGGGACAATCTCATTCAATATCAAAAATATGAATCACGGTCTCGTGGCGGCAATTCTCAACGACTATTACAACATTGCCGTCCGAAACGAATGTTTTTGCGCCCACCCGTACGTTGAAAAAATGCTGACGCTCACCCATGCTGACCAGATCAAAGATGCACGGAAAAGAAATGTGGTGGATTGGCACGCAGAACCATGGATGGGTATGGTCCGGGTCAGTTTTGGGATTTATAACTCCATGGATGATGTACTTTTTTTCACCCGTTCATTACGCGAGATCATTCTTAAACGGGACGAATATGCCCTCAAATACGCCATAAATGGAAAGGGCGACTACGAACACCGCACATTCAAATTTACGACGGACGAATACTTTTGTATCCCCTCAACACTGGCTCAGGAACTTTCCATTGAAAGTAATTAGTGAAGCCAGCATTTTCTGACGGTCAACTCCAAAAAGTGCTTGACCGGATTCGTTCACTCCGGGAGCAGATTGATCATCATAATATCCGGTATTATGTGTACGATGACCCTGTAATTTCAGATGCAGAGTACGACCGGTTAATGCGTGAGTTACAAGCCCTGGAAGCGGCATATCCCCAATTCGTGACGTCTGATTCTCCCACGCAGCGGGTCGGTGCACAACCGGCATCAGAGTTTGTACAGATCCCCCACCGGCTTCCGCTGTTGTCTCTGGCAAACGCCATGAATGAGGAAGGAATCCGGCAGTTTAATGACCAGGTGAAGCGGTCTCTCTCAACCGATGGTGACGTGGAGTATATGGCGGAACCCAAACTGGACGGCCTGGCAGTTGAACTGGTGTATGAAAACGGGCAATTCGTTCACGGCTCAACCCGAGGGGACGGCACAATAGGTGAGGATATCACCCGGAATCTTCGAACAATTAAGTCCATCCCATTATCAATTCATTTAAACCATCCGCCGGCCGTTTTTGAAGTCCGTGGCGAGGTGTTCATGCTTCGGAATGATTTCCGAACATTGAATGAGACCCGGCTGGATGCAGGAGAAGCTCCCTTCGCCAATCCGCGAAACGCATCCGCCGGAAGTCTGCGTCAACTCGATCCCCGTATCACCTCGGATCGTCCACTCCGAATTTACTGTTATGCGCCGGGACTGATGGATGGGGTGGACATCCCGTCACAGTCAACCTTTTTGCAACTGCTCCCGACATGGGGTTTCCCCGTAAATCCGCTTGTTAAGACCGGCGAAGGGATTGAATTTCTGCTTGATTATTATCGAAAGATGGAAAATAGCCGAAACGATCTGCCCTATGATATAGACGGCGTGGTATTCAAAGTGAATCTCTTTGACCTTCAGCAAAAACTGGGGGTTCGGAGCCGGTCTCCCCGGTGGGCAATTGCCGGTAAATTCAAGGCTCAACAGGTTACAACTACCATTCTCGACATCATTGCCAGTGTGGGACGGACCGGGGCGATAACGCCGGTAGCAAGACTGAACCCGGTAACGGTCGGGGGTGTCGTTGTGTCTAATGCGACCCTCCACAACCAGGACGAAATTGACCGTAAGGATGTCCGCATCGGCGATACCGTTCTTATTCAGCGGGCAGGGGATGTGATCCCTGAAGTCGTTCAGGTCATTCTGGAAAAGCGTCCGGCAAGTGCAGCGCCTTATCGGTTACCGGAAACCTGCCCGGTTTGCGGTCACACCGTGTCCCGTCCTGAAGGTGAGGCGGTGGCTCGTTGCGGGAATATTTCCTGCCCTGCACAAATCAGGAAAAGGATCACTCATTTTGTTTCAAAAGGATGTATGGATATTGACGGATTCGGTGAAAAACTGGTCGAACAATTGGCAGATGAAGGGGTTATCAAAACGATCTCCGATATTTTCACACTTACCGGGTCACGGCTGGTGATGCTGGACCGAATGGGCAAACGATCAGCCGACAACATCATTGCCGCCATAGAAAAGTCCCGGCAAACCACGATGGCGCGGTTCATCTTTGCGCTGGGTATCCGAAATGTTGGCGAACATGCGGGGAAAGTGCTTGATAAACATTTCAAAGGTGATTTCAAAAGGTTTCAACAGGCGGATGTTAAAGAACTGACCGGTATTTTTGAGATCGGTGAGGTGATGGCACAATCGATCGTGGATTTTTTCAAAGATGAAGAAAATATGAATATCATCCGTCGGTGTTTCGAATCCGGGGTTACATTTCGGTCATCGGCGAGCCCGGAGGATGAAAAGTTTTCCGGTAAGATATTTGTGTTTACCGGTAGTCTGGAGAAATTTACCCGGAAAGAAGCCAAATCGTGGGTGGAAATCAGGGGGGGACGAGCCAGCGGTTCGGTCAGTAAAAACACTGACTTTGTGGTGGCGGGTCCCGGCGCCGGATCCAAATTAACGAAAGCTGAATCATTGGGCGTAACTGTGCTGTCCGAGTCTGATTTTTTACATATGATGAACGAATAACAGGCGCTCATTTATCACCCCAACACGGAGAAAATCCATGGATACCATGAAACAAGTGATCATCACAAAATACGGTCCACCCAAAGTATTACAGGTACGATCCGCACCTGTCCCATCACCCGGTGCGAATGAGGTACTCATCCGGATCCACTATGCGGGTATCAATTTTTCTGAGATCATGGCACGGATGAAACTATATCCCGGCGCACCCAAACCGCCCTGCGGCATCGGGAGCGAAGCCAGCGGGGAAGTAATGGCGGTGGGGAAGAGAGTCACTCAATTCAAATCCGGACAGCCGGTTATGACCTTTTGTCGCTTTGGAAGTTACAGCACCCATTGCTGTGTAAATGAAAATATGGTGATGCCCCTCCCGAAAAATTTCTCGCTAAAGCAGGGTGGCGCTTTCCCTCTGGTGTATATCACCGCATACATGATGATATTTCAACTGGGTAACCTCCAAAACGGTGAAGCCGTTTTGATCCATGGCGCCGGCGGTGGTGTGGGAACAGCGGCGATTCAGTTAGCGCAATCTGTGAATGCGGGGATGATCTGCACCGCCTCCGGGTGGAAACATGACCGGTTGAAAGCCATGGGTGTCACGTACTGTATCGACTACCGGTCAGAGGATATTTTACAGAGAGTCATGGAAATCACCCACCAAACCGGTGTTGATCTGATCCTCGATCCACGGGGTGGAAAAAGCTGGAAAACCGGCTATAAACTGTTGGCGCCCATGGGGAAACTCATCGTGTACGGAGACCAGAAAATGGTAAGCGGCATCCGACGGAATCCCATTGCAATACTGAAAGAAGCCTGGAATATTCCCCGCTTCAACCCTGGGTTTATGATCGGGGAAAATAAAAGTGTGATGGGATATCATCTGGGAAAACTGGCAGGCGCCGGGCATAAGATCAAATATGCCGCAGATAAACTCATCGCCATGGCAGAAGCCGGTAAAATCGATCCGGTTATCGATCGGGTGTTTCACTATTCTGAAGCGGCAAGCGCACATCAATATATCCAGGACCGAAAAAATTTTGGGAAGGTGCTGCTGGATTTTACAGTGTGAAAAATTTGTGTTCCCGGTTGTAAATACCCTCCCGTTGTCAATCATCACGGATTTTTTGAAGAATGATCAAATGGTGTTTCAATGAGATTATTCAGGTATCAGGGATACACACCATGATTCACTAAATAACCGAATCATTCCGCCAAACCGGATTTTAAAAAGATTGTAACAAGTTTTAAAAAATACGGTAACCTCTTTTTTTTATGATGAAAAATACCTAAATTCATGCCTGAACTCATACCGTACCCAAAAATGTGTCTATCAAAATAAAAAAGGTGATTTTCACAAGTTAACTTCGTAATAGTAAAGGGTGTCTATCTAAAATTAGATTTTTCACAAGTTAACTTCGCAATAGTAATAAAAAAATATGAAAACCCAAATCAGATTTCCAAAAAACCAATTACCATTAACAATCACAGGAGGATTCAACATGAATCGATTCACCCATCCGTTAACGCGGGCATTTAAAATACTATCTGTTTTTATTTTACTCACCATCTCTTTTGTTCATGCACAGTTTGTTAACATGTCCGGACATATAATTGCCGGAGAGATGAACGGTATTGTCGCACCTCTACCCGGCGCCCATGTCAATATTCAGGGGACAGATGCACAGGCAGTCTCGGATTCAACCGGTTTCTACGAATTATCATTTTTATGGAACTGGAACGGTCCGGTCACGGCTGAATGTCATGCCGAAGGATTCGGTTCTCAAAGCGAGACCTTTTTCCCAAACTCTGATACCGTTGAATTGGATTTTCTGCTCAACCCGCTCCCCGATGAGGATATCACCCATTTGCAAGGTCATATCCTGCAGATTGAATGCGGTGATTGTCCCATTCCGGGAGCGCAGATCACTGCATTCAACATCAATAGTCCTTCGGATGAAACCTACACGACCCATTCTGCAGAAAACGGGCATTACCTGTTACCCCTTCCGCTGGTACCTGAATACGGATTTACGTGGAATATCACGGTTCAGCATCCCGGGTTTCAAGCACAGTCGCTTCAATTGGAAATCGGACCGGCGGGGATGATCCACGATTTTATTCTGGCGCCTGCTGCACCGGATCCCACGATCGGCGTTTACGGTCATGTGTTTGCCCCGTCTCCAAACGGAATGGCAATACCGGTGCCGGGGGCGCTGATCAGTGTTTATTCTGCAGACAGCAGTGATGTCTCCTATACCACAGAAAGTAATACAGACGGATATTATGAACTTCATTTTGGTCCCGGTAACTATACACTGACTTGTACAAGGGATGGATTTATCCCCTATGAAACATCCTTTTGGGTTGGAGATGTCCCCGTGCATCTGGTCATAGTCCTTCAGCATCAATTCATGGAAGACCACCTGGTCTTTTCGGGTACGGTAAATGGCGCAGTCGGGGGGATGCTCCCCGCATATGAACCTCTGCACGGCGCACATGTTGAGGTGTTCTACAGTGATGATTCTTCGGATACCTCGGTTGAAACCACTACCAATGCCGAGGGACATTTTTCATTCTTTGTAGATGAGAATCTGCAGGGATTTCCCCTATTCCAGGAAGCGCTGGTCAGGGTATCTGCCGAGGGATTTGCCATGCAGGGAATCTGGCTGAACTTCAACGACTGGCCTGTATTCCATCAATTCTTTCTGGAGTTGATTCCCACGGATGATGTATTTCTATCCGGGTATGTGATGAATGCGGGGGATGAGGATCCGTCGTTAACGACTCCCATAGCCGGTGCGCATGTGCAGATTTTCGGTGGATTCAGCGGTGGATTGCTGGCTGAAACCCTGACTGAAGACGACGGATACTATCAGTTCGGAGACGTGGTTTATGCTGCGTATATGATCCGGATCAGTGCGGAAGGATACCTGTATCAGGAACATCCTCTGCCCGGGTATAACGGACAATATCCCATGGAATTGGATTTCATCCTGACACCCGGAGAAGACCCTCTGCCATACATTGCCGGACATGTCTATTCTGCAGATTCCCTGGGGACAAATTTGATTATCCCCGGCGCCTTCCTTCATCTGAATGGGTTTGATAACACTGTCATTGAAGAAACCCATTCCAATCAGAATGGATATTATCAGTTTATGTCCAACGGATTGACCATTGATGTATCTGCATTTGGTTACATTTCCCAAACGGTGGACGTCCCGCAGGTAGATTGTTCGCCGGGGAATCATCGTTGCTGGCCCGTCGATCTGGATATCTATCTTCAGCCGGATGATGTCCCGCCGGGAACGGGCATTGTATTTGGTGTGGTGACTGCCCAACTGTCACCCATGGGTCCTCAATTTCCGGTAGCTGGCGCTCAAATCATCGCAACCTCTCTGTGGGGAAATGACCTATACGAATCCACAGAAACGAATGACCTGGGCGAGTATTCCCTCGAACTGCCGGCAAATAACGTCCCATGGATTGTCACATGTTCAACCGAATATGGCACCCAAACCCATCAGGTCGTTGTGCCGCCCAATGGTCTGATACCATTGAACTTTCATTTCAATGCGTGGCAGGAACCTCAAATCCCGGCGCCCTATAATTTGACCGCTACTCCAGGTACCGATGAAAACGGGAACCTCGTGGTTTTCCTGAACTGGCAATATCCCCCCGCCCCGGATCCAACCATATTCACCCAGTTTTTTGTGTATCTTGTTCAACCGGATAATAATGAATGGATACTTGTGGGAACGACGCCTGAAACGGGGTTTGTCTTTGTCCTGAATAATATGCCAGACCATCCGCTGTGTTTCGCTGTCAATGCCGCATCAGTGGGGATGGTATCCGAATTTTCGAATACTGCCTGTGCCCACTTCAACGAAGCAGAATGTTTTGATTTATCCGGTATCGATTTTGGACCCTGCGATATGGTATTGGGTGCGGGATTGTACGGAGACCAATGTGCCTGGATTTCAGGATGCAACACTGAATCCGGCGGGGTCGATTATTCGATGTATTTCTTTGATACCATGGAGGGATGCATGGATTCCTGTATATCACCTCCTGAAACAGGTGTTGTGTATGGCTGGGTCACAGTTCAGTTTTCACCCGAAGGACCGACAATCCCGATCTCCGGTGCAGAAGTGACCGCCGGATTTCCGAATGATATTGACGGTCTGGCTACCGCCATCACCAATGAGGAGGGATACTACGAGATGGTACTGCCTGCCCATAATTGGGGATATATCATCAGTTGCACGACGGAATTCGGCACCCTTCATCACACCATTTCGTTACTTCCCGGCGCAGAGGTAAACGTGAACTTCCATTGGGATACCTGGCAGGAACCCACAGTCCCCGCCCCCTTTGATCTTACCGCAACATACAACCCGGATATTCCCTCCTGGGGTGGGATTTTCCTGCAATGGCAGTATCCGCCGCTTCCCAATCCGGATGCTCTCCCCGAATTTCATGTTTATGGTAATTTCGTCGATCCGAACGGCGGTTGGACGGAGATCGGGTCCACTGAAAACATGATGTTCGTCTATCATTTGACAGGGCTATGGAACCCGCAGGAAGTCTGTTTTGCCGTGACTGCTATGGTGAACGGAGTGGAATCAGAATTATCAAATATTGCGTGTTCCCAAACCACCCCCACTGAATGTTTTGATTTATCCGGTATCGATTTTGGAGATTGTGAGATGGTTTTGGGTATTGGGTGGAACGGTGAAGAATGTGTGATTATTTCAGGCTGTTCAACCCAGGTGGATGGTATCGATTATGCGCCCTACTTCTTCTCAAATTTTATGGAATGTCATGCCGCATGTGAAAATGCCCCCCCGTGGGGAACAGCCATACTGACGGGTACGGTATATTATCTGTTCGGAGATGTTTTTGATCTGATATCAGGAGCTCAAATTGTCGCCACCGGGAGTTCCGGAATTATCTATGAAACTCTGTCCAATAATATAGGTACTTACGAGCTTCAGATGATTGCAGGGACCTATACTGTAACCTGTACCCTCCCCGATTCCGGAGAATCTCATTCCGAATCCATCACCATTACCGACGGGGATATCATGGTCCTGGATTTCTGGTTTGGAGAGTCTTACCTTCAATATGTACTATTCGGAATGGTGTACAGTGAATCGCTCAACGGTGAAGTGCAGCCCCTGGATGGCGCACATATCATCGTTCATTTTTCCGGGACTGTTTATGATGGATATTCCAATGAAGGCGCTTACTGGATTACTCTGCCGCCCATACCCGGGGAATATCTGGTCTCCGTTGACGCCGAGGGCTATATCGGAAGTGAGGAATGGGTGAATGTTTCGGGTTTGACCGAATTAAATTTCTTCCTGCAGCCGTTGGATAGCGGGTTATTTGTGGTGAATCTGAATCTTGGATCTGCAACCGCCATGCCCGGAGATACGGTGAGTATCCCGATTGTCGTTGGGTCCGAACTGCCTGTCGGCGGTGTTCAATTCACGGTGACAGATATCCCGGATGAGGTTACGGCAATTTCCTACCTCTCACATTTTGAATGTTTTACCGCCAGTTTTAATGAGGTTGCGGGTTCAGTCATTACCATCTTTTTCAGTCCTGATGGATGTGTGCTTGACCCGGATGATCATGATATCGCAACATTGATTTACGTCATTAGTGCTGCGGCGCCTGCCGGGGATATCATTGAACTGACCCCTGTTGATGTGGTGATTGCCAATCCCAACGGTGAAGCCATGGAGGTAATTGCCCAGGGCGGTAGTATTACCTTGGGAAGCGTTGGGGATGTCAATATCGACTCTGAAGTGAATGTTCTGGACATCGTTCAATTGGTCAACTTTATTTTACAGGTGAGCGAACCTGGCGAATATGAATTCTTTGCGGGTGATATAAATGGTGATAATGTGTTGAATGTACTAGATGTTGTACAGTTGGTGAACCTGATTATGGGAGAAAACAGACGAAGTCCGGGTGACCGGAGTTCATCCGTTACGATCCAATCAGGTAACGGCATCCTTTCGATACAGGGCAGCGGCATTGCAGGATTCCAGTTAGAGACTCAATCTACTATTCACCTGAACGGGTGGGATCTGCCGGAGGGGTGGATCATTAGTACTTTCGATGACCGGCTGGTGGCATATACGATGAAGGAACCCATCAACGGTATATCGGAATTGTACTATTCCGGCGAACTCATCATTAATGAAGTACTGTTTTCGGATATGAGTGGTCAGGCCTTTCCGGTAAATCAGGGAATGCTTCCTCAGCAGATTCAACTGTATCCGATTTACCCGAATCCCTTTAATCCGGTAACCCATATCGGTTTTGAAATTCCCACATCCGGCGACGTGACGGTGACAATTTATGACATTACCGGACGCAGGATCGCCGGATTGGTGGACGGATACCTTGCTGCCGGATTTCACAGGGTGGAATTCAATGGTGAAGGCCAAGCCTCCGGCACCTTTATTGTCACACTCAAATCAGACGGTCAGGTTCAATCCAGGAAGATATTACTTCTGAAGTAGATCTGATTATTTTAAACCCTGACAGGCTTCCGTACATTTTCTAATCAATGATCTACGGACCTGTCAGGGGTAAGTTTTCGTTATGGCCTCCGGTGTTGGTACAACGGGGCATACTGTTTTAAACCCGTCCGTCTCTCATGCAAAATAAACCATCCAATCCCGCACTGCGGGGAGCGACCGCATTGATGTATGAATTAATCCGTGGATACTGCCGGTAAATCCCTTCCTGAATGGCATATCGTAGTCAGGTAAAATTTTTTACTGGGTTTGTTTTGTAAATTAGCGTTATACTACACCATAACACCAACACTGAAAACATGATTTTGAATTTAAACGCGGATACACCTATCTACCTGCAGATTGCCCACATGATCCGGGACGCCGTCTTATCCGGTGATCTGAAAGCAGGAGATCCAATTCCATCTGTCCGGCAGATGTGCACCGAATATAGTATTAATCCGCAGACCATTCTGAATGCCACTCAAGTCCTGATCCGGGAAAATATTCTCGAAAAACACCGGGGCATGGGAATGTTTATTACCGGGCACGCACGACAGGCGCTTCTGCAGCGTGAATCGATTAAATTTACCGAAGAGGACATTCCCCAAATGCTGCACCGGGGACAGCAACTGAATATGACTGCTGACGATATTTGTACACTCATCAAATCCATCTCAAAGAAAGGAAATTAATGGAAAATTTGGTGCAAATTTCCCATGTAAATAAACGGTACGGAAGAACGACCGCATTAAATGACGTATCACTTACAATTCCCGCAGGGAGAATTATTGGGTTGATCGGGCCGAATGGATCCGGGAAAACCACGCTATTACGGGCAATGTCAGGTCTTATTTCATACGACGGAAATATTTCAGTTATGGACATAGAACCGAAAACCAGACGACCGCAGCTAATGGCTTACACCGGTGTAATTCACGATATTCCGGTCTTACCACCGTGGATGACTATTCGCCAAACCATCCTGTTTACCGAAGGTATGAAACCCGAATTTGACCGCGAAAAATGTCAGCGATTTCTGGACAAGACCGCCATCAAACCGGAAAGTAAGGTAAAACATCTATCAAAAGGGATGAAAACCCAACTTCACCTGGCATTGGTATTGGCAACTGATACCCGATTACTGATCCTGGACGAACCTACGCATGGATTAGATATTCTCTTTCGTAAGGAATTGTACTCCCATGTTTTGGAGGATTATTTTGACACCCATAAATCCGTCATTATTTCAACCCATCAGGTGGAGGAAGTTGAACATATTTTAAGTGATGTCGTCTTTATCCGGGAAGGAAAAGTCGTGCTGTTTGAATCCATGGAAGCCTTGAAAAGCCGGTATTTTCAGGTCATCGTATCTGAAGACAAAGCGGATAACATCCGTAAAATGTGCCCGGTATCCGAGCGACGGTTTTTTGGTAAAACTGTTTTTTTGATGGAGAACCGCAATAAATCCGAACTATCGAAATATGGGGAGGTCACCTCACCGTCCATATCGGATATTTTTGTAGTGATCATGGGAGGTCAGACATGAAATTATTCCTGGTTCTTTTAAAACGGGAATGGTGGGAATGGAAAAACACCATTTTCTGGGTTGCCGGTATTTACACGTTTATATTATTGATGTTACTGGTACCGGTTTCAAGGCTGTCTCACCACATCAACCCGGACAGTGTGAAGATCGAATTCGATCGTTCCTTCACCGGAGGGTCTGATAATCAGACTTACGGACAAGATTCGTACGAAGACTGGGATTCCTCAGAACCGTCCGTAAAAGCCGTGATGGTATATGCAGGTGGGGTGACCAGTGGTATATTGCTTCTGCAATTCCTGCTGCTGTTCATCGGGTTGTTTTATTTTGCCGACTCACTCTATAACGAGCGTATGGACTTTAGTACATTGTTTGTCAGGAGTCAACCCGTCTCGGATCACACCGTCATCATTTCGAAAATTGCCGGAGGTGTTCTGGGTATTATGGGTGTGTCCCTGGTGATGTCCCTTGTCTTTTTGCTGTTCACCAATGGCGTAATTTGGATTCTGCGACCTAAAATCGGCGAATTTGCGATGAACGTGGTAGATAAAATCCGGCTTTTCGATCTTTACGGGGACATGGTGGTTTTTCAATTTATCACCCTGATCTGGCTCAGTCCATTTATCCTGTTTCTCATGTGGATTTCGGCAAGTGTCAGGAAGCGCCCGCTGATCATTGGTTTGGGCGCACCGGCTCTCGCTGCTTTATCGCTGTATATTTTGTTTGGAAATACGGATATGATCCGGCAGATTTTCCTGACAACCGCAACCATAAAAGATATGTTGGTGGAACAACTTCTGGTCAGTTCGAAGTGGATGACATTACCGGAAAAAGTCGAGTTATTTGATTCCTTTTTGGGATATCTGGCAACACCAAGAACCGGGGTATCGATCGTAGCTGCATCCGGTTTTTATGCTTTGGCATTGTTCGCTTACCGTAAAAACATCCCTGTAAGCTAAAGATAAAGGATAAAGGTTGAATCACCCGATGTACTTTACGGTAAATTCTATTCCGGCGGTAACCATATTGGCGGAAAAAACCTGAAGGTTTTTCGGTTTTCGGCATCACACTGATAAAGAAATTGCGTCATTAACATAGTAAATATCTCCGAAAACAGATGCGTTGAACCGTTATTTTTTCCGCAGATTAGATGTCAATCCGATGATCTTCATACCCAAAAGCAGATCAGGACATCCTAAATTTTCGATAATAATTACAGGAGATTTTATGGAACATATACTCAGAATTTTCACAATTTGGTTTACACCTGTAAAATCCTTTGAGGCTTTTCCACGTGGCATAACACCGGCACAATGGTTGATCCCTTTAATAATCATACTGGCATTTTTAGGGGTTACAACATACATATCTGCTCCTTATGTACAAGATATGCAGATGGAGATGATACAGATGAACCCCAACTTCCCGGATGATCAACGCGCCGAAATGATGGATCGGCTGAGTACGGATTCATTGGGCGCTATCACCTTTGCAACGGCGCTGGGTGGCGCACTGATATGGTATCTGTTGCAAACCGGGATCATCTTTGGTATCGGCACTCTGACACTGGGGATCAGCAGCACCTTTAAATCATTTTGGACTCTGATCGTGTTGATCAATACAACGAATATTATTGAGTTGGCGGTAAAAGTCCCTCTCATTATTTCCACAGGTAATTTGATGATTGAATCGGGACTTTCGATGCTGTTACCGAATTACCTCACCGAAACCTTTATCTATAATTTTCTTTTTCAGTTTGATTTTTTCTCTATCTGGAGAGTCATTCTGATCGGTCTTGGGCTGACGATCATCCATGGGACAGACCGTACGAAAACCTTTAGCATCCTTTTTGGGGCATGGATTGTCTACGCCCTGATTTCGACGCAGTTAATGAGCCAATATGGATTATTCATGACGAGGGGCTAATGAAAAATGTAATTCTCCTGACATTCCTGTTCGCAGTACCGTTATTTTCCGGTGCAGGCGAAACGCAGCTCCAGGAATTCATCAATATCGCATTGAAAAACAACCATGATGTCAATATCGCCAGCCTTCAGTTAAAGGGGGCACGATCACAGCAAAAGGGGTCCTATTCCGGATTTCTTCCAACCGTAAACCTATCCGTTGATAAAGGACTGAGTCAATCGACCATACCGGATTTATATTCATCGAGGGTATCTGTCAGTGAGACGATTTTTGACGGCGCCCGATCCTGGTATGCTAACCGGAATATTGAAAATCAGATTAATGTATCTGCGATCAATCTGCAGTCAAAGGAGGAGCAGGTCATATATGCGGTGAAATTTGCATTTTATTCCTACCTTAAATCCAGAGAACTGACTGATGTGGCAAAACTTGCCTTGGAACTAGCGATCTCCCAACTCGAACTGGTTCAACAGCAATTTGACCTTTATGCGGTCAGTGAAACCGATTTGCTGAAGGCGAAGGTTCATAAAGGACAAGCAGAGGCGCAGATTATTCAATCCTTGCAAGGGGAACGGATAGCTATGAATTCACTAAATATTGCCATTGGCGCCACACCAGGCAATCCCCTGGCTATTAAAAGCATGAATGTCCAACTTCAGTCAATTCCATCCTTTGATGAAGCAAAATCTGCGTTATTTTCCCGAAATGCCCAGCTCCAGATTGCCCGTTATCAGGAAGAAGGATCAAAAATTGCGCTGAAAACGCAAACGGGTATATTTTATCCCACCGTTTCAATTTCATCATCCTATTCCACAGAAAAAACTGATTTCGGTGATCTTTTCGATGGATATATATCCGCCGGTCCCACTACGGGACTCAATATTTCTTTCCCTATTTTCACCGGACTCTCCCGGGTAAGCCGGTACCATAACTTAAAATACGCCATGTTGGCATCCAGCGTGATTGTGGATCAAACAGAAGACAACCTCTTATCCGACCTGGATAATGTTATCACTCAGATTGATACGTATCATCAACTCATCCCCATTAATGAGGAGATTATTTTATCCGCAGAAATGGATTTCAGACTGGCGGAAGAAAAATACGATCTGGGCGCTAGTGATATATTGGAGTTGTTAAACGCACAGGTATCTCTCATTCAGGCGAAAAGCGACCTGGTCCGGCTCAAGTATGATGCAAAGGTATCAGAATCAAAACTTGAAGTATTGATGGGAACTGTTACCCCCTATTAACACCATTTACGAGGATTCTATGAAGAAGATTATCATTATTGGAATAATTCTCATTATCGTTGCGCTGATCATATGGAAAAATATGACCAAAGATCACGACATAGTGATTGAGGTCCAAATGGAAAAGATACAGCGGACAGATATTGAACAGGTCGTATCTGCAACAGGGAATATCGTTCCTGTCTCAGAAGTAAAACTGTCTGCAAACATCAGCGCTGAAATAAAAAGTATCCTGGTCATGGAAGGAGACGCCGTCAAAACCGGACAAACACTGGTTATTCTGGACAGCCTGAAATACAGTGCTTCTGTCGAACAGTCAAAATCAGCGCTACGGGCAGCACAAGCCAGTTATCGTAAGGTAAAAGCGGAATATGAGCGGGCAAAGCAGCTATTCCAAAACAGGCTGATCAGCAGTCAAGAGTTGGAAGCCCTCGATGCATCCTATCAATTAAGTGAATCCAATGTTGAACAGGCTCAGGCACGTTTGGATCAAACGACGGATGATCTGCATAAAACAATCCTGCTGGCACCCATTGACGGAACCGTCACGTCCATTAAAAAGGAAGTAGGAGAGATGGCTCTGGGATCGGTATTCCAGGCGGATGTACTCATGACTATTTCTGATCTGTCTGCGATGGAACTGATTATTGATGTGGATGAGACCGATGTAATCGATATTGCTCTTGGGAACCCGGTTAAAATCGATGTGGATGCGATTAATGATTTGACCATAGCAGGAACGGTGAGCCAGATTGCAAATGCCGCAAAGACAACATCGGGTATCAGTTCTCAGGATGAAATAGTCAATTACGAAGTCAGAATCATGGTGGATATGTCCACCATGGATCCGAGAATCCTCCCGGGTATGTCTGCTACTGCAAATATTACGACCGCTACCCGGGAAAACGCGCTGGCCTTGCCGATCCAATCTCTGACTGCCCGGCCTAAAAAGGAAAAGAGCGACGCTGATAAATCAGGCCAGGAGGAAACCAGATTTTCCGAAATATCCCTCTATAAAAAAGTAAAAGAAGAAATGGAAGATGTCGTATTCGTTGCGGTCTCCGAAGACAGCAGTAAATCATCAGGTTTCAGTTTTAGGAAGAAAAATCCCATATTTATTGCTGAAAAACGACCGGTTGAAATTGGTATTTCATCTTCTTTATTCTATGAAATTATTTCAGGTGTCGGGGATGGTGAGATGATCATCACCGGAAACTATAAAGCAATCAGTAAAGATTTGGATGACGGCAGTAAAGTGAGAAAGAAAAAAACTGCAAACCCTCAAAATTTCAAGGGTAAAAAGTAAATGACTGAAAAACCCGAACTGATCCATTTCGACCATATTTCCAGAATTTACCAAATGGGGACAGAAACGATTCGCGCATTGGATGATGTTACCCTGACCATTCGTAATAACGATTATATATCCATTATGGGACCTTCCGGATCCGGTAAATCGACCCTGATGAATATAATCGGATGCCTCGACACACCGACGACCGGTGTGTACAGGTTTGAAAAAGAAATCGTCTGTGATATGAATTCTGAAAAAACGATTAAAATGAATGACAATCAATTGGCTGGTATCCGGAATAAAAAGATCGGATTCGTATTTCAAACCTTCAATCTGCTTCCCAGGGCATCTGCATTTCAAAATGTAGAATTGCCGTTGATCTATGCGGGCATTTCCCGGGGGCAACGTCGTGAGATGGCGATGAAGGCGCTTGAAAACGTGAGTCTGTTGGATCGGGCATCCCACAAACCCAGCGAATTATCCGGTGGACAGCGTCAACGGGTTGCGATCGCCAGGGCGCTGGTGAATTCGCCATCCATCATTTTGGCTGATGAGCCTACGGGCAATCTGGATTCGGAAACTTCCCGGGATATCATGACATTTTTCGATGAACTCCATCGCCGGAATAACACCGTGATATTGGTCACCCATGAACCGGATATTGCCGCTCATGCTCACCGGATGATCCACATTCTGGACGGTAAAATTGATAGTGATGTGGTCAATCACAAAATGGTGAAAAATTAAGGCATGCTGGAAATTCTGAAAATGGCGATCTCTGCACTGACCGCTCATAAAATGAGGGCGGTTTTGACCACTCTGGGTATCACAATCGGCGTTTTCACGGTTGGCGCCATAACGGCAATTATCGAGGGATTGAATTCTTCATTTGAAAGCCAGGTATCCATGATGGGTTCCGATGTGTTTTATATCAGCCGCGCCAGTTGGTTCGGCGGGTATGATGAGTGGATTAACGCCAGAAAACGAAAACCCATAGATGCGGGCCTGGCTGAATACATCAGCGAGCATGCAACCTATGTAACAGCCAGTTCTCCAATGGTTAGTATGCACACCAATTTAAAGTACCAAAATAAATCTGTTGAGAGTGTTCAAATTACCGGCGTCAATCATCTGATGCCCACCATTGAGGGAACAGAAATTAGTGAAGGGCGATTTTTTACAGAAACCGAATGCAAACACCGAAGGAATCTGGTTGTCATTGGTGAAAATATTCGAAAGGAATTTTTCCCCAATACCGACCCCATTGGAGAAAATATTTTAATCCATGGAAACCGGTTTATAATTATAGGATTGTTCGAAAAAAAGGGAAAGATGCTGTTTAACGATATGGACAACCGCGTCCAGATACCATATTTAACATTTAAAAAGATGATGCAGCGAAGAAACCGGGGGGCAAGTATCGCGGTGAAAGCAGTAAGTACCGGGCTATTGGATGACTCAAAGGAAGAGATCCGGAATATGGTTCGGCACTACCGTGGACTAAAACCAATCGAGGAAGATGATTTTGCCATCAATCAGATGAATACCCTCATTGATATGTATAACCGGATGACGGCATTATTATGGGCAGTGGCGATTGGCATCGGAAGCATTTCACTGGTCGTGGGCGGAATTGGTGTCATGAATATCATGTTAGTCTCTGTCGCTGAACGCACACGGGAGATCGGTATTCGGAAATCACTGGGTGCTACGCGGCAAAAAATATTATTCCAGTTTTTATTTGAAAGCATGGCCGTTTGCTCAATTGGGGTGATTACCGGACTTCTGCTGGCATCGGGCACTGCATTTATCATTCAGACATTTACCCCTTTGGCGGCTAAAATACCGGCGAACTGGGGCATACTGGGTTCAGGAGTCGTTATACTGGTGGGATTGGTATTCGGGATGTGGCCCGCAAACCGGGCTGCGAGGATGGATCCCATAAATGCACTCAGGTAGCTAAATGACCGAGTATTTCAGAGCGGCCGTTTATTCTTTGTGGAGCCATAAATTACGCTCATCACTCACGATTCTGGGTATTTTTATCGGAGTGTGGGCGATTGTCAGCATGCAGTCCGTCGTTGAAGGTTTTGATCGTTCAATGAGAAATATGATGTCTGAATTTGGGACAGAATCCTTTTTTATACAGAAATACCCGGCGATTATGATGGGTAACAAATGGCGCAAATACCATCGGCGGAAAGACTTTACCTACCAGGATGCTTATTATCTCGAGGCCACCGGACAGTATATCCGCAGTGTTTCTGCGTATATCGCAAACCGGGCACAAACCATCAAATATCAGGACAATAAAACCTCTCCAAATGTAGGCGTTATGGGAGCGACCGCCGGATTTTTCTCCACCAATGCAACCACCATTGCCGTGGGGAGGGTGTTCAACCAAAATGATGAAGACAGACGAAGTAATGTGGTTGTTCTGGGCGCCGATGTGTACGATGCACTTTTTCCCTTCGAAGATCCCATCGGAAAGAATGTCCACCTTGGTAATAATAAATTTACCGTGATCGGTGTTCTGAATCCGTTACCCGGATTTTCCTTCGAATCGCCGGATAATATGGTGGTCATCCCCGTTACTACATATCAGAAAATTTTCAATTGGTCATCCGACTCCATGCAGCTCATGCTGAGAGCGGTATCGGTGGATGTCCTTGAAGAAGCAATGGACGAAGCGATCGCGTTGATGAGAATCCGGCGGAAAGTGGCTGCCGGTGAACCCAACGACTTTGAGATATTTACCAGTGATTCGATCATGGATACCATGCAAAATATGACCGGCTACATCCAGTTAGCGACCCTGGGCATCGCTGGAATTTCGCTGGTGGTGGCTGGCATCGGGATCATGAACATTATGCTGGTGTCTGTCATGGAACGCACGAGAGAGATCGGGACCCGAAAAGCAGTGGGTGCAAAAAGATCGGCTATCCTGTGGCAATTTCTGATTGAAGCCGTTATACTCTCTCAATTCGGCGCATTATTCGGACTGCTGCTGGCATTCGTAACCGCACAGGTTTATACCCGTTTTGTCCCGAACCTCAGCGCGGATATTCCGGTGTGGGCGGTGATTGCCGCATTCGGATATTGCTCGGTGATCGGCATTGTTTTTGGCCTGTTTCCCGCCAGAAAAGCGGCCCGGCTGAACCCAATTGATGCGCTCAGATACGAGTAGCTTTGGCGTATCTGTCATTTGTCTTAAATTCACACATGAAATTAAAACCAATTTATAGAATTATTTTCCTTTCAGCCTTTTTTTTCGTTGGCGTATTTGCCCAATTCAGTGAAATAACCGTGACTATTGACACCCGGATGTTACGAGGGAGTACAGAAGATTATCTGGTGAAATCACTGAAAAATCAGATCGAGTCCTATTACATCACCTCCCTGTTTTCTCCTGAAGCGATGGATTTGGACATCTCCATTGACATTCAGATTGTACTTGAAAGTATTACGACCTCCGGGAATCAAAAATTGATCAACGGACAGGCCTTGTTTTCCAATCGGAGGGATCAGCAATATTTTGCCAGAGGATTTGAATTTCCCTACGATGAAGGGATTTCGATGAATTATTCCACATTGTTTGATCCGTTATCATCCTTATTCGATTATTATGCCTGGTTGTTCATCGCAGGGGAATTGGATACCTACCACAAATTCGGCGGAAATCTTTATTATAGCCGGGCGATTGATCTTTCCGTATCCGGACAATCATCAAACTACTCAAGGGGGTGGGAAAATCGTGAAAAACGGGTTCAGGAAATCAAAGATAACCTGGAACTCCGCCGGGCAAAATTCTACTTTTTTCAGGCATACGATATTGCCGGTGCAGCAAAAGTCAAGGCTTCTGATATCCTCGAACCCCTGCAGTTATTTTACACCAATCTGGAAAGATCAATCTACGGAAATGGCGTCGACAAATATACTGAACCATTCCTGAAAATCTATTCAAATGATATTGCAACACTGCTTAAAGCCACCCGCATGACCGATGAATTACAGGCCATGATTGAATTGGATCCCAAAAACAAAGATGTGTATGAATCTGTTTTAAAAGAGAAAAAATAAACGAACCAGTTTTCTCTCCTCCCGACAATAGTCTTCATAATCGCCCTTCTGTCTGGGGTGATCCACATTCTGGGGGAGTATGCGGATCGCCGGATATTGGTATATATTTTCAAGCCATTAACGACTCTCATGATCATCCTGCTCGCCCTGTGCCTCACGGGCAATCAATATCCGGACTACCGGTACGCGATCATAGCCGGGCTGATATTTTCCTTAGCCGGCGACATCTTTCTCATGCTCCCCGACGACCGTTTTATCAGCGGGCTGGTCAGTTTTCTGATGGCTCACCTGGCATACATCTATGCGTTTACATCCGGCGTCGGCGTTGGGATCACTGCGTATATCGCATTTCCTGTCCTGATCATTGGCGGGATAATGTACCGGTATCTGTCCCCGGGGCTTGGCAGAATGAAATTACCTGTTCTCATATACATGGTGGTGATCCTCGTCATGGTGTGGGTGGCGTGGGAACGATGGGATGTGATGGGTGAAAATTATCGGTTATCCGCCCCAATCGGCGCCTCCTCCTTCGTGGTATCAGATGCATTGCTTGCCATCAACCGGTTCAGAAAACCTTTTAACAGCGCACGGGGATGGATACTTTTTTCCTACATGATCGCCCAACTGTTGATTGCGTTATCCGTGTAAACCAAGTCATGCAATTCGTCATTCGCCGCGGTCAGAATTCCGTTGACGAGAGAAGATTAACAAGGATCCACACCGCTCGAAACCGATACCAAACTTTGAGTTTATCAGCCGAATACTTATTTCAAATCCATTCCCGGATCCGTTACTTCAATCTGAAACCGGTCTGTGTATAGTTTAAAATATTTGCCTTTCAGTTTGATCAGATCTGCGTGATTTCCATCTTCGATAATCCGCCCTTTTTCAATGACGATGATCCGGTGGGCGTTCCGAATGGTGGATAACCGGTGGGCAATAATGAAGCTTGTCCTGCCCTTTACCAGTTTTTCGATAGCCACCTGGATCAGTTGCTCCGTCTGTGTATCCACCGAGGATGTGGCTTCATCCATAATCAGAATGACCGGATTGGCTATGATTGCTCTGGCCAGGCTAATGAGCTGTTTTTGTCCGGTACTCAGATTCGTACCGCCTTCGAGAATTGCCGTATGATATCCATCCGGCAGCTTTGAAATAAATGTATCGGCCTGAACCTGGGCGGCGGCGAGAATAACCTCTTCGTCTGTGGCACTCAGTCTGCCATACCGAATATTTTCCATAATCGTTCCGCTGAACAAATGGGGAGTTTGCAGCACAACCCCCAGGTGAGATTGCAGCCATTGGAGGGGGTAACGGGTGTAGTCCCGGCCATCAATCAGAATTCTCCCCGATGTGGGTTCGTAAAACCGGCATACCATACTGATAATGGATGTTTTCCCCCCTCCGGTTTCACCTACGAGGGCAATGGTGGAGCCGGCATTGACCTCCAGATCAAAATGATTGAGAATTTTTTGTCCCCTTTTATATTCAAAGGTCACATCCTCAAACCGAACATCTCCCTGCAAAGGGCGGGATACCGGCAGAATCGTTTCCATGTCATCTCTGATATCAGGATCGGTTTCGATCAGCGAAGTGATCCTCTCGACAGCGGCCTGAGCATTTTGTAATTCGGCGAAAACACGTGCCATTTCCTGAACCGGCTGAAAGAAAAATGCGGCATAGGATAAAAACAGGACCAGCATTCCGTAAGAAATTCCACCGGCAATGACACCGTTGCCGCCAAACCAAATGGCAAATGCCGCGCCAATCATCGATGCGACCTGGACAAGAGGCATATACATCGAAGATTGTACCGCAGCCCTGAAGGAAGCGTTAAACATCCGGGTTGTCAGTTCTGTGAATTCGCGGAGACTGTCCGCTTCACGGACCAGTGTTTTAGTGGTAACGGCTCCCATGATCCCCTCATTAAAAGAGGAAGTAATTTTTGAGTTGGTCTTTCGCACTTCGCGATAGCTGGCAAGGATCATGACCTGGAACTTCTGACTGACCCAGAACAGAAGCGGCACCACCGACAGAACCCATAACGTGAGCTTCCAATCCAGGATAACCATCACCACGGTTACTCCGATCATAATTGCGCCCCCCCAGACCAGATCGACCAGTCCCCACGCGATGATCTCGGATAATTTAGTCGTATCGGAGGTCAATCTCGTCATCAGCCACCCAACAGATGACCGGTCGTAATAAGAAAATGACAATTCCTGTAGTTTGGCGAATCCCGCTTTCCGGATTCTATAGCTTACCCCCGTCTCAACTTTGCCGGCAAGCAGAATGAAAATTGCCACACTTACCGCCTGGAATAGAAGAATGATCACGTACACGGCGGCAAAATATCCTATGCCGCTCGTGACGCCGGGGACGATGAAGTTATCCACGGCATACCGGGTCATGAGAGGCATGAAAATATCCACGCCTGCCACCAATATCATAAATATCCCCAGTAAAATCATGGTAAACCGGTAAGGCTGGGCAAACGTCAGGACCCTTCTCCATGATGAAAATTTGAAATTACGGGTATAATCCGTTTCCATATGATCCATATGCTTAATTTCTCTCCTCATCCGCCGTGAGGTTATCCTGCACTTTCTGCATTTCCCACAACCGGCGATAGAAGCCATCCTTAGCAATAAGTTCGGAATGAGTCCCCGTATGGGTGATTCGTCCGTTTTCTATGACGACCACCATATCCGCATGAATTGCAGTGCTGATCCGGTGAGCGATGGCAATGGTGGTTGAAGTTCCTTTTCGAGTCACCAATGCCTGCCGGATCCTGCTTTCGGTTTCAGTATCCAGTGCGCTTAATGCGTCATCAAAAATCAGTACAGCCGGATTTTGGAGGATAGCCCTGGCGATGGCAATCCGTTGTTTTTGCCCTCCCGATAATGTGACGCCCCGCTCGCCCACCACCGTATCATACCCCTTTTCAAAAGACTCAATTTCATCATGAATAGCTGCAATCCGGGAAGCTTCAATAATATCTGACTCACCGGGATTACCGATTTTTCCCAATCGAATATTTTCCTCCAGCGTCTTTGAGAACAGGAAAGGCTCCTGCAGAACAATCCCGACCTGACTTCGGATGTATTCCCGCTGAATGGTGTTCAATTCACGGCCGTCGATGGTGACAGAGCCCTCCCGGTAATCCCATAACCGGGGCAGCAGATGGACGAGTGTCGATTTTCCTGACCCGGTAGGACCCATGATCACCACGGTCTGCCCCGCAGAGATGGACAAACTGATATCATGCAATACCGAAGTGTAATCGTCGTACCGAAAGCCAGTATGCCGAAATTCGATATTTCCCATCAGCCGTTCATTACTGCCAGACCAGCCGGAAATATCTTCGACGGGTTCTTCCAAAATCTCGCGAACCCTGCCCAGGGAAACCATCGCCTTTCCCAGATCCGTTAAGGTCCTGCCCGTAACACGTATCGGCCAGAGCAGAAATTCCACATAAGCGATGAATGCCACCAGTGTGCCGAGGGTGATCTGACCCGAAATCGTCCAATAGGTACCCATGATCAGAATGATCCCCGACTGGGTGTACACCAGGGTGTCGGATATTCCCCAGTACACACCCAATATCCGAATCAAACGGTAAACATGATTCCGAAATGCATCGTTCCTTTCTTCAAACTTTTCGATCTCAAAATCCTGTCTGGCAAATGCACGCACTACCCGTATACCCGTCAGATTTTCCTGCAGTACCGCAGACATGGCGCCCTCGGATTCATCGGCAATTTGAAACACGGATTTAATTTTCAGAAAAAAGATGACCGCAAAAGTGAGGATGAATGGCACCGTGATCAAGGACAGTGCAGCCATTTTCGCATTCAGCATGATCAATATCGGGATCACAATCGACAACATAATGATGGATTTTCCCACCTGAACCACCTGCACGCCGAGAAATTTTCGAATGGTTTCAACATCCGAGGTGCAGCGCTGGATCAGATCGCCAATCTTCCACCGGGAATAAAAATGAACGGGAACAGACTGCAGATGAGCGAAAAGGCTTTCCCGTAATTTTAAGGCGATCGATTCTGATGCGTTTGAGGACCATCTGCCGGTGAGATACGTAAAAATTCCCCTTATGATCGCAATGGCAACGAGGAGAATCGCCACGACCCAAAGATTTGTTTTGAGAAATGATATCCCTCCCGCAATATCAACGATCCGAAGGATGAATCCGGATCCGGCAAAAGGTTTGTCCCCGATAATCGAATCAATCGTTGATCGCACCACCAAGGGCGACATATACATGAATATCGTCTCGAATGCGATGGCAAGAATAGCGCCCCCGTACAGCAGCCGGTTTCCCGCCATAAAATGCCATAAAATTTTCAGTTTGGAAATGGAATTCTCCGTTTTAATTAAAAAAGTCGATTGGGGTGTCGTTTAAACGCAATAAGTTAGGTGTTTTTAATAAGTTACAGACAAGATGATTTTACGACCAAATATCAGAATACCGGTGCGGGTCATCATTTATTCAATGGGTTTTTATTCATTTGAAAATCGAATAACGATTTTAGATGAAGAGGGTAATTTTTATTTCTATTAGGTTCCGTACATGATCAGTTGATGGGAAACCGGGCAGAGAAGCCCGGAATGAACACCATGTCATTTTTGGCGAATATCCTGCCGGATATCCGGGATAACCCGGCCACCAGTTCGATAGTGAACCGATACCCCAACCGATCCAAAAAAAAGTGTGAAATGTCATTCTTATGACCGCATACATTTCATCTATTCTCTTTTTAAATCCAACCGTTGGTTGTTGATAAATTTCAGGCAATCATATTTGATGGATTTCCCTCAATCCTGATGATTAAAAGGCAATCCATGACCAACATTCAAGATAGGATGCGATGAACATTGAAAAACCGATAACAGACAATCCGTCTAACTGGGCGCCGGATTCCTGGAAATCTTACTCTGCAGAACAACTCCCGGAGTGGGGGGACCCCAAACGGTTGGAGAAAGTGCATCAGGAACTGTCCACCTATCCGCCGCTGGTATTTGCCGGTGAAGTCCGGTCTCTCACCCGGGAATTGGCGGCAGTAGCGCAAGGGAACGGCTTTCTCCTGCAGGGCGGTGATTGTGCAGAGACCTTTACTGATTTCACGGCAAATCACATCCGGGACAAACTAAAAATCATTCTGCAGATGGCGGCGATTCTCACCTATGGCGCCGGACTCCGGGTAGTAAAAGTGGGACGTATCGCCGGCCAATTTGCCAAACCCCGGAGCCGAAATACGGAAATCCAAAATGGTGAATCATTGATCGCCTACCGGGGAGATGCAGTGAATGATGTAGCGCTTCGAAAAGAAGCAAGAGTTCCCAATCCCAAACGGATGCTCAGGGCATACAATCAGTCTGCCGCCACGTTGAACCTGCTTCGCGCATTCACTCAGGGCGGGTTTGCCGATCTGAAAAAAGTCCATGTCTGGAACCAGGAATTTATCAAACGATCCGCTCAGGGTAAACGGTACGAAGCGCTCGCCAATCAGATCGACAGCGCCATGGAATTCATGCAGGCCTGCGGGGTGAATCCCGACAATGCCGATTCTCTTCGCCGTACGGACTTCTACACCTCTCATGAAGGATTATTGCTGGGCTATGAGCAGGCGCTTACCCGGCAGGATTCGCTCACCGGAGACTGGTATGATTGCTCTGCTCATATGCTGTGGATCGGCGACCGAACCCGCCAACCCGACAGCGCTCATGTGGAGTTCATGTCGGGTATCCACAATCCGTTGGGAATCAAACTGGGTCCTGGGATTTTAGCAGACGACCTGATGAAACTTCTTGAAAAACTGAATCCGAAAAATGAGTGGGGGCGAATATCTCTCATCACCCGGTTGGGCGCCGATCAGGTGGAAACGAAGTTACCCCGGGTCATTCGACTGGTAAAACGTGAAGGGTCTCACGTGGGGTGGATTTGCGACCCCATGCACGGGAACACTTACCGCACCGATTCCGGGAGGAAAACCCGCGCATTCGATACGATTCTGAGAGAGATCCAGCAATTTTTTATCATCCATGATGCGGAAGGCACCATCCCCGGTGGCGTTCATTTCGAACTGACAGGCAACAATGTAACCGAATGTGTCGGCGGGGCGCAGGAGATCGACATCCCGCAATTAGAAAACAAATATGAAACCGCCTGCGATCCCCGGCTGAATAATGAACAAAGCCTGGAACTGGCATTCCATATATCAGATTTACTCAGGAAAAGAAATCACAGGAGATCACCCCAATGAGAAATATCTTTATATCGATCATGATCAGTATGTTTTTCGCCGGATGTGCGGGCGTTTCTCCGAACAGGACCGAACCCATCAGATCCGGATATCCGGTGCCACCTCACAGCGACCAGGTGGATGATTACCACGGAACGCCTGTAGCCGATCCATACCGTCCCCTGGAAGACCTGGGTGCTCCCGCGACCCAACACTGGGTAACCGAAGAAAACATGGTCACGGAAGCCTATCTGCAGCGGATCCCATTCAGAGAAAAACTGCGGGAACGGTTCACGGAATTATGGAATACTCCCCGGTCATCCCTGCCCTTTAAAAAAGGCAGCCGATACTTTCAGTACCGGAATACCGGACTTCAAAATCAGGATGTGTTATACTACCAGGACAGCCCGGATGGCGAGGAGAAAATCGCCTTCGACCCCAATCTGTTAAGCAGTGACGGAACCGCCGCCCTGTCGTCACTCGATATTACCCGGGATGGAAAATTAGCCGTATACGGGATATCCCGGTCAGGCAGTGACTGGGTTGAATATTTTGTTCGGGATATTGACGCGGGGACGGATCTGCCCGATCATCTGACCTGGGTTAAATTTTCAGACGCCCGGTGGCAGCCCGACGGTTCCGGATTTTATTACAGCCGGTACCCTGAACCCCGCGCAGGCAATGAATATGAAGATGTGAACCTCAATCAGAAATTGTACTTTCACCGGTTGGGGACTCTGCAGGATCAGGATGAACTCATCTACGAAGACCCAAATCATCCGGAGTATGGTTTTGGAGCGAGTGTAACGGAGGATGAAGAATATCTCATCTTAACGGTCTGGGCAGGTACGGAAAATAAAAATCTGTTGTACTACCGGCCACTGGAATCCCATGACCCTTTTCTGCCGATCGTGGATGAATGGATAGGCGAATTTTCGGTATTTGGGCACGAAGACCATAAATTATTTGTGATGACCACCTTTGAGGCGCCCCGAGGCAGGATGATTACCATTGATACAGAATTCCGTAACCCGGAAAACTGGGCGACCCTCATTGCAGAAGACCGGGCAGTACTGCGATCGGTTCAACTGATCAATCATCATCTCTTCACCACCTATCGCCGGGATGTGAAGGACGAAGTGCATATCTTTGATCTCACCGGATCGTTTCTCCGGTCTCTGGTTTTACCGGATAAAGGGTCGGTGAGTATATCCGGCAGACGGGATGACAGCGATATATTTTATCAATTTACCTCCTACCTCTACCCCAAAACCATTTATCGGTACGATTATCAGACAAATACCAGTGAACTCTATCATGCCCAATTTATCGATTTTCACCCGGATGAATATGTATCCGAACAGGTATTTTTCCCGGGTAAAGACGGGACTTCAATCCCGATGTTTATCATCCACCAAAAAAACCGGGTACCCGACGGACAAAATCCCACATATCTGTATGGATACGGTGGTTTTAATATCAGTCTGACGCCTTATTTTTCAATTTCCCGGCTGCCCTGGCTGGAGCATGGGGGCATCCTTGCCGTTCCGTCGCTCCGGGGCGGAGGCGAATATGGTGAAGAATGGCATAAAGCAGGTATGCTGGATAAGAAACAGAACGTATTTGACGACTTCATTTCTGCCGCTGAATATCTGATCAGTGAAGGCTACACATCTCCGGCAAATTTGGTGATTGGCGGCGGAAGTAACGGGGGACTGCTGGTATCAGCCGTCATGGTTCAGCGGCCGGATTTATTCGCGGCGGTGGATTGCGGCGTCCCGGTGGCGGATATGCTCCGTTATCATAAATTTACCATCGGATGGGCATGGGTAAACGAGTATGGGTCAGCGGATAACCCGGAGCAATTCCCCTATCTCTACGCATACTCACCGCTGCATAATATCAGGGATAATGTTGAGTATCCGGCTGTTCTGATCACAACCGGAGACCACGATGATCGTGTCGTGCCCAGCCATTCCTTTAAACTCATTTCGACCCTTCAGGAAAAGAACAGCGGACCGAATCCCATGTTGATCCGAATCGAGACCGATGGCGGACACGGCGCCGGGTTACCTACCGAAAAAGCGATTAAAAAAACCACAGATGTATGGTCATTTTTAATGAGTGAAACGGGGATGACATGGGAGTAAACTCCAGTCCGGAGCCGGCATCCCGGAGCCGGAAAGCCAGGGGGTTGCCGGACAAATAGCCGTCAATGATACCCTGTGTGGCGGGATTGTCGGCTGCAGCGAAGATGGTCACGGTGTTCAGCACATCGCCGGCAAGCCCGGGCGCACCGCCGCATTTAATTGACCCAAAATCAATCTCAAGCGGTTGGCGTGCTTAGCCTGAATCCCGGCTTTCGACCCCTTCAAGAAAAATCGCTCGAGTCCCTTGTGGCGGAATCTTTTGATCATGCGCCATAGTGTAACCTATCACGGGACAGGTGACAACAGGATTTGGAAGCATAACGTGAAAATAACCGGCTGGCAATGGCGCGCCTGTCTGCGTGCGGAACGCACAGGCAGGCAGCGGAATTGCCAGTCCGAGTTGATACGGTTGTTATACCGCTTTTTCGCTCTATTGTGTTTCCCCTTCCACAATCTTGATTTCTTCCTCGGTCAGGCCGCCTGCCTGCCGCGACGCTCCTCTTTGCGGCGCAGGCAGGTCTTTGGCGATATCGAGAATTTTGTCAACCTTCAAAATTTTCATCGAATTTCCAATTTAATGGGTTGTTGACAATATATTGTCGGATTCTATTCAGATCATTTTCGGTGCGAATAATTCGTTCATAATAATTGCGTTGCCACAATTTTCCGGGAAATGGTGGCCAACCATTTTGTTTTACGCCTCGAATATATTCATTGGTCGTCATTGTTTTAAACCATTGCACAACACGATGCAGGGGCGAACCTGTGTGTCCGCCCGCATTGTCGGGGTTATCCGAATTATCGTGGTTGTCGTAGGGGCAGACACGCAGGTCTGCCCCTACGGCCACGGCGGCGGTGCCGCCGTTTATTACAATTAAATGAACATGATTTGGCATGCATATTAATTCATCGTGTTTTATGTCGGGGAATTTATTTTCCAATTCATAATACCATTTTGTAACCATATGCCCCGCATCGTTCAATTTCATCTCACCGTTTACAATATCACCAAACACACATTCCTGATTCTGTGTGCAAATGGTTACGAAATACGCACCTGGCGATGCATAATTGTAATGTTTCAATCGGATGGAACAACGGCGGTGTTTTCCAGAATTATATTTCATTCTTCCCCTCCACAATCCGTACCTCCTCCTCGGTCAGGCCATAGAGTTCATAGACCATTTGGTCGATTTCCCGCTCCAACCTCGGAATGTCTGAGCCGTCGGGATCGGCGAGGATTTTCTCCACACGCTCGATGATGGGAACCTTTTGCTTGTTGGTTGCAGGAAAAACCGGTATTTGTTCTACATACATCGGTTTAAATTCAAGGAAATTCCCTCCGCGTACCGCCGCAAGGAAGGCGATTAACCATTTGCAGATAGAAGAATTCAGCAAGCCAACCAAATAAGTATCGGATGCGGGAAGTAAATTGGCCGGTGCCGAAATGTAAAAGTCTTCGTTGTCGAAAGCAAACTTTGGGGATGTTGCCATATTCCCCCAAACAATTTTCGGTCTCTCAAATTCTTCGTAATAGGTAGCGGCGCATCTTTGTAAAGCATACCATTCATAACGGATACCTGTTTCAGCGGCATTTCGTTTTGATAATTGATCTTTAAACTTTAATAAGTGGTTAAAGACAGCAGGATATAGATGTTTAAAAGCTTTCTCAGCTTTTTCAGAGGCTCCCGCTATTGATGGGTCATCGTGGAGCGGGCAATGCCAAGGAATAAATATCACATACAACCCATCCCACACAGCCTTCCACTTGCCTATATCCCGGCCCCTGAGCCAGGGTTTTATCAGCTCATCGCTTTTGGGATCTTCGG
>CAYPCW010000003.1:0-81821 GCA_964409335.1 uncultured bacterium
ATGTGGGTGAACTCATTCATGACTATGGACAGGATGGTATCCCCGGAACGGGAGACGCAGGCGAAGGAAATGGACTATTTGCCTGGGATGATGGGGAAAATGATGGAATATTTGACACCGGTGATGACTGCTATGGATGCGATAACGATTATATCAACGATTTTCAAATTTCACGGGATACAAATGGCGATGGCATTGATGACTACCCCGACTTTGAGGTAGATAACCGAAAAATCGAGCTGAGAATGGATTACACCCCGAATCCGGACCTTACACTTACATTCCAAAGTGGATATTCATATACCAAAACCCAGCAAGTCACCGGTATCGGTCGGTATCTCGCCGATGGTTGGGAATACACGTTTTTTCAGGCGCGGGCGTTATATAAAAACTGGTTTTTCCAGACATACACCAATACCAGCTATTCAGGACAAACCCGCGGATACAATCTGGGTGACCATATTATCGACCAATCTTCGAATTTTGCGGCACAAATTCAAAATACCCACTTTTTCCACCATAATGATAAATACGCTACCGAATTTATTGGGGGAATCGATTTGTTTAAAACATTACCTAAGACCTTTGGAACTATCCTGAATGACGGCCCTAACGGGTATGATAACGACGGGGACAAAATATTAATGCAATCCGACGGTATTGATAACAATGGGGATGGACTTATTGATAATAGCAAGGAAGGGATTGACGAGCCCGATGAGTTTGATAATGTGAATGCGACCGAGCTTGGGATTTATTATCAGAGCACCTCAAATTTGACAGAATCGAAACGATGGAAATTAATTACTGCCGCACGCCTTGATAGTCACGATCAGTTAAAATCAGAGGGATTATTATTCGGACCGAAAATCGGTCTCATTTTTGAACCGAATGAACGAAACATGTGGCGTCTTACGTATGGTAAAGCGTTTAATACGCCGACAACGACAACCCTTTTCACAGATATCTACATTGGAAAATCCAATATTTTTGATATCTATTCACGGGGCAATAAAGATGGGACACCCTATGCCCGGGTAAGTGCGGATTATCCTGTTCAAAGACCGGGATATTATGGTTGTTATAATCCTGGAACCGGAATAGTTTGTCCTGATGGTCCAGATTATAATCCCGACCTTGGATTCAAACAAATTGGGTTGATGGGCGCTACCTATTTCGATACGTATAGCGACCGTGTGACCGGTACACCCTTTTTCTTTAATATAAGGGATGAAAGTGCGCCGGTGGACTGGATTCCCCTCGATACACTTCGCTATTTAATCTTTGTGCCCGAAGTGAATGGCGACGGTGTCCTCTACACGCCGAATGAGTCCTATCATCTTCCCGATGTTGACCCCCTCAGGTCCGAGAATCTTCAAACATTTGAGATTGGCTATAAAGGATTCATCGGTATCAGGACGTTTCTAACGTTTGATTATTACGTAAGCTACTATCAGAATTTTTTCAGCCCTGCGACGATCATCACACCAACCGTCGTAAAGCGATATAACGGCGATGGGACTGAAGCGACCATTGATGACCATAATGTTGTGGGTATTTTACCCATAAATGACCGGGGAGCAAATCCGCCCTACGGAACCGCGTGGAACGGGTTGGATGACGATGGCGATTGGACCCAATGGGCCGATGAATTTGGATGGGGAGAGTCCCCGGATCCCGGTGAGTGGGGATTTGTTGAATATATCACAGATGGGTTGGATACCCTGGGGTACAACATTTATCACCCCTGGCAGGTTTTTTCTTCCGGGACAAATTTTAAACCCCAATATGATTTTCCGGCTCAATTCTGGGTATCTGTCGGCGTGGATGAGTATACTAAACTGATCGGATTAGGAGAAGCCGAACTGGTTCAAACCAGTGTAATCGGGTCGGATGGAAAACCGGTCATGGGACCGGGACGCGCCAGTTCTCCCCCGCATATCATTCTCAGTTCTCTGAATTATGGAGAGGTCTGGGTGCAGGGATTTGATATGAGTTTTACCCACTTTTTATCCCCAACCATTACACTGAACGGTAATTTTTCCTGGTATAATTCAACAAAATTCTATAACGAACTTACCAAGAAAAATGACCCGATCAATGCCCCAAAATTTAAATGGACCATCGGAGCCAAATGGGAAACTGATTTTGGATCCATATCTGGCAGTCTCAGACATGTAGACAGATTCCCATGGTCCGACGGATTGTGGGCGGGAACCATCGGTCCTTACAATATTATTAATATCAACTACGGTTATGAATTCAATAAACATTTATCCTTGAATATTTCCGGATTAAATCTACTGGATGACTATCATCGTGAACTTGTGGGGGGAGCGAAAATGGGACGCCAATTTGTATTTAAGTTATCCTCAACGCTTTAAAAGATTGTGATCAGTTTTCTTTTAAACCTGGATCATCGGGTATTTTTTTTCATCAACGGATCATTGAGTAATCCGGTGTTTGATGTGATCATGCCGTTATTCAATCGATCCCTTCCTCTCGTCATTCCCTTTCTGGCTATATGGTTATTTCTCCTTATTAAGCAGAAAAAACGACGGTGGTTCATCGCCTTCATATTCCCGTTGACGGTGCTGTCTGTCGATCAAACAGGATACCATATAAAAAAACTGGAGTTGAGAGAACGCCCCTTTGTGCATTATGGAACAGAGTCTGTAAATCATTTAGGGGGCAAGGGTGGGAAGAAACAGTCCTTCCCTTCAAATCATGCGGCAAATTCTGCAGCGATGGCGGTGGTTTTTTCTTATTTATATCGCCGGTACAGAGGGTGGTTTTGGGGTCTAACCATAATCAACATGTTCTCACGTATATATATCGGTGTTCATTATCCATTAGATGTACTCGGAGGCGCACTCCTGGGAGGGACCATGGCTACTGCATTGATTTATCTGTTAGAAAAGAGTTTATATCGGTTCCGAAAAATACAATCCGGGATCCGGATACGAAAGTAATCAGATAATTGCCTGCCGGACGATTAATTGGGAAGGATATCTTCCGGTACTTTAAATGAGAATTGTTTTTGACCCGGGTTTTGAGGCAATTTTATTTCACCAAATTTATCTTCATACTTTTTAATGTTGTCCTGAAGGATGAGCATCAGGGTTTTGGTCTGAGCGGGCATCATGACGATTCGGGCTTTAACTTTTGCCTTTGGCATTCCCGGTAACATCCGGGCAAAATCTAATACGAACTCAGACGGCGAATGTGTGACAATCGTGAAATTAGCATACTCACCCTGGGATGTTTTTTCATCCAGTTCAATTTGGATTTTTTGTTGTTTTGGTTTTGAGTCTTCCACAATACTCCTTATGAATTATTATTTTTTTGATCCTCTTCACGATGACGGCGATTGAACTCTTGCCAATCCTCGTCTATTGTTTTCCAGTCATCTTCTACCACATCGTCGTCTTCAATATCATTATCAATTCCCATTTCATCTTCATATTTTTCAAATTTCTCTTTGAGATCTTCGTATTCGTCATAATTGGTTTCATCTTTCAATTCTTCACTGGTTTCTTCTTCTTTTTTAATTTCATCACCATATAGTTTCTCATCAAAAAAATCAATATTACTGACAATACCCTGCATCATTAAAAATTCCAGGAATGCGAGGTATTTTTTTTGTTTTAGATTCTTATTGCAGGATGGACATTCCAATTTTACCGCCAGATCTTCTTCTGGAATTGGACTAGAACATGCCGGACAAATTAATCCTTCAACTTTTGACTTTAACATAAATATCTCCTATTTTCAGGGGCAGAAATATACTTTCGCCAAGAAGAACCGTCAAACGTTTTTAATCTGAAATTTTATCCTATTGGCGCGGTTTGATATTTATTTTTTATATTTTATTCATCTATCCTGGAAATAAATTCTATTCCCGGAGTTGGGATCATGAGGTTTTTCTCATAGTTGAATGAATCTGTAAGTTTAAACTACCGATGGAAAAGAAATAGCAAATCCATCCACCCAATCAAATCTATCGTGAAGGCTGTCATTTTTTTGTCTGTTTTTTGCCGATTTGTTACATGGATGGTAAGTCGTGTTTTTTACAGGTTGGCCACTATCTTTAAAATCATTAGCAATGAATTGGAGAGAATGATGAAAGTTGGAATTATTGGATCCGGAATGGTGGCAAAACGCTGGGTAAGGGATTTTTATTCCATGGCTATGATGTCATGCTTGGAGCCCGATCCGGTAAAAAATTAATCCCCTGGCTCGCAGAAAACCCGGATGGATTTGGAGGCAGTTTTACAGATGTGGCTGAATTTGGTGAAATCATTATCCTTGCGGTAAAAGGATCAGCTGCTTCAGCCGCATTACATTTGGCTGGTGAAGTAAATCTAAAGGGAAAGACGATCATTGATGCCACCAACCCAATTGCCGAAGCGCCGCCGGAAAACGGTGTGATCAGATTTTTCACCTCCCTGGACAAATCGCTCATGGAAACATTACAGATCGAATTCCAGCCGCACATTTTGTAAAGGCATTCAATTCCGTCGGAAGCGCATTCATGGTGAATCCGACTTTTGAGGGGGGTAAACCAACCATGTTCATATGCGGTAACAACGAATCGGCGAAAAAGACTGTAAAAAAAATTCTGGATCAGTTTGGCTGGGAAACCGCCGATATGGGACAGGTTGAAGGGGCTCGGGCTATAGAACCCCTCTGCATGCTTTGGTGCATTCCCGGGTTTTTACGGAACGATTGGGTTCATGCATTTAAACTATTGAAGTAGACGACGAACCTGCGATTTAATTTCCGTTGGTTTTTTATCGTACGGCAAAATAAGAAGAGGGAATCGATTAAGCCACACCACTGACGCTTACCGGTGACTTTCTTTCCATACCATCTTTAATAAGGTTTTTTCAGCCTCGGTTATTGACTGGTTCCGTCTGCTTTTCATGATGTTACAGGTGTGTAAAAATTTTTCAAAATCGGTAACCTGATCAGGGCTCCAGAAGTATGACGGAATGTATTTTGGTTGAAACCCACCGCCGAAGATGTTGGTTCCCACGCCGGCGTATGTGCCTGTATTAAACATGGTTGATATCCCCGATTTACTATAATCACCCATGAACAAGCCTAAAAATTGTCGCCGGGTATCCACAATTTCATTTCCAAAATTAAACCGGATCAGTCCGTAATTGTTTTTCAGATCGCTGGTGTTGGTATTGGCGCCCAGATTCACCCACTCACCAATGTAACTGTGGCCGATAAACCCATCATGCTGTTTGTTGCTGTATCCCTGGATAATGGTGTCCCCGACCTCACCCCCTACTTTACAGACCGGTCCGATAGCGACATGACTGCGTATCTTTGCACCCGGATTGACTACCGAATCTTTTCCTATAAATACCGGACCCTGTATCAGAGCACCGATTTGAATCTTCACCCCGCTGTCGATGATGATCTTTCCTCCGGATGCATCCAGTATGACCCCGCCCGATATTTCACAATGATCCGCCAGATAAATATTGTAATTATGCATTAAGGTGGCGGACGGATGAACATTTCTTCCGGATCCGGAGAGATCGTCGATGAGAGAAAAATCCACCGGGCTCACGTAATTCTTAAACCGGGATCCCAATTTGTCTTTATTTATCCAGCCCCCGTTCAGTTCAATCGCATCCCATAAATAATGAAGATAGGCAATTTCCATTCCTTCCTGATGATAGTCATCCAACGAAGGCAGAACTCCTGGCTCCTGAATAGTATCCGTGATAAAGCCAACGAGGTACCCGTCTGTTGTCACATATTGTTTCCAGAGATTCATTCGGTCCAGATGTTCGGGTTCCCACAGACAAGCGCCGTTTAACCATAGGCCCGGGTCGATCTTTTTGGGATTTACGGTAAATTCGGGATATCGCTCCCTGACTACCGGCGCTATTTCCTTACGGGTTAATAGCGTCAGCGAGTCTTCCGCTTTCATCAGGTTCACGATGCGGTCAATATTTCTGTAAGCTCCACAACGGACCTCAAATGAAGCATGGGTCAGGGTAAAGGGGCGTAAACACAGCGCCCGCGTGTCTTCGAATAAAACGTAATTCATAATAATTGTAAGATTTTATTTACCTGTTTATATCCCCGTTCAAGAAATCCACCCGGGGATATGTTTAGCTGAATATTATAAAAGTGATCGCTGAAACTGGATTTAAATCCCATCTTATAATTTGAGGTGATTCGACTAATGAATCTGGATAATTCCAGTTGAAACTCCGGATTTAAATCGATGACCAAATCGAATGTGATGTTTGTTGGTGACGCACTGAGTTCGTCCGGTTGATAATAAATGAAGTTATCATTGGACTCTTTCACCATATTTCTGAATTTTTCAAGGATCATAAAAGAACATTTGATGTTTTTGTCTGATTGCAGAAATAGGTGTTTAAAACTGTACAACGCAACTTGAAATGAATTATCTGAAACTGGGAAGAAAATAAGTATGTTCTGGATTGAAGATACAGATAATGGAAAACGCAATTGAGTGGTCAGCCTCCCAAGTTTCCCTGTGCGGGAATAGAACATGATTCGTAGTTTTATTTTCAGTAGTTTTAAACTCATGAACAGAAATAATTTACAAATGATATTCGGTCAATTCTTATGATTATTCACATAGTAGTATCCAATTAATCAGTCTGTTTTGAAAAAATACCCGCCTTTTTTTACCCTCCTGTTGGTTGGTCTGATGATCGCCAGACCCTACATTTGGCCTACCAATGCAAGCCAAACCCTCACCACCGTCTTCGGAGACGCACGTCCCCAAAGATTTCATGCAGGGATGGATATTCGGACCTGGGGAAAGACCGGATATGACCTTTATGCTATTGACGATGGTTATATCCAGCGCATACGAACCGGTTCAAAAGGTTATGGAAAGGCGATCTATTTGAAATTGAATGACGGAAGCACCGTGGTTTATGCTCATCTTGACCACTTCACACCCAAAATGGATCATCTTGTCCGTACACTTCAGGAATCGGCAATGTCCTACACCATCGATCACTATTTTCCCCCGCTGGAATATCCAGTCAATCAGGGTGAAATTATAGGCATTTCAGGAGATACAGGCACCATCAGCGGACCTCACCTGCATTTTGAGATCCGGGACGAAAACGAGAACCCGGTCAATCCTCAGCTTCTGGGATTATCCGTTAAAGATACATCGTTCCCCGAATTCTTTCATCTGGGCGTCATTCCTCTGTCTCTGAAAACGCGGATTGACGATTCTCCCGTCATGGTGGGATATTCGGCACAAGGGGATGGTCTGCACCGGTTTGTCATCCCAGATACCATCAATATCTTCGGTTCCGCAGGACTTGCCGTCGAAGTCAAGGATAAATTAGATGGGCAACCTTTCAATTTCGGGCTGTATTCCATTAAACTGGAGATTGACAGTTTGTTGTGGTTTCAACGGGAATATGATTCATATGCCTTTCGTGAAGAACCATTATCTGCGTGGGATTCAGACTTTGCCCTGAGCCGGATGACAGGAGAAAAATATTCCAGATTATTTCAGGAACCATCTATTAATGTTCATAATTTTGTAAAACACCGGCGTAAAGATGCGCTTTCGATGGATAGAGGGTATCATTCGTACCGGATCACCGCCTCTGATTTTGCGGGAAATTCGGCGACGTTATCCGGCATATTTAATGTTATCGGTCAACCCGCTCAAGATGGTTCCCTCGATATAATGACATCAACCTGGGTCAGTCATTTTGCGGAGATGGGTACCCTTATGCTTTATCAATTGAACCATGGATTGGTATTGGTCAAACCGGTTGAAAATCGACAAAATGAATTTTTGAAAAGGATAAAAACGAATCCCGAAAGCGGTCTTGCAGCGTTTGTCCTTATCGACGAAAAATCTTATCCATATTTCCGAAAGACAGATCAGTCAGACATTAATGTCTTTGGAAGCGTGAAATCAACAATAACCGGAATACGACTTGAGCCACCTATAGCAGATAAATATATTCAGCCGGGTGAACCTTTTGAAGTATGGTCATCCGATAGCTCTGTGGTTATTTCCGGTCCGGCGAATTGCTTTTATTTCCCTGCGCTGGTGTGGATATCCGGACCCGCAAACGAAGCGGAGTTCCCTTCTGCAGATATCCGGTTCGGTCCTGTTGCTGCCGGGCCAGAACTCATCCCCTTTAAACAGGAGATGCACATGAGTATTCGGAAGCAGACGGATCAACCTGCAAACTCCGCAATCTATGTTTTGGATCGTAAGAAAAATAAATGGTCGTATATGAACACGATAGATGAAGGAAAGTATTTGTCTACAACCTTGTTATCGAGTGGAGAATTTGCGGTCATTACAGAATCCGCGCCGCCTGTGGTTGAAAATATTTTCCCCTCCCACCGCACTGAATACAGCGCTGAAGAAGTTAACCGGATCTCGTTCAATGTGCACGATACATTTTCGGGGATTGACGGTGAAGGAAATGTGTCTGTCATATTAGACGGCAAACCGCTAATTTTCGAATACAATTATTACAGAGAAAAAGTAAATTACAACCTTTGGGATGCCCTGCCCTCAGGTACACATCAACTGGAGATCATGGCTACGGATAATGTTGAAAATTCCATTGAAATCAAACGAACATTCACAATTCGGTAACATTGGTGTTTATACCGTATAAGGATGACAATCCACGTATTCTGATCCCCTATGTGACTTGGGGTATTTTGACTATAAACATTCTCGTTTTTATGTGGCAATGGTTTTCCTTTTTTGATGAACCCACTCATGCTGCATTAAGTTTTGGAACCATTCCCGCGCTATTAACCGGATATTCTCACCCGGTTGATATGTCATTCCCGGTAATTCCGCCCTTTCTTACCTTATTTACGTCCATGTTTATGCATGCCGGGGTCGCCCATTTACTGGGCAACATGCTGTTTCTATATATATTTGCTGATAATGTTGAAAGCATCCTGGGCCATAGAAAATTCCTGGTTTTCTATCTCGCTTGCGGTGTTGCTGCAACCCTTTTACAGGTGGCGACCGATCCTCACTCGTTTTTGCCGATCGTCGGGGCATCGGGTGCGATTTCAGGCGTCATGGCCGCCTACCTTCTTAAATATCCCAAAGCAAGGATACACGTTTTGGTATTGGTTTTTCCTGTGATCATTCCTGCAGGATTTGTAGTTGGTATTTGGATACTATCGCAGGTCTTGAACGGTCTTTCCGATATTAACCGCACCGGGGGTGGTGTTGCCTGGTTTGCGCATATCGGCGGATTTCTTGCGGGGGCAATATTATCGGTATTAATTTCTAATTCAAAATTCAGATGGAGAGCATGATAAATACAGAATACCTCATCCGGGAAGCAATGTCAGCCCGGGAAAAAGCCATAGCCCCATACAGTCATTACCGGGTGGGGGTTGCACTTCAAACCACTGATGGGACGGTTATTCACGGATGCAACGTGGAATCAAAGGCGTATCCGACCACTTTGTGCGCAGAAAGGGTAGCCATTTTTTCAGCCATTTCCCGGGGTTATACGAAATTTTCCGCGATCGCACTTGTGACAGAAGACGGAGGTATGCCCTGCGGCTCATGTCGTCAGATCATGTTTGAATTCCTCGGTGAAGTTCCTATCATCGTTTCCGACCCTCAACTCAATTTCCAGGAGTTCCGAATATCAGACCTTCTGCCTTATCCTTTTGGAAAATGAGACGTGACACATCTATTGAAATAAACAAGGACAAGTGAAATGAAACGGACCACTTTTATATGATTGATCCACTTTTAAATAAAACATCAATTTTAATTGGGATTGCCGGTGGAACGGGATCCGGAAAAACAACGGTTGCCAAAGCATTATCTTCTGAATTCGGAAGTTCCGAAGTTGCGCTGATTGAACAGGATTCGTACTATCGCGATCTTTCCCATATGGATTTACATGATCGGAGTAAGATCAACTTTGATCACCCGGATGCATTTGATTTCGATATGATGAAAGTTCAGATCCGAACGTTGATTTGCGGAGGGTGTATTGATGTCCCGGTTTACGATTACAACACGCATACCCGCAGCGGTGAGCTCCGGCATATTGACAGGCATCACATTGTCATCCTCGATGGAATCCTCATTTTATTGGATCCTGAATTGCGTAGAATGATGGATATTAAATTATATGTTGAAACAGGAGATGATATTCGGATCATTCGCAGGATTACCCGTGATGTTAAAAAAAGAGGCAGGACACTGGAATCCGTCATCGAGCAATATTACAAGACCGTCCGCCCATCCCATCAGCAGTTTGTGGAACCGACCAAAGCCTATGCCGATATCATCATCCCCGAAGGGGGCAAAAATAAGGTTGCAATCGATGTGATACGGACGAAAATAATGACATTATTACTGGGATATAAAATTGGAGATAAACAGTGAAACTAACGCCTCGAATGGGTGGATGGATTGAGATCATTTGCGGTCCAATGTTCAGCGGAAAAACCGAAGAGCTGATCCGGCGCCTGGTCCGTGCACAAATTGCCAGACAACGGGTTGAGATCTTTAAACCAGAGATCGATAACCGTTACAGTCAGGAATACATCGTGTCACACAATAACCGGCGAATAAAATCCGTCGTGATAAATGACCCAAAAGAGATACTGGATCATATTCACGAAGCAGATGTCATTGGGGTGGACGAGGCACAGTTTTTCAACGAATCCATTGTTGAAGTGTGCAGAACGGTTGCCAGCAAAGGAAAGCGTGTGGTGATCGCCGGCCTGGAAAAAGATTATATGGGTCAACCCTTTGGACCCATGCCCCATCTGCTGGTCGAGGCTGAATTCATCACAAAGGTACTGGCAATCTGTATGCAATGCGGCGACCCTGCCAATTACAGTCAGCGGATCAGTCAGGAAGGGGGCCAGGTGGTGGTTGGAGAAGCGGATAAATACGAGGCCAGATGCCGCGCATGTTTTAAACCTCCCTATGTCTAAACATGTGTAGGTGAACCTGTTTTTTCGGTATTAAATTTTCCCGTCCATCTAAAAATGAAATCCTTTCGGGATTTAGTGAAATCCATCAATCGTAAGCTTAAACTGACAACTGTTAATGAAGGTACGAATAACAAGGAGAAGTAAGTATGCATATTATAAGTATTTTGGGATTATTCACACTATTGGGGATTGCCTGGCTTTTATCCTACCATAAAACCAAAATAAGGTTAAAACCCATTCTGTGGGGTGTGGGTCTGCAGTTTCTGTTTGCCCTCATTATTCTCAGAAACGACAAGTTTAGTTTTATTGGAATGGGGATTCTGGGTATCCTGATTGTTACATATATTCTTCAGAAAGATGATCAGAAATTGGGGAGTGGTTACAAAGCAATGATTATTGTTGTCCTTGGCAGTATTGCAGTCTGGACCCTTTTTTACCTGTTGCATCCCACAGTATCCCAATGGGTACTTATTCTATCTTTGATCTTCTTAATTGTCAATTCGATCAAGAAATTTTATCAACCCGCACAACGGTATGCAGGTGTATTATTTGTGATTTCCGGGATTGCCTTTCTCGTCACACATGGATTCCACGGACAGGTCATTTTCAAAGGATTCAGCGACAAGATTGCCGGATTCCTGAGCTTATCCGATTATGGTGCAAAATTTCTGTTTTCGAACCTCGCTGACAACCGGTTTTTCGGACCATGGGTACCCGATTTCCCTAATGCAGGGACGTGGCCGGGATTTGGGTTTCAATTTGGGTTTAAAGTTTTACCCACGATTATTTTCTTCGGTGGATTTATGAGTGTGTTGTATCACCTGGGAATTATGCAAAAAGTGATCGAAGCCATGAGTAAATTCATGCGCTGGACCATTGGAACCAGCGGTGCTGAAACCCTGTCATGTTCTGCGAATATTTTTGTCGGACAAACCGAAGCGCCGTTGTTGATCAAACCCTTCCTAAATAAAATGACAAAATCAGAATTACTCACTGTCATGGTCGGCGGATTTGCTACCATTGCCGGAGGCGTTTTAGCCGGTTACATCTCCATGGGGATACCCGCCGGCCACTTGATTGCCGCCAGTGTTATGTCCGCTCCCGCAGCATTGGTCGTAGGGAAGATTATTTTCCCGGAAAGGGAACACTCCCAAACCGCCGGAGACGTTGCATTACCCAAAATCAAAGTCGGCGATAATGTGATCGAAGCCGCAGCGAACGGGATCACCGATGGACTAAAGTTAGCGGTCAATGTGGGTGCAATGCTCATTGGTTTTATTGCGCTTATCGCAGTCATTGACGTGATACTGAATTACGCCGACCTGCTGATTGATGGTAAATTTCTTAAAGGTGATTATATCCGATACGCAGCATCCGGGATGTCTCCCGCCATAGGTGAATTTCGCGGAATAATCCCCGGATCGCTTCAGACATTCTTTGGTACGCTTCTTCGTCCATTGGCATGGATGATGGGTGTTCCGTGGGAGTATGCCGACAAAGTTGGTAATTTACTGGGTATCAAATTATCACTCAACGAGTTTGTGGCATATGGAACTCTGGGCGCCTACATCAATGACGGTATATTGAGCCAACGCGCCATAACGATTGCAACCTATGCCTTGTGCGGATTTGCGAATTTTTCATCTATCGGAATCCAACTCGGAGGCATCAGTGCATTGGCTCCGAACCGGAAATCTGATTTGGCTAAAATAGGATTAAAGGCTATGTTTGGCGGTGCTATTGCTTCCTTCATGACCGCCACGATTGCCGGGTTTTTAATCAATTAACCCGGTAAAAATTGTTGTTATCAGTTTATTTATTAATATTATGGTCAGAAGTGTATGAATATCATTTTAATCGGTGCCCCCGGCGCGGGTAAAGGAACTCAGGCGAAGCATATTTCCCTGAAATATCACATTCCCCATATCTCAACCGGTGCCATCCTCAGGGATCATATAAAACTTAAAACCAGACTGGGGTTCCAGGCAAAATCCATTATGGATAATGGTCAATTGGTTCCGGATTCAGAAATATTGGAAATGGTGCATGAACGGCTGATTGAAAGAGACTGCCGATCAGGCTACATTTTAGACGGCTTTCCCAGGACGATTCCACAGGCAGATGGGCTGGAACGACTCCTGAACCCGGAAGGACAGAAAATTGTTTGCGTACTTGTGATCCAAACGGATATCGATATTATTGTTAAACGGTTATCCTCACGAAGGTCATGTACCCACTGCGGGCGGATTTATAATCTATTATTTAGTCCACCTGAAAAATCAGGCGTGTGTGACACATGTCAGTCGAATCTCATACAACGGGATGATGATCTACCGGAAACGATTCTAAATCGGTTAAAGGTGTATAAAAAACAAACTGAACCGCTTATCCGGTATTACCGGGAAAAAAGCCTGACAACGATAGTTAACGGAAACCGATCTGAGCGTGATATTACGAATACTATTTTTAAAATATTAAATCAATATGATTAAAATTGGAGTAACCGGAGGACTGGGTTCGGGGAAAACCATCGCAGCCCGGTTTTTTGCCTCAAAAGGTGCAGCGATTTTTGACGCTGACTATGAAGCAAAAGTCCATATGCTTCATTCCAATTCGTTGCAGAAAAAATTAATTAATATGTTTGGAAATTCTATCAGAAATAGTCGGAACAAGCTGGATTTTGCCGCTCTTGCGGCCATCGCTTTTGAAAATCCGTTAGATCAAAAAATACTCAATGGGATCATCTGGCCTGAAGTATTTCTTTTGGTGGAAAAAGCAGCCCAAAAATATGAATCGGAGGGCACCAAATTATTTGCCACGGATGCGGCATTGTTAATTGAAGCGAAGTACACCCATTTTTTTGATTATGTATTGTTGATCACCGCTGATTATAGCACCCGAATAAAAAGAGCTCACAGACGGGGCAATATTTCTGATGAACAAATAAAAAAACGGATAAAATTACAAATGACGGACGAAGAAAAAAAACCATTCGCCAGTCATTGGATTGAGAATAACGGTTCCATCGATCAATTTATTTCAAATTTGGAGGCATTCTATTCAGGACTATCTTTGCACTAACCTGAATCTTTCAGAACCGATCGATTTCCCGTCTCAATGCAACCGGATCCCCAAAAATTTCTTTCCACAAAATTGCCTGCTTTAATAAGGGCATTGCTCCAATTCGCTTCAATGCAGAGTTCACCCGGACACCGCCTCCGGATTTACTGACTTCAGCAGGCGGTTCAGAATGATCAAAGTCTTCGTACTCATAATTTTGAGACGAGGCTGCGGCATAGTCAGACTGTAGTTCCCGCTCAAATTCTTCATATTGGGTCTCTACGAGTTCTTCCTGAGGGGGTTGTGGTGAATATTCCAAATCTTCAGGTTCCTCTAAAACTACAGCTTTGGGGATCATGGGCTCATGTGGAATTGTACTGCGATATTCCTTTTTTATTGCGTTAAGAAGATTAAACACATTTTCCGTGGTCGGCGGAGGAGGGTTCGGCGTCCTCCGCTCTTCCAGCTTACGTTGTTTTTTCTTCTTCGCTATAATGGCGGAGAAAATTAAGTACAGAATGATCCCGAGAATCCCCGGTTCAAATCCGGAAAAGTTCATTTATTTACCGGGTTTTTCGTCCGCGAATCCTGAACTATCAGAATCCGGTTTGGATATGGATTTTCTCATTTGAGAATCAGCCTGTATATTTTGCATCCGAAAGTAATCCATCACGCCCAGATTGCCTTTTCGGAATGCCTCTGCGAGCGCTTTAGGAACTTCTGATTCGGCTTCGACCACTTTTGCCTGCATTTCCTGGGTAAGCGCTTTCATCTCCTGTTCAGCGGCAACAGCCATTGCTCTCCGGCTTTCTGCCTTCGCCTGAGCCACTTTTTTATCCGCTTCAGCCTGATCTGCGGCAAGATGTGCGCCGACGTTTTTCCCTACATCTACATCTGCAATATCAATGGATAAGATCGCATATGCCGTGCCCGCATCCAGACTTTTGGCGAGGACCGTTCTCGAAATATTATCGGGATTTTCAAGGACATCTTTATAGGTGTTCGATGATCCGATGGCACTGACAATGCCTTCACCGACACGAGCAATGACGGTATCATCTGTCGCTCCCCCCACAAGCTGTTCAATATTGGTTCTGACGGTAACCCTGGCTTTGGCATATAATTGAATACCGTCACGGGCAACAGCTGACACTTTACCTTCCCGTGGACAGTCAATGACTTTGGGATAGACGCTGGTAGCCACTGCTTCTTTTACATCTCTGCCGGCGAGATCGATGGCAGTTGCGGTCTTAAAATCCAAATCGATATTCGCTTTATCCGCGGCGATGAGTGCGTCTACCACTTTCGGTACTTTTCCCCCGGCGAGATAGTGCGTTTCAAGTTCTTCCGACGTAATGAGGTCTAATCCGGCACGATGCAGATTGATGATGCCGTTCACCATCATTTTTGGCGGGATTTTCCGCATACGCATGATGACTAATTTCACCATGCCCACCTTTCCCCAACCAATTGACACACCTGCCTGAAACCATAATCCGATGGGGACAAAATAGAAAAATACCAATAAAGCCAAAATCCCTAATGGTATAAAAATCGCTAAAGTATTCATTTCGAAAATTCCTTTACATTTGTTAAACTGTTACCGGATGACCGGTTTGACTAAAATCTGATTTCCATCAATCCCATCAACCAGTATATTGGTCTCAGAATTGATGAACTCGCCATGAGACAAGACCTGATACTCCTTTCCGTCAATGATGGCTTTCCCTGAAGGTCTGAGTTTTGTGACTGTTTTTCCTGTCTTTCCCACGAGTTGATCATATCCCTTCGAAATGGTAAATCCCTCAGACTTCTTCTGTGGCGTAAAGGGAATATATTTTTGATATAGATTGCTTTTCGTCAGCGCTTTGAAGAAAATAACCCCGGTAATGACCATGATGATGATCGCAATAGTTATCCCATAGAATGCCTCCAAAACTTCTCCTGGAGCCGGATGGGGAGCCAGCAGCATTTTAAAAATGCTGAACAGGATTAATGCAATCCCGGAAATACCGGTAACGCCAAACCCTGGGATGACTAACACCTCTACCACGATCAGAATAATACCGGAAATTAAGAGAATAATTTCAAAAACATCCGCCAATCCCACGAGTAGATGAGAGCCGAAAAACAGTCCCAGACAGATCAGCCCGAAGATCCCCGGGAACCCGAAACCAGGTGATTTAATTTCAAAAAATATACCTAATAATCCAAGGGATAACAGCAACGGCGCCACTGTCGGACTCGTAAAAAACCGGACTATTTGTTCTGACCAGGATACTTTGACTTCCACGATTTTCCAACCATCAGGCAGGAGATAATCAAGTAATTCATCCCGGGTTTCGTAGGTCCCTGATGCGATATTTAATCTCAGGGCTAAATCGGTTGAGAGGGTTATCAGTTTTCCGGATTTAAATCCACTGATATCAGAAGCAGTGAGTGTATCACCTTTCGAATCAATGACGAATGGTATTTCAATTTCTTCATCGACCATCGCCGCAGCAACATCCCGGTTACGATGATGCGCTTCTGCGGTTGACGCCATTTCCTCCCGCATATATGAGATAACTTTTTCGGATGCTTTTTTGCCCGATTGATCTACGGCCGTTGCGGCACCGATTGTACCTCCGCTGGCCATAAAAATAGAATCGCATGACAATGAGATGAGTGCGCCCGCAGATATCGCACGGCGATTTACAAATACGACAGTGGGAATTGTACTTCCAAGAATAGCATCTTTGATCCGTGTCGCCGCATCCACACGCCCGCCAAAAGTATCGATATCAAACAGAATGAATTCTGCTTTGTTGTCTTCTGCTTCACGGATTCCACGCTCTATGTAATAGGGAAGACCCATGTCGATTTCACCATGAATTTTGATGCTGTACACCAGAGGGTCTTGAGAAAATAAGAGTGTGAGCAGTAGGATTAGAAAGAGAATCTTGGTTTTCATGATGATAAAATTACGTCTATGCCATAAAAACTCCCAATATCTAACATGCCCCATCAAACAGATGGGATGGCATTTTTATCGCCTGTAATTAAGTTACATTTGTCAAACCATGCTGGTGTCGAATTTAATTATTCCATACGATTTACAAATGTTTGAATCCTTCGAATTCGAGATTATACCTTCAAATTTATTCCACCAAATCTTTTCCCCAAGGAATGTCATGATAGTAAAGCCCAATAAACCTGGATTGTAAAACCGAATGCGTAAGCCGTACTTATTGAAATAACACCCTGTCTTACATTTCAGAACGAAGTAAATTTCAGCTTAAAATCTTGATCTGAATGACAACAGATGCTGAGAAATACTATCATATATTATTCCTTTTTTACATGGTGCTGGATCATTGGTCACATGCCAGAAAAACTGATACGGGCTATTGGCCGCGGGGTTGGGGTTTTTATATATTATATCATTCCAATTCGCAGATCGGTATCCCGTAAAAATATCCGTCTTGCATTCCCCAAACACGATACCGGCGAAATTGACAGGACCCAAAAAAAAATGTACCGCCATTATGGGATGGTTATGATGGAATTTTTCTCTTTACCATTTCTGTCATCCGATAAGTTAGGAAAAAAATGGGGGCTTTCCCCGGATGCTGAGAACATATGCCAATCCCATAAAAACGGCATCATCCTGAGTGCCCATTTCGGCAACTGGGAGTTGATCCCTCATATTTTAGCTTCTAAAGGTCTTTCCATGATTGCGATAGTGAGACCTCAGAAAAATGCCGGGTTCGATCGGATGATTACCCGGATCAGAAATTCCAGTGGCTGTAAGATGATATCTTCAAAAGCTTCTTCCCGTGACATTTTAAAAGAAATGCCCGGCAATTTTCTAATCGTTCTCGGTGATCAACGAGGAGGCAGACATGGGGTAGATATCGATTTTTTCGGGAAAAAGGCACGATCACCCAAAGGGTTCTGTGTTTTTCACCTTAAAACCGGAATCCCTATCTTTTTTACAACGGTCACTCTCGGTGATGATGGCCGGTACTTCATGAACATGGAAGAAATAAAGATAGACGCCGGGAATGCTAATATAGAAGAACAGATAAGAATCATCGATCAAAAGTACCATCACTTGCTGGAAACAGAAATCAAGCGCTATCCGGAACAATATTTCTGGTTTCACAGAAAGTGGTTGTAAAGTATTAATTTAACTCTGTTATTTTTTTTAATAATTATGCCATAAGAAAATGATCTATCCCGCTAAAAAAGAATATTTGAATTTTGCATCTGAATTGGTGAAAGCCGGTGAAATTATTGTGTATCCCACAGATACTTTGTACGGGCTGGGCGTTGATGCCACTAATTCGGAATCCATCCGACAAATCAATATTCTGAAAGGGAGAAGCGAACCACTCAGTATCGTCGTTTCCGACCTGGATATGATCGATGAGTTTGCCATCATAGACCCGGAATTTTCAAACATCATTTCGACCTTCCTGCCTGGTCCGTTTACCTTTCTGTTGCGGAAGAAATCCTCCATATTGTCGTCTTTAGTCACCTTAGGTACGCAAATATTGGGTATCCGGATTCCAGATCATAATTTCCCCAGAAATATTGTCCGAAAAGTGGGCAAACCAATTATTACCACCAGCATCAACCGGCACGGGAAACAACCGCTGACTCAGGTGAGTCAGGTCGAAATTGATTTCCCCGACCTGTCCATTTTTGAAGACCAAAAAGTCAGGGATTCTCTGGGTTCAACAATTATTGATCTGACAACATCCACCCCAAAAATTGTAAGACAGGGAGACGGATCATTTTCTTTATGAGAACTTCCACAAAAGTATTTCAATACATCAAACCGTATAAGTTCATCCTCATTCTGTCGATCGTATCCTCGTTATTATATGCAATATTAAGTTCCTCTTCAATCTGGATGGTGGGGACGCTGATGGATAAAGTGATTTCTCCTCACCCCGCCGAAACAGTTAGTCCCGGTTCCCCGGAAGGATTCACAAATGTGAATCAATCTCTCAAAGCGTGGAATCAGGTCCTCATCGGAGACGGGGCTCCTCGTGAGCAGCTATTACATCTGTGTTTGTGGCTTGTCGCCATTTTTATTTTAAAGAACATCTTTTTTTATCTGAACACAGTCTCTATTGCCTATGCACAGAATAAGATCATTCTCGATATCAGGGTACTCCTTTTTAAACATCTTCACCAACTGCCCTTATCTTATTTCGAACGAAGTAAATCCGCAGAGTTGCAAACCATTATGATTCGGGATGTTGCCGCATTAAATGCATCACTGAGTCAGAGCCTTCAGAAATTAATTGTTGAACCGGTGAATATTCTCATTTTTATCGTTCTTTTGTTTATCATTGATATCCAATTGACCCTGATCGCCTTGATTATGATCCCGATATCCGGGATTGTCATTACCAAACTTGGTCAGAGTATTCGCCGAAAATCGAAGCGTTCCAGCATTAAAATCGCAGGAATTTCAAATATTTTGCAGGAGACTCTCTCAGGCATCCGGATCGTAAAATCATTTGCAATGGAAAAATTCGAAACCATAAGGTTTATTTCTGAAAATAAAAAATTTTTCACATTATCTTTTCGCCATGCGAAAATGAGTCAGCTCAGTACACCAATTAACGAAATTATCGGAGTAACCATCGGCGTCATTTTATTGTGGACAGGCGGTTCTGCGGTACTGAGCGGACAAGGATTGAGCCACGACGATTTTATGCGTTTTATCCTGGTATTATTTGCGCTGCTCCAACCTGCACGTAAATTGGGGAATGTCTCTGCCCAAATCCAGACAGGATTGGCATCTGCAGACAGAATTTTTAATATCCTGGAGGTGCATCCCGCTATACAGGATAGCGATCAGGCAGAATCCATAAAATCTTTTAATCACTCAATTCAATTCAAAGATGTGACATTTAAATATGACAGCGGGAACGGACCGTCCCTTCGTAATGTTTCGGTGACAATCAACAAAGGGGAAATAGTAGCGCTGGTGGGAAGAAGCGGTGCGGGGAAATCTACTTTTGTTGATCTGATCCCCCGGTTTTACGATGTGGCATCCGGCCAAATTTGCCTGGACGACAGGGATATCCGCCTGATCAGCCTTCGCTCTCTCAGATCGATTTTAGGTATCGTTATGCAGGATACTTTTTTATTTAACGACACGATCGCCAACAATATTTCCTATGGCAAACCCGATTGTTCACAGGATGAATTGATCCAGGCGACCATCGCAGCAAACGCTTTGGAATTTATCGAAAAACTGCCTGATGGATTTGAAACCGTCGTTGGTGAAAAAGGGACGCTTTTATCAGGGGGGCAGCGTCAGCGAATTTCCATCGCCAGGGCAATTTTAAAAAACCCACCCATTCTCATATTTGATGAAGCCACTTCGGCGTTGGATACGGAATCAGAGCAGAAAGTTCAGGAGGCCATCGACAGACTGGTGATCAACAAAACGGTCATCGTGATCGCACACAGATTATCGACCATTCGAAGGGCAGATAAGATCATTGTTTTTGATCAGGGCCGGATTATCGAAACCGGAACACATGATAATCTTATGGGATATAAAAGCACCTACAGACAGTTTTACGATATCCAGTTTGGCCGGGAAGAAGCATGACCTGTGCCGTCATTGTAGCCGGCGGTGAGGGTACGCGTATCCAGAGTCAAATTCCAAAACAATATTTGACCATCAATGGGCGACAGGTCCTATCCTTTTCGGTGGATACATTTCTCGAACATCCTATGATCAATAAGGTTATATTAGTTGTATCTCTACATTATGCCCGACAGGTAAAAAAAAATTATCCCGGTTGCCATGTGGTATTAGGTGGCAAGACAAGGCAGGCTTCCTCTACCAATGGTGTAAACGCCGTACCACCCGGTACTGAAAAAGTGCTCGTTCACGATGCTGCACGACCCTTTGTCACCCATCAAATGATCACAGAGTGTGTAGAAAGTCTGGATGAATGTGACGGGGCAGTACCAATCTTGACGCCAGATAATACTATGATTATGCTCAACAATGGAACACTGGCATATTTAGACCGGCAGAAAGTAAAAGCAGTACAGACCCCCCAGGGATTCAGGAACGGAATATTGACAAAAGCTCAACGATCGGGATTTGAAACCACTGATGAACTTGGGCTGGTTCTATTATCGAGCCCTAAAGCCAAAATTCATCTGTTTGCCGGCGATGATCGTAATTTTAAAATTACTACGCCCTTAAACCTTGAACTTGCATCCATCATGGCTACCCAGTGGAATAGCCGAGAAAATTTTCAGGATCTAAAATATTAATATTCTTAATTCCATCTTAATCCTATAGGTTCGGAAACAATGAAATCATGAAAATATTTTTTTTAATGAAATACGACAGTTTTGTCACCACTTTAACACCGGTGATCAGGCATATTATATCACTTGGAATTGAACCGGAAGTTGCCCTTCTGGTTCTGCCCGGTAAAAATTGGGTAACCTCAAAAGTTACCAATCAATTGGAAGGCATTTCCTATGAAATTCTGACCCGAAAACAGGTCCGTTCCCGGGCAAAAAGACATTATGATGTTGCGGTTATAGGAACCGTGGGTGGCAGATCATTACACCGGTTTATCCGTAAATTCAGGAAAGAATCTCCCGCTACCCGAATCATCACCGGATATGCGGGAATGCTGCTGAACAACAATTATCGTGGTTTTTTACATGGTTTACGGGGGAGGTTGGGGTCGAATATTATTTGGACGCCGGGTGAAACATCGAGACAAAAGGTATTATCCTCGGGACTTATTCGTCAGGGTGAACGGGTGATGACGTCAGGCATCCCCCGGTTTGATAACCTTTTCAAATTATCCATGACATGGGCAAATAACAGGGACCGGACGCAAATCCTTTTCATCGAACAACCTACATTCCCGAAAAGGAAACACGACCGATTCAAACTCGCAAAATTTTTATGTGATTTGGCACGTGTGGAATCAGAGTGTACCGTGGTGTTAAAGCCCAGGTTCTCAAAACGGATACCGCACACCCACGCTCCAAAACATTTAATGCAGGAAATGATTGAAACCATGCCCGATACTCCCGCAAACCTGGTCGTTTCATACGAACATTTATATGATCATTTACCACAAACAAAATATGCAATAAGTATCAGTTCTACCGGTGCGGTTGAATCCATGCTCGTCGGTATCGATACTTTTTTTATCCATGATTTTTGCGGAAAGAAGAATAAGTACGGATCGAATGATTTTAAAGATGCAGGGAGTGTGGTGTCAATGGATCGGTTATTAAAACAGGAGAGGTCCGATGTAAATCTGGATTTTGCAAGGTCTATATTTCGTTTTGACGGTCTAAACACAGAACGGCTGGCGAATTTGGTGCTGTACAATCAAATGGAAAAACCATGACGAAAAAAGTCATTATTTTCAGATCAATATTATGTTTGATGTCTATGCGTTTACACGTTTAAACAATGTACCCGTTGAGTTAGAATAATTGCTGTGTCATCGCATTCGATACTCATTATAGGTAATGGACAATCGGTTATGAACCATCAAATGGGTTCTGTAATTGATACATTTACAACGGTAGGGAGGATCAATAATTACTCCACATCAGGGTTTGAGAATTATGTCGGATCCAAAACTCAAATCTGGTTTAACGGCGCCAATCAGAATCTGAAAAAGAGAGTTCAGATTCCCGAACGTGTCGTGGTCTTTATCCCGGCCGAAATTCTTTGGCGGAAGGGAGAATCCATTCATGAGCGAATCACCAGACGGTTAGGTATTCCCCGGTCGCGGTATGAGTTGACGAGCCTGAAAGACATGGAAGTCCTGGAACAGAAGTGCGGTATTTTACGTCCGACCACGGGTACCGCATCTATTTTGTGGGCGATAGGTCAGTTTGAGGAGGTGATCATCTATGGATTCGATTTTTTCATAGACTCAAAAGCACATTACAATGATCGAAAGTGGATGAACTGGCTCATCCAAAAAGGAGTGTTAACAAAGGGGAGGAAACACGACATGACATCAGAAAAAATATTTATTGAATCTCTTCTTATCGAAGGTAAAATCAAGAGGTTATCCACCCATGAATGAGATTTTTGCCTTCATTCCTGCCCGCGGTGGCAGTAAAGGAATTCCGCATAAAAATATCAAGCCCTTTGCCGGTAAACCCCTGATCGTGCATACCATAGAAAATGCCCTGAATACCCCTCAGGTTGACAAGGTATATGTCTCGACAGAAGATGCCCAAATTACGTCGGTTGCAAAACAAGCCGGCGCTAAAGCCGTGATTCGCCCGACCGAAATTTCCGGGGATACTGCATCGACCGAATCCGCAATTCACCATTTTTTAGACACACTCAGGGCGGATGATATCTTTCCGGACATTATCGTGCTCATGCAAGCTACCAGCCCCTATCGCCCGGAAGATGCCCTTGCAAAAGCAATTGATCATTTTATCCTCAACCGCCTGGACTCTCTTCTCACTCTGACACCAACTCACCACTTTTTCTGGACCATAGAGAATGATTTAGCCCTTCCGGATTATGATTATTTGAATCGCCCGCGCAGACAGGATATGAATCCACGGGATATCCGCTATACCGAAAACGGATCCTTTTATATTTTCACACGTCAGTCGTTTCTGAAGTCCGGTAACCGGTTGGGAGGGAAAATCGGATATTTTCTGCTGCCTGAAAAATACAGTTTTCAAATCGATACCGAGTTGGATTTTACCTTTTTAGAAAATATTTATCGGGAAAATGAGGGTAAATGACCCTTTTCCGGTTGCGACCCTTTCATCCGTTGTTCACATTTTTCCCCAGTGCATTTCTCGCAGGTAGCTTGTCATTTATTTATTTTATTTTTGTCAACCTGATTTGGAGAATCGTTTTTTTATGTGTCCAGGGTGACGCTTTAGATGTCCACCATGGATGGCTCCTGATAAAAGCGGTATTTTTAGGACTAAGGCTGGATGGTGTGATTGCCGGCTATCTCACTCTCCCCGTTTTCATTACCGCCTTTCTCCCCATTATCGGATGGAAGAGCAAAACGTATCAGTCCATCTATACGGTCTATAATATTGTGTGTGAATTTCTGATCTCATTTATTCATCTGTTTGATCTTGAATTCTTTAAAGAATTTGGAATGCATGTTAATTTTCTCATCCTTCATCAGACGGGGAATGAAACCGAGCTATGGTCATATCTGACTTCCCAGTACCCTCTTGTAAAATATGTGATCATTCTTATTTTTATCACCATTTTTTTCGGGTGGATATTTATCCGGCTCATGTCTTATATCCGAAACACCAAAGCGGTCCGACCCATTCTGCAGTTTGCAGCGTTCATTTTTCTTTTTTCAGGGTTGGCTCTGGCGTGCCGGGGCGGTTGGCAGGAACGTCCTGTTGACTGGGGATATGCGATTTTCAGCGATAATATGCTGGCAAATCAGACTGCCCTGAACAGCATATTTTTCTTCGGGCGATCCATCGTAGAATTATCCTCTGAAGACAGATTGACAAAATTATTATCTGTATATCCCATGGACGAGGCTAAACAAACCACATACGAACTGATTCGTCGCGGCGCTCACTTACAAACCAGGAACCCTGACTTACCGAAACACCCTCGCTTTAACGTGGTCATTGTCATACTCGAATCCTTTACCGGAGCCCTGTGTGGTTTCCTTAATCCTCAACTGGAAATCGATGTAACACCCCATTTTGACGATTTATCGGCGCAGGGTATTTCTTTTTCACGCTGTTATACGAACGGACAGCGGTCTGCTCACGGGATCAGTTCCATTGTAACGGGACGTCCCTCACTTCCCGGACTGCCCCTCATATATAAGGTCGAAGCTATGTCTGGCATTCCCACAATCGGAAGCATTCTTCAATCACAGGGATATTCGACTACATACTATTATGGTGGGGATGCCAACTATGATAATATGAGCGGATTTTTAAAATTAAATGGATTCGCTAACATTCTGGACCAACGCCATCTGCCTGCAGAATCCGAAGGGACGTCGTGGGGAAAATTTGACCACTATCTTTTCAAAATGGCGAAGGAAGATATGGACCAAATCACTCCCCCCTTTTTATCCGTGCTGTTCACGACAACGAACCACCAACCCTGGAGTGTACCTGCAGAATATGATTCTCATATCCCGCAATTTGCAGAAGCTCCCTTTCATCGTCAGAAGACAGCCCGGTCGATGGCATACGTCGATCAGGTCATCCACGAATTTTTGTTGGATGCTTCATCCAGCGACTGGTTTTCGAGTACCATTTTTGTTTTTACTGCCGACCACGGACTGTGGGTAAACCACGATGACTTTGATGATCCGGTCAATGCCAGAATCCCCCTGGTGATCTATAACCCATGGATAATCCCACAGGGCAGATCCATCAATACGGTAACCAGTCAGGCGGACATCCTTCCTATTTTATTGTCATTGCTGGATTTGGATGATTCCGCCCCCCCGCTGTGGGGTAAAAATACGCTGGCGTCCGCAGACGGATTCGCATGCCGGGTGGTCAATGACCAGATTTATTGGTATGAAGATGATTATCAATACAAGGAGATACTCGATCAGAAAAAGGAGTGCTTTCGCATTTTACCCGATGGAAACCGATTTATTGAAACGGACATAAATATCCAGAATACTCTCGAAAAACATTGTAGGAGCTATTTGCAAACCGCCTATTTTTCATTGAAGGAGAAAAATGTTATCGGGCAATCCACCCAACCTCAAAATGGCATGAACGTCGTAAATTTGAATCATAATTCTGATAAACAATAAGGAACCTGAATGAGCGTACTAACCATAGGAAACCGGGAAGTTGGCGGGGATAATCCGACTCTGATCATCGCCGAGATCGGTATTAATCATCAGGGGGATGTAAAAATTGCCCGGCAATTAATCGACAAAGCAAAAGACTGTGATGCGGATGTGGTCAAATTCCAAAAACGGACGGTCGACCGGATATTGACGAAAAGCGGGTTGGACGCTGCCTATGATAACCGGAATAGTTTCGGCGCTACCTATGGCGAACACAAACGAGCCCTGGAATTGTCTGAAAAAGATTACCGTAACCTTAAAAAGTATGCCGAGATGAACGGATTGATTTTCTGTGCATCTGGATGGGATGAAGAAAGTATTGATTTTTTAAACGATCTGGGAGTGTTATTTTTTAAAATGGCATCGGCTGACCTGACGAATCTCCCATTACTGGAACATACGGCGAAAAAAGGAATACCCATGGTTTTATCCACCGGTATGGCCGATTTTCCCATGGTCAGGGCTGCTTATGACCTCGTGTCCCGGTTTAATGATCAGATTGGTATTTTGCAGTGTACTTCTACCTATCCATCCAACTTTAATGAAATTCATCTAAATGTTTTGCAGACGTACCGAAAAGAATTCCCACAAGCTGTGATCGGATATTCAGGACATGAACTTGGGATCGCTCTGCCCCCGGTGGCAGTTGCTCTCGGCGCCCGGATCATTGAACGCCACTTCACCCTGGATCGAACCATGAAAGGGGGAGATCATGCCGCATCTTTGGAACCTCAGGGTTTCTCAAAAATGGTTCGGGATATCCGCCATACCGAACAGGCATTGGGGAGTTTTGTGAAAAAAGTGCAGGAGTCCGAATTACCCGTATTTAAAAAGTTAGCCAAAAGCATTGTGACAACGGTTGAACTTTCCCCCTGTACAGAAATAACCGCTGAAATGCTCACCACAAAAGGACCCGGTACCGGGATTTCACCCATGCGGATAAACGACGTGATTGGGAAAAAAACAAAACATCACATTCCTGAAGATACGGTGATCAATGAGGATGACCTGATCTGGTGATCTCTTTATTTCAACGGAATTTACTCATCCGGATTTACCTATGCCCGGCGATATAGTGAAACTCCGGTCACCGAATATCCGGCTGGTTGCCAGCGATATCGACGGTGTTTGGACAAATGCAAAAATGTATTATACTGAAAACGGTGAGTTCATGAAGGCGTTTTCCACATATGACGGGTTCGCGGTACAACTGCTTCATCAGGCGGGTATTCGCGTCGCGATTCTGACAGGAGAATCCTCGCAATCCGTTGAGAAACGCGCCGAAAAATTACAGATCGAACATGTTTACCTTGGGGAGACGGATAAACTTCCCCGGATATGGTATCTTTGCAAACGGTTCCACATCGGTCCTGAGCAGGTGGCATACATGGGCGATGATCTGAATGATCTGGACGTGCTGAAATCTGTGGGCATATCTGCTATGCCGTCCACGAGTCCCATATTATCCTTATTTACCCCGGATATCGTCACCAAAAGAGGAGGAGGGGATGGCGCATTTCGTGAGTTTGTGGATATTTTACTATCCCATCGGTAAATTTTTTACAAGATGGTCTTTTATATTATCTATCTTGTGCTTTCGCCCGGGATATGGATACTGCTTCATACCGTCGGTTGGCTGATCCCCAAAATCCGCACTCATATTATTCACCAGTATCCTGCCCTGATCTCAGCCAGACGAAAAATTCATGATGATAACCGCAGGGTAGTCCTTTTCCATGCCGCATCCGCCGGTGAATTCGAACAGGTCAAGCCCGTTCTCAAACGGATGGATCGTACCCGGTATCTGCTGGTTCAGTCTTTTTTTTCCCCGACCATTTTTTACAGGGAATACGGCTCGGGACTCTTTGATATCTGTTGTTATCATTTGTTCGATTTTCCATGGTCAGCGATCATTTTTTTCAGGACATTATTGCCGGATTATTACATTATTACCCGCCATGATATCTGGCCTCATCACCTGTTTATCGCCAAAAGGCTGGGTATTCAGGTGATCCTCATTAATGCCAACCTGCATGACCGTTCTGCACGGTTACATCCCTTCAGCCAGTCTGCAAACCGGTGGTTGTTTTCTCAATTTGATACCATATTCACAGGTTCATCCCGGTTAAAAGCCAATCTTCTAAAACTTGTCCCCGAACCAAAGGTTGTGATTACGGGAGATACCCGGTTTGATCAGGTTCTGGAGCGAAAGAACGAAAACCACCGCACGGTGCTCCCTAACTCATTTTTACGATCTCAAAATATCATTTTCGGGAGCGTCATTTCATCAGACATTGCGATCATCCATGAAACCCTCGGTCGATACTTTATGCAGGGTACAGACTCCCTTATAGAAAAGAACCGACGGTTGATCATCGTTCCTCATGAGACGGATGACGAGACTCTGAATGAATGGAAATCCATGCTGATTTCGCTGAATATGAAGCCGATCCGATGGGCTGAGGCGAACCCCCTGACTGATACCCGTGTTCTGTTGGTCGATACTGTTGGACAGTTAGCCGACCTTTACAAATATGCGTCCATCGCTTATGTGGGTGCGGGGTTTGGCGCTGGCGTTCATTCGGTCATTGAACCTGCCGTTTATGGCTGTGTCGTTGTATTCGGACCCAATATTCACATCCTCGATGAAGCGGTTGATCTTTACCAGGAAAATATTGGCGTCATGGTTCATTCTGCCAATGATTTCATAGGATTGTTAATTCAGCTGGAAGACGCAAATAGCCTGAAATCCTATCAGGAAAAAACACTTCATTTTGTGAAATCCCGTCCCTTAAGTTCTGAGCGGATCATTTCACATATTTTTTGATCAAATGAATAAGTTAAACTCAATATTTATACTGTTTTCCATAGGGTTGGTTTTGTGCCAGGATCAATTTGTACCTGGCGAGAAGCTTATTTTTTCAGCCGGTTTTCGTTTCTTTTCCGCAGGCGCTGCCTCGATCGAACTGTATGCCGATACCCTGAATGGCGTACCCCTTTACCAAATTATTTCGAAAACCCGTTCTGAAGGTCTATTGGATAAATTTTATAAGGTCCGGGATGAAATTGACATCTGGGTTTCCAGTGAAGACTTTGGCCTGATCAGGATGAATAAAAAGATCCGTGAGGGCAAATATAAACGGGATTTTAATGTTGAAATCGATCGTGAAACCCGGGAAGCGGTCATGGGATCAAAAAGGATGTCCATCCCTTCACAAGTTATGGACCCTATTTCTGCGATCTATTATTTTAGGACAAAGAATTTAAAAACTGGGAATATTTATTCATTCATATCATTCGATAACGGTAAGATAAAAGACGTTCAGGTAACCGTTACCCACGAAGAAACCATCTCCGTCCCGGCCGGGATCTTCAGATGCTGGGTGCTGTCCCCTTCGTCACCCGATGGAACAACCCTGTTAAAAAATCAGGGAGAGATGACAATTTGGTTTACGAAGGACGATCAAAAACTACCGGCAAAGATTGTACAAAGTACCTCATTAGGATCTATGATCCTCGAATTAAAGGACGTCCTCCTTCCGTTACCCAAAGAGCCTGCTGATGTCATTGAACATGACCAGAACAAATAATAGAAGCAGAAGCATCACACCCACCTGCTGAACGCTCATTTTCACTTTCGTCGGAAGCTTTCGACGGGAAATACCCTCTATCATTGCGATAACAATATGTCCTCCGTCCATTGCCGGGATTGGAAGAACATTTAATAATGCAAGATTTACACTGATAATCGCCATAAAATTCAGAAAGGATAATATCCCGTATTTGACAGACTCACCTGTGAGTTTAGCGATCATGATAGGTCCGCCGATTTCTTTTAAAGATGCATGTCCTGTGACTAGCATCCTAATGGAATCGAAAATGATGTCCAGCCAGTAGAAGGTCATGGATAACCCTTCCTGTACTGACCGGATAAAAGTCGCCGGAACCACATCCATCCTTGGGGCGATACCGATCATACCCACCGACTTTAATTCACCCTCGATCATACTTTGATTGGATACCGTCACGAGCGTGTCAATGAAGATTTCGCCGTTTCGTTCAATTTCCAATACGACAGATTGTTCAATGACTTCATGGATCTTCTCTGTCATTTCCGCCCATGAGGATATCTCCGCCCCATTGACGGAGAGGATTTTATCCCCGGCGATAATCCCCGCAGATTCAGCGGGATAATCAGCCATCACATCTCCAACAACTGCCCTTTCGTCCGGTATGCCAACGCCAACATGATAAACGATTCCGGTAAATATTACAATAGCCAATAGAAAATTCATCAACACACCCGCAGAGGCGAAAAAGATTTGCTGTAAGGGATTTTTCGACTGATATTCATAGTCCGCACCGGAACTCGAGGAGTCCATACTTTCATCGAGGATACCGGATACTTTGACGTACCCGCCTAATGGAAACAGACCAATACCATATTCAGTATCCCCCCATTTTTTCTTCAATCCGATACCGAAAAGATTGAAACCGAGGTAGAATTTTTCAACACGCATACCTACAGATCTGGCGGCAAGAAAATGTCCCAGTTCGTGGACGAAGATTAATACACCCAACAGAATTACAAAATACACAAATGTCATAAATCAATTATCCTTGAAGTTTTGAATTTAAAAATTGAGTTGTCCAGGCCATGAGTTCCCTGATTTGTTCAACATCCGGATCATTTACAGGGTTGTGACTGCTCATTGCCAACTCAATCACTCCTGGGATTTCTATAAAGGAAATTTTTTTTTGAAGAAATGCATATACGGCAAGATCATTTGCAACGTTTAAAACCGCAGGATATGATCCACCGGAATTTATCGCCTCATATGCCAGACTGATACAGGGGAATTTATGCAGGTCTGGTTTTTCAAACGTCAGTTGTCCGATAGATACAGGATCAAAATGCTTCCACGATACCGGGGCATGATCGGGATATGTGAGTGAATACTGGATTGGGATTTTCATTTCCGGATACCCCAGTTGTGCTTTTACAGATCCATCTACAAATTCAACCATTGAGTGAATGATAGATTGGGGATGGACGACAATATCGACCTGACTCGCCGGAATGTCAAACAGCCATCTGGCTTCAATTACTTCCAGACCTTTATTCATCATAGTAGCGGAATCAACCGTGATTTTCTCGCCCATTTTCCAGTTGGGATGTCTGAGGGCGTCTTCAATAGTGATCGTCGAGAAGGTGTCTATCGGACGAGTTCGAAAGGGTCCCCCCGATCCTGTGAGAATCAAGCGACGGATCTGGTCATGCTGCTCCCCAACCAGACATTGCCAGATAGCGCTGTGTTCGCTGTCAACCGGGAGTATCTTTACACCATTTTTCCGTTGTAATCCGGTGATTACTCCACCGGCGAGAACCAGACTTTCTTTATTGGATAACGCCACATTTACACCGGCGGATATCGCCCGAATCGTCGGTTCCATTCCGGATGATCCTACCAAACCATTCAGTAAAATATCCACATTATCCCGGCCTGCTAATTCTAAAAGTCCATCACGGCCGGAAAGGATTTCAATGTTACCCGGCGGTAAATTTTTGACGGCTTCACTACCCGTCACGGAATCTGAAATACAGATGGTTTTCGGTCGAAATTCGGCTACCTGACTGAATAGCAATTTTACATTCCGGTGTGCGGAAAGTGCGACGATCTCAAACTGATCCCTATGCTTTCTGACCACGTCCAGTGCCTGTGTTCCGATGGACCCGGTACTCCCCAAAATGCTGATCTTTTTCATAACGCTGTTGAGAATGTCATGACCGTATTCATATTTATAAGATTTCCGTCACGATACAAAACCGCCTGTAACTGCATTCCGATAATTTTACAGATAACCCGTGAGACGATAATGGAAAATTGTTCATGATACCATCCGGGATCAGATAAATGAGTCCACGTGAAATGAATAGTATTGTGTTTATAATTAAATGATTGACCGATCATTCCGTACTGCCATTTGTAGCTCTTTTCACCATACCATTTCAATTGAAATATCCCTAGTTCGAAGGCAGTCGTGCCGGTTTTTAACCAGGGAAGTTCGGGGACATATCCGAGACCAAGATGAATCAGAGGACTGAGGTGAGCATCGTATTTCCCGGGAGAAATTCCACCTTTCATATACAGGTTCGGGGAAACCCATAATTGAGAATTTAATGCGAATTCCGGGTTCGTCTTGTAGTAAAAGAGCGAAGTAGAAACGATGATATTTGAATTTTCAATGGTATCGTGGGGGATGAAAGAAAGAGATTTTGCCAGTTCTTTTTCCGGGATATTCGCAAAAACACAAGCCAATAATAGAAAAAGTTGGAACTTGAATTTTAAAATGTTAAATAAGTCCACGACTGCTGGTTTCTATAAAATGAATAATTTTCTGAACTTCTGTCGTCTGTTCCATCTCATTTTTTATCCATTCCAAGGCTTGGGAAACATTCATTTTAGATCGAAATATTTTATGGTACACTTTTTTAATGGTTGCTCTTTGTTCTTGTGAAAAACCTCTTCTTCGGAGACCCACATTGTTCAACCCTGCATACTTCATGGGTTCTCCGGTTGCCAGGATATACGGGGGCACATCCTGTACAACCCGATAAGCTCCCCCGACAAATGCATGTTCACCGATTTTGCAGAATTGATGTACGGGAGTCAGTCCCCCTATCGTCGCATGATACCCAATCTCAACGTGGCCTCCAAGTGAGATACTGTTTGCAAGAATAACATTATCACCGATAATGCAGTCATGTCCCACATGAACATATGCCATGATGAGGACGTCACTACCGATTTCAGTCTTCCCGTGGGCTGATGTTCCTCTGTTCAGGGTACAATATTCTCTGACACGGGTCCGATCTCCGATAACTAATTCTGTCTTTTCACCATCGAATTTAAGATCCTGTGGCAAACCTGCGATGACTGCCCCCTGGAAAATATAGCAATCCTTTCCTATTCGGGTGTGGGCTTTAATTGTGACGTGGTCATGGATTTCTGTATTGTCGCCAATGACACAGTCGCCTTCGATAATTGAGAAAGCGCCAATGGAGACATTGCCTCCGATAACCGCATCGGAGTGAATAATAGATGAAGGATGGATGGTAGTGGAAATTATTCTCTCCTATCTACAACCGAAGCCATCATTTCAGCTTCAGCCACGACTTCACCATCCACCGTAGCTATTCCTTTTATTTTGCAGGTTCCCATCCTGAATTTAACCAGAGTGACCTCGAACTCAACCTGATCTCCCGGTACAACGATTTTTCTGAATCTCGTATTGTCAATTGCAGTAAAATACATGAGTTTTGTTTTCGGATTGGGAATTGAATTTAAAACTAAAAAGCCACCTGCCTGTGCCATAGCTTCGAGGATCAATACGCCGGGCATCACGGGTTGGCCTGGAAAATGCCCCTGAAAAAAAGGCTCGTTCATGGTGACATTTTTAATTGCATGGACAATTCTGCCAGGTTCTACGTCTAATATTCTATCAACCAACAAGAATGGATACCGGTGAGGCATGATCTGAAGGATTGCCTGAATATCAAATTTTACTTTCGAATCTTTTTGGCGGAGTTTCTTTTCCTTGATCTTTTTACCATATACCTGTTTGATCCGTTTTACCAGTTCTACGTTTGCCGCATGACCGCTTCTCGCAGCGATGACATGCCCACGTATTGGAATTCCCAATAATGATAAGTCGCCAATCAGATCCACCACTTTATGCCGGACAGGTTCGTTTGAAAACCGCAATTTGACACCGTTCATTATTCCATTTTCACCGGCAAAAATGTCGCTTTTGATGTTAAACATTTTCCGGATAGTCTCAATTTCAGTTGATTTCACTTCCCGGTCGAGAAACACAAGCGCGTTATCTATACCACCGCCCATGATCAGACCCAATTCTTTCAGTTCGCGAATTTCGGAAAAAAAACAAAACGTCCGGGCGGGAGCGAACCGATGGATAAAATCATCTTCCAGAGAATACATCGCCGTATATTGAGTTCCTAAGGAGGGAAATTTATAATCGGTCATAAACGTGATTCGAAATTTGTCAGAAGGGAGTACGTGTATATCAACTCCACGCTCGGGATCGCTATAAGTGATGGTTTGGTCGATGATCAATTCATCGCGGTGAGCGCTCTGTTCAACGATCGTCGCATCCAGCAGAATTTTAACAAAGGGCTGGGCGCTTCCATCCATCACCGGGGGTTCTTTATTGGTAAGTTCTATGAGAACATTATCAATTTGAAGCCCTACCACCGCAGCCATGACGTGTTCAACGGTATGAATCCTTACCCCATTCTGGCTGATGGTCGTTCCCCGTGAAATATCGATGACATGATCGATATCAGCTAAAATTTCAGGACTGTCTTTTAAATCAATCCGTTTAAACAGGATTCCGGAATTGGGCGGTGCAGGTTTAAAGATAGCTGTGGAATCAACACCTGTATGAAGCCCGACGCCGCTAATTTTAACTTCCTTACCAATCGTTCGTTGATATTTGGAGTGTTGGTAATTAATTTTATCGTTCAATTTTTTCCCTTCGTTAACGCATCGAAACGATCTTCCAATGCTCGTAAACGCCGGGCAATTTCAGGCAGTTTTCGAATGACGACGTCCTGCCTTTTCTTTTCATAGTGAGGTCTTGCGGGGATACCGGAGATAAAAGATCCGGGAGGAACGGATTGCATCACAGCTGATTTTGAAGCAACCACGGATCGGTCGCCGATACGGATGTGATCAACGACACCCACCTGACCAGCCAGGGTTACAAAATCACCAATTTTTGTACTGCCGGCGATACCCACCTGACCGGCAAAAAGACAACCCCTGCCAATTTCAACATTATGCGCAATTTGAATTCCGTTATCCAATTTTGTATTTTCATTTATAATTGTATCATGAAATGTACCCCTGTCAACAGTACAATTTGCACCAATCCAGACATTATTTTTAATGATTACTTTACCAATTTGAGGAATTTTATAATGAATATCCTTCACCGTAACCCATCCAAACCCGTCGGCACCAATGACCGAACCGGCATCAATAGTCACATCCTCGCCGATGACACACGAGTGATAGATCGTTACATTAGGATGAAGTGTGCACCGGGCTCCGATGATACTTCCCTCACCAATGACAACATTCGCGCCAATGCAGGTATCGGCTCCGATGGATACGTTTTTCCCAATCACAGCATTGGGAAGTATGGTGCAGCTTTTCCCCAGTGATACATTTTCACCAATCACTGCGGTAGGATGAATCCCGTGAGCAGGGTTCGGTTTTGTACCAAACAGTTCAAGAACCAGGATCAGGGCAATATCCGGATTTTCAACTTTGATAGTGGTTTTTCCTTTAAGATCGAGATCAAACTTGCGATGTACAATTACCGCCGAGGAGGCGGATTCATTAAAATATCGGTCAAATTTTGTCGATCTGATGAAAGAGATGAATCCCGCTTTACCATCGTCGATACTGCACACGCCGGAAATCCTCAGATCAGGATCTCCCTGAATGATTCCACCAATTTTTTCTGCTATCTGCCGGACAGTGAACAATACTGTAGAGAGCTAATTCCCCGTTCCCGGTGCCGGTGTTGCAGGTGCTTTCAACTCATCCAACACGAATTGGGTAAGATCGTGGGAATCCAACGCATAGACAATAGCGCCGGACACAGCGTCGAAAATATAATCATAACTTCTTTCAGCGCCAACTTTCTGAATTGCCGTATCGACCTTTTTCAGAACCGGCGCTAATAGCGTTCTTTGTTTTTCATAGATTTCACCACTGGGTCCAAACTTTTGAGTTTGAAAATTTTGGATATTGATTTCCATTTCTTTGATTTGGGCATTTGCTTCCTGCCGTCTCGTGTCGCTCATTAATAAACTTTGTTTGGTAAACTCGGTTTTCACACTGTCTAATTGTGCCACAAGTTTGTTAAAGTCAGTTTCCATTTTCCTCTGTTCTTTTTCAACGGCTGCCTGAACGATGGCAACTTCTGAATACTCGTTCATTATTCTATTTGAGTCTATGTAACCGATTTTCATTTCAGCAAAAATCAAAGCCGGGAATACAAATATTGCCCCCACCAAGGCTGTTTTTATGTACCTATTCATTTTTTCTCCTCGTAATTAATTAAAATGGCATCCCAAAAAGGATATGATAATTCCAGCCCTGTGGTCTGTTGTCGCCATCTACAATGGTATCATCAAACCCATATCCCATATCAAAACCAATCATCCCAAGCATTGGCATGAACATTCGTATCCCAATCCCAGCAGACCGTTTAAGTTGAAATGGATCAACATTGTCAAAGTCATTCCATACATTACCCAATTCGGCAAACATAAGGGTGTAAACGGTTGGATTTTCAGATATTAGAAATCTCATTTCCAGGGTATATTTGAGAATGATGTCTCCTCCTAGAGGGCTGTATACGCCCATAGGACCGACGGTATTATCGTCATATCCTCGGAGCATTTCACCATAGGGTATTCCGCTTCCTCCCATGAAGAATTTTGCACTGGGCGGGATAACCGAGCGTTGGGAATTTTTTTCAGGGAGTGATTTTAACACTCCCATCTTCATATTTTGCCTTAACACTACTTTTTTATAAAAGGGAGAATAGAAATCAAAATCAAGTTCGTGTTTATGATAATCTTCATCTCCTCCGATTACCCCGCCTGAGTAGGTTGATGACCAGGAAAAAAGCGAGCCGGCGGATGGAAATTCAGGATGATTCCGGCTATCCCTTGTAATGGTTTGAAGGAAAGATATACCGGATGAACTGAATGTAAAGGCATTTCCCTCGTCTTTGATAAGATTTGCAATCCCGGTGGAAAAATAATCTAAAAGGTCGGATTCTGAACTCGCGAAATATTTATTTTTTGTCGTCCGAAGCATCCAGCTACCCCGGAAGAAATAGTCTGGCCATTTGAATCGTCTTCCCCATCTCACAGACCCGCCTGAAGACCGAATATCAAATGGCAGGTAAGATCCCTGCCCCTGCCCGCGCTCTTGTAAATAGTACGAAATACCCATCAGATTTGGAGTATCAAATACCCAGGGGTCTACAAAACTTAATGAAAATGACTGATAGTCCGTTGTGTTCGTCGAGGTGTAACTGGTCAGTGAAGACAATTGATTATTGGATGTGCTTGATCCGATTCCCCGCTGATAATTGACGGATAAGGTTTGTCCACGACCCCTGAAGTTTCGAAATTCAACCCCACCGCCACCGGTTAATCCATAAGTTCCGTTATAACCCATTGAAAAATTTGCCCGGTCAGCGCTTTTTTCTTTTACATCCAAAAGGATATCAATCTGATCTTCACCCACAGGAGCCACATCCGGTTTTACAGTTTCGAAATACTCAAGCATGATGATATCTCGATAGCTGTCGATCAGTTTCTGCCGGTTAAAAATATCACCGGGGAACATTCGAAGTTCCCTGCGAATAACATTTTCATGGGTTTTATCATTCCCCGTAATATTAATTTTTCTGATCTTCACGATCTGATTTTCAACAATGGTAAAATGAACGTCCAGCAAATTTTCGCCTACCGGTATGATCTTAGGGTCGATCATAAAATGGAAATACCCCTGATCCATATACAAAGGACTTACAGATTCTGAAATCGCCAGGTTAAACTTTTCTTCATTATATGGATCGCCTTTTGAAAAACCCAAATGTGCGGCTAATTCTTCAGTAGAATGGACATGGTTCCCTTCCCAGGTAATATCCCGGAAAAAATATTTTGGTCCTTCATACACATTCAAGCGGATCTCAAGTCCTTTTTTATTTTCTGCCAAACCGATATTTTCATCGATGACACGAAAATCGCGGTATCCTTTTTCATGGTAAAATGCCGCAAGGTTTTTTAAATCTTCATCATATTTTGTTTTATCAAATCCACCCCGCCATGGCAGATACCATTTTTTGGGGGTTGAATTTTTTAATTTTCTGATAATCTTAAGATCAGATACGGCGGAATTTCCTTCGATGATGATTTTGGTAATCTTGGTTTTTTTATTTTCTTTAATTGTAATATTCAGTTTTTTTGAATGCATTAATTTACCATTGATCAGATCAGTGGTTATTTCTGCATTATGATAATGATTTTTCTCGTATTCTTTCCAAATCGCACGGACAGCATTAAAAATATTCCGTTCAGAAATCAGTTGACCTTTGTTGAGATTTACTGCATCTTCAAGGGTTGAACGTGATAATTTTTTATTCCCAAAAAATTCAAAGGATTCTAAAATGGGTAACTCGACAACGACAATTCTAAGAAGTACACCGTCTTCAGTTTCTTCATCAACGAATACCTGAACATCGCTGAATTGATTTAGATTCCACAACGTTTTAATCCCTTTTTGAATATCTTCAAAATCGATTTCCCGGCTCTCATACAATCTTGAACTGCGGATGACATCATCGGGTGCCAGACGTTCTGTACCTTCTACCACTACTGACAATATTTTTACTTTTTGAACCTGGTTAAATATCGGCGTGCACAATAAAAACAGGGAAATGAGTAAATATTTAATGGATAACATCCTTTTTTATTTGTTCGCTTGTTTTTCCAAATCTTCTTTCACGTGTCTGGTAATTCAGAATGCAGTATTCCAGATCTTCTTTTGAAAATTCCGGCCAATATTTAGGATATATAATTATTTCTGAATAGGCAATCTGCCAAAGCATAAAATTACTTACCCGGGATTCTCCGCCTGTTCTAATCAGCAAATCCGGATCCGGCAGGTCAAAAGTGTAAAGGTATTTTTCAAAGATATTTTCATCGATATCATCAGGGTTAAGTTCCCCACTTTTCACCAGCCCGGCAATTTTTTTTGACGCGTTGACAATTTCCTGCCTGCTGCCATAATTGAAAGCCAGGTTGAGGGTCAGCCCAGTATTCGCGGATGTAGATGCAATACCGGCTTCCAGTTCTGACACAACGGTTTTCGACAGTGCCTTTTTACACCCGATCATTCGAAGCTGAACATTATTTTTATTTAAATCGCTCAGTTCATTCTTTAATGATTTGATAAATAATTGCATCAATGCGCTGACTTCGGAAGAGGGACGGTACCAATTTTCGGATGAGAATGTGAATAAGGTCAGGGTGCCAATACCTAATTCACCGGCGGCTTCGGTGACCCGTCTCACAGCTCTGACCCCTTCATTATGTCCGGCAATCCTGGGAAGCCGTCTTTCATGAGCCCATCGGCCATTACCATCCATAATGATTGCAATGTGCTGTGGTAATTTTTCTGGTATAATTTTGTCCTTAGTTGATCTTTTCACTTTTATTGATTGGAATTTTAGCTAAATAAGTTAGTTAACTTTTTTGATCTTATCAACCAGATTGAGTGGTAGCCGTCATGGTCTGTGGAATGATCACCGGATTAATTTAATTAGCTTTTCGGATATATCGGTATAGATTTTTGTAATGATAGAATCCGGGAATTTTAAAACGTAGGGAGAACCGGTATCCGTTGAAAACGCCAGATCTGGAGACAGGTGAATCTGTCCAAGTAACGGTACATTTAACCTTTCACTTTCTTCCTGCCCACCATTTCCCGGAAATATTTGAGTGATCTCCTCACAATGCGGACATTGGAAATGGGTCATATTTTCAATAATTCCCAGAACCGGTGTATTCACCTTCCGGAACATATCAGCTCCTTTTTGAACATCCTTCACGGCGAGGTCCTGGGGTGTCGTTACAATCACCGCCCCTGTCAGGGCGACTCTCTGAACGAGCGTCAACTGAATATCCCCCGTACCCGGTGGAAGATCAAGAATAAGAAAATCCAATTTTCCCCACTCCACTTCATCAAAAAATTGTTGAGTCATACGGGCGACCATCGGACCTCGCCAGATGGTGGGAGAAGCGTTGCCGCTGATGAATCCAAATGACATCAGTTTCATCCCGAATTTTTCAATCGGCGTGATCTTCTTTTGTTCAGTAAGTCTGGGTGCATCGTTAATACCCGTTACCGAAGGCAAACTTGGACCATAAATATCGAGATCAAGCAAGCCGACTTTGTATTGTTTAGACAAGGTTGCAGCCAGGTTGATGGCAACGGTTGATTTCCCCACTCCGCCCTTACCACTTGCCACGGCAATAATATATTTTATATTCGGGAATTCCCCCTTCTGAAGCTCGGATGTCCGTGTTTGCAACCCTTGTTTTTCATCTTCAGGTTGTATGATAAATACCCCGACATTGGCAAATTGCGTATTTTTCTGAATAACGAGTTCAATCTCTTTTCGTAATTGGTCCTTAATTTTTTGCTCATTTGAAGATAGGGATAAAGTTATGTGTACCGTTTCTTTTTCGACGTTTACATCCTTTACCATACCAAATGAAACAATATCACGGGAGAATCCCGGATATTTTATACGTGCCAATAGTTTGAGGATATTTTCTTTATACATGATATGGTTTTAGACTCTACCTGGTTATTCGCTATGATTTTGATCCTAAATAAAATTAAAAATAAATTCGTCAAATGAAACAAACGGCTATCTTATATAAGATAGCCGTTGCACCTAAAGGTTGAATATCGCTTGTCTTTAGATTTAACCGTTATATTCTATGCCATAATGGTCGTAATTCTTTTTGATCCAGTGATTCCACTCTTCCGGGACTGCATCTTCCTCAAAAATTGCTTCCACGGGACACTCAGGTTCGCACGCGCCACAATCAATACATTCCTCGGGATGGATGTACAGTGTATGTCCTTCGGGGTCCATTCCCTTTTCCCATTTTGGGTCGTCAGGATGGATACAATCCACTGGACAAACCTCAACACAAGCAGTGTCACAAGTACCAAGACAAGGTTCAGCGATAATATAGGCCAATTTTTTCTCCTAACTAGATTAAAACTAAATTATATCATAAAAACAACCTTTTAAATTACACTGTTGTTCAGGGCACCACAAAAATAAATTATAGACATAACCATGTCCTGATAAGATGCGATAAATTATTAAAATGGAATTATAGAATTATAATATTAAACAGTCACTGACCAAAATTTTGGATATGGAAAAATCGATTCTCAAAAACAAAAATATCATCCTTCTTTGGGTAGGGCATCTTATTTCTCATGCGGGTGACTCAATTTACATGATCGCGTTACCATGGTTGATTCTTGATTTAACAGGTTCTAAAAGCACTACATCCTTAACCACAGCGAGCGGATATCTTCCAGCTATTTTGTTTGGATTGATTGCAGGTTCCATTGCGGATAAATATCCTCGAAAATATGTTATGATCACCAGTGATATTTTACGTTCGTTTTTCGTAGCATTCGTTCCCATATTGCTGATTACCGGCCGGGCAACCTCGTTACTTATAGGAATGATCACCTTTATCGTGGCTTCCCTTGCAACCCCATTTTATCCAGCACGGGATTCGCTGATCCCGGATCTGGTCTCCCCTAGCCAGTTAACCAGCGCAAATACCATCATCTCAACATCTGGTCAGATGGCTCATTTACTCGGTCCATTTCTGGCAGGTATACTGGTAGCCACCGTTGGCATCACGCATCTCTTCACCATTGATGCACTTTCATTTTCGGTATCATTGATTTGTATTTCATTTTTAAAGCCTTCAGGTCAATCCATGTCTGAAAGTCGTCCTCAAACATACACCCAATCGGTAAAATCCGGTATTCTTTTCATCACTAAACGCAAAGATATAGAATCGCTTATCCTCATTACAGCCGTTAATAATTTTTTTATTATGGGGCTGGCAATTATCGGGATCCCGGTGTATGTCCGTGAAATTCTGGACAATCAATTCTCAACATTAGCTATTCTGGAAACTTCGATGGCGGCAGGAATGGTACTGGGTTCAGTCATTATTTGGAAATTCTTAAGCGGTATTTCTCCGGTCAAAATTTTATTAACAGGAATCATATTAGATGGTTTAACCTACTGTCTGATCTATTTTACTCATACCAGCTACATTGCATATTTTTTCCTGTTTGTCCATGGCATAGGAATCCCGATGATCACGATTTCACGGACACTTATTATTCAGTTTTCCATTGAAAATAAATATCTTGGACGAATTTTTTCATTAGTAAATATGTCCGTCATGGGCACGACAACTGTTTCGGTTGTGGCTATGGGTTTTATTTTGGAGTGGATCCATGTCCAATGGATATTTTTGATTTTTGGATTACTGGCTGCAGGATGTTCGGTATTGGGTTTGTTTTCTAAATCCTTTATGAAATTAAAATTTTTATCAAATTTAAATTTATTGTAATACTGATGTTGTTCAATTATAAATTGAAAGACGAAAATCAGAAAGTTTAATGCTATTTGATTTGTTTTATCTGCGAGAAAAGGAAGATAATTTTTTTATTTTATTTATTTTTTGAAATAACTGATTTAACAAAAACTTGATTTTTTTTGTTATACATTTTTGTTAATAATTTTTGTTTAATTTTTTCTTATCATTTTGTTTCCTCATCCTTTCCGCCTAAAATAATACCTGCATTAAATTATCTGAAACATTTTGGATATGTTTCGATATCCAATAATAATAAGTATTGGTAATAAATGAATACAATTGAAAAAAATATTTTTATAAATATTTCCGCCGGCAGCACCCGTATTGCTATCACAGAAGATGAGGAGCTTGTTGAACTTTACATTGAATTAAATGATCAGCAGCGGATGGTGGGGAATATTTATAAGGGCAAAGTACAAAACGTGATAATGGGAATGCAAGCTGCATTTATTGATATTGGGAACGATATCAATGCATTTCTTCCATTCTCTGAAATCGGGAATCCGGAAAATCTGGGGAATATTTCAATCTCGGAAGATGATGAAGTTGAGGAAGAAATCCCACAGAAAAAAAACGGACATAACAAAACAGGTTCCCCCTTATCAAAAAATTTAAAAGTGGGTGACGAAATTTTAGTTCAGGTCATAAAAGAGCCTTATAGTGGCAAAGGCCCGCGGGTTACAACGGATATTTCCATCCCGGGGAGTCTGTTGGTTATGGTCCCAGGATCGAATATTATCGGCACATCCAGAAAAATATCTGATAAATACGAGAAAAGACGATTACGCCGAATCGTAAAAGAATTCAAACCTCCGGGGATAGGACTCATCATCAGAACTATATCTGAAGGGAAGGACCAAAGTCTTCTCGAAGCAGATTTTAATCGATCCTGGGAGGCTTGGACAGCCATTGAACAAACTGTTAAAAGCCACCCGGCACCGGTGATTGTATATCAGGATTTTTCTACTGCCGATCAGGTTATACGTGACCTTTTTACTCCGGAAGTCTCCTCGATTGTTGTGGATAATAAACAGGTATTTAAAAGAATATACCATTACATTAAAGAGGTATCTCCTGATCAGGTCTATAAGTTACAAATCCATAAAATGAAAGGTTCAATATTTGATCAGTATAATATCGAAGACCAAATTCAGAAATCCCTTAGAAGAAAAGTGTGGTTAAAAAGCGGTGCACATCTGGTGATTGAACAGACCGAAGCCATGATGGTTATTGACGTGAACAGCGGCAGGTTTATTGGTAAGAAAGATCATGAGCAGAACTCAACGAAGATTAATATTGAAGCTGCCAGAGAAGTGGCTCGACAGTTGAGATTGAGAGATATAGGTGGATTGATAGTTATTGATTTTATTGATCTGCATGAATCGGCGAATAAGAAAAAAGTATTTGAAGAATTTAAAGCGTCTTTAAAAAAGGACCGCGCAAAAGTATCTCTGGCTGAATTTTCAAGTTTTGGATTACTCGAGATGACTCGCCAACGGGTCAGGTTGTCACTTTTAAATACGGTAAATGACCCGTGCCCGATGTGCAATGGCCTGGGTATGGTACCCTCAAAAGATACCGTTATTACCAATATTGAAAATTGGTTAAAACGATTCAAAGCCAAATCAAAAGATAGACGGTTGACAATCACGGTACATCCCGATATTGCACAGTACCTTCAGGCCAATAAATTGCTCAAAGGTTTTATGTGGGAGAACTGGATGTTATTGGATATCCAGGAAGATGAGTCCTTGTCACCTGATATTTTCCAGGTATTCTCCAAAAAAAGAAAACGAGATGTGACTTCCGATGTTTAGGTTGTTTCCGTTATTTAGATCAAAATAAATTACAGGTCTAATTTTAGGAACAATTATGTACGCATACGTTGAGCTTTCCGGAAAACAGTTTAAAGTTGAGCCGGGAAAAGAAATTAAAATCCCTTATTCAAAAGGGAGCACAGGCGACGAAATCTTAATGGATAAAGTCCTGTTTTTAAATGACGGAACAAATATGATAGTTGGAAATCCCTTTGTTAAGGACGTCTCATTTACCGCTAATATCGTAAATCATGGCCGGGAACGCAAAATTATTGTGTTTAAATTCAAACGCCGGAAAGGGTATCAGAAAAAACAAGGTCATCGTCAGGATTTTACCCTCATCAAAGTAAACGATGTTAATTCTGTAAATTCATCTAAATAAAGGATTTTAAAAATGGCTCATAAAAAAGGGGTTGGCAGCTCAAAAAACGGAAGAGACAGTAAACCAAATATGTTGGGTGTAAAAAGCCCTGACGGTAAAGTTGTTACTGCCGGCAGCATTATTGTCCGTCAAAGAGGGACAAAGATCCATCCCGGAACAAATGTCGGAAGAGGTAAGGATGATACCTTGTTTGCGCTGATCGAAGGCAGAGTAAAATTTGAAAGAAAAGGCAGGGATAAAAAACAGGTAAGCGTTTACGCCGGTAATTAAAAGTTCCCACCCAATGACGTTATATTAAAAGCCTCACATTCGAGGCTTTTTTTTTGTAAAATATTTCCAATAAATAACTGATGTTGGTAAACGATCTTTTTTCTGCATTCTCCGTTGATTTTAAATTATCCTGTACGGGATTTATAAATATGAACCTAGCCACACCATGACAACCAGTACCTTAAAATTCTGTCAAAACCAATCATAAAGCCAATGGAAGCCAACATCATCGAATATATCAGACAGGCTCAAAAGGGCGATCAACGTGCATTCCATGCATTAGTGACATTTTATGATAATCGTGTATCCAATTTGATATATTCGATCGTACTTAATCGACAGGATACAGAAGATCTTTATCAGGAGATATTCCTGAAAGTATGGAAAAAGATCAGAAGTTTTCAATTTCGAAGCGACTTTTATTCTTGGCTCTACAAGATTACCGTTAATACATGCTACAATTTCACAAAAAAACGGGCAAGGGTACGCACGGAAGATGGCGATGAAATTTTGGATAATACAATATATCCATTTGAAGATAACGATCCCAATAAATTGGAAGCTGTCAAAGCGCTTTATTCAGCGATACAAAATTTATCTCCACGATTAAGAACAATTACGGTAATGCATTATCTTGAAGGCACTACGATCAGTAATATTTCCGTAATACTGAGAATTGAGGAGGGTACAATAAAAAAATATTTATTCCGGGCACGGGAAATATTGAGAAAGGAGCTGGCTTTTTATGCCTGATATCTTTGAAAAGGAAATTTCAGAATACTCTGGAAGCAAATTAAATATCAATGAAAAATGGTTGAGTTACCAACGGAACAAACTCATTGGTGCAATTGATCAAATCGAAAGCAGCAACGCTATAGACTTTCCCTTTAAATGGATCTTTTTCAAATTTCAGGAAGCGCCTTTGTCCTTTGCCCTTGTGTGTATTTTTTCCCTAATTGCGGGATTCTCCGCGGGTTTTTTCTTCAACGCATCCTATTCGGGCGGTAATGATCGTGCCGGGTTGAATATCATGGATATGTTGTCTTCAGATAAAATTTCCACAGTACAGTTAGATATTGATAAAAACTTAGCCGAACCATACATTTTTAAATTCCTATCCAACGATGATTATCAATATGCAGGCCGAGAAAATGATCAAAACGTAATACTCCTGCTTGACCACATGCTGAATAACACTGCCAATCCCGGTGATCGGTTAAAACTGGCGCGTAAACTTTCAGATACCGGAGTCACAAATGACATGGCTTTATCGGTAATTATTAAAGCTCTGCTGTTAGAGGACAATACAGCGATCCAATCGGTGCTGATCGAAAGTCTTCAGCACAATGAAACGACCACTGCCCGAGATGCTCTGCTCCAAATTGTCATTGGGCACTACGATGCTCCTGTCAGATTATCCGCACTTAAATACCTGACTCAATTCTCATCAGACCCCCACGTTACTCAAATATTGAAGGTCGTCTCAATATCCGATGAAAATCCATCAGTACGATATACTGCAGAAAAATTACTCATGGCATCAATAAAGTCTGTCCAAACCGGTGGTGAAATTAAAAAATAATGAGATCTTTTATCACAATCTTGCTCTTTTCTCTCGCTGTAAGCGGGCAAAGTATCACATTTGAATACGAATTAAATTCGGAAAGCGATACTTTACTTTTATTAAAATCCATTGATGGACCCATAACCGTTCGGGGGTCAGCTCAAAAAAATATTAAAATCGTTCAGCGTATCAGTTCCAATTTTGATATTGAGTCTTTAAATAAAGGAAATCTTAAATCTGTTAACCAGATTGTTGAATTTAATGAACAGCCTGGTATTTCAATCACAATAGATCGATCATATGATATCACGGTTCCAAAAAATATGAATATCCGCTTCGATCTTTTAGGGGGCAAGATTGATGTAACCGACATCCACGGCTCCTTAAAATTGGTAAAATTAAGCGGAGAAATAACCCTAAATGAGATCGAAGGAAAGGTGCATGTCACGACCGGCAACGGAGACTTAACTATTAACAATGTAAAGGGCGACATTTTGGGCTCTGCCCTAAATGGCAATATATTCACAGGGAATACCCAGGGAAAACTTCATCTGGAAACAGGGAGTGGAGATTTATCTATCATCGAACACTCGGGAAATCTTATGATGAAAACATATGTGGGTAACTGTATCATTCAAAATACCATCGGAGACTCCATTCACGCCCTTACCCGAGGAGGTGATATTGCTATCCACTCACTATCATCAAATGATGGAATATTTAACACAATGGCAGGAGATATCTTACTTGAAAACGTTGATGGAAATATTTCTACTGAAACATATGGAGGTATTATTTCAGGGTCAAATTGGACGGGGGATTTCACTTTGCAGAACTATTCAGGCGGTCTTTCCCTCGATAATATTCACGGCAACCTGAAGATAAATTCATTTTATGGGAATGTCAGAATTCGTAGATATTTCCCAGACGAATCAATCGGGGATTCTTCCATAATTAAAATTGTCTCGGGAAATCTGAATATGAGTTACACAGGAGACCACGTAGGCTTGGATGTGAAAACCCAGGGAGGGGCAATCACCAGTAATATTTTAAAAATGGTTGGGAAACTTCCATATATTGGGGTATATCATCCTGAAAACGAAATTCACACTATCAGCGTAACTTTATTGAATGGTAACATTATTATTAATAAAGGAATCGTCAATGACTGATCGGTATTATAAAATCGTTTTATTCGGTATCACAGTACTCTCCCTCATTTTGGGTTCATCCGGATTGGTCTCCTCAAAATCTTCTGACGAAGAAGCGGAATCCAGGGAATTGATCCGGGACAAGGGTGTTACGAAAATTTTCAGCGATTATGAGATCACTGAAGATATGGTCTTAAACGGAAATTTAAAGATCATCGGGGGTGGGTTGGTCGTAAAAGGAACCGTAAATGGTGAAATCCAGGTGCTTGGTGGTGATATTAAAATCAATAAATCAGCCGTGATAAACGGAACCATCATCGCCATCGGTGGACAAATTGACAAAGACCCTGAAGCAACCATTAAGGGAGAAGTGCTGGAACTGAATAAAGATAAATTTTCAATCTCAAGGGATTGGGAAGGGGACAAGGGCATTCACCTAAATGATTGGATAAAAAGCGACGGCCCCTGTACTGCTTGTTCTATATTTGATCCAAAGCGACCCCACTCTCATCCCTATAAAGACGGTGGATGGATGCGGTATAATCGGACTGAAGGTCTTTATCTTCAGATGAATTTTCATGTGGAAAATGAATTTCTACCCGGGAACATACTATACGGAGGTGTGGGTCGATCCTTTCACAGAAATAAGTATAGCGGTATTATCGGATTTGAGCAGCGATTGTTTCAGGATTCCTTTCAATTGTACATTGAAAAATATAACAGGTCCACTTCAGAGGATACACTCAGGATCAACGGTGTCTTGAATTCTTTGGCTGCGTTTTTTATCCACCAGGATTTTTTGGACTGGTATGAAGCAGATGGATTCGGTGCCGGCGGATTCATCACCCTTCCCTGGAAGATAAAAATATCTGTTCAATATCGGGACGAATTGCAAAGTCAGATGAATACCGTCGCTACCTGGTCACTATTCGGAAGCCAGGAGGTATTCCGGGGAACCTATTTGATCGAAGAAGGAAAAGAAATTTCCCTGAATTATAAAATTAGTATTGGACAGCCTTATCAATGGAATTGTACTTCATCAGTCCTGGGGTATCTTCAATATTCAAAGACTGAATCGCAAAAAAAATCTGACTTCATTTACACAAAGCAGGACCTGATAGCGGACTCCTATTTCCCGTTTACCAGAAAATTAGGCATTCATACTCAAGTTAAAGCCGGATCTGTTTACGGTGATCATTTTGGTTTGCAGCATCGGTATTTAATTGGCGGAATTGGATCATTACGAGGATACACCTGGAAGCAATTTGACGGGACCCGTTTCTCTTCCGGGACAATCGAGATTGTTTTTGATGGTATCGCGGTTTTCTATGACCGGGCAGCCATCTGGTCTGATGGCGCCGATGAACTTTCATCAAACCACTGGGATAAATTACTGAATTCTCACAATGGGGAATCCATTGGTTTTAGTTTTGGTTCTCACAGATCTCGTATTGATATCATAAAACCGTTGGGTACTGAAGGAGCTCAGAGCATTCAAATCAATTTTGTATTATATTACGGTAAGAGAGCATATTGATAATGAAAAAAGTGATATTTATTGCAATGCTCATCTGCCTGATTTTCCCCAGTAATAAGGAAAAAATCCTTACATTAAACGAACCACTTTACAATATAAAATCCATGAAAGTGAATATTGACTACAGTTTGGGGAATTTAGTGATCGAAGCGGGACAGCCCGATATGGCTGTAACCGGATACTTAAAATATTTTTATCAAAATATTGATGGATTGTTAGAATACGAAAAATTTGGCAGTACTGGTATTCTTCGGCTCGAAACGGAAGTAGATATAGATTGGGATATCAATTATAAAAATTACGGTAAAAATAAAGTATACAATGAAAGCGAACTGTATCTTTCCCCTAAAATTCCCTTAAAAATGAATGTCGACGTGGGAATGGGAAAATCAACATTGTCCCTTCAGCAGTTAAAAATTGAAAATTTTGTTTTAGATTGCGGTATGTGTGAAACAAAGGTTGACTTTGGCGAGAGTTATAACCCTGTGGACTGTATGAAGATCGATGTAGACGCCGGATTGGGTTCTGCGACACTGAAAAATCTATTGAACTCAAATTCAGATCAAATGGAGTTTGAATGTGGATTAGGGACAATGAATCTCGAATTTGGCGGACAGTTAAAACATGACGTTGAAGTGGACATATCCGTTGGATTGGGAGCCGTGAATATTGAGATTCCGAAGGGGACAAACGTCATTTTTAAGTATGACGGATCGTTTTTGTCCAGTGTGGATCTGGATGATTTTTCAAATCATGGTGACGAGTACCGAAGCCGGGTCATTAACGATGCAAATTTTACAATCTATATCACCGGGTCCATTGGTGCAGGTTCTTTAAAAATAAAATGGATCGAAAATTAAATCAGTCTGCCACAATCAACCCTGACATAGTTATATCATTGTTTCAGGAAAAATATCAATTTAATATGAGTGGATAATCATTCCATTGTCTTTCTTTCGCTCTAACTTAATGTAATTAAATGATTTATCAATGTTTTCATCTCCGTGGCACATCATTTGCGCACTTTCTTCTGAAGTTGGATTAACACATGATTAATTTTGGAGATTAAAATGATCACACACAATAAAATCAAACTACTTACCGTTCTGTCAGTACTTGCCTTTTCTTTAGTTTATGCTATCAATTTTCAGGATGAGGAAGAATTGAAAAATGTAGACAAGAATATGGAAAATTTTGAGATAAATATGCACAATTGGGAAATCCAAATGGAAAAATGGGGGGATGACCTTGAAAAATCAATTGAACAGGGTGAGACAATCCCGCCCCTTCCACCGGTTCCATCACTGAAAATGGTTAAAGAATTTGACGACAAGTCGCTCAAACTGGGTATCTACATCGAAAACATGGACTTTGAAGAAGCCTATCAAAGACATTATCCTGAATGTTACGGTGTGCTGGTCACCGGTGTGGTCCATGGCGGTAATGCGGACAGAGCCGGCATCATTAAGGACGACATCATCATGGAATTTGGTGGTGAAAAAGTCCGGTACGAATCTCATTTGTTAAATCTTCGGGACAGCAAAAAAATCGGCGACTCTGTCCCGATCAAATACTTTCGAAATGAGAAGATCATGGAAACGACCCTCGTATTCGCTCTACCTTCTCTGCCTGGGGATGATGACGAAACCTGGACGGATTTACAAAAATTTGGCAAAACTAAAAGTTATTCGGTTGGATATGGCGGCGGAGGTCCTCTCGGAATTAAAGTCGACTATGACCTTACCAATTTGAATAACTTTATCAACCAGTACGGCTTTCGCCCCATTAATAAAAATTCTCTGGTTTACTTTGGCGGGTATGGAATGGGAAACGTGGGTAAAGGATTATTCATTGGCGGTATGGGCGCCGGACTAAAATATGATCAAAAATTTACAACGCCGGATGATGGCTATACACGATTGTTAAATATTGAATCCGGTTTTGGCGGTGTCACTCTATTGAAAAAAATGCCCCTGTTCTCTTCAAATATTATCGTCGATTTGGGTACTACCCTCGGCGGGGGGACAACATCTATTGAGATCGCTCAGTCCGATGGAAATTTTTCCTGGGATGGCACCCCGCTGATTGATGGACCCAACTGGTATGCCAGGTATGAGAAAAATTATTTGGTGGTTTATCCGACCGTCGGGGTACTGATCAGGATTAAAAGTTGGCTCGGACTGCACGCTTCCGCCGGTTACCTTTGGAACTATTCCATCAAGGATAACTGGACATCACTCCCCTTTGAATATGATGTTACAGGTGATAATGAACCAGACCCATTTGGCGGACAAACAATTGAGGTGGGCGTGTGGTTTGGTAACTAAACTATAATTCTCCGAATTAAAGAGCAGATCGGAATTTCTAATCTGCTCTTTTTTTTGATGTAAATGTCTCAGGTCTGTTTTAATTTACCGCGGGTTATCAGAATCAGATTCCTCCAACCGGTATTTTTACACTTACGATAAAAATAATTTGTCTGTTTGACAACTCATTAAATGGGTAACCGGTAATAAAAGTGATCCATTCGATAATGACAATCATATCAATTTTAACATGATTTATTGGCATGTACACAACATAAGAGAACAGAACCAAATTGTTTACTGACAAAATTATTTCCGGTATTATCGCATTAGGCTCGTTGATTTATTCCACTATCCCAGGTGTGAATGCAGAATTCTCCCCCATTGTTCTTTTCCCCAGAAGTGGCGCATTGTTGGTCAATACTCACCTTGACAATTGTTTTTCACCGGGACTTGACGAAATTATACTCACCGGCCATCCAATTCGTTTCCATTTTACCGTTCAGATCATTGAAAATGAGACAAATCATATTATTTTAGAGAACAGTTTTTATCACGAAATTCGTTACTATCTCCTCGATAAAATCTATAAAGTTCATATTTCTGAAAACCTGGAAACCCTCGAAACAGAATCCTTCCAGCGTGCCAAGGAATATATAACTATTCTCGAAATGATCAACACCGTTTCGCGTGAAGACATCCGATTTGAAAAAGAGTACTTTGTAAAAATTACAGCGCATCTGGATAAAATCTTCATCCCAAACCTGGATAAAGAAATCGATCTCATGTTTTACTGGAAAAAAAACAAACCCGAGGTCAGATCGCCCGCTTTTAATCGCATGCTGATCACACAATGAAATTTCGACTCCCTTCTATCAAAATTCAGTTTCTATTTATCGTACAATTCGTGTTGATTTTATCTGTACTTTTTTATCGATTGTATTTCATCCAAAATTTTGAACAATACGAAAATCAGATTGCTAACCTTGGAGTCGAAGACAGGCTTCGATCAATCTACCAGAATTACCGGGATCAAATCGCTCCTGAATATCTTGATGATTTTAAAATGGATATTGATACGTTGTTGGGTATAACGACCTTAAGTAAGTGGGGCGCCTCGAATTTTGAATCTGAAATGGAGCTCTATTCCCTGTATATCCTTATTTCTATCATCATTGCAGTATTTTTATTTACTATATTTACTTTTAAACTCATCACCCGGCCGTTGGAAAAACTACAGTATGCGACCCAGGCATTGTCCCGGGGTGATTTGAATGTTAATGTACCGGAGAGTAAATATTCACCTTTAAACGAACTCATTGTCTCCTTTAATTCGATGGTCAAAGAACTTGAGGCATCACGCGACCAACTAATCTCTGCAGAAAAAGAAACAATCTGGCGGGAAATGGCGAGGGTCATGGCTCATGAAATTAAAAATCCACTTACACCCTTACAATTGACAGCTGAACGACTCGAGTCAAAATTGCTGGAATCAACCGATGCCGTGGTCAGGATCCTTCCCCGGTCGCTGGAGGTGATCAAGGAGGAAATTGCAGGACTGAAACGACTGACCGTTGAATTCTCAGAATTTGCACGTCTTCCGGAATCCCTGCCCTCAAACTTCGATCTGGTAAAACTTGTAAAAGAAGTAGTGGCGCCCTATCAGTCCAAAGCTAAAATTAATTTCAAGGATAAGGAAGAACTACACATATTTGCCGATAGATTTCAAATCAAACAGGTTTTGGTCAATTTAATTCAAAACAGTATCCATGCGAGCGAGACTACTCCGGAGATTTCCATACACACCGGGACCGGTGCCGATCAATTGATTTGGGTGACCGTTTCCGATCGGGGAAAAGGGATACCTGAGGAGGATATCCCAAGAATATTCGAGCCTTATTTTTCCAAACGTAAAAAAGGGACCGGACTCGGTCTCGCAATTGTGAAAAAAATAGTCGAACACCACAATGGTGTTATTTCGGTGACTAGCCGGGTAAATGAAGGAACCTCATTTATGATTAAATTACCGGTGCATTACTATTAAAATTTTCAGGTACACCAAAAAATTCAGGACAGCCAATGCGTATTTTAGTCGTTGATGATGAGAAAAATATCCGGTTTACCCTTACCGACATTCTTCAGGATGAGGGATATACCGTGGACAGTGTGGATAGCGGCGAAAAGTGCCTGGCACGCCTGAAGAGACAAAAATACGAGCTGGTCATTCTGGATGTTCGTATGCCCGGAATGGACGGAATTCAGGTTTTTCAAAAACTCAAGGAAATTGAATATGATGCTGATGTGCTGGTTATTTCAGGCCATAGCGGAATAGAAACCGCCGTACAGGCGGTAAAGCTCGGAGCATACGATTTTATTGAAAAGCCGCTGTCAATGTCTAAAATTCTCACAGCAGCGAGAAATATTGCACAAAAACAATCCCTACAGTTTACCGCCAGTCAGACCATGTCCGATAAACTGAAAAAATATGCGATGATTGGAAATTCTCCCCAAATCCAGAGTATTCGGGATATCATCGAAAAGGCGGCGCCGACGGATACAAAAGTCCTTATCCGGGGTGAAAGCGGAACTGGAAAAGAATTGGTCGCATGGGCGATTCACGATAAAAGTCATCGACGTGAAAAACCATTTATTGCTTTTAATTCTGCTGCGCTCCCAACCGAACTGGTTGAAAGTGAACTATTCGGATATGATAAGGGCGCCTTTACCGGTGCCGAAAAGCGGAAGATCGGTAAACTGGAGATGGCTCATGGGGGAACCCTCTTTTTAGATGAGATCGGCGACATGAGTATGACAACACAGGCTAAAGTTCTCAGGGTGATCCAGGAAGGAACGTTCGAACGGGTGGGCGGCGAAAGTACTATCCGTATTGATGTGCGTATCCTGGCAGCAACCCACAAAGACCTGGAAAACATGATCTCTGAGAGCGCTTTTCGCCAGGATCTGTTCTATCGCCTGAATGTTCTGCCGATGAGCATCCCACCCCTTCGGGATCGAACCGGTGATGTCCTGTTTCTCGCAGACCATTTTCTGCAGTATTATGCCACAGAACTGAAGGAAGATCTTAAATATCTGACCCCGAAAGCCAAAGCGTGTTTGGAGTCATATGAGTTCCCTGGGAATGTCCGGGAACTGAGAAATCTCATCGAACGTTTATGCATCCTTGTAACCAATCAGGAGATCACGGATAAAGATGTCCTTCCTCATCTTCGAAACAAAACCGGTAATGACGAAATCTGCGATTTTATGACATTTGAAAATTTTTCGGATGCCAGGCGGGAATTTGAAACCCGGTTTATCACTGAAAAACTGAAACAATCCAAATGGAATATCACTGCAGCCGCAGAGAAACTGGGGATGAGACAACCCAACTTATCCCGAAAAATGAAAGAGCTGAAAATTTCCCGTATCGACTGACCAATCCGCAACCCAAAGGATCTGATCTCTAATCCGGTTTTTGCCTTGACGGAAGTCAGAATGATTAAACGTAATTATTATGCCTCCATTTCTTTCGGGTAATTCCATAACCATGACAGCCTAAATTTCATCTTTCGCATCTACCTAAATCATGACATTTAATAAAGTTATAACATTATGTCTTTTATTCTCACTCGGATTTTCGGCAGGGATATCCGGTTATGTCCGTAATTCTGAGAATGGTGAGCCCATTTCCTTTGCCACCATCATGGTTCAACATACGCAGATAGGCACATCGGCAGATATTCACGGGTATTATGTGATTCAGGGCGCTCCCGTCGGAGATGTGTCATTGATCTTTATGATGATTGGTTTTTCACCCGACACTTTGCAAGTCCGCAATTACGATGGAGATAACCGGGTGGATGCAGATCTTTCCCCCATCGTCCTTTCCGGTGAGACCGTCGAGGTGAGTGGAGAAAAAGCACAATTTCTCCGGCAATCCAATGTGAGCAACATTAACCTGACAGTGAGGGATATCCGGTCGGTTCCCGCCTTTATTGAAGATGACATTTTCCGGACCTTTCAATTATTGCCCGGCGTCACATCACAGAATGATTTTTCTGCAGCGATTATCGTTCGCGGTGGCAGCCCCGATGAAAATTTAGTTCTGTTGGACACGCCACAAATCTACAACCCCTACCATGTGGGTGGAATTTTCTCCACATTCAACACTGACGCTATATCAAATGCCAGGTTTATTTCCGGTGGATTTCAATCTGAATACGGTGGACATCTGTCCTCGGTAATCAGCCTGACCACGAAAGAAGGAAATTCACGCAGAGGCCGGTTCTCTGCCGACCATTGGTTCTCGGATTACTGGAATATCAACGATATCCAGGGCGAAGTCACCCTGTTAAGTTCCAAGTTTCTTGCCGAAGGTCCTTCTTATAAAGGATCATGGTTTTTCTCCGGTCGCAGAACTTATTTTGACCAGCTTGCTTCTTTATACTACCGGGTCAGAGGTACCGACCAGAACTGGAATTATTATTTCTGGGATACTAATTTCAAAATCCATTCTGACATTTCATCAAACCACCGGATCACCTATACCCAATATTCCGGTTTAGATGATTTATTTATCAATGTGGGTGGCAACGATCTGCCAGAGATTAATTTTCTTTGGGATTGGGGTAACCGGACCCGAAGTATTCAATGGCGATATCTCCCCTCTTCAAAACGGGTACTGGAGACCAACCTGACTCAAGCCCTCTATTTTTTTAATGTAGATTTTGATTTTACTATCCTCCGTGAAAGCAGTTTTTCAGATTCCACGGAATCATCAGGGTTCGTAGCGCACATGACCAACCGGGTGAAGGATCAGGGATTTTCCCAGAATTTGACGTGGTTTTTGGATTCCGGGCACTCGGTGAATACCGGGTATTCCCTAAAAAAATTAAGTCTGCAATACCGTGAAACATTTGCCGGTTCCAAGATTGTGGACTGGGATCAATCTCCGACTCTTTTCGAGTGCTATATCACCGATTCGCGTCGTCCGGTTGACCGCCTGATCCTCGATATCGGTGTTCGCCTGACAAAGTATGAGTATTATGACCATTGGGTGTTTGATCCGCGGTTCAATTTCAAATATTTTCTTACGGGCGAGCTGGCGGTGAAAGGAAGCTGGGGAATGTACTCACAATTTTTATTTACCATTAATCATGATGACCAGCTTCTGCGGATCGTGGATTTCTGGCAGCCCGTCATGAAAGGATATCAGCCTCAGCGCGCCGAGCATTTTATCCTTGGGCTGGAATATTTCGCACCTTACAATCTGTCAGTAAATCTCGAGGGATATGTAAAACCATACCGATACATTTTGGACATGAGCCGGGTTTACCACCCTTCTGATGGAGAGGGCGGATTTGTCGCCGGCACCGGAATCGCACGGGGTATTGAAATCCTGCTGAAGAAATATCAGGGGGATATTACCGGATGGCTGGGGTATTCCTACTCCCTGACAAAAAAAACCATGGACTATAACGAAAATGGCGTCATCGAACCGGTGTTGGGTGAAAAATTCCATGCGAAATATGACATGCCTCACAGTTTTAATCTCGTGATAAATTACCGGATAAATCCGAAGCATACCCTATCCACCAGTTGTACAGCCCGCACCGGTGAACCCTTCACCCCGCCTAAGGGGAAAGTGTTCCATCAGGGTGTGAATATTTTTGGATCCGTGGATAATCCCTATCAACGGCTGGATACTTATTACGGACTCAAGAACAGCGCCCGGTATCCCTTTTATTTTCGGCTGGACCTTGCCTACGGTTATAGTTCAACGGTGTTCAAAAAGGCTGTTGTATATCAGCTTCAACTCATCAATCTCACCAATCATTATAATGTGCTGCTGTACAACTGGGACCTGGAAGCATCACCCGCTAAAGTCAGCGCTTATAGCATGTTCCCCATACTTATCACCTTCGGATTAGAAATTAAATTATGAAATTTATCAGTACCCTTCTATGTGCGACCTTTCTGGTTTTACTGTCTTGTGAACGGGAGATTTCACTCTATGACATCGATGGAATTAACGAGGGCAACAATTATTATCAGGGTGAACTGCGTATCGAAGGTATCCTGTTCCCCACCGAAAATATGGCTTTAGTTCGCATCGATAAGACCTTTCCTCTCAACGAAAATTACATCTATGATTGCCTCGATAACGACGGCGACTGGGACCCCCTTACGGATGATCTTGGAGAGGACGGACAGGTAAATGATCCTAATGACGACGATCATGACGGTATTACCAACGAACCCAGTATTGGGGAGAATAACGGTATCCCCGATTGTGGCGAACCCAATGTGGATGAGTATGATGAAGTCCTGCCTAACTTTCATGTGGATTCTACGATCTGTTCATCGGTGAAACTGTATGGTCCATGGGGTGAATATCCGTTCACATGGGTGGACAATGCCGCCCAATTGATCTCATATCCGGAATACGACCCGAATCTGGATGAAGCCATCACCGAATGGTACGGAGGGTGGATCCCCATAAGTGAAATCGATTTCGGAATGTCACCGGATATGCCCATTGAAGACCGGATTTATTCCCTTGAATGTGACTGCGGCGAATTCGGTGTTATTACCGCAACGGATACTTTGTTACTGCCCGTCAATTTTTATGGCGACAGCCTCGGAATTACCGCGCTGTATGAAAATATTTACAATTATCCCACTATTCTGAATTTACTACAAAACTGTCCTGTGGATAATTTCTGGCTTACTTCATCCACCGGTGAGGCATTCTCCACCCGGCAGATCTATTTTTCATCCCCCCTGGAAGCCACCAGTTTCTGGGTAAAGGTTGAAGAATTTTCACCTGACGGAATAAATCTCGATACCTGTACGCCTACGAATTTGAATTATATTCACGCCTTTCCTGCGATGAGCACTGTAGAAGGGATGTTGAATGATAATACTTACATCACCGGAACCGTCATAGCTGAAATCCCCGGATACTATCGCATCAATGTTCAGACCATGTCCCATGGATTTGAAAATTATTACTTTTATACTGATCTGGACCTTCATGACCCTGTCCGAAGTAATTTGCGAAAAAATGATGGAAGTGTGGCGATGGGGAGTTTCGGTGCATTGACCACTAATTCTTTGTACACGATTGTTCAGCTCCCCCCTATGGTATACATGGATCACCTGGATGTAGCCGGGCATTTATTGTATATCGGGATTGAGACCCAGATCAACGTAAACTGGTTCCATATTCGGATTTCCGGGGCAAATATTACCGGTCAGATTCCCGGCGGGGAAATTGCCGATGAGGACTGGAATCTAATTGTTAGTCCGTCCACCGGCGAAATATCAGGTCAACCGCAGGTGGATCCTATCCTCAACGGGGAAAATATACTGTTTGCAGTGATCGAACTGGATCCGGCATCCCTGGTACCGGGTGCGGTGATCTGTATGGAAGATATCGGATTTACCTGGACAGGTCATAATTTCCCTTATGTGGTATTCTACGGTCCCTGTATTACGATAGAATAATCGTTTGATGTCATTCACAATAAGTTCCTTGGCGCTAATTCCAATCCGCAGGCAGGGGCAGACTCCCCTTCAACAGCGAGGCGGGTTCTTCCTTTTCGATTTCCTTTTCAAGATACTGGCATACCACATTCAATCTCAGACTGATGTCCGGTAGTTCAAGTAGTTTCTGCTGTTCTTCTAAGGGAATGCCTAACAACGAAGCGATGATGTTGGTGATCATTTCTTTATTGATAAGCGGATTATTTAACAGGCTGGTTTCCATATCCGTTTTGGAAACGTGAAGAAATTCGCTGAACGTATCCAGCAGTTTCTTTTTTTCGCCAAGATCCGGTGAAGACACTACATCTTTGATCACGGTCATCGCACCGGTACGGTACGCCAGGTCGTGCATGGCTTCGTTGATTTCCACTTTTTCCAGACCGATCACATTGATATTAATCGATCCATCTTTCAGGGTTTCACTCTCAAAAATATGAACCAGGGTTCCGATTTTGTAGATGGGGGGATATCCCTTTAATCTGGGATTTGTCTCTCTTTTTTCCAGAACAACCGTCATGAAATTATCCGTTTCAAGGGTTTTTTTCACCATTGTGATATCATTTATATTCGTAATTGCAAACATATGTCCGGTCTTGGGAAACATCACCATTTCACACTGAACCAGTAACGGGGAACTCCCGCTAAAAGAGTCCATGAAAGGTTTTCGATATAATTTCATGTATTACTCCGCTTTCACTTTTCAGATATCGTCGCGACGTCTGATTTTAGCCGATCAATGATAATACTTTATCTACCAATCCGGTAATGCCTTGTTCCACATCGCGGATTCGTGGACCCAGCATATAAGCAGGTGTAGATACAATTTTATATTTCTCATCTGTGACATAATTCTGCACGGCACAGTTGGTATGCATAACACCCAGTTTCTCCAACTCGTCTGCGGTGACCTGATCGTTACCGATAGTGAGGTGGACGTTTTGTGTAATGTTACAGATCGCCCGTGCAGCCATCGCCGGGGAGATGCAGATCACACCGATTGGTTTCGAGGCCTTCACCATCTCCTGTATCATCCGTTCCACATGGGGGTGGACGGTACAGTTGGCGCCTTGAGTGCCAAAATCGCTGAGATTCAGTGCTGCGCCGTAACCACCGGGGAAGATCAGCGCATCCAGGTTATTCGCATGGATTGTGGCGATATCCCGTACATTCCCGCGGGTGATCCGTGCACTTTCAATAAGGACATTTCGTGTTTCGTTGACCGCATCACCCGTCTGATGATTGATGACGATTCGCTGAGGCATATCCGGCGCTATAAAAATAATTTCTGCACCGGCACGGTCCAGAGCCAGTACCGTGAGAACTGCCTCCTGGATCTCTGTGCCGTCCCTGTAGCCGCAACCGGATAAGCAAACACCTACTTTTGGCATAATAATTCTCCTTATTTTTATATGTGTCTTTGGTCGAAATTACTCTGTTGGCCGGATTCTGCCAACAGTTTTCGATACCCATTCAATATTTCGTATCAACCCGGAATATTTGGTACGCTTTACAGCACTGTGACGGAATAGCGTACGAAACTCCACTTCATTCAATTGTCCCCATTCCTCCTGTGACTTTCTTTGGATACCCTCGCGCATCTGAAATTCCGGTACATCGGTCTTCTGTTCGCTTTTTTGATTCCAGGGGCAGATCTGCTGACAGATATCGCAGCCATAGATCCATCCGTCAAAAGTGCCGGCAAATTCAGGAGGGATGTCCCCCCGGTGTTCAATTGTGAGATACGATATACACTTTCCCGCATCCAGCACATAGGGTGCCGGGAAAGCCTTTGTCGGACAGGCGTCGAGACAGGCGGTACAGGTTCCGCAATGGTCGGATTTAAAAGGGGTATCGGGCCTCAGTTCAATGTCTACCATGAGTTCACCCAAAAACAGCCATGATCCGTGATTTGTGGTAATGAAATTGGTGTGTTTGCCCTGCCAGCCCAACCCCGCCTGTTGCGCCCACACCTTGTCGGTTACCGGAGAAGTATCCACGCAGACCCGGTATTTGACCTTCGGGTACAGGGACATGATGAATGTCAGCAGTTCGAATAATTTCCGTTTTATCACCGTGTGATAATCGCCCCCCCAGGCGTAATTGGAAATTTTCACCTGGCCGGGACCATCCTGCGCTCTGCCGGTAAAATAATTCATTGCCACAGATATCACGGACTTTACTTCGGGAAAATATGTGTAGACATCCGCTCTTTCGACAGATCGTGCCGCCATCCATCCCATCGAGGCAGAGTATCCTGCTTCCAGCCATTGGGATAACCGTTGACGATGGATATCGGGTAAATCAGGTGAAGCAATCCCGGCTTTTGTAAATCCCAGGGATCGCGCATGACGTTTAATTCGGTCTGAAAAAGAGTGATCCATCGTTGCCAAAATTTATGATGGTTTACCCGTTGTAATTAGGGCGATGATCATGTCATTCCACCGGGGATGATGCGGGACCCTGACCGGGTGTTGTCATCCGATCATTATTAAGGGGGGTTTCATCAGTGTTACCCTTCATATGGATATCCGGTCAATCCCAGACGAATCGCCAGTTATCGTCCGGTTGTCTCTTCCAAACCGTATGAAATATTCCGGTACTTTCTTCCGTATGTCCAGTTGAATCGCTGATTGCATAAACATATGTACCATACGTGTACGCCATATCTCCGCAAGAGGAGACATCCACAAAATCAGGCGCCCATGAAAGGCTGACACCCGGTTGTTTTGAAGTGTCGGGCCCGTAACTTTCCATCAATGCATCCTTACCGACTACCAACCGTTTACCTCTGCTCAAAACCACATCATCTGCGGCAAAGGCTAAAAATCCCGCCGGGATCCCCTCCTTCTCAACCAGGGCGGCAAAATCTTTCTCAGTTTGGATAATTTCGCTTTTCCATTTGTCAATATTATCAGGGTTCACTGATTTTTCACAGGAAAAGGATATGATGAAGACAAATAATACCGGGACTGTTTTTTTCATGGTTTTCCTTTTATTGTTAATATAAAATTAGATACAATTAAACGGTGACCGCCCATCAACTGCCCTGGGTTTCTTTTTATGGTTGACTTTCACCCCGATTTTCTAAGAGATTTTACACAACCGGTTTAATTTTTACCAAGATGAAAATCACACAGGTCATCCGGTGACGAACCTTTTACCATTTTCTATCTACCGGGTAAAGATATAACACTTCACATACACCGGCTACCAGTAGCCGTTGAAGATTAAGTTTCCCTGACAAATAAAATTCAGATAAGTAACGGTGCTATTTCCGTGGATTTTCAACGATCGATCCGGTACAAAAAAGCCCGTCTGATGACAGGCTTTTTAAGGTTAGATATCGACGAGGAACTAATAGCCGAATAATTCTTCCAGCGTCAGGTATTTGATTTCGCCATAATCTGCGAGGACGGCAAGGTTCAGATCTTTCACATTACCGATGATCATGATCTGATATTTCCGTCCTTTCACATGTTTCTCAAAGAAATCTTTAATCTCCCGAATGGTCATTTTATCCAGTCTATCGTAAACATCTTTCCGGATGTCGTGATCTAATCCCCGTTTCTGAGCAGTGAGGTAATTAAATAGTATACTGGATCGTGTCACCCGGTCTGTCTGGATTTTATTCGCTACCGCATCCACAGAAGATTCAAAAGATACCCTGGACTCGGGAAGTTCATTCAATAGTTCAAACATGGCGCTCATGGCTTCGGGGAGTTTATCTACCTGCGTACCGATGTATGCCATTACATGGTGATAGTCTTCCATCTTATCCGGATCATCATAAGTGGCAAACACCGAATATGCAAGCGCTTTTGCCTCCCGAATCGTCTGGAAAGTGATGGAGGACATACTCCCTCCGTAATAGGTGTTGAAGAGCGTACGTTCAGCAACATTGTGAGGATTGTATAATTCCCCCTTGGATAAAAACATGATCTCTGCCTGTTTCATATCATAATTCACAATAAACACCCGATTCTTGTCCGAATCCAGTTCAGTAAATTTCATCGCCGGAGGGATCGGACTCAGGATATCCGGCCGTTGATGATAGGTATCGACGATACCTTTGACGACCGGGATGTCCGCAGGCCCATAGTAGAGAATAGTATGTTTAAAAATCGCAAGATTGTGGATTTTTGCCAGAAGCGTGCCGGAAGAAATCTTCATGATCTCATTCTGAGATAGTATATGAGTGAAGGGGGAATTTTTACCATACTTCCCATAATTCAAAAGTCCGCCCCACAGAATTTTATTTTTCGATAATTTATTGTCCGCCCGGACCTTTAATTGATCTGCTTTCAAATTTTCAAGCGCTGATTCATTTGCCTGAGCGTCTGATAGCAGACTCTCGAAAAGTCGAATTCCCTTCTCCATTTTTTCCTGAAGACCCGAAAGACTCACCCATATTTGCTCCTCAGAAGCATTGACAGAAAAGGAACATCCGATTTTATAAAATTCCTGATTGATTTCTGCTGGCGAATACTGTGAAGTCCCCAGATAATTGAGATAGTTCAGTGCAATGTCGAGACCGGGATCGTTGTTGGTTCCCATTTCAAACAGATATACCAGGCGGAACAGGTCGTTTTCTGTGTTCTTCGCAAAATACATGGGGATACCCTCATTCAACTGATGACGCTGAATATCTTTTTGGTAATCGATGAAAACCGGTTTGATTTCAGGTACTTTTGCTTCTGTCATTGATTTCGCAAAATGTGACATACCTTCCCGGTTTATATCCAATGGCGTGATCTCTGGTTTGGTCACTTTCATGACGTTCTGATCTTCTCCCACACGCTTATAAACGACAGCATAATTATTTTTGAAGGATTGGGTGGCAAAGCGGACAATATCCTGTTTGGTAAATTTGGCATACCGTTCATGCTTATGCACCTCGTTTTCCCATGATCTCCCCTGAATAAAAGCATTTACAAAGGCATGTGCTCTTACCCAGTTATTTTCATACCCTTTCAATTCCTTTAGTTTCAAATCATTCCGAACCGCATCCAAAAGCCAGTCGGGGAACTCCCCTTTTTTGAGCAATTCCAGCTGATACAAAAGGAGATCTTTGACTTCCTCAAGCGATTGCCCTTCCCGTGGACGGCCAACCAGGGTATACACACTGTAATCCTTAAAAATTTGGGGAAAGGCAAAAGCGCCCAGCACCTTTTGCTCCTGGTTCAAATTCAGATCAATCAGCCCTGCGGTCTGGTTTGCAATAATTTTTGACGTAACTGCAAGCAAATCTTCATCCGGTGAACCTGCTCCCCCGAACCGGAAACCGATGGTCACACTTTCTGCATCGGGTCCCACGACTTCGCCAATAACAGGCTGGGTAATGGGATCTTCTTTGGGGGGTATGAATTCCGGAACAGGTCTGGATGGCAATTTACCCCAGGTGTCCCGGATCATTTGAATGACTTCATCCGGGTTCAAATCACCGGATAAACTAATGACCATGTTAGTGGGAACATAATAGGTGTCGTAATAATGGATCACTGTGCTGAGCGACGGATTCTTTAAATGCTCGATACTGCCAATGGTGGTCTGAGTACCGTAGGGATGTTTTTTGAAGAGTTCTGCACTTAATGCTTCATCCACTTTGTTATTGTCGTTATCCAGCCCCCGATTCTTCTCTTCATATACGGTTTCCAGTTCCGTGTGGAATAACCGCATCACCGGATGACGATACCGCTCTGCTTCAAGTTTCAGCCAGTTGTTGATCTGGTTTGCAGGAATATCGTTGATATACACCGTCTGCTCCACCCAGGTATAGGCATTCGTCCCTTTTGCTCCCATGGAGGTGACCATTTTCGTATACTCATTGGGAATCGCATATTTTGCAGCGACTGTGGAAATACTATCAATCTGGTGATATATCTGCTTTCGTTCAAGGGAATCGGTAGTGACATAATGTTTATCATATAGTGCAATTATCTTATCGATCTCAGCACTCTCTTTCTCCCAGTCGGCCGTTCCGAATTTGTCGGTTCCTTTAAATAGCATGTGTTCAAGGTAGTGAGCCAAGCCGGTGGCATCCGGCGGATCATTCTTATGTCCCGCTTTGACGCCGATCAGGGTTTGAATTCTGGGTTCGTCCTTATTGACGGTCATGAAAACGGTAAGTCCGTTTTCGAGGGTGTATATCCTTCCACTTAACGGATCCCCATCAACGGTTTGATAAGGAATTTCAGCCGGTTTGGGTTTTAACGGAATGCATCCAACGATCAGGACCGCAAGGAAAAAAAGTAAAAACTGATGAATTTTCATGTAAATATTACCTTATATAACGGCGTTAACTGATTTTATTAAATTTCAAAGAGATAAAAATATGGGGGAGGTCTGCACGACGCCATGGTTTTATCTGTTTGAGTTTGTGACAAGGAATAGCGAGCCTTATTGTGCTTTATTTAAAAGGATTCGGAGTAAATGATTTTGACTTCCCGGTTGGCATATTTTGCAGAATTATTGTTCAGCCCAATATCATTATAATCTAATTCCAGCATCAGGTTAGGTGTCACAGCCCAGCGAAGTCCGGCATTCAGAAAGCCCCTGCCTTTACCGAATGTGATCTGGCTCAGGTCACCGATATTATCAAGGCTGTACTCATTATCGTTAAATGCGGCGTCATATTCCAGTAGAAGGGAAAAACTTCGGTTCAGTTCTTTGTCGAATCCAAAGAAAAAATCAGGATCTTTGTCACCATCCTTATTTTCGGTAAGATTTTTACTGATCCCCACATGAAAGCCCAGATTCCCCAGCGCATTCCAGTTTTTACTGGCGACGATGAAGGCGCCCAGTGCTTTTCGCCCATATCTCTCTATCAGTGTTGACGTATTATCCCCATCCACCGAAAACTCATGATATTCTCCCCTGCCCTGGGTATCCAGACCCACTACCACAGCCGGCCATTGATTGGTCTCTTCATATGCGCGGTATTTGATTTGCACTTCAGGATAGGTTTTATTGACAGACATTTTCTGGTCACCGATAAACTTTTGAACACCGTAGGACATGCCGATCATAAAATGATGAGTGAGTCCGACCTCGATTTTAGGTAGTATCCCTCCATTTTTCTGGAGCAGAAATTCCGAGGTAAACGTCCCTTTGGGAAGTGTGCCTGCGGTGGGGATGGAAATTAAATAGAGGGGCGGGTAAGGCTGTTCACGTTGTGCGAAGATGCCACTCAGCGCCACGAGAAACAGGGACAGGGAAAAAATGTATTTCTTCAAAATGACTCCTTTTTACATAGAAACAATTCAGGGTTTTGGGGAATGTTCACCATTTCATTGATCAGGGTTGCAGGATCACATTCACGAGAATAACCAAATCGGAAACGTCAATAACATCGTCGCCATTCATATCCGCAGCACAATGTTGATCTTCATCAAATGAAACGCTACCCAGGATATATCCGACGATGGCGACCAGATCAAGAACATCATCTACGCCATCTCCATTTACATCACCGGTGGGATCGCAGCCCGAGAAATGGTTTTCGGTACCGGGTGTGCCGAAATCTCCATCCAGCATCAACTGGTCCGATGCGACCCAGTTTGACCCCAGACCGTTGTCAGCCAGGGGATCGGTGAGCATCATGCTTGCTCCGCTGGTATTGGGGAATGTGGCGCCGTTATCGTAATACACCTCATCAATAACAATCCCTGACGGATGTTGAATGGTGATCCCGTCCCAGGTATTATTCAGATTGATATTGGTGTACACATAATCAAGGGCAATTCCACCATTCAGCGCAGGATCGCCATTTCTGCCCAGTACGATAAATGCACCCGGTGCAAGGATAAGACTGCCCCCGGACTGAATGGTATGAAAATCCGTATTGGCATCCCTGATAACAAGACCGTCAATCAGGATCGTCTCTGCGCCGATGTTCGTCAACTCAAACCATTCGCCGTAGGTATCGGATACGGCAGCAGGATTATTCATGATCTCATTGATCACCAATCCGGTGGGAATATCTGCGGGTTGCAGCGGTGATCTCCAGACCACCGGCCGGTGATCAGACACATTCTGATAATAGACGGAAGTTCCCATGTAGTCGTCCGGTCTGATTGTCTGAATGGTTGCGGAAGTATTTTCATCGAATAATCCTGAAGAGATCAAAATATGATCCAAAAAACTTGGTGGTGAGTACCATGGATAGGACTGTTGTGCCGGGTCATTGATAATGGCGAGGGTTGTAAACATCATATTGGCCGTATCGTTTACGAGGGGCCACAGGGAATTGCTGCCTTCAGGATCATCCGGCTCGTCATTGAAATCACCGGCGATGACGATATTCTGCTGCCCGCCGGACGACATTTCATTCAAGATGTGATTGTGCAGCACTCCGGCAGAAACCAACCGCCGGTTAAAACCGTCACCACAACATTTTAAATGGACAACAATCAACCAGAAGTTCAATGCCGACGACCCGCATTGCCATTGCAAATCGACCTTTAGCGGATATCGCCACGCAAATTCATAGCCGTAACCGCTGAATAATATTTCCTGGCCTAAAATAACAACACTGTCACTTTTCAGGGCGATACCGAGATTCAGATTGGTAAATCCATCATAGTCTGTGTGGGTAAACGTATATGCAGACAGACTGTCAGCCAGCGCCTGGAACTGAACCAGATCCGTGATTTCCTGAAATACGATAATATCCGGCTGCATGTCACTGATAATCTCGTTAATGTATGAAATCGTATTGCCGGTTTGAGGGAATTCTTTCACGTTCCAGGTCATCAGTTCCAGTCCCTGCCAATTATTTATAAAGGGCATTTGCCAGAGATTTTGGGCGGGGATTACCGCGAGGGTATCGGATGGCGGACACTCCTGGGCGAAGACAGCCGTGACAGACATTCCGAAGATCATCGCCTGAAAAAAGGACTTTATGCTTTTCATAAAATTATCAGCACCTTCAGACCGGTGATTATTACCGGTTCTGTAAATCTCCGGCTGCCGGAACCGAAAACTGGAGATAGACGGGCCGGTGATCGGACAAATTATCGTCAAACACGTCATAGCCACCCACATAATCTTCTACCATGAGTGTTCGTACGGTGAATGGCTTCTGTTCAGGTAACAACGATCGTGAAACCAGGATATGATCTAAAAAGCTGACATAGGGTTTTTTAGGGTAGGACGCCTGAGCCTTATCATAGGTGATCTCCCAGGTAGGAAAATAAAATCGGTCATCATTCAGGAATGGGGTAAAACAATGGGCATTTTCTGCATCTTTCAGATCGTCATTCCAATCCCCCATGACGATAAAGTTGGCGTAACCGGAATTCATTTCGTCATTCAGGTATGCCCATAACATTTTCGCGGCATTCTGACGCCGGATCAATCCGGAATCGCAACATTTCATGTGGAGGTTTATCACGGATAGAGGTACTTCGCTTTCGTTGGTGAAATACATGAAATCCCCCCGGAGCGGCGGACGTCCTGCAAAATTATAGTCGTTTTCAGCAAAGGGTTCGATCTGCCGGACCAGCCGGAATTGATCCCGTCTGAACACGATAGCCTGATTCATATAAGAGGATGCTTTTGAAATGATGTAATCATATTCCGGCAGGTAGGCCATCAATTGACTAAACCATCCCGGATATTTGATTTCCTGAAAGCTGATCAGGTCTGCGTTCAGATCATGGACGATTTCCGATAGCATATGGATGGTGGTATCCCCATTGGCGGGAAACATTTCGCAGTTCCAGGTTACCACATCCAGTTTGCCGGGGTCGTTCAACGATGGAATTGTGTATTCATCAAAGGGGAAATTTGTCCCCGGAAGCATTTCAGTTCCGGTCCGTTTTTGGGGGATTTTATACCAATCCGGGTGTTTGTATATCCTCGATAATGCCGCTATATTTTGGGTTTCAATCCAGTCATGCATAACCGGATCCACAGAAAAATCATCGGCCAGGAGGGTCTGTGAAACCCGGCCGTCAACTACCGTTTCATAACCGGTAAACATATGGGTTGACCTGTCGATTTTCAGCCGGATATGTCCGAACTCGGTTCCTCCGCCATAATTTTGAATGATATACACATGGCTGCTGGGGTCATACCATGGCAGTGGGTATCCTTTACTGACTCCGCCCGCCACAATCACATCTACACCTTGCGCATACCGTCCCATTTGCAAGGCATTCAGGAATTCGCCCTCAAGTTCTTTCCCGATGGCGAGACTATCCACAAAATCACCATACGCATCCTCCCGGTCATAGGGAACCCCATTTGTCGCGAGAACGAGGATCACCTCGGCGCCTTCTGTTTTCATGATGGAAATCCATTTTTTTAGCGCATCAACTTCATGGCCGATATGAATGTCTGATAGATTTTCCGCCGATGAGAGATATTCCAGTTCTGATGTGATAATACCCAGGATCCCCACCCGGATACCCTTTACGGTTTTGATGATGTACGGCCTGATGGTTCCATCTGAAAAAGGGCAATCGGAGCAATCCAGATTCGCCCCTAAAAAAGGGAAATTCGCCATTTTTGCACATTCATATAGGGCAGGTGCACCGAGGATGAAGTCGTCGGCGCCGGGGGTTAGGGCGTCATAGCCAATCTGATTCATCCACTTTACGACTGTTTTTCCACTGTCTGCCAATCCCATAGGATTGCCCTGAAAAAAATTCCCGCCATCCAAAATGATCAATCCTTCCCCGTCCTTTTCCAACCGGGGACGGAGATCATTGAGATACTGATACAGACCGGACACCCCCACAAGGTCCGGTGGGTATTCCGGATTCATAAACCCGGCGGTCTGTTCGGCGAGGACGCCGTGCAGGTCGTTCGTCGTGACTAGATTTATGTAAAATGATTCTGATTTTTTTGCTGAAATGATATTCAGACAAAAAAGCATAGTGAGGATAATTTTATGTGTATTCATTTAAATCTTTGCTTAATTGAGGCAGGAAATTAAGACGAAACCGGAAAATCAATCTGAATATAAATTGCATCGCCGGTTTGAGAATTTTTGATCAGATGCTACATCCATGATCATTTTATTTTCTTCACCGACAGACCGGCGATTCGTTTCGGATTCACAATGTCTTTACCGTAAATTTCTTATCCAAAAACAAAAATTTTATTCAATTAATTCATCTTTTAAGGAGCAAATATGAAAAGAACATTATCCGTACTTTTATTTTCCTTTTCACTTACATTTAGTCAATTATTTATTAATGAAATTGACTATGACCAACCGGGTACCGATACGGCAGAATTTGTTGAACTTGCGGGACCGGCGGGGACCTACAATCAGGTTGTCCTCACGTTTATAAATGGGAATAATGGATCGGCCTATGCCTCCTACGATCTCGGGGCGATCGTTTTAACAGATGAAGTTGACGGATATGGATTTTATGTCGTTGGCAGTACCCTGGTCCCGAATGTGGATTTTTCGAATGGATTTCCGGCTTCCAACGCCATCCAGAACGGAGCTCCCGACGGGATTGAACTCCGCGTCGGGGGAAATATCGTGGACGCTGTCTGTTATGAAGGGTCAATGAATGATTCTGAGGGATACCCCATGGAGGTCGCCGCTGATGGTTCCGACACATTCCCGGAATCCGGTGAAAATGAATCCCTAGGCAGAGTGGGACTGGATGAGATGCCCTGGCTGGTGACGGCGATTACACCGGGTAACATAAACGCCAGTCAGAGTTTTACCGGTGAATTTAATTTACCCCCTGTCGCCAGTGCCGGCGCAGATTTTACCGCCGGGTCCGGAGAAACCGTTTATCTCGACGGATCAGCGAGTTATGACCCCGACGGCAGTATTGTTTACTATATTTGGGAGCAGATCGCCGGTGAAAGTATCACAGTGATGGACGCTGAATCCGAACTTGCCTATTTCACAGCCCCCGCAGGGGGAAGTCTCACCTTTCAACTCACCGTTTATGATGATCAGGCCGCAACCGACATGGATGATGTTACGATTACTATTTGTTCTTCCGGCGTGATTTCAATTTCCGATGCACGGGCACTGGGTATCGGACAGTGTGTGACCATTCAGGGAGTGGTAACCACACCCAGTTTTCAGGGCAGCGTGCAGGGAGAATATGCCGTTCAGGATGACTCCGGCGGGATTATTCTCTTCGCCCCCTCGATGGATCTGGGATTGCTGGTCGGGGATGAGATCGTCGTCAGCGGAACCACAGATGAATATAACGGGAAATTTGAAGTAGTGGTCAACACTCCCGATCAGGTCACCCTGCTGGGTATTACGGATTTGCCGGCTCCACAGGTGATCACCGTGTCGGACCTTGCCAATAACGGAGAAGCCTATGAAAGCATTTTGATCACCATTGAAAATGTATTTCTAAGTTCGGGGGTTTGGCCGCCGGAAGGAACGTCCGTCAACCTCACGATCACCGATAACGGATCCAGTACCGTCATTATGCGAATAGACGGGGATACGGAAATCGATGGTTCGCCCGAGCCCATATGGCCTGTTAATGTCACCGGCGTCGGTGGTCAATATGACATCAGCGCACCCTATGACTCGGGATACCAGCTTCTGCCCCGGTTTATCAGTGACTTCGAAGAAACCGGAGGAAATCAGTTTCCGGTGGCAGACGGCGGCGGCGACCAGGTGGTTTCCCCCGGTGTACTGGTGACTTTGGATGCCACCGGCAGTTATGATCCGGACGGCGCCATCGTCGGATATATCTGGGAGCAGACCACCGGTGAAAACATTGTTCTCAGCGATTACGAAGAACCGGTGGTGACATTCACTGCGCCGGCCACAGAAGGAGTGTTAGGATTTTCCCTCACGGCAATTGATGAATTGGGCTCAATGGCAACAGATGGTATCACGGTCATGGTTTATTCAGGCAATATATCCATTTACGATATTCAATATACGACCGGGGCTGGCAGTGGTAATGATTGCTTCCCCTCGCCTTATGTGAGCGTCGGGTTCGATGACTATGTGATCGTTTCCGGCGTAGTGACCGGCGTCACCTGGGGAACTTCACACTACTTTTTCATACAGGACCCTGCCGGAGATGAATGGTCAGGGGTTTATGTCTATGATGCAACCGTTGATCCTCAGATTGGGGATGAAATGATTCTGGCCGCACAGGTGGATGAATATTATGGTTTCACAGAGTTGTCGGGTGTTGCGGGGTTTGTTACCCAATCTACCGGGAATACCCTTCAGCCGATTGATATCACGACTGCAGAACTGGGAAACGGTTGTTCCGAAACCGGTGAACGCCTGGAAGGTGTGCTGGTCAGAGTCAGTGATGTAACTGTGACTTCAGAAGCCAGCACCTATGGCGAATGGTTTGTCCAGGACGCCAGTGGCGTGTCCTGCCAGATCGATGATAATGTATTTGCGGGGACACCCTACTCTCCCACTTTGGGAGAAACCATCGATTATATCATTGGGGTAGTTGATTACAGCTATAGTGAATATGCCATCCTCCCCCGGTCTATGGATGATCTGGGCGTACAGATTGTTACGACCTCTGTATATGATATTCAATATACCACAGTTCCGGGGGACGGGACATATCCGTCGCTGTTGGATGGGCAGCCGGTGACGGTATCGGGTATTGTGTCTGCTGCAAATTATTATTCATCCGGGAATGCCAACCGGTTCTTCATAACCGATCCTGAAGGCGGCGCATGGCATGGCGTATTTGTTTTCAATTACGATGCGATCGTTACCGGGGGCGACTGGGTAACTGTTTCCGGGACGGTAAGCGAATATTACGGATTTACCGAAATTTCAGATGTCACATCCGTCGTAATTCAGTCATCAGACAATGAAATTCCTGCGGCTTCATCCGTATCAACCAATGATGTGAACTCGGAAATGTACGAGGGTGTGCTGGTTCGGGTTGAAAATGTGACCGTCACTGCCGAACCGGATACCCATTCGGAATGGTATGTCGATGATGGCAGTGGTGCGGTACAGATTGACGATGGTATTTTCCAATTCCCAAATCCAACTCTGGGGATGGCTTTCGATTCCATTACCGGCGCAGTGGACTATTCATTCGACGCATTTGGGATCAATCCACGGTGGGAATCCGATGTCGTTCCCTCCGGGAGCGGATGCACAGCCAATGGAGATGTGACCAGCGACGGCGCTCTTGATGTGCTGGATATCGTTGCAGTTGTCTCTCATGTGCTTGGAAATACTATTCTCCCACCCGATGTGATCTGCCATGCGGATATGGATGATTCCGGCACTGTCGATGTGTTGGATATCGTTAATCTGGTGGATATGATCCTTAATCCCACCATACGTCAAACCGATGCTAAAAAAGTGTCTATTTTTATCGGAGATCATTCTGTCTGGATGACCAGTGACGGATTTATCGGGGGAATCCAGATGACTCTGTCTCATGATCCAAAATTTTCATTGAATCTCACAGATCACTGTTATTTGTCCGATCAAAACAGCGATATTGACAACACCCGCCTGATCGTGCTTCATCCGGATTCGGAAATTTTCACCTATACGGGAGAATTTACCATCGATGAAGTCACCGTCGTATCCCGTTCGGATTATCTGAAGCCTGTGATCGTAAATAAGTTCAAGTTGCTGGATAATTTTCCCAATCCCTTTAATCCGACGACAACCATTCAATTCCAGCTTCCGGAATCAAACCAGGTAAAAGTTTTTATCTATGATCTGTCAGGACGGTTGATGGATACGCTGATGGACAATCAGATTGATGCGGGATATCATTCCGTTGTGTGGGATGCCACCGGGTATGCTTCCGGCATTTATCTGGTGAGAATGGAAGCAGGGGATCTGACGGCCATGCAGAAGATCGCATTGGTGAAATAAAGATCAAAACCCTAAATTGTCCGGGGAGTTTCCGCTCTCCGGACATATCCGATAAAGAATATATTATTATTCCATTCACATCCTGATATCGCTTGAAATGCAGGTACCTTTCAGAAAAACGGTCATAGTCCCAATCACGAAATAAAGGGTAAATTTGCGCCATGAAAATTCAATTAAACCAACTCATACTTATTTTCACCCTCCCTGTTCTATTATTGGGTGAGACGGCAGATCACCTGATCTTTAAACAGATCGCTCTCGCTCCCATATCTTCAGAGATGGTGGTGATCCATAATCCCACATATCAGGATGTATCTTTGAGCAATTATTACCTCACAGATGCAATTAATAATTCTACTTCAAAGTTTTATTACAATCTCCCATCCGGCGTGGATTTCTGGAGCGGAACTCCCCTCGATTTTATTGCCCGCTTCCCGGACGTTACGATCAGCGCCGGATCGGATCTGGTTCTGGGTCTGCATGACGATGCTTTTTTTTACAATTATTACGAGGACATGCCCGATTTGAGCTTAATTGAGGATATGTTAAACGCCGTGGATGGGCAAACCACAAAGCCTGCCAATCCCAATTTTGATATTCTGCAAAATCCGGAGGTTCTTATTCTTTTCTACTGGGATGGAAGTTCTCCGACGGTGAAAGATGTGGATTATTTTCTTTGGGGGAATAATAGCTTTGCAGTAGATAAGACAACATTACCGGGTTATCAGGCTGATACCCCGGTCGAAAACCAGGTGATCATGCCGGGAATCAGTGACAATAAAGTCTATTTCAGACCGTCAAACAACGAATACGAATCCGTTACCTCCGGAGGGAATGGGATCACCGGTCACGATGAAACCAGCGAAGATTTTATGTTGGCATGGAATATTGTTTACAATCGGAATCAAATTACTTCCATTTCGGATATTTTAGACGGAATGTTTGCTACGGGTGCGACGATCATCATTCAGGGTTTGGTGGTCGAATTCGCAGATATCCGCCCCAGCAACGGACCTCAGGTCATCACCGTGGAGGATTCCGATGGATATCGGTTATCCCTGACTATTTGGGACTGGGATGTCGCCTCATCAATCATCGGTCCCATGATCGACCCGTACAACTCATCGCAGTATGTGATCCAGGCCAGCGGTGTATTGGATTTTTACAACGGGTGGCAATTAGAAATCCTGACCCCAAACGATATTTTGCAATATTCGGTATATCATCCTGAAGGTGAATTTGTTGGTGAAGAGGTGATTGATGCCAAAATTGAACCCGCTCCCTTTGTGATCATTCCTTCCCTGGGGGAGCGTCTGGATTTTACCTATTCTTTTCCATCCAATTCCCGGGTCGTCATCAGAATATTCGATCTGTCCGGTAGGTTTGTCACCTCTCTGGTTGACCGGTACTATGAACAGTCCGGTACCGTCCTTCGGCAGCAGGATAATTCGGACTGGAACGGACGAGACCATTTGGGGCAGATCGTTCCTCCGGGAACTTATTTCATGAATATTGAGACAAATAATTTTTCAACCGGGAAGACATCCATGGACAGCGCACCCATCGTAGTAGGAGTAAAATTCTAAAGAAAAACCTAATCATGGCATCCCTTGTTCTGCTTTCTTTTACCCGGTCACAGGTGGCAACGGATCATGCGTACACCGGCGCCCGCAGTATGGCGATTACCGGCGCTGTTGTTGGAAATCCCGGAAGTGTGGAGAGTATTTTTCACAATCCGGCGGCACTTGCGGAAATCAGCAATATTACCCTGGAAACAGGATCATCCCATGTCATTGGCGTGCCCTTCAATTATTTTGCCGCCACCTACCCGGTCCGACAATTTGGAACCGCCGGATTTTCCTTTCAGCAATCTAAAGTCAGTGCCGGCTCTACAACACTTTCCGATGAAACCGATCTGGGTATTTCCAATGGCTTTTATCTGCAGAAAGATCAAAATTCCCAATTGATGCTGGGGTATACACTGCACCTGTATCATTGGTCTCTCGGCAGAAGCGCAGGGATATCCGGTAACGGATCAGAGGGGTTCCCCTCCGCCTCAGGGAATTCTGCCGGTGTCGATATCGGTTTTCTTGCGGTATTGCGGGATAAGCACCGGGTTGGCGCCTGGTTGAAAAATATCAATTCACCCAGTATCGGAGATGGAAATTCAGCACAGTATCTGCCCCAGCGAATGACGATTGGCGCAGCTTATCTGCCCTATAAAGGATTGACGACGTCCCTCATATTTGACCGGTTGCTGGGTGCGGATAAACAAATAAAGGGAGGGATAGAATACCAGCTTTCTGATATCGTGACCATCAGAGTCGGAGTACAGTCCAATCCCAACCGTATGGGGGCAGGATTTGGGTTCAATTACCATTACTTTAAACTGGATTATGCGCTGATTACGCACCCGGTACTTCCCGTTGTCCAGCAGATCAGTCTGGGGTATGTGATCCTGTGAAATCTGCCGTTCAAAAATGGTTCATTTTGGGGGTGACCGTTTACCTGATGTCCGGGATGATCTTCGCCACGATGAACCTCAACACCGCCACCGGAGAGCAGTTGAGCGCTTTGCCCCTGACCAGCCGGCAGCAGGATGATATTTTGTTTTATCTTCAGACGCGGGGATATTTTGATACGATCTATGACTTGCTGGAAATCGAATCAATCGACCCCCAAACGATCCAAAAATTGAAACCCCTGATCTCGGTTGAACCCCCCGAAATTTCAGATTTTGCCGCAGGGATGGAACGGTCCGCCTATAAACTGGAGCAGTGGATGGCTGCGGAGGGAAACAGCGAAGGACTCTCCGAACTGTGGCTTGACCGGTTTTTTGATCCCATGAATATTAACAAAATGAATTATGACGATCTGATGGCATTGCCGAATATCAGCCCCGTTGATGCAGCCGCCGTCTTGAAGCAACAAAAACGCGGAACTATTTACGGAACATTTGAACTTCAGAACGCCCCGGGGATCAGCTACTATGGATACCGAAATCTTCGTGATTTTGTCCGGTTTACCGATGGTCAGGAAGCCAAACCCCGGTTTCATGCACGCCTTACCCAATTGATCCGGACCGTTCCGGTGACCACAAATCCGGATGACGAGGGAAACATCAGTCAGTTCAACGACATTTCCAGACCTGAAATATTCCGCCGGTTGGCGCTGAGCTGGGGCAGACATCTGAATGCGGGACACGTTTTTTTGAAAAATATGGGAAATCCCCGGGGGATTTTCACGGAAAAACGGTATCTTTCCATTGAGAATTATAATCTGGGGTTTGCCCGGTTAGACCGGTTGATCCTGGGTAATTTCACTGCCACTTTCGGACAGGGTGTCGTCATGGAAACTTCAGATTATTTTTCTCCCCGTCGTACAGGCTATGGATTCTCAAAACGATCCGATGGCATTTATCCGGATAATACCCGTTCAAGTCAGTATGTGATGGACGGGCTGGCCATACAGATATCGAATCCCATTGGCAGACTTGCTGTATTTGCCTCTTATCATTCCCGGGATGCCATCATCAATGCGGATCAATCTTTCTCATCCCTTTTGGTGATGCAACCCAGACTTCCCTGGGGAGTAGATGGTACGCCTCCGCCCGTCCGCCCGGCTCATTTTGCCTCCCCGGCTGACAGTCTTAATTTTGCCGATGAACTGGACACGTGGCAGAGCACCACTAAAATCTACGAACCCCTCACCGATGCAGTGAACGAAGCCACATGGGGATGGAACATCCGGGTTGCACCGTTGATCGGCACTTATGTGGGATTTACCTTTTACGAAAGTTTGTACGATCGCGTACTGGATCCCCAGATCATCAACTCCATCACCGGCGGGCAGGACGACCTTGAACCGGAATTCGATCCATCCACAGATTATGACGATTATTCCGGTGACGCCTTTTACCTGACTTATCTTACCAATACGGCGGATCCCGAGATCGCCGCTATGTATGCCTCCAGCGGAACATCACCCCTGTGGGGTCGGGCAAAATCATTCAGGAGATTGATCGGAGTGGACTTTTCGTCCGTGATCTCAAATATGGTCTTCCAGGGGGAGTACGGCGAGTTCATTTCAGACCATAAATTTTTTCACCTGGGGGATGAACCCCATGCGTTGGTGTTGAGCGCCTTTGCCCAGTTCAATAATTTCAATTTTTTAGCATTATATCGGGACTATGAACTGGGATTTGATAACCCTTATCAAAGGTCATTCTCAAATTATCAACGGTTTAAGACGACGATTTTTGAGGATTCGTTCTGGCTGGAAGATCCGGTCTACAGTTACCTGTATTCCGGTAATCCTCAACCTCAGTCCGAGAAGGGAACGTTTTTATCCGGTCGGTACCAGTTTCACCGTGATTTTGTGGGGACATTTAATTGGGATACCTGGACACGGGCTGCCGATGACGCCCGGTATTTCCGGACGGTTGCCACCATCGACTGGCGACCCGCATTTAACTACCGTGTAAATATCCGTCAGAAATGGCAGGCACGGGGGAGCATGGACGTGGGACATCCCAGCCCCTTTGATTCGAGAGAAACCCGGATACGCATCCGATTACGAATGTCCGGATTTGACCAGGCTGAACTGCTTTACTCCTTCGGGCATACTACATTTTCACCCCGACCCCGGCTCACCGACAACGGGATTGTCCCCGGTGCTGATGTGACTGTCGGAAACGTAAATGCTCCCGATGAAACCATTGGATTCAGCATCACCCATAATTTTGATAAATTTATGAAAATCAGCGGCGGCAGTCTTTTAATTAAAGGGTTCCTGTGGAACTTCGAAGATACTGACTTCAGAATATTCAATTCGGAATCCGGGGCTCTTCATCACTGGATTGCATTCACAAATCATCCTACTCCTACTTTATCCGTCAAATTTAAATTTTCATATACTCACGATCAACCCTTCACACGGATAACCGAAGGACAGATCAGTACGGGGCAATGGATATCCAATCCCACAGTAATTCATCAATCCACAGATTTTAGGGTACAACTTGACTATGCAATATAAAACATTGACCACACTCACAACATTGTTGATTGGCATATTATTTATAACCGTAGCGTTCAGCCAATCATTTTTCAATACGATCATGGGCGATGAATACTTTAGTGGATCCGCCAGGGATGCAGCTTTAGGGAATCACCGGCTGACGAGCGACCACCCGGCGACGCTCACCCGTTCAAATCCCGCGATGCTGTCTTATCTGGATTCCGGGTTTTCCGTTCATTTTTCCATCAGCGGGAAGTCCCTTCTTGAACAAAGAAGCATGCCTATGAAAGATATGTTCGGGGATTTTCTTGAGACTGGCGTATACGTGGTCAACCGGGATCAAACCGGGTATGGCTCGCTCTCCATCGGACAGGGATTTACCCTGACGGATATTTCATTTGGGGTTGGATTGCAATATACCCCGCTATCCTTGTTTCATTACCGGTATACCGAGGAGGTTCGCGCAGGTCTTTCTCTTGATGATGGTATCATCGGGAATAAAGACCCGCTTATCGGATATCATACCCTGAATTCTACCGGCAAGATTGACATCATGATCCTGGGAACCGGATTTGCATACCGAATCAATCCCGCCATGGTTATCCATGGGGGTATAAGTATAAATATGATCCAACCCGCATCGTTTTCACTCTCGCAAACGGTTCAGGTAATTCAGGAATCCGGTACAAATCTTTCGGGAATTGATCCTTTTAATTTGGAACTTCACACATCATCTGGATCATTTACCACCCTTGCCGGAAATGTGGGTTTCAGCAACGGGGTGACCCTGTCCGGTGCATATGAAACATCGGTTGACATCGTGAAATCACTGCCAGACAGCCTGATTACTTTTGAGCCTTCGGGTTTATCTCCGGAACTGACCGCTTACCTGAATGGCTATTATTTGAATGGTATTAATGCCTCCAACATAACCCTGCCCGCGCGAACTACTGTTGGTATTTCTTTTAAACCCCGGGCAGTTGTTCCCATGGAATTCATCCTGGAATTCGAATATCGTCCGTACTCCGATAATAACGAAAATATCTATAAAGATACCCAATCGTGGAGTGTGGGATTCGAATATCTGGCAAGCGGAAAAATGCCGGTCCGTGCAGGATACGAATTTAATGAATCACCGATTCCGTCTATTCCACCCGAGACTGCTTTTACAGTGGGAACCGGCAAACAAATCGGCAGGCTGACTCTTGATCTTTCCGGCCGATACTCTTATAACAATTACAATTACCCGGATCTGTATACTGTCGGTGGCGACGTCAGACCCGACCTCGATACGGTTCAGGAGACCCGGTTTGACGTGATGGCAACCTTTTCGATGGAGATTGGCCGATGATCCGGTATATAATTATTTTTCTGTGTTCCGCCCTGCTCTTCGGTCAAACCAAGCTGCCAAATGACATCCGCTGGGTACGTGAATCCCAGGAGTATGCTGCCCTCTGCCGCCAGACCTACCAAATGGCGTGGGAATCCCTCAAAAGTGACCTTCGTTCATCAACCATACCCACGGCAATTGTAATGGACCTTGACGAAACCGTACTGGATAATTCTCAGTATGAAGTCGAAAATTTCATTAAAAACGAACACTTCACGATGGAAACCTGGGCAGATTGGGTAAATCGGGCAGAAGCCGGGGTCGTTCCCGGTGCAAAAGCATTTATCGATAGTGTTCGCACTCTGAAGAATATCCGGTTGATTTTTATCAGCAACCGTATGGCGGTCAGAACCGGAGTAACCATTGAAAATATGAAGGTTCTGGAGTTGTTCGATCCGGCGGATATTTATCTGCTTGCCAGGGATTCTGCCGATAAAAAACCCGTCCGGCGGGAAGAAGTATTTACTGGTACGGGAAGAATGAAAGATGCCGGAGCATTTATAGTCGCGGCGTGGTTCGGTGATGCTATGGGTGATTTTCCCGCTGAAAAGAACGACCCTGACTTTGGACATTCATGGTTCGTGATTTCCAATCCCATGTATGGTAAATGGTGAGGTGTGAATGGCTGATCAATTTTCTACCCATACTCTTGTCCATTCCCCAGGCATGTCCTTTTTTCACTTATAGTCGATAAATTTGTATTTATCTGAAAGTATTGCACCTTCCTATCGGACTTTTAAAACCGGATCAACCTCATCCCGATGTTGGTCCTCCCCGAACTCTCTACCGAAACACAATCTTCGTGGGGCTGCATTAAAAATTAGTTTTCTGTAGTCCTGAATTACGGGTAGCCTTTAAGTATTAAATTCCCGTCCGGATCAGGGATTACACAGGAGCATCCCGGCAATTTCTGATCTTTCATTACTTCAGCACCATCACCTTTTGTTTTTGAACGAAAGTTCTGAAGCTTCCCGGTTCATTCGGGATCGCCTGAAAAACAATGACGTACATCCCTGACGAAACATTCTCTGCATGCCATACCGCCGAATGATAACCGGAGCCAACGACGCCGTCCCTCAGTTGAGTCACCTCACGACCCAGCATATCATACACGGTGATCTTCACATAGGAATCCACCGGGAGTTCATACTTCAGTTGAGTGTTGGGGTTAAACGGATTTGGGTACGCCGGATGAATCGCAAAGTGGTTGGGGATCATGGGACCTTCCGATAATTTGGGTATGATTGAAACCCCCAGGTCAGACCAGCCGGTGATTTGTCCTGTCAGCGGAATCAATTCCTGACGGTCGTTACTCCACAGGTAAAATTTTGGAATATCGTTCTTAATAAAATATGTATCTGTTGCGGGTTGGGTATCCTTACCCATGACGGCGACATCTGTCCATCTTCCGCCCCATTGGCGTGCGCCGGTAACCATTTCCCCATTCATAGTGACCAGCCAGTCGGCATCAGACGGAACGCCATGTCGCAGTTCGATACTTTCAACAAAATAGAATGCCTGTTTGGAAGACGGTATGAATGTCCAGTCATCCGGTACCGCAATGTTCTGAACGGCATCACCGCGTCTGGATAATGCAGGTGGCTCAAAAATGAATCCGGTGGTGTCGGACATTACAAACCAGTATCCATGAGTTCCCCGTAGCTCCGTTAAACTGCCGATCCATTCATCCGGAATGACAGGATGAGGGATTGCGACTTCCCCTTCACCGGCCAGAACCAGTACCTGTTCCAGTGCATCCTGAGGGATGGTCTCCGTAAAGGG
>CAYPCW010000004.1:0-77802 GCA_964409335.1 uncultured bacterium
CGCCCGGATCATATATGGTCTGGAATTTTTCTCCGGAGTTCCCCCAAACGTGGAGAATATTATAACTTCTTTGTAATCGATATTTTTCTTGATCCCGGAGTATGCCAACCCATTCCACCAAGGGATAGTCTATGTTGCAAATAGGGATAAAAGCCCGGCAATGGCAGGGTAAACAACTTTATCTGGATTTTTATATAATACGATGTCTCATTTTTATGACCTGAAGTACAATTCTATCGACCAAACGGATATAGGATTTTAAAGAAATTTCTGCTATTGTTTCGAACACCGCCGGATGTGTAATTTTTTATTTTACGGAGAGTATCAATAAAATCTTTTTTGAAAGGGATATCACATGGATAATCATTCACTAAAACGGATCATTTTGCTGTCTATTCTGGTTACTTCGGGTCTTTTGGCCAGAGACCGAATGGCGATCCTGCCGATTCATGCGATTGGGCTGGATAAATATTCTGTTCAAACGGCTGAAAATATCCTGTTACAGGAGATCAGCATCCTCGCAAAAGATCAAATTGTCCCCCGTACTGAAATCCTCGCCGCTCTGAAGGAGGAGGTATGCACGGACATTGGGTGTGCAATTGATATCGGAAATCAGGTCGCAGCGGATCAGGTCGTAATTTGCTCCATGAGTGTATTGGGGAATAAGATCGTCATTCAGTACATGCTGATTGACGTCGTTAAATCACGGACGATTTTGGGGGATAATGTGACTGCAGAATCCGTTGAATCCCTGGATATGATCATGAAACGGATTGCCGCCAGTGTGGTCACAAGGCAATCCTTGTCTGAATCTGCGGAAGTAGGCTCGATTATTGAGGATGAAGAAAGTGCCAATTTTCGTCGCAGAGAAGCCCGCAATTTCAACGGATTGTCATTTGGTTACCTCTATCCCACATCCGGGTATGAGTCAAAAGACCGGTCTTTGACACTCGAATACCGAAAAGGGTGGGATATGGGAGATTACTTTGTGGGGATGCAAATTGCCGCACGTGAGGGAATTGCCAGTACGATTTTCATTAACTATTTAACGACCCGTAAGGATTTTTGTCCATACTTCGGGGCAGGGTTGGGGTTTCATTGGGTTACACATTCCGTGGCGGATGATTACCGGAACGACGGGTTTGAGCTTCTGCTGAACACCGGCATTCGGGCGTTCCGGACCTATAATTTTCAGGTACTTATGAATCTGGATTATACCAAAACCTTTAATGACTATAAGGATGAGGGGATCATTTTTACAATCGGACTACTTTGGTAGCCCCCCCTTACAAACACTAATTTTGGAGATTGAATGACATATTCCTGGGAGACCATAATAGCATTCACTGATATCAAATATGATCGGGGTACCAATGATGCTGCCGGGATCGCCAAGATCACCATCAATCGCCCGGAAGTAAGAAATGCGTTCCGCCCTGAAACGGTTACCGAATTAAAGACGGCATTCGATCATGTTCGTGAAGATTCCGGGGTTGGGGTGGTCATTCTGACAGGGGAAGGTCCCGATGCCTTCTGTTCGGGGGGGGATCAGAAAATCAGAGGCGATGCGGGATACATAGGTAAAGACGGCGTCCCCCGTTTAAATATCCTGGATGTTCAGAAGCAGATCCGGTTCTTACCTAAACCGGTCATCGCCATGGTTGCGGGGTATGCGGTAGGTGGCGGACATGTTCTGCATATGATATGCGACCTCACTATCGCCGCTGAAAATGCTCAGTTCGGCCAAACGGGTCCCAAAGTGGGTTCCTTCGACGGTGGATGGGGATCCTCATATATGGCCAGGATCATCGGACAGAAACGCGCCCGTGAAATGTGGTATCTCTGCCGGTTTATCGATGCGAAAACCGCCCTGAACTGGGGACTGGTAAATGCGGTGGTTTCCATCGAAAACCTGGAACCGGAAACGATTCGGTGGTGCAATGAGATACTGGAAAAATCACCGCTCTCCATTCGCCTTTTAAAAGCTGCGCTGAATGCAGATTGCGACGGTCAGGTGGGACTTCAACAACTCGCCGGAGACGCGACTCTCCTTTTCTACATGACCGAAGAAGCCCAGGAAGGACGGGACGCTTTCAAAGAAAAACGTAAACCCAATTTCAAAAAGTTTAAGAGACTGCCATAGATTTTTAAGGTGAATAATTCATCCAGTGATTTATCTGATCCATATATTACCCTGTAACCCAAGTGCACCGTGACATCATATTTATCCTGGTTCATCGCATCCCGGCCGAAGACCTTACCCGCTGCGATCGCTCCCGTATTGGCGGGCTCGGCATTTGCATATTACGACCATCAATTTGACTTGCTGATTTTCTTCCTGATCTGCGTTGCCGCATTGGGTATTCAGGTCGGTACAAATTTTTCAAACGATCTCCACGATTTTCTCAAAGGGACAGACACCGAACACCGGTTGGGTCCCCTCAGGGCGACCCAGGCGGGGTTTATCACTCCCACCCAGATGAAAACCGGGACGGCGGTTGCTTTTCTGATCGCCCTCCTTGCAGGATCCTATCTGGCCTTCATCGGCGGGTGGGTCATTGTCCTGATCGGCCTCACCTCCTTTGCCGCAGGAATCGCCTATACCGCCGGTCCATATCCGCTGGGTTATCACGGTTGGGGGGATGTATTTGTGTTTCTGTATTTCGGACTCATCGCCGTAGGGGGAACCTTTTTTCTATATACCGGCACCATTCAGGGTGAAGTCCTCCTGACCGGGGCAGCGATGGGCGGATTATCCACCGCAATTCTCACTGTGAATAATCTTCGGGATGCAGATATGGATATCCACACCGGAAAAAAAACACTGGCAGTCCGGTGGGGGAAATCCTTCGTCAGGTGGGAATATATCATCTGTGTCTTGTTCCCTTATGTTGCATCGGGAGTATTGTTCTTTCAGTTTAACTTCCCCCTTGCTGTCTTCCTCACCTGGTTTTCTATCCCCATGGCAGTCAACCTGATCATCTCCGTTTTCCGGGATTCGGGAACCCGTCTCAATATCACCCTCGGTAAAACCGCACGGTTACTGTTGATCTATTCCATTCTGCTGGCTTTGGGACTGATCCTGTGATCATTCAAACCGTCGATATTTTCCCTTATTCAATCCCATTCACCTCACCGCTTCATACCGCGTCACGATCCATTCGATCCCGTACCGGTTTTATACTCAGACTGACCGGCAATGGACAATGTGGATATGGAGAATCAGCGCCGATCCCGGGATTAAGCATTGACTCCATAGTGGATTGCAAAAAATCTCTGGATCAGGTGAAACAGAACGTAGAATCTATCCGGGTCGAACCCTCTGTTGAAGACTGGCTGGCGATGATCAGCACAATTTGCCGGAATTCACCATCTGCACAATTTGGTCTCGAAACCGCAATTTATGATCTGGCATCCCAATGGACCACACAACCCCTCGCAGCCTTTCTATCCCCGGATTATTCTCCATCAGTACAGGTAAACGCGCTTTTCCGTAAAGGATATATTCTACCCGACGGCGTGAGAGTGACCAAAATAAAAGTATTGAAGGGGGACATCTCCCCCGCTCTACAGCTGCTTGACAAGTTATCCCGGAAAGCGGATCACGACCATAGATTCAGACTGGACATTAATGGCGGATGGGATTTACAGGAAGCGATCCGGAATTTTACCCGATTAGAGGGGTACCCTATCGACTATATCGAGCAACCCCTTCCGGCGGACAATCTCATGGAAATTGTCGAACTGAAAAGGCATGCCTCCATCCCGATTGCTCTGGATGAATCCCTCACTTCGCTCGCATCAGCCCGGCAGATCATTGAACAGAATGCCGCCGATGTGCTCATCATCAAACCAATGGTCACGGGTGGATTTTCAGAAGTGCATCACATCGTATCGCTCGCGGAAAGGCATCATCTTCGCTGTGTATTGACAACTTCATTGGAAACCGCAGTGGGACGGTTGGCGACGCTTCATCTCGCTGCGGCAAATAAGATCACAGAACCTTGTGGACTGGATACAGGGTTTTTATTGTCATCCGATGTGGCGGCTTTCCCGGATATCAAAAATGGAAGAATCGCACTACCCCCATACCCCGGTCTGGGCATACGAACGGTCGCTATACCGAAACGAAAAAAATGATCGCCCACCTGTATCAATGGATGACCCAAAGCCCGGACACGCCCTTCATCCACACACCGCGCCGGACGTTCACCAATTCAGATATTTTTTATGCCGCACAGAGCCGGGCGCGTGCGCTGATCACCTCAGGATTAACCGCCAATGACAAAATTGCTATGTATTCTCAGGATCCGATGGATGCAGTGGAGATATTTTTCGCCTGCCAATTATTAAACGCAGTTTGCATTCCCCTGCCATTTGCCATGCCGGTCAGGGAATTATTAACCCGGCTGAACATGGTCAATGCCGATTGTGTTTTTAGCCAATGGCAGGATATGAAATTATTTAAAGATACCGGTATTCACACTTACCCTTTTAATGATCGACAGGCTGGGACAGGTTCTTGCGGGACCGGGGATGATGTTCACGAATCTTACCCTGAAGAAGTCTGTACTGTTTTATTTACCTCGGGATCTGCGGGAGCGCCAAAGCCGGTCGAACTGACCGCCGGTAATTTTATGGCCAGCTACAGCGGTTGGAACAGCCTGATCCGTTTTTCCCGGAGTGACCATCACCTGTGCTGTTTACCCTTACATCATGTGGGCGGACTATCGATCGTCGTCCGTGCGGTGTTGGGGCGATTCTCCGTGACGCTCATGGAAAAATATGATGCAAAACGGGTGGGTAAATATTTGGCATCCGGGGAAATCACCTTGGTTTCACTGGTCCCTGCCATGTTGCACGACCTTTTAAACATAGGGGATCGTAATGTATTTCATAAAAACCTCCGCGCGATCGTCATGGGGGGGAGCGCCTTACCTTCCGCTTTAGCAGATCAATGCATGAAACAGAATCTGCCAATTGTAAAATCTTACGGGATGACGGAGACCTGTTCCGGGGTAACCGGATTTTTCCTGAATGCCGCGCCAGAGAAGCGACACTCATCGGGGAAGCCATTCTCCGGGGTCAATATTCGAATCGAACACGGACGGATTATTGTTCAGGGAAGACAGGTGATGAAGGGATATTCGGGTGACCCCGAAAGAACAACGGAATTCCACACATCAGATAGCGGCTATGTAGATGAGGACGGTTTTGTGTTTGTGGAAGGCAGGATTGATGATGTGATCATATCCGGGGGTGAAAATATCTCCCTGTCCGGGATTGAATCTGTGCTCAACCGCCATCCCTGGGTATCGGAATCATGTGCGTTCGGCGTACCGGATATCCGGTGGGGTCAAACGCTGATAGTTGCAGTGGTGATGAATGCAACCGCTCCCAAAGATTTCTCCGGATGGCAGTCAGACCCGCAATTGTCAGAGATTTTGACAGAATTTTGCAGAGAAAACCTGCCAGCTTACAAAATACCTAAAAATTTCATACGGGTAGAATCCATACCCAAAACCGATCTGGGGAAGGTGGATCGGGAGAAAACAGCCACTCTGATCAGGATGAATCCTTCTACAGATACCGGGTAGGCAATTCCCGTAATAATCAAAATTCTGTATGTATGGTCTAGCATCACAATAAATTCGTCCATAATGATATTGGACCGAATCATTCCGGTTTTTAACCATTCGTTACGTGACAAATCCCCATAATTATTCTAAATCATTTCGCCATTTATAATTTCGCCAAACAAACATGACCTGTTGTGTGCGCAAACCTAATTAAATACGCTCCTACTTCTGAATAATCGTAATATTTTAAGCGGATGGAGCGCCCCTAAGGAATGTCTGGATTTCTTTTCATTCCCGCCCACAATCCGAATCTCCTCATTCAGGCAGGGCGGGACTGCACCTTAATTTGCCTGATGACTCGATTGCCTTGATTTTTTAGAAAACGTATCCATCATACTACTTCTCAGATCCTTCTAATCATGGTCAGGGCACCTTCCGCAATTCGTATATCCTCCCCGGTCAGATTGGCGAGCGATCCTGAAAGCTCGATTATATCACAGTATCCGACCCCACATGGATTAATGCATCCCCTTTATTCACGACACACTGATGATTAATTCCAATAACATAACCGGAAGCTGCCGCTTTAATGTCCACTTCGGATTCTCCATAGGGGTCGGTAATGGTACCCAGAGCCTGATTTTTTTTGATGTGCTGCCCTAATTGAATATGTGATCTGAACAATCCTGCAAATTTTGCCCGGGTCCAATGGCTGCTCTTCAAAATATGAGGGATTGCTTGTGAGCCGTTATGATTACCCATATTCAGGGCATTCATCAGACGGCCTACACCTTCGATTCCTTCTTTGATGGTAAATTCATCAAACCGTAAGGACTCTCCCCCTTCGAAGGTCATAATATTCTTTCGGCGATATCCCGCAACTTTTCGAAAGGATTTATCCGGTGGCCGGGAATCGACGATAAAGGGTGGCGCAAAGGCTTTTGCCAGTTCCAGATTTTTCGGATCCGAGAAATCCACACGAAGATGCGGGTAGTTGGCTTTACTTGCCCCGCCCGTGTGGAAATCCACACCATAGTTGATTAATGGTAATATCTCATTTATCATCACATAGGCGATGCGGGATGAAAGCGAACCGTTGGGATTTCCGGGAAAGCACCGGTTCATGTCCTTTCCTTCAGGAAAATTTCTTGAATAATGGATGAACGCATAAATATTCACGACCGGGATCGCGATCACCGTACCCGTCTGCGGTATAATGGTTTTGGTTCTGATCAACCGGCGGATGATTTCAATGCCGTTGATCTCATCCCCATGAAGACCCGCGGAGATCAGCAGGGTTGGTCCCCGATGATCAGACCGATAAACGAACACCGGCAAATCAATGGTCGTATGGGTGGGCAGCCGGGCGATATTTAAAATGACGCCCCGGGTTTCTCCCGGCGCGATGGATTCTTTATTGATCGTGATGGTGTCGGAAGTTGCAGCCATTACACTTTAATCTTGTCTTTTATCTTGTTCTTATCGTGAGCATACGTTTCGATAAATTCAATAACCTTACCGGCGACGTCAATACCGGTACTCTTCTCGATACCTTCCAGACCGGGTGAAGAATTGACTTCCACCACCACCGGACCGTGATTGGATCGAAGTAAATCCACACCCGCAACATTCAGCCCCATGGTTTTGGCTGCCCGAATAGCAGTACTGCGTTCTTCGGGTGTCAACCGGATTTTTTCAGCATATCCCCCCCGGTGCAGATTCGATCGAAATTCCCCCTCTGCCCCCTGACGTTTCATGGATGCAACCACTTTACCGCCGATGATGAAACATCGGATATCCATACCGCCGGCTTCTTTAATGTACTCCTGGATTAGAATATTGGCATCTAACCCGCGAAATGCTTCGATGACGGATTTTGCCGCCTGATCGGTCTCGGCTAGAACCACTCCAATCCCTTGTGTGCCTTCCAGTAATTTTATGATCAGCGGCGTTCCCCCGACGACACCGATCAATCCTTCGATATCCTTGGTATAATGGGAGAATGCGGTCACCGGCAGACCGATACCTGCCCTTGCAAGCAATTGAAGGCTCCGGAGTTTGTCCCGGGACCGGGAAATCCCCTGAGACTCATTGGTCGGGAAAACGCCCATCATTTCAAACTGGCGAACCACCGCCGTTCCGTAAAAGGTCTTGGACGCGCCAATCCTCGGAATGATGGCATCCAGCCCCAGCACCGCAGAGCCCTGATACACAACCATCGGACGATGCGAGGTTATGTTCATATAACAACGAAGGTAATCAATCACCTGGATGTCATGCCCCCGGTCCTTGCCGGCTTCCCATAACCGTCGTGTAGAATACAATGCGTGTTTACGGGACAGAATGGCAATTTTCATCTATTCTCCTTTCGAACCATATTTTAATTTTAGTTTATATGAGCGGTTGACCCGTCTTACATTGACCAGAAATTGACCTTTCTTCAATAATTTCCGTCCTAATAGCACCGGATATTTCATGTCACTCCGGTCTGTGAGGGAAAGGTCCAATTCATATCGTTTGCCAAATAACCGGATATTGGTTTTTATAAAAATCCGCCGTTCCGATTCACCTGAGGAGCTTTTTACATCTTTAATCTGATAGACCGGCAACATATACTCTTTTTCGTTATATCCGGCATGGGACGGGTCCAGCAGATTAAAGCATACGTGCAGATCGGGTAATGAGTCATCAAGCCGGATATTATGACAGTGGATGGAACTGGTATAAGCGCCTGTGTCGATTTTTACATCGATATCAAACAGACCAAGTTCGGGGAAATCGGCTTTATCTTTTCTACCCAGTATTTTACGGGCGGGTTTAACCCCGGCGGATGTCGAAGCAGTGCTGTCCATTAGAGGTCAGGTGTAACGTGTAGTTTCTAATAATTACATATCCAATTCTGTATGAGTAAAGAATCATTCATATCCGATTTGACAGGTGTAAAAATATCCGCTATGGAATCTCATCCACAACTCAAATTTTTAGGCTATATGGTGGATAAGCCCGAACCGGTCTCACTCAGATGAGTTCGATTGCTTTGGCCGATTGAGGCGTTATCCTTCGGTGTACGGTCAGGATTTAAATACCCACCTAAAGGTCGTCCAAAACGGGCGAATGGCAAAAATGACCCCGCCGGCAACGTACCAGTACCAATCCTGACCCAACAGTGGGGACCAGATTTTAGCAAAGAAGAGCGTAATAAAAAAAACGGCAATTTTCAGACATCCCGCATCCAGCCATCCGATTTTAAGTGTTGAGACATTTTGAATGATACTCATCTCTGATTCCTTTTATTAAATGGTTGAAAGATCATCGAAAATCCATGACGAATTTGCTGCGAATTTTGCCTGACTTCACAATCAATCAAAAATTTGAAGATCACAGTACTATTCTTTGAGACGATCCTAAGATGAATTTCCTCATCGTTGATTTTCGGTGAGTCGAAAATCCCTGAGGCACAGGATCAGTCATCATGGAAATTACGAATCGTTTTTAATGGGAAAACCCGATATACGGTTATCTATCTTCCCCCACATCCAAACCCCTAACGCGCCTGTCAGGTAGGCTGCCACATCCCACAGATCAGATGTCCCCCGGTGGAAGCCCACCGGCGCAATTATCTCAAACCAGAAGGCGGTGAGCGCTATCGCAAAAAGAATATGCAAGCCGGGGAGGATCACCCGATCTGACCCCCCTCGTTTTTTTCGCACCCACCCGATAGCGGGCAACAGGATAGGAAGCGCCAGCAGGTCGTCTAACCAGTTATCGGCGAAGGGAAACCGAATATCTGCCGAAATCCCCAATTGATGTAGCGCAAAGAGGCTGAGAAGCAGTCCGTATACGACAGTTCCGGGGTTCGTTCGCGGGAAGGTCGGACACTTCACGGCGAGTAGAGATGAAGGTGTTGCCTTACAGATTCAGCGCAGTGATAAACACACTGGCAATCAGCAGGATAAACAGCATCCGCATCAGGTCTTTATTGATGATTTTTTTCATTGAATTTCAGGGTTATTAAAAGTTGAGCATAAAGTAAATGATGACTCCGGTGACAGATACATACAACCACAGGGGAAGGGTGAGCATGGCGATCCGGCGGTGTTTATCGAACGAACCGCCCAACCCCCGGATAACGGTAAGGATTGCCAGTGGGACAATCGCCGCCGCTAACGGGACATGTGTCAACAAAATAAAAAAATAAATAGCCCGGTAATCCCCCATGTAGTGAACCGGCTCTGCCTGGTAATAATGATATACCACATATGTGGTGAGGAAAAGTAGCGACGTCACCAGCGCCATCAGGTTGAGTCGTTTATGCCGGGTCGCCTGTTTTCGCCGTATGTTTACAAAGGCAGCACTCAGAAGCCCTGCACTTATGGCATTCAGAGTCGCCATTACCATCGGGAGATTATTGATGCTTTCGGGTGATCCGGGCAGGGTCATCCGGTAAAACACTCCCAGCACGATTGAGGGAATAAGTATCAGCCCGTATACGACCCGTGGTTTTGAAGATGATTGTGCTGATGCTGTCATTCCACTGGTCAGATGATGGTATCCAGCAGAATGATGACCAGCAGGACGGGGAGATAAATGATGGAGCCAACCATGATGGCAAGGGCATTCCTTCGCTCCCTGAAATGCAGATTTTTCAATACTACCGCAAGAAATGCAGCACCCGCCATCGCAGATCCGATCGCATAAAAAAGTCCCGCCATCTTTACCAGGTATAATCCAAAGCTGATCCCCGACATGGCGATCGTAAAAAACAGCATGTAATACCGGGTCTGCCATCCATCGGAATAAACGGAGGGGATCATTTTAAATCCGCCCTGTCGATAATCCCCGGCGTACATAATGGCGATGGCAAGAAAATGCGGTATCTGCCAGCAGAACAGGATGCCGAATAAGATCCATGCGGGGGGATCCACCGACCCGGTAACCGATACCCAGCCGCCCACGGGTGGCAGCGCACCGGGGATAGACCCGATGAGCGTATTCAGGGTGGTGATTCGTTTGCTGGGCGTATAGATCAATGTATACAATAAAATGGTACCGAGAGACAGTAACCCGGTAAGCGGATTGGTAAACAGGATTAAATATCCGACGCCGGCACCGGATAATCCCAGTCCCAGTGCAAGTCCGGTTTTCACTGTGATCACACCGGACGGGATGGGCCGGTTCTTTGTGCGGTCCATGAGTCCGTCGTATTTCCATTCCATCACCTGATTTAACACCGAAACGCCGCTGGAGGAAAGAAATGTGCCCGCCAGCAGGTGAAACAGCAAGAGCCCATGGACGAAATCAAGCCCGGTCAATCCGGTGTTTCTCATCCCGAGATAAAATCCAAGACACGCTGTGATGAGGACAAGCAATGTGATTCTGGGTTTGATCAGTACAGTGACGGCAGATCCGTATCGTACAAAATCTGAGGATCGGGGCAGTGAGATCATGACCCGAGAAGCCGGTGAATATGGCTGGTAAGGGAATCTACATCAGCGGGGGCAGTCCCGTCGTAATATCCCCGGATTTTCCCAGCGGGATCGATAAGGATCAATTGGACGGGGTGGCTGAAGGGCAGGTCGTCCGCCGCCAGTTTAAACCCGGACTCGATCACTTCTACCACCGTTTCTAAATGATCATCCCGCAGAAACACCCATCGATCATCAGTGACCTCAAACTTCCGGGCATATTCCTGAAGCGCTTCCGGAGAATCCCGCTCAGGGTCCACTGAAATAGAGACCAGTTGGAGATCCGGTTCATACTCAAACTGATCGTACAATCCTTTCATATGTCCGCTCATTACCGGACAGGGTCCCATGCATGTGGTGAATATAAAATCTACAACACTGACTTTCCCCGCCAGGTTTTTATCCCCGAAACGCCCACCGCCGCTGGTGTCGAAGGAAAATTCCGGTGCGTTAAAATATTCGGGGAGCGCCAATGAACGGCGATGCTCCGATTGGGTCATGAGTGTGAAAATGAAGACAATACCCAACATACACAAGAACAAAGAAAGTATGATCAGCAGAGGACGTTTCATATCAGCCGACGACCCTCTGGCGGATGAATAAGTCGGATTTATTGGTGCTCGGGTCCATTTTTCGGTATATTTTTATAAATGATCCCCTGGGGATTAATCTCCCCGGATTTAATACGGTAAATGTCGTCCCGATTCATGGTATCGAACATGGTAAACACAATAAAAATGACCAGAAACAAAATGGCAGTAAGAAAGATGGCAAGGTTCATTTTCCTATCATACAGCAGGTGCATAAAAAACATCGCCACCAGCGACGCTTTAGCGCCGGCAATGATGAGCGCGGTCACCATATTAAACCCGCCCAAGTCAATAAATGATACCCCGATAGTCACTCCCGTGAGAATAATCAGCGCTATAAAAACCCTGAAATAGATTCTCAAAGGAATGATATGATGTTGTGTATTGGCCAAATTCATGTCTTATCCGATTAAATAAAATAGTGGAAAAAGGAAAATCCAGATCAGGTCTACCAGATGCCAGAATAATCCCACCAGTTCAACGGGGGTGTAATATTCCGCAGAGAATTCCCCCCGCCGGGCTCTGAGGATCACCCATCCGATGACCGCCATCCCGCCTAAAACATGGATGCCATGAAGACCCGTCATGATAAAATACATACTGAAAAACAGATGGGGATTATTATCGCCCAACCCGGCATATGTATAATATTTACCCGGAAGCTGACCCAGGTGTATTTTATGCACGTATTCGAAATATTTAACCGCCAGAAAGACGCCCGCCAGAATGAGGGTGAAGATCAGGTACCTTACCGTATCCTTCTGCCGGTTATTCTGGATGCTGTAAATCGCCAGAGCTATGGTTAATGAACTGGTGATGAGTACGACAGTATTGATTGAGCCCATGGTCACATCCAGCATTTTATGGGCATGATAGAACATTTCCGGATGCCATGCACGAAATACAGCGTAGGCACAGAATAATCCGCCAAACATCAGAACTTCTGTCAACAGGAACAGCCACATTCCCAACTTGGATGATTCATACTGCTGGTCGGGATGGCTGAAGTGATGCTGCAGATAAGCAGGATGGCTCATATTAAATCCTCTTCATAAAATTAAACGGTTTTTTCTGCAATAACCTTGTCATAGTCATAAGGGCCGTGTTCAAATTTCAGATCATCATCGAAATTCTCCGGAGGTACGGGCGACGGCGTCGTCCATTCCAACCCCAATGCCCCCCAGGGATTGCTCCCTGCCGGTTTTCCGTTAAAGATGGATATCACCAGATAGTACAGCATGAGAAAGAACCCGGCTGCCAGGATCCACGACCCAACGGTGGAGATTATATTCAGAGTATGGAAGCGTTCCACGTACATAAAATTTTGCTTTGGCATTCCCTGTCCACCGAGAATAAATTGGGGGATAAAGGTGGTATTGAATCCCACAAATACCAGGATCGCCGAAATCCGTCCCTGGGTCTCATTGTACATCCTGCCCCAGATCTTAGGCCACCAATAGTGCAGCCCCCCAAGGAACGCCATCACCGTTCCCCCCATCATCACATAGTGAAAGTGTGCCACCACAAAATAGGTATCGTGGAGGTGAATATCCGTTGCGATGGCGCCCAGAAACATCCCTGTCAATCCGCCGATGCTAAAGGTGAACAGAAATATAAAGGTATACAGCATGGGGGTTTCAAAAGAGATCCGACCCTTGTACATAGTTGCCAGCCAGTTGAATACTTTGATTCCCGAGGGTATCCCTACCAGAAAGGTGATCACTGAAAATACCATGGACGAAAATTCGGATTGGCCGGATGTGAACATATGATGGCCCCACACCATAAAGGATAAGAAAGCGATTCCCAGAGATGAGAAAGCGATAGCCTTGTAGCCGAAAATTTTTTTCCTGGAGAACACGGAAACCAGCTCGCTGATGATCCCCATACCCGGCAGGATCATGATATATACAGCAGGATGAGAGTAAAACCAAAAAAAGTGCTGGAAAAGAACGGGATCGCCACCCATAAGCGGATCAAAGATCCCAATATTCCAGGTGCGTTCTAAAATGAGAAGAATGAGGGTGATGGCAAGCACCGGCGTTGCTAATATTTGGATCACCGCAGTGGCGTACAATCCCCAGACGAACAGGGGCATTTTAAACCAGGTCATCCCCGGCACTCTCAGCTTGTGGATGGTGACGATAAAATTGATCCCGGTAAAAATGGATGAAAATCCCAGGACGAATGCCCCGAATGTCATTGAGATTACCGCAGAATCCGTCGTGGAACTGTAGGGCGTATAGAATGTCCAACCGGTATCTGCGCCTCCGTTGATGATAGAATAAAGGGCGACACAGGCGCCGGCGACAAATACATACCAACTCATCAGGTTTAAGCGGGGTAAAGCAACGTCTTTGGCGCCGATCATCAACGGGAGCAAGATATTCCCCATCGCCGCCGGGATCGACGGAATGATAAACAAAAATATCATAATGGCGCCGTGAAGTGTGAATAAACGATTGTAAATATCGGCAGGGACAATATCTGCACCAGGATTCAATAATTCCATCCGCATGACCATGGCGATCATCCCGCCCACGAACAGAAAAATCATAATCGCAAAGAGATACATCAGCCCGATCCTTTTGTGATCCAATGTGAGTAACCAGGATTTCAATCCGGTAGGCGAGTTCAAATAGTTACGTTCTGCGTAAGTACCCATGATTTTTTTAATCCTTACTTAAGCGCTTTTATATAAGCGGCGATTCCGTCGATCTCACGGTCTGACAACTGCCCCTGGTAAGTGGGCATAACGGGTGTAAAACCATCTACGATTTTTGCCTGTGGGGATAATAAGGATTCCCGGATGTAATTTTCATCCACCACCGCCGCAGAGCCATCGGCATGTTGAACGGTGTTCCTAAAAATACCCTTCAAGGTCGGACCCACCAGTCTTGCCCCGTCAATGGTATGGCAGGTGAAACAGGCTTTTTTCCGGTATAACTGTTCCCCAAGTTCTGCCAGGGGTGTGGTGGTGTCTTCAACAGCGGATTCCTTCAGCCAGGCAATGTATTCATCCCTGGGCAGGACTTTCACTTTACCGATCATTTCAGAGTGACCTTTTCCGCAGTATTCAGTGCAAAACAGATCGTACTCACCAGGGTCATCGGATTGGAACCAGACCTGAGAATACCGATTTGGGAGGACATCCATCTTGGTTCTGAAATTCGGGACATAAAAACTATGGATTACATCCTGCGAAGACATCAGCAATTTCACAGGGGTTCCAACCGGGATCACCAATTCGTTGGTCATATTAATGCCTTCCGGATAATCAAAGGTCCAGAACCATTTTTGTCCCGTCACCTTGATTTCGATCGCGTCTTTCGGGATGATATTCATTTTCATGTACAGCTTAAATCCCCAAAAGAAAACCACCATCACTAAAAAGGACGGTATCACAGTCCAGACGACCTCCAGCACAAGATTCTGATCGCTGCCTGAAGTCACTTCTGCGGATGTACTCCTTTGCCGGTAACGTATGGCGAAATACATCATAATCACAACGACCAGAATGAAAATGATGCCGGTGGTGTACAGGATAAAATTGAACAGACTATCCACATCTCCTGCAATGGTCGAGTTTGCGCCGGGCAGCATCAATGTTTCATTTTTATCCATGCCTGAGTCAATTCCTTTTATTGAATATTTTTCTTTTTTCGTTCATACATCCAGTAGGTTGCGAGCATGATGATAAGGATCGCCAGTGTGACGGCTCCGCCCAATTTCATCAGATTCGCTGCGAACAATACATATCCCCTGGCATCCGGGTCGTAGTGGAAACAGTATAAAATCAGTTTCTCAATAGTGGATCCGATCTTACCCTGTGACGCATCGATGAGCGCAAATTTTAGATCCCGCGAGGGAAATTCCAGACCGAAAAAATACCGGGAGATCACCCCTTCTCCCGTCAGAACAAAGAGGACCGCAGGATGGGCAAATTGCTTCAGGTCCTCATCATAATAGTATTTGAATCCAAGGGCATCTGCTAATGTTTTGATCTGCGGCTCATTCCCTACTAAAAAATCCCATGATTCCGGTGATATTTTTTCCGTAAACCGTTCCAGGTACAGGTCCTGTTTTCGTTTCGCCATCCCCGGGGTCTCCTCCGGGTCAATGCTCACTGTGAGAATCCGGTAACCTTCCCCGGGAAAGCGATCCATCTGGCTGACGCCATCATAGAGTCCGTCCAACACCAGAGAGCACAACATGGGGCAATCGGAATATGCCATCACCACCAGCGCAGGAACCCCCTCGGTAAAGTAGTCTTTCAATTGTACCGGTTTATTCCGGGTGTTGAAAAAGGATAAATCCAAAGGGATGTGATCTCCCAGATTTTCTTCAACATCAATCTTTAATAATCCGGGGATACTATCATTGAGCACCTGCCCCATCCCGGGGGTCTGAAATATCCCTAAAAACAAACCAAGACACACTGCCCTGTACAGTTGCCTGAAAACGTGCCAACCCGATTTAATCAAGATGAAAATCCAGGAATACAATGGGATTTCTATTTTTCCGCCACTACCTTTTTAATGGCTTCCTCAATTGGGATCCTGTAAATGCCTTTTTCTTTGTCGATGATGCCAAAGGTTGCGAGTTGGTGATTTTCCCGATCCCTGAGCATCGTCAGCTTTTGGGAAACGGGTTGGAGGATGTATTCGTCTATCATTTCTTCTCTGACGGTTGAAAAATATTGTGCTGAGGCGATGATGATCACAACCAAAATGGACACCGAAATAATGCCAACGGAAAAGATGGTTTTAATTGAAACGTCTGTTTTATCGTACCCGATAGACATGTTACCTCTAGAAATTTTTATGTGAGAGGGATTTCTCAAGCATGGGATCGTGAACAGGCAGGACAGACCGGCCGGATAACACTGCCCACACCCGCCAGAAAAACAATCCGCCAACCGCCATCATGGTGGACAGGTCCATCCAGTTGAGCTTAACGCCTTCCCGGTGAAGTTCCGGCATGACGTTCCAATGCAGATCCATCCAGTGAGACACCAGGATTACGAGTGCCATGGTAGCGAGGAGAATTAAATTCCGTTTCACTGCACGAAACATGAGAATAAAAAAGGGCAGGAGGAACCCGGTAGTCAGCAGAAGAAGACTAAAAATTTTCCAGGTCCCTTCCCAGCGATGCCTGAACCAGATAGTTTCTTCGGGGATATTTCCATACCAGATCAGAAAGTACTGCGAGGCAGAGATGTACGCCCAGAACACCACAAAACCGAATAATAATTTACCCAGATCCTGATTGTGTTCGGGTGTCACTTCAGACAAAAGGAGGTTCTGCCCCTTTAACACCGCGATGGTCAGGATGATCATGGCGATTCCATTCAGATAAGCGCCGCCAAACAGGTACACTCCATAAATGGTGGAATACCAGTGAGGGTCAAGCGACATGAGCCAGTCGAACATGGCGAACGACACGGTGATCGCGTAGAATACCGTGCTCACGGCGCTGACTTTTCGCATGGAGGCAATTTCCTGCATCGATTTTGTCCGCCGGGAGATCGAAATTAGTTTATGAGAGATAAATCCCCAAATTAAAAAGTAGATCACGGTACGGATCACGAAGAAGGTGGTGTTTAAATATGGCGCTTTCATGGTCAGCATTTTATCCTGTGCCACCAGAGCTACATCGCTCCAGTGATACAAATCATGAATTCCAAATCCAACAGGAATCCATAAAACCGCCAGCAACGGGATGGCTGAGGCGATGGATTCTACCACATGCCTGAAAGAGACACTCCAGGCTGCACCCGTCACGTGGTGCATCAACAGGAAAAAAAGTGCGCCGAGACTGATGGTCGTCCAAAAAGCATAGGCTACCAGGTATGCAAAAAAGAATCGCTGATGGTCCTGAGTATACCCTAAAACCGACAGTAAAATGCCAATCACTCCGACGGTGATCGCCAGTTTACCAACATTGTTCGAGGGGATCATATAGTCGCTTTCGTTTCGCCGGGTCATCGGTTCAGTTCCTGTCTCTTATCCTCGGGAATGTCTGATAGGCGTGCATTCTGACTTTTTTGAAGCGCCCTCACGTAGGCGACAATTGCCCAGCGGTCCGAAACCGGAATTTGGTGTTTATATGAAGGCATATTTCGAACCCCATTGGTAATCACGTCAAAAATATAGCCGTCTGGTTTTTCACGAATGAGATCCGAATGAAAAGACGTCGGTGGGATGGGATACCGGTATTGAGTAATGATCCCTTTTCCGTCTCCCACACGACTGTGACACGGCTCACAAAATATGGAATATCTTGCCTGGCCTCTGGAAAGCAGACCGGTGGTAAGATCAAGGGGATTGTTGCGTATGAGTTCACCCTGATCGTCAACCCCCCGGAAAAATGCAGGCTCATCCCGCAATTCCCCCTCGGCTACCGTACCCGGAACCGGCATTCTCATCGTCATCCCGTCTGCAAAAAAATCACTGGCGGATTGGGGATTATAGCGGTTTTGGGAGTCCATATTCGGATTTGGATGGATCGGTGGTTTTTCAAAGGGTCTTCCCTGACAGCCCAGCGCCAGGATCACCGGGATCATCAGGGCAATGAATACGCGTTTTGGAAGTGATATCCGATGAGGGAAAAAGTTCTGCATCAATATCATTCGCTTTTAATAACTTCAATATTAATAGCGCCAATGGATTCCAAAAATCGATGGGTTTCCGTACAATCGAACCGGGGATCTTTCACATCGACACTGATAAAAAATCCATCGTCACTGACTTTGGCAAACCGTTCGGAGTAGAATAGTCCGTCGAATAATCTGGGTAATTTGCTTAAATGGAATAACCCCAGCACCGATGATAATGCGCCGGCAAGAACCATCAATCCGAAGGTAACAATGATGAACGCCTGCCAACTGAAGTAGGGTTTCCCTGCATAAGTAAGGGGGTATGCCTTGGTGTGAACCCAGGTCTGAAGAAAAAATCCACCAATTGCACCCAAAAGACCAAACACAAACACGATATACCCCAGGGGAGACCGGGTTAACCCCATCGCCTCATCCATCCCGTGAACGGGAAAAGGCGAATGGCAGTCAAATCGGGTATACCCTTCGCAGTGAATTTTTTCAGCCCCGTGTAACAGCGCCGCAGGGTCTGAAAATTCGGCTAACATGCCATAAGTAATATCAGCGGCTTTGATGCGCTACTCCCGGTTTATCATACATGGTATGATGCGGATTTGCCTGGGGCAAGACGCCTTTGATCTCGGCCATTGAGATCATGGGAAGGAATCTGAGGAAGAGCAAAAACAGGGTAAAGAACAGACCAAAGGACCCGATCAACGTGGAAATATCCCAGATGGTGGGGGAATAGTAGTCCCAGCTTGAGGGTAAATAGTCCCTGGATAGAGAGGATGCAATAATAACAAATCGTTCGAACCACATTCCGATATTCACAAAAATCGACAGAACGAAAAGAACAGCCACATTAGTCCTCAATTTTTTCGACCAGAACATTTGGGGAATGATTACATTGCAGGAGATCATAATCCAGTACGCCCATGCGTATGGTCCGAATGCCCGGTTAATAAAGGCAAATTTTTCAAATTCATTCCCGCTGTACCATGAAATGAAGAATTCCATAGAATATGCATACCCAACCATCAAACCCGTCACCATAATGATTTTTGCCATTTTTTCGAGATGGTTTATGGTGATGAAGTCTTCCATATGAAATGCTTTTCGGGCGATGATCGCCAGGGTCATCACCATGGCAAATCCGGAGAAAATGGCGCCGGCAACGAAGTATGGCGGGAAGATGGTTGTATGCCAACCCGGAACGATGCTGGTCGCAAAATCAGTACTTACCACGCTATGAACCGATAGCACGAGGGGCGTGGATAACCCGGCCAGGATCAGATACCCAAGTTCGTAGTGTCTCCAGTGACGGTTGGCGCCCCGCCATCCGAGCGACAGAATACCGTAAATGATCTTTTTCGCTCTGGTTTTCGCCCTGTCCCGCAGCGTTGCAATATCCGGAACCAGCCCAACGTACCAAAACAACAGGGAAACAGTAAAATAAATACTGACGGCAAACACGTCCCAAAGGAGGGGACTTCTGAAATTAGGCCACATACTCATCTGATTCGGGATCGGGAAAAACCAGTACAGCACCCACACCCGCCCCACATGGATCGTGGGGAATAACAATGCGCAGATGACCGCAAAAATGGTCATGGCTTCTGCAAACCGGTTAATCGACGTTCGCCATTTTTGACGGAACAAGTGCAGGACTGCAGAGATCAGGGTCCCGGCATGACCGATACCCACCCAGAACACAAAATTGACAATCGCCCATCCCCAACCAACGGGATTGTTTAATCCCCAGATACCGGTGCCTTCCCAGACTAAAAATCCGACAGAGCCCACCAATACCATCAATAGTGAAACGGAAAAGGAAAACAGCACCCACCACATTTTTGGCGTCGGTCCTTCCACAACGCCCGCAATTCTGTTCGTCACCGATGCGAATGATTGATTCCCAGAAATTAACGGCGCGTCTTCGAACATCGGAACCGCAATATCCAGAGGGGCGTCTGCCGATTGTTTGGGTATATGATTTAATAGGCTCACCGGATTACTCGTTACTGAATATGTTTTTCAAAATGATTTTTATTTAATGCAGAATTCTGGTTTCTGATTTTTGCCATGTAGGTCGTTCTGGGCCGGACATTCAACTCTCCCAGGAGCGCATAATCCCGGTTTTGTTTTTTCAATTTTGAAATTCGGCTGTCCGGGTCGTTGATATTCCCGAAGACGATGGCATCTGTTGGGCAGGTCTGCTGACATGCGGTGACGATATCGCCATCTTTCAGATCCTGGTGATTATTCTTTGCCCGTAGCTTTTCCTGGTTTATCCGTTGAACACAAAACGTGCATTTTTCCATGACTCCCCTGAATCTGACAGTCACATCCGGGTTCTGGGCGATTTTGACGATCTCAGGTAAATCCTTGGTAAAATTGTAGAAGTTGTACCGTCTGACTTTGTAGGGACAGTTATTGGCACAGTACCGGGTACCCACACATCGGTTATAGACCATGGCATTCAGCCCTTCATCGGTGTGAACCGTAGCCGTCACCGGACAGACTTGTTCACAGGGCGCCATTTCACAATGCTGACAGGCGATGGGTTGAAATACCATCTCAGGATCTTCCAGATCACCGGAAAAATATCGATCCAACCGGATCCAAGCCATTTCTCTGCCGCGCTCCACCTGGTCTTTTCCAACCACAGGGATATTGTTTTCACTCTGACAGGCGATTGAGCAGGCATTACAACCGGTGCAGACGTTCAGGTCAACCGACATCCCCCATTGAAACCCCTTGTCGTAGGATTTATCTTTCCATAATGAAAACAGATCGGGTTCCTCTACCACTTCTTTCACGAAACCCGGGTTCAGGCGGTATTCATCCAGTGAGGCTTCCCTGAGAATCGCCGGCAGCCGCTTATGGATCGCATCCGCTGCTAATTTATCCGCGTCCAAACCGTGATGGTCCTGCGTACAGGCGATGATTTGAAACCGTCCTGTACCCGTCACCCTGACACCCTGCCGGATGTCAGAATCCAGCGGTTTAAATTTATAGGCATTGACACCGACTTTATTACCGATCCGTCCGGAAGCTGTACGACCATATCCTAATGAGAAAGTGACAGTGCTATCGGCTTGTCCGGGTAATATCCAGACGGGGCATGAGATTGATTTCCCATCGGCCGTAAATTTTGCAATCTCTTTATTTTTCAGGTGATATTTGGCGGCGGTTGAATGACTCATTACCGCCACATTATCCCATGCCACTTTAGTCACCGGGTCTGGATTTTCCATCAACCAACTATTATTGGAAAATTCACCATCCCACAAAGAAGATGAGGGGATAAAAACACATTCCAGTCCGGGAAGGTTTTGTTCAGAAATTTCCGATTTGGTAAATATATTTTTATTCTTCAGAGCAGGACGAACCGCCTGATAATTTGAACCTGAAAACACGCCGTCATGGAGGACATGATGCCAGACCTGTTCAAAATTACCGGAGATCAGTTTTTCTCTCCAGGTAGATTGAACCAGGTCAAACCCCGGCGTCAATTCTCCGGTGGACAGCAGCGAATAAATTTCAGTCAGAGAATGACTGTCGAATAGGGGGGCGATCATGGGCTGGATCACGCTCAGGGTTCCATCGAAAGAAACGGCATCTCCCCAACTTTCCATAAAATGGGAAACCGGCAAATGCCACTCGCAGTTTTGAGCGGTCTCATTTTCACGGTCCGTGAAATGGATCGTATGTTCAACCCGGTTTAACCCTTTCAGGAATTCCCCGTTTTCGTTGGCGGTGTACGCTGGATTCCCACCCAAAATAACCAATGTTTTCACGGATCCTTTGCCAAGATCATCCACCAGTTTTTGATATTCGGTGACGGATGAATTTGCCGTGTGTTCCGGGTGGTAACAGGTAATAGTTTTTCCGTTATTCCGAAGGGCATCATTGATGGCGAATACCAATGCATGGACCTCTGCGGGCTGACGATACCCTGCCAGGACGATGCTTTTGCTTTTATGGGTCGCCAGGTCGACGGCAAGGGCTTTGATCCAGGTGATGTGATCTCTGCCAACGGTGAGGGAACTTGTGGGAAGATCGACTTCCACAGGGATACCGAGGTTCTGCAGTTCTTTCGCCAATTCGATGGTAAAATTCATGATCTGTGCCGATGGAACTTTCAGCCGGTGATCAGCCATTGCACCCGTGACGGTAAATCCGCTTTCGACGGCATATAACCGATTCATCGAATCCTTTTCAGACATTATCCGCCGCGCCTGTGAAAATCTTCGTGAGTTGGCAACGTTATTTGAGTCCAGAAACAGAAAATCCGAATCCAGGGACAGGACGATTGCTGCGGATTCAAAATGGTGGACCGGCTGCAGTTTTTGACGTGAAGCGAGTTCAATCCCCTGGTAAATCCGTTCGTCGGACACGGGATCAAAAACTGTCCAGGTGGCTTTCGGGAATTTTGATAAAAATTCCGTCTTCAGCCGGAATAATGTGGGAGATGCAAAAGCGCTGCTCAAGAGGGAAAGACCTTCACCTGCTACCGCATCGAAAGCCGTCAATTGTTCATTCCAGAACGCAGTAAAGTCTTCCCACCTGACTTCATATCCTTTTCGGGAAGGCGCCTGTGATCTATCAGGATCATATAAATTGAGAATGGATGCCTGCATGAACGCATTGGCACTCCCCATCGAACTGCTGTGGAGCGGATTCCCCTCAATTTTTGTAGGTCTACCTTCGTGGGTCTCAACTACAATCCCCAGTGCATTCGTGCCAAATGGCATCGTGGATGCATAATTTTTTGAAACGCCGGGGATGATCTCTTCCGGTGCATTCACATAGGGGATAATTTTTTCAACAGGTCTGCGGCAGGCTGTTAACCCTGCCAGTGCGATCGAGGCGCCCATCAGACTCAGGAATTTTTTACGGGACAGTTTGTTGGGTAAATCCATGGTTCCCGGAGGAAATTCATTTTCAAGAAAGGTCTGAAATTCAGGAGAATTTGCTAACTGATCATAACTACGCCAATAGGATTTACCATGAGCGGAGTCGATCAGGTTTTCACCATCCGGATCAAGCTGAAAGGCTTTTGGTGGGAACTTCATAGGTTTGGGTTTGTCACTCATCGATGGCACGCCGTGCAATCCGTCGGAGGATTGATATTTCGGTCGATTTTATATTGCTGAGCAAGCAGGAGCTGATTTTCAGGGGGAATCCAGTCCATTTTTGTAATTTCATTCAGGGGACGGAGAAACATATCCGGATTTCGATGACAATCCAGACACCACCCCATGCTCAAGGGCTGAACCTGCATCACCACTTCCATCTGGTCTATTCTTCCGTGACAGGTAGTACATCCCACTCCTCGGATAATATGTGCGGAATGGTCGAAAAATGCATAATCGGGAATTTTATGAATGCGTATCCATTCCATGGGTTTCTTCTCTGCCCAGCTTTGATTGATGGGTAGCAATTTTTCGCTTTCAGGGAGACAAAGGACATGGCAGTTCATACAGGTTTGAGTTGGAGGGACAGTGGCTTTTGCACCGATTTCGACGGCGGTATGACAATATCGGCAGTCCATTCCCAGATCGCCGGCGTGGAGTTTATGACTGTAGGGAACCGGTTGTACCGGCCGGTATCCTGTGTCGGTAAATTTAGGCGAACCAAAATAATTCACGCCGAAAACTACGACAATGGTTGCCACGATGCCTGCAGTCCCGGCAATTATGGGCAATAGATTCCATCTCCTGGTGAAAATCTGTGACGTGATCCAACTCCTCTGTAAAATAATGTGTGATTTATTAAATTAAGACAAACTTATATATCAATTATGGGAAAACGATCGGTTTAAAATCGAGCAAATTTAGGAACACTGTTCAACCCCGGCAAATAAAATTTTCTTTAAATTTCACTTCGTTAAAGCACAATTTTTAAACATATAGTTATTATTAATTGTTTTGTTTAAAAATTAGCAGTCCTAAACAATCATTTTAGGACATTTTAATCCATTAATTTATCAATCTGTTATTTTTCAGAGTGTTTTTTTATAAGTTCGTCTAGCTTAATTAAGGCCTCCATGGGTGTCATGCGGTTTATATCCAATTGACTGATCTCCTGTTTCAGGGCATCATCCCCGCGAGAGAACATATCTACTTGAGATGTTTTCATGACCATCAGAGAAGCTTCGGGGCATGTATCGGTATTCCCCATTAGTTTTTCCAGAACCAAACGTGATCGTTCGATGACGGCAGGAGGAAGTCCAGCCATTTCAGCCACATGAATCCCATAACTTTTATCCGCTCCGCCCGGAATAATTTTTCTAAGAAAAATCACCCGGTTTCCAAATTCTTTAACGGCGACATTCAGGTTGAATGCGTTTGGAAGTTGTTCAGCCAGTTCCACCAGTTCATGATAGTGGGTGGCAAATAATGTTTTTGATGCAACTTCCGGTTTGTTGTGTAGATACTCGGTCACAGCCCATGCAATGGAAAGTCCGTCGTAAGTGGAAGTCCCCCTTCCAATTTCATCCAGGAGGATTAAACTTTTCGGAGTAGCATTATTCAGAATATTGGCGGTTTCGTTCATTTCGACCAGGAATGTGGACTCCCCTCCTGCGAGGTTATCGCTCGCCCCGACCCGTGTAAATAACTTATCCACGATCCCGATTCGGGCATGAGATGCGGGAACAAAAGATCCGCATTGCGCCATGAGAACAATCAATCCCACCTGGCGGATGTAGGTGCTCTTTCCCGCCATATTGGGACCGGTGATTACGCCGATTTGGCAATTTTCCGTATCCAAATGAACATCGTTGGGGATAAACTTCTCACCCACCGGTAACAGCGTTTCCACCACCGGATGCCGGGAATCTTTAAGTTCAATGATATCTGATTCGCTGATTTCCGGTTTGACATAATCATTTTTGTCCGCCACCTCTGCCAGGGCAGCGGCAATATCCAACTTGGCCATGATCTGTGCATTCACCTGAATTGCTTTTGCTGATTTGAGAATATACTCTTTTAGTTCGTCGAAAATATGAGATTCAATTTCGGTGATTTTCTGGTCTGCTGATAATATTTTTTCTTCGTATTCCTTCAGATCAGGAGTGAAATACCGTTCAGAATTCGTCAAAGTCTGTTTTCGGATATACTGCTCCGGGACCTTTTCCTTATGAGCATTCGTGACATCAATATAATAACCAAAAACTTTGTTATAAGCGACTTTCAGACTGGAAATTCCGGTGAGCGATTTTTGTTCGGCTTGATATCTGGCAATCCATTGTCCTGCATGGTCTGAAAGATCACGAAATTCGTCCAGTTCAGGCGAATAACCGGGCCGGATATACCCGCCCTTTGTCTGGTTCACCGGAGGGTCTGCAATCAGCACATCCCTGCATCTCTCCACCACATTTCCCGTATTTTCACATTGTGACATTAATTTGTGAAGCGCAGGTTCATTTTGGGTGAACACTCCGGTAAATACGGGAATTTTAGATAGTGAGACGCCTAATTGAGACACATCCCTTGGTGTTGCCCGGTTTGCAGAGATTTTAGCGATAATCCGGTCAATATCGGACACGGATCGCAACTCCTTCCGGACTTCAGTCAGCATGTTTGCATCACTAAAAAATTCATTCACTTGCTGAAGACGTATTTCAATTTTTCCGGTATTGTACAGGGGCCGTCGAAGGATCTGTTTTAACCGCCGACTGCCTGCCGCCGTGATGGTTTTATCCAAAACGCTGATGAGTGTCCCGTGAATACCCTGGGAAGACAGCGAGTTAAATATTTCCAGGTTTCTCAATGTGAACGAATCCAACCCCATATATCCGCTATTCTGCATTAATGAGATCGTTGTAATATGACCTGCCTCATTCTTAAAATTTTCTCTGACATAATAGAGAACTGCGCCAGCAGAAGAAATTGAAAGGGGATAATCCTCGATTCCGAATCCTTTGAGATTGGCAGTGACGAAATGTGTTTTCAGCAATTCAAATGCGGTGGAGTACTCATATATCCAGTCCGGGATCCCGGAGAAAAACAGGTTTCGTGTTGTGAAAATTGCCTTGATCTTTATCTCCTGACCTTCAGGATACAACAATTCTGAAGGACTGAACTGCCGGAGTATGTAATTGATTTCGGATTCCTGCCATTCGCCTGTAAAAAATTCTCCCGTAGAATAATCCAAAATGGAAATACCGGCTTTCCCATCTGAAATGAACACACTGGCGAGGTAATTATTCTCCCGTTGATCAAGGTATTTATCGGTTAACGCTGTCCCCGGAGTGACGACTTCAACCACATCCCGTTTCACGATTCCCTTCGCTAATTTCGGATCTTCCACCTGTTCACAAATTGCAACCCGATATCCGGCTTTTAACAGTTTAAAAAGATATTGATCCAAAGCGTGATAGGGAAATCCCGCCAACGGAACGGTAGAAGCCGCCCCATTTGCCCGTTTGGTGAGCGTGATTCCCAATACTTCAGAGGCAATTTGGGCATCTTTCTCAAAAGTTTCGTAAAAATCGCCCATCCTAAACAGAATCACTGAGCCGGGATGTTTTTTTTTCGCTTCCCAGAATTGTTTCATAACGGGAGTTATGGTCGTTTTTTTTGTCATTTATTCTTTAGGGGATAAAATGGATGTAAATACAGGTAAACTCCCGGGCTGGTTTGATCCATATCACGGTATTCGTTTCCGGCCCCCGGCGGTACGATACGTGATTTTTTGCTGATCAAAATATTCAAGCAGCGGCATGGCATATTTTCTCGATGTTTCCGCTAATTCTTTAAAGTCACCGACAGACAGTAGATCCTGGTGGTCAAAAAATGAATGAAGTTTGGATTTCAAATTTTCGAAATTCCGACGAGTGAACATGAGGTACCCTTCCACACGGAGGATCTTCCCCTGTTGTTCCGCGATATCCATCAAAAGTTTGATCCGCTTTTCCGGTTCTTGTAACTGGTCTGCCAATTCGCTCAGCTTGGATGAACTGAATTTTTCCTCATCCAGCAGTGTGAGAAGTTTCTCTAACAGTTCATTCTCAGAGGATGATAACTTAATGGCATGTCCCGGTGGATAATAAATTTCCCCCTCATGAGAGAGCATACCGCTATTCACCATAGAATCCAGGATAAACTCCAGGAAGCGTATATCTGCCTTGGTTTTCTGCCTGATCTCTTCTTTTTGTAGTCCCAACCGATATGAATTATTAGATAAAAACTTTTGGAGTTCATTATTGATCTGTTCTTCAAGCGCTGCTACGGTGGATGAAGCGACCAGCCACCGGTCGGTTTTGTATTGAATCCAATTTATGCGATCGTCCAAGTTCACCTTTGAATCCAGCCATTGTGGTGAACGGCTAAAAACCAGTTTGGCACGTGTTTCATTCAGGGGTCTTGCGCCCCAGCTTTGTATCATTTTTACCAATCTGTCTTCGTACGTCCCGTAGAAGAGATTTTTCACGAGATTCGAAGCGGTTTTCAATTTATCATTGATCATATTGAGTAAAATTTCACCCCCACCGATAGTATCTGTTGGGGAATAAGTTCGAATTATATATTTATCTCCCCACCCGGCGATCAAAGGGGTTTCAAGCGCATAGATGACCGGACTTTCTTCTCCTGGTTTGAGGCTTGATTTGTCAATGATAAAAATTCTCGCCATCACCTCCTGAGTACCCAGATGTATCCGCACCCTTTGGTTCTGTCTGACCGGTTTTTGAGTCCGCGACAATAGTTTTAAGGTCGCACCTATCTGCGTTGTGGGTTGAAAATAACCGGGTTCCGCCAACACATTCCCCCGGGAAAGGTCCTCGCGCCCGATCTCGACATTGGTTAGATTTATCGCTGCCCGATCACCCAGTTCAACGGTATTCACCGGGCGATGGTGACTCTGCAAACCTCTCACTTTTACCAGTTTTCCCTGTGGCAGCATTTCAACAGTATCCCCAATGGACAGACGACCGGAGGAAACCGTTCCGGTGGTCACCGTCCCAAATCCTTTGATGGAAAAAACCCGATCCACATTTTGACGGAAGAATCCGTAATCTGACTTCTCATTGATCCGACTTTTTAACTCCAGGATGGTTGCGGATAGCTCCTGAATACCGATATTTTTAACAGCAGATGTATGAACTACCGGTGCATTCTGGAGGAAGGTTTCTTTCACCAGCTCATGGATGTCGGATTCAATGAGCATCAGCCAGTCTTCATCTGCAAGATCGACTTTATTAAGGACGATACATCCGGTTTTTACGCCAAGAAGACTGAGGATATCCAGATGTTCTCGGGTTTGGGGCATGACGCCGTCGTCTGCTGCAACCACCAGCAATGCAGCATCCACACTGCTGACGCCAGACATCATATTTTTTACAAATTTCTCATGTCCCGGTACATCAATGAGGGTGATCTGTTCGGACAGGAATGCAAAGCCAAGGTCAATGGTCATTCCCCGTCTGATCTCATCCTTTAATCGATTGGTATTCACACCCGTCAAAGCCTGCACCAATGCCGTTTTTCCATGATCAATGTGTCCGGCTAATCCGATGATGATTTGTTTCATTTTACTAAGCTTAATATTGCAGCGGTAATGAGGGATTCCTGTCCAGGCAATACTGCTTTCAGATCAATCCGGAAACGGTTACCCGAGATGTATCCTAATACTGGTGTGTCAAGATTCCGGAAGCGATATGCCAAATCAGCCGCAGACCGGTCTTGGGGTGAAAATACAATTGCCATACTGGGGATTTTCTCGGTGGGTAGAGAACCGCTACCGGCTTCTACATAAGATGGGGATATATGGATTCCGTGTTCTGTTAAAATTGCATTGTCAATGGGATCTAATATTTCCCCGGCGACCAGAACCAAATCCTGCGGGGTTCGCTGAAGTAACCATAAAGTGAGATTGTTCGGGTGGATATCTGTGGGTTTTAAATAGGTTCTCAGGGTTTCATCCAAAATGGCATGGGTCATCTTATCTACGCGAAGTGCACGGTACAGAGGATTTTTTTGGAGTTTGTTCACTATGGATTTTTTTCCGCAGATAATTCCAGCCTGTGGTCCGCCCAGGAGTTTGTCTCCGCTAAAGGTAACTATAGTCGCGCCACCCCGGATAAATTCACACACCTGAGGCTCACGGGGAAGCCCCAATTGAGTGAGATTGGCGATGGCTCCGCTGCCCAGATCCATTAATAATGGAATTCTCTTCTTTTTGCACCACCCGGACAGATCCCTGAATTCTACCTGATGGATAAATCCTTCAATTTTAAAATTGCTTGTATGCACAACCAAAATAGCAGCGGTTTGATCCGTGACCGCATTCTGATAATCCTTCAGGTGGGTTTTATTGGTAGTGCCGACTTCCTTCAAGATACATCCGGATTTCAGGATCACATCGGGAATTCTGAAGGAACCGCCAATTTCAACCTGTTGTCCGCGGCTGACGATAACCTCCTTCCCTTCGGCGATGGTGTTTAACATCAGTAGTACTGCAGCGGCATTATTATTAACAACCAGGGATGACTCGGCTCCGGTCAGTGATTGTATTAACTCCCGAACAATCCCGGATCGTTCACTCCTGTTTGCAGTCGTCAGGTCCAGTTCCAGATTTATATATCCGGTAGTTTTCGTACACACATCTTCCATGATTGCCTTCGAAAATGGGGCTCTACCCAACCCGGTATGCAGGATAATCCCGGTACCGTTGATGATATTTATTAGTTTTGACGAATGGTCATGGTTTATCTGTTTGACTACCTGTCCAATGATGAAGTCGGGAGTAAGGGTTCCCGAATGGCCCTTGATGATGGATTCTCTGATTTCTGCGAGGAAATTGCGTATTGATGACCTGACCAGAGAGTACGGAAGATTGGGGATTTTTCCTGATATTTTACTTAAAATCACATCTACGGAAGGAATTTGTCTAAGGCGATCCTGACCGGGTTTTTGTTTTTTCAATGCGTTCATTTGAATTGGGTTGACATCATAAAAATGAAAAACTTCCCTTCGATAGAGAGTAGAAAAATACATCGGGTGATTTCAATCTCACAAACGAAAGAACGACGAGTGGCGGGAATATGAAGTTTCATCACGGAAAAGCAAGTATTGGCGGAATCGTGAAAAATCAGAGGATAGCCGCACTCTGGTAATTTTGAATCAGACACCAACCATTATGCGTCGGGCTTAGGTTCGATGGGTCGACGGGATATCCAAAGCGCAAGCAGGACAGCGGGCAACAACACAATGGTCAGTGAGGGAAAAATGTATCGAATTTGAAAGTATTCTCCGATATAACCACCTGCAGTGGCTGCGAAAGACCCTATACCAAAACCAAGACCTGACGAGATCCCGTAGACCATACCCCGATTATCTCTGGGTGTAATATCTGCGATAAGACTGTTTAAAACCGGTTGATATGAAAAATTTACTGCGCCAAGAAGTCCTGCGGCAATCAGCATTACCCATCCCTGTGAGAACCCCATGATCAGCATGAATGGAATATTTAATCCTACGACCCACACCAACAGGTTTTTTCGTTGAAAATATTCACCCAGTTTGCCACCGATCATTTGACCGAAAATTCCCAGCATTAAAACCATCGCCGTTAGGACGCCCCCCCGGGTGACTGCATTTAAAATGCCATGGATACTTTCTGAAAAATAAATCGGCATAAAATTAAAAATACCATGATGCGCAAACCCCCAAAGTGCGGCGATTACAAAAACAGTATTATGGACCGGACGGATCGTATTTTTAAAGGATAAAGCGTGCGGATTTTTAATGATCACATCCTTGCCTAATCTGAGGACGGAATAGGTACCCCCCAGGAGAGCGAGGACACCTAGCAGAATGTATGCAGCCCGCCAATCCATGAAACCGGCGATCCCACCACCGATTAATGGACCGAGTGTTAACCCGAGACTACCTGAAATTCCGTGGATCCCCATATTCCGGCTGACACGGTGGGTGTTACTGATAAGGCTTAACCCAGCGGGATGATAGAGCCCGGAAAACAAACCTAATAATCCGAGTCCTATGGCAAGCCCGGAAAAAGTATGAGAGATTGAGATCAGCACAACCGAAAGGGAAATTCCAAAAAAATAAATGGTCAGAACGTTTCGTGGGCCGATCCGATCTACCAGATATCCAGCGGGAAAAGCCGTCAGACCGAAACATAAGAATTGAATGGTTCCTAGTTTACCTAAGGATACCAGGGAAACCTCGAAATCGCCTTTGAGGACGATCATGATTGCCGGGAAAATCAAGGTAATGCTATGGACTAAAGCATGCCCGATACTGGTGGGAATTAAAATGGAGCCTGACTGATTCATTAAATAAAAAAGCTCCCACTTATGGTCAAATGGGAGCTTATATTGATTCGATAATGACCTACAATCGTTCTTTAATACGGGCGGCTTTCCCTTTTAATTCTCTCAAATAGTAGAGTTTTGCCTGTCTGACTTTTCCTCTGCGAACCACTTTAATGGAGTCGATATTGGGTGAGTGAAAAGGAAATATCCGCTCTACGCCGACGCCGCTTGAAATTTTTCGAACGGTGAACGTTTTATCAATCCCGTGACCGGCAGACATGGCGATCACGACACCTTCGTACATCTGAATCCGGGTCCGGTTACCTTCTCGGACTTTTACACCGACAGCCACGGTATCCCCGGATTTAAATTCAGGAATATCTGTTTTTAGGTCTTTTTGAGTTGCTATTGCTATTTTATCCATTTTTATTCCGCTTCTTTTGGTTCTAAATATTTTTTAAATAGGTCAGGTCTGTTTTTTTTTGTTTTCTCAATCTGATTAACCAGGCGCCATTTGGCAATTTTTTGATGATGCCCTGATAACAGAATTTCCGGTACGGTCATTCCATCAAATTCCTCCGGTCTCGTGTAATGCGGTCCATCCAGTAAGTCATGCGTAAATGAGTCGGTCTCCGCAGATTCAAAAGTGTTGATCACACCTGGAATCAATCGTATAACCGTATCCAAAATTACCATTGTGGGTAATTCCCCACCCGTCAGGACGTAATCGCCAATAGATATTTCATCCGTCACATACCGATCGCGAATCCGTTGATCGATCCCTTTATAATGACCGTGAATAAAAATCAGTCTTTCTGCTTTTGACAAGTTTTCTGATATTGTTTGATTCAACAGTTTCCCGTCAGGCGAAGGAAAAATAATCCTGACATTTTCACCGGGAAGTGCATCCGATCGTGCGGCTTCAATCGCACGGCTCAATGGTTCAGGTTTCATTATCATCCCGGAACCGCCTCCGAACGGATAATCGTCTATCCGGTAATGAGGCGGATCAGCATACGAAAACAGATTGTGCACCACATACCTGACCATTTCCTTTTTCCCGGCAATTTTCAGTATGCTTTCATCGATAATGGCATTGACCATATCCGGGAATGGTGTAATTAAATGGACGGAGATCATATTTCTAAAAAACCGTCAATCAATTTTACAGTCACCCTATGTTTCTCAAAGTCAATAAGCCGGATGAATTCGTCTACCATTGGGATCATAATTTCCTTTTCCTGGACATCCGCCACAAGCATCTCATTAGCCGGAAACGTCAATATATCTTTCACAATCCCTATGTATTTGCCGGATTCATCTATCATTAAATACCCAATCAGATCTGCGATATAATAATCGCTGTCTGATACTGCGGGAAACATACTTCTTTCAACCGAAAGCATGTACCCGATGATGGGTTTCACATCATCAATTGTTTCAAATTCTTCAAACTGAACGGTTGCAAATTTGAGTGTGTACCGAACCGACCTGATGCGAACATTCCTCTTCTTCCCTCCCTCATATTCTAACCTTGCGCTCAGATGAGGCTGCAGAGTTCTTGAGGAGGGATTAAATAATATGATCTTCACTTCACCCCACAGTCCGTGAGGTTTTACGACCTGACCGAGTTGAATGTACTTTCTGGGTTGGGTATTATTCAATAATTTCGAGAATCGCCCTCTTTCCGCCTGCTTTTGCATTTGCCGCAGAGAGGAGGGTCCGAATCGCACTTACATTTTTACCATGTTTCCCGATCACCTTGCCAAGATCATCCTTTACAACGGTTAGTTCAAAAATTCGAGTCGTGTCGCTTTCAACCACTTTCACACTCACGTCATCGGGGCTATCGACGATTTCTTTCACAATGTGCAATAGTAACTCTTTCATTGTTCCACCTTTGTTTTTGTTAACCTTACTCCAGTATTCAAAACCAGATTCTTAATTATTAAGAATCAGATTCTTGAGATTATGCTTTGATATCTTCTGTGCTGTTATCAACGACGGCCACATCTTCAGCTTCTTCAGAAGGCTGATCTTCTGCCTGTATATTTTCATCCTCACCCGCGGAAACTTTTACCAGTTCAATAGTTGGCGGCATGGGGGCGTCTATCTGGCTTTTGGCGGTCTCTACGCGTTCAGCCTTCGAGGTTTCCCAGGCTTCCATGGCGAGGGAAACTTCATCCTCACTTTTGCCCATTCGGATAAGATGCATCCGATAACTGATACCGGTGCGCCTCATAATACCGGATACCGTATCAGATGGAATAGCCCCCTGCCCCAGCCAGTAGATCGTCCGATCAGATTCCAGATGAAGTTTATTTTTGCTTTGGAGGGGATCATACCAGCCCAGCGATTCAATTTCCCGACCATCCCGGCGAGTATGGGAATCCATCACAACAATACGATAAAACGGACGCTTTTTTCGGCCGGTTCTTTTTAAACGGATTTTTACTGACAAAGGTTACCTTTCTTTAATTAAAACCAATGGGATTATACCCCTTATTCATTCTTTTCATTTTCTGGATCATTTTTTTCATTTGGGAAAACTGCTTTAACAACTGATTAACCTCAAAGACGGATCTCCCGGCACCCATTGCGATTCTTTTGCGCCGGGAACCATTAATTATTTCAGGCATCGTTCTTTCATTTTGAGTCATCGAATTTATGATTGCTTCTACCCAGTTCAATTGTTTATCATCAATGGATAAGCCTTTTAATTTTGCTGCACCCGGAATCATATTCAACATTTGCGAGATGGGACCCATTTTCTTTATTTGTTTTAATTGACTCCGGAAATCATCCAGGGTAAACGTGTTTTGAATCAGTTTATTTTGAAGCCTTTGAGCTTCTTTTTCATCACCCATTAATTGGGCTTTTTCAACCAGAGAAACGACGTCGCCCATACCCAGAATTCGCTGTGCCAGGCGGTCAGGATGGAAAACTTCCAGTCCTTCAATACCTTCGCTGGTTCCCATAAACTTCACCGGTTTCCCCGTGGTTTTTCGAATAGATAATGCCGCTCCGCCTCTTGCATCCCCGTCCATTTTGGTTAATATAATACCGGTGAGTTCAACTACATTTGAAAAAGCGGTTGAAGAATTCACAGCGTCCTGCCCCGTCATGCTGTCTGCAACGAATAAGATTTCATCCGGAGACGATACCCGGATAATGGATTTCAGTTCGTCCATTAAAAGCTCATCTACGTGCAGTCTTCCGGCAGTATCAACAATCACTACATTTGCACGGGCTGCCCGACTTGCTTTTAGACCATTCTTCACCACGGCAACGGGATCCTTGCTTTGCTCGGTGTAGACAGGAATACTGATACTTTTTCCTAAAATCCGTAGTTGATCAATGGCTGCGGGTCGTTGGAGATCCGCTGCAATAAGGAACGGATTTTTAGAATGCCTGATTTTCAAAAAACGCGCCAGCTTTGCACAGGTTGTAGTTTTACCGGACCCCTGCAAACCAGCCATCACGATCACGGTCTGACCTGATGCATTAAATTGGATGTTTTCACTTTCTCCCCCAAGGAAGGCCGTCAGTTCATCCCGGATGATCTTCACAAACTGCTGTCCCGGATTCACCGATGTCAGGACCGCCCCGCCTTTTGCTTTTTCTTTGACCTCTTCTACAAAATCACGGGCGACCTTATAATTTACATCCGCTTCCAGAAGAGCCCGGCGTACATCACGCATCGCATCCTGAATGTTGCTATCGGTGATCTTACCTTGTCCTTTAATATTCTTTATAACTCGGTTCAGTCTATCTTGAAGTTGTTCTAGCATATCTAATCTTCAAAAAACAGGTTAATAAACAGCCTGAAAAGTTATATTGAATGAGATTTCGTCTGCAAGTTAATTGAGTGTAATAATTCAAAGACCAATCACTCCAAATTATTCATGAGACAACCTTGAATTGCAAATTAAAAGTCACCCTGAACTCGTCTGATTACGATTTCTTCTGTCACGGCGTTGCCTGGTAGTGTGATGGCGTAAACGACCATTTTTGCAACATCATCATCCTGCATCATTTCGTCCCGTGGGAAGTCTGTGCTGGTATTCTCCCAGAATGATGAATCCACTGCGCCGGGATGAACCGATATTACCTTGATATGATTCTGCCTGAGTTCACGCCTAAGGCTGTCAGCCAGACCACGTAACCCATATTTCGACGCCACTTAACCGGCGGAGTAGGGATATCCCCACTTCCCCGCTACTGAATTCATAAAAACGATAGACCCCTGATTACGGTTTTGCATCGCAGGGATGAACCCCCGGGAAACCAAAAACGCTCCGCGAAGGTTCACATTGATCATTTGATCCCAGTCTTCAGTTGTGTGGGTTGCAATTTTTGAAAATAATCCCAGACCGGAATTATTGATGACCGTGCCTACAAATCCCAGTTTCTCACTTTCTGAAACCAGGTTTTGTACCGATGATTCAGAGCAAACATCGGTGGGAATAACCGTGCAAGTTCCTGAACTTTCCTCAATTTCGCTTCTGACCCTATTCAGTTTTTGTTCATTCCGCGAGGCTAGAATGACATGGTAATTTTGTCCCGCTAACCGCATTGCAATGACTTTCCCTATTCCGGATGAAGCGCCGGTTACGAGGGCGATCGATTGAGTATACTCTGACATTACCCGGCTGCAATCAGGTTGAGAGCGCTCCCCGCCTTAAACCACCCAATTTGCTTTTCACTGAAAGTATGCAGAACGGTAATCGATTCTGTTGCGCCATCAGAATGATGTAAAAAGACCTTTAAACATTTTTCCGGGATAAAATGATTCAACCCGATGATGTCGAACTTGTCGTCCTCCCTGATTTTATCGTAATCGGATTTATTTTCGAAGGTAAGCGCCAGAATCCCTTGCTTTTTAAGATTGGTTTCGTGGATCCGGGCAAAGGACTTCACAAGTACTGCCCGAACACCCAAATGGCGGGGTTCCATCGCCGCATGTTCCCGGGAAGATCCTTCTCCGTAGTTTTCATCACCAACGATGATTGTACCAATTCCCGCTTTTTTATATGCACGGGCAATGGAGGGTATTTCTCCGGTTTGCCCCGACAGCAGGTTTTCCACCTGGTTTACCCGGTTATTAAATGAATTAGTAGCGCCAATGAGCATGTTATTGGAAATATTGTCCAGATGTCCCCGGTATTTTAACCACGGCCCCGCCATCGAGATATGATCTGTTGTACACTTTCCTTTTGCTTTGATCAACAAATAAAGACTCGTCATATCTTCACCATCCCATTTAGGGAAGGGTGTTAATAACTGCAGCCGTTTAGAATCCGGGCTGACATGGATCGTGATCCGTTTCCCATCTGACGATGGCTCCACATAGCCCGGATCTCTGACATCAAACCCATTTGCCGGCAGTTCTTCACCTTCAGGGGGATCAAGACGGACCAAGTCGCCGTACTCATTGATCAGTGAATCCGTCACGGGATTAAAGGTCAGCCTCCCGGCAATTGCAAACGCTGTGACGATTTCAGGAGATGCAACGAATGCATGGGTGTTTGGATTGCCATCATTCCGTTTGGCAAAGTTTCTGTTAAAAGACGTAATGATAGAATTTTTTCCCTGGTTTTCAGCACCATGCCTTGCCCATTGACCGATGCAGGGTCCACATGCATTTGCAAGCACAACTCCCCCCATATCACGGAATGCGGATAATTGTCCATCCCGCTCAACGGTGTATCTTACCTGCTCAGACCCCGGTGTGACTATAAAATCGGACTTCACTTTTAAATGTTTGGCAACCGCCTGATTCGCCAAAGAAGCAGCCCGGTCGAGATCCTCGTAAGAAGAATTCGTACACGAGCCGATGAGTCCCACATCTAATTTTTCCGGGAAATCATTTTCTTTTATGGCAGCAGCAAATTGAGAAATGGGAAACGCCCGATCGGGGGTAAAGGGACCATTGACGTAAGGCTCCAACGCTGACAGATCAATTTCAATCACCTGATCATAATAGTGGGAAGGATCCACATACACCTCGGGGTCAGCCTGTAGATGAGCCGCAACGCTTTCAGCAGCGACTGCGACTTCAGTTCTTCCTGTTGCAGATAAATATCTTGCCATAGATTCATCAAATGGGAACAGGGATGTGGTTGCGCCGATTTCCGCACCCATATTGCAAATGGTGCCTTTACCGGTACAAGACAGACTTTCGGTCCCGTCACCAAAGTATTCGACGATGAAACCGGTACCTCCTTTTACGGTGAGAATTCCTGCGAGTTTTAAGATAACATCTTTCGGGGATGTCCATCCCTGTAATTTTCCGGTGAGTCTGACGCCCATCACTTTGGGGAATTTCAATTCCCAGGGCATCCGGGTCATAACGTCAACGGCATCTGCACCGCCGACGCCAATGGCAATCATCCCGAGACCGCCTGCATTGACGGTGTGGGAATCGGTCCCCACCATCATACCACCGGGAAAGGCATAATTTTCCAGAATCACCTGATGGATAATCCCTGCGCCGGGTTTCCAGAACCCGATCCCGTATTTATTGCTAACAGAAGACAGAAAATCATACACTTCGGAATTAATATCCAGTGCGGACTTCAGATCTTCTACGGCACCCGTTCGCGCCTGGATCAGGTGATCACAGTGGACAGTAGTGGGAACCGCCACGCGATCTCTGCCGGTAACCATAAATTGAAGCAATGCCATCTGAGCAGTTGCATCCTGCATCGCCACGCGGTCCGGCTTAAAATCCGCATAATCCGATCCCCGTTCAAAGGTCCGAATTTGTGTTTCGTATAAGTGAGCATATAAAATCTTTTCTGTAAGTGTGAGTGGTTTGCCGAGAAATTGTCTGATGGTTTTAATCTTTGCCGGAAGACCTGCGTATGTGTGCCGGATCATGTCAATGTCGAATACCATGGAATCTCCTGATAATGATAGGTGGATAAATAGCAGTTGAACCTGTAAAACAGGAATATTTGCTTGTCAATCAGCAATGAAATTTACACGGACTGCCAGTGTGCGACCAAGGATCACGAAGGTAATTTATAGCGCATTTCCGATGAATTTCAAAATGATACTATTGAGTATAAACCGTTTTTCAGCGCAGAATATCTTCCTTAATTTTTGTCATGAAACTATTTCGATATTGGGTAATCACCGGACTTTTCCTTTTTTCACACATTGCGGCTGAATTTCATACAGAATTCAATATAGATCTTGTAAAAACTCCAACGGTAAAATCGACCTATTTCTCCTTTCCCGGAGCCAATTCACAACATGTTTACGATGGCATTATTTTGGACATGTTTAGATGGCAAATTCGTACAGATGACCCTTCCCGGGTTCATTGGTCACTTAGGGATACGGTATGGACGCAGGTTGAAGGAACATCCACTGTGAGCCCTATCAGTCAGTTTTATGAATTTTCATTACACGCCATGAAGGATGATCGTTACTTTCTTGATTTTATCCCCTGGAAAAGTATGCCGGATGGCGGAATTGCCTACCTCTCCAAAGGCAGGATCGAACTATCAATCAAACCTGAAGATGGAGATATTATGAGCGGTCCCGGGATTAAACCGACGATCCTGCCGCCGGCTCTGAACCGGTCTGCGACGGATTCCCTTCAGTATCTTATCCTCACCAATCAGACGCTTTTGCCAGCAGCAGAAGCCATTGTCACCCTGTACAGTGAAGAGATTGCCCCGGAATACCGGCTGAACGCCGGTATTGCATTGATGGATACCCTCACACAAACAGTACGCGAATTTTTACTGCAATCCATCATCAATGCCCCTCAATTACAGTATGTTCTGTTTTTGGGGGACGAAACTGTCATTCAGCCGATGTATATATTTACTTATGATCCAACCATACCGGGACTGATACAAAGACCATCGGATGATTTTTTCACATCCTTACCAGAATACTCTTCTTATCCCCAGGTAACGACGGGGCGGGTACCGGTACATCAACTTCCACAGGCGGTGTCATTTGTAGAAAAATTACGGTCCTATTTACTGAGCCCGGTTCAGGGAAACTGGCGCGAAAAACTGGTGCTGCTGGCAGACGATACCAATAAGATTAATAGTAACATTTCCACTGAAATTTCGCACGTCGAAAATTCGGATGAGATCTATCAGATGCTGGATCATCTTCTGGAAATCCAACCCATTTACGGGACAGAGTTCCAGGCCATACCCGGCGACGGGTGGTTACTTCAACCTGATATGACAGAAATGGCGCTCCAAAGCATCAATGACGGTATCGCGATGATCAATTATATCGGACACGGGTCACCCACAACACTGGCTGACGAAAAGATCATTCTCATGAATCGTGACATCGCTTCTATTCACGATCCAACCGGAGCCATCTGGGTTGTGGGAACGTGTTCCTTCGGATGGTATGATGATGAGGACTGTATGACTGAAGAACTTTTGGCAAGATCTGATGGCAGCATCGGGGTAATATCTACAACGTATAAAGTAAATGTTTATTCAAATTCAAATTATCTGATGAGACTATTTGATCACGTCCGTGGATTCATTAACTCCGAGAACTCATTCCGCCTTGGAGATCTGGTACGATACTCCAAGGCAGGGGGTCAGGATTATTGGTTTCATACATTTGGCGATCCGGCGATGCCCCTCCCATTTCCAAAAAAAGAGAATGTGATTGACACGGTTTACACATCCCCGGCGTTCGGGATTTTACAGCCCTTTATGCTCCAATTAACCTCAGGATATGGATTTTTATATGGATATGCAGACATCAGGGGCGAACCGTCTCATGTTACCCGTCTATACGAATCCGGGACAATTGAATTAACGTATGTACTGCCGGGTGAAGTCATCTACCAGGGAATCTTCGACTCAGACCTAACTTTCATTGTACCTCTGGATATTACCGCGTGTGATACGTGTACCGGAACCCTGAGAGTGTATTCTGAAAATGGAGGAATTCACACGGATTTTCTGGATCATATTCCGATTCTCCCCTTTACCGGCAGCCTGGTTGATACCGTTGGTCCGCAAATCATGATCTACCAGAATGATCATTTCATCACGGATCAAGGTGCGATCTTCCCGCCCTATCATCTTCAGCTACGATTCACCGATGACTCGGGTATCAATCTCACCGGCAGCACTGGCCACAGTCTCCTATATCAAATTGATGAAAAATCATTCGTGGAATTCACCCATCATTATACCTCTGTCTCTCCAACTGAAGGATTTTTTAACCTGGATCTTTCCGATGAACCTATAGGCAGTCATACAATGCGGGTTGAAGTTTGGGATAATGCCAATAATCGATCGGAAAATTTATATACTTTATACTTTTCGGATACCGGATCGTTCGGGGTTGAACTGATCTATAACTATCCGAATCCTTTTGCCGAAGATACCTATTTTACGTTCCATCTTTCTCAGCCGGCAGAGGTTTCAATCCGGATATTTACCTCGGATGGTCAAACTCTCATCACACTTAAAACAAATTCTTTAAGCTCCGGTTACCATTCAGTATATTGGAATGGGAAAGATTCACATGGATTATCTCCGGCAAACGGGACTTATTTTTACCAATTGATAGCGAATGCTGACAATGGTAAGAAATTTGAGAGCCTTCATAAAATGACACGGCTGAAATGACATGCGGTGGATTTTAGCATCCGGAAGTCCCAGAAGAAAACAATTACTGGAATTAATAGATCTCCCGTTTGAAACGGTCCCACCCAATGTCGATGAGTCCCTAAAATGTTCTGAGTGTACACCTGCAGAGGTTTGCTGCAAGCTCGCAGAACTGAAAGCCTGCGAGATCAGCTCACAATATCCGGGAGCTATCGTCATTGGAGCGGATACCATTGTTGTCCTTGAAAATGAGATCATCGGAAAACCACAGAACGACAAGGATGCCAAATCGATTCTCCGTCGGCTGTCCGGGCACACACATCAGGTCTTTACGGCGGTGTCAATTCAATGTCTTCACCCTCAAATCCATCACACATTTTTCGAAGCGACAGATGTAACTTTTAAAGCGTTGTCTGATACGGAGATTGAGTATTATGTAAATCACTATAATCCCTTTGACAAAGCAGGGGGTTATGGGATTCAGGATTTTAGTGCTGTTTTCGTATCTTCGATCCAGGGATGCTACCACAATGTTGTGGGTTTTCCGCTATCCAGGTTCACCCGTGAATTGAGGACGCTGAATTTGTCAATTCCCGGGGGTCCGCTTTGATCATGACGGGATCATCCAATTCTTGAGTCGATTTCAAACTTATATTTATGATAAAATACATAACGATTTTTTTCGGTATTTATTCAGCTTTCCCGATCATTTCGTCCATGAAAATAATTAATTTGATCCATTTAATTCCAACTTAAGGGCTTCGAAGATGGCAAATGCAGATACATTTTATAAAAATTTAAAGATCCACCGGGAGAATCAGGGTATAAGCCTCACAGAAATTTCCGAGCGTACAAAAATAAACGAACGATATTTTGAATCCATTGAAAATGGGCAGTTTACGGTACTCCCGACCGTGTATATGCGGTTGTTTTTACGATCTTATTGTATAGAGATCGGCGCAGACCCTGATCAGGCGTTGAAGGATTATGAATCATATACGACCGGGAAAGTAACTCAAAAACCTGAATTGAAATTTAAACCGGTTGAAGAAGATGGGAATACTGGAGATTCAAAGTCAGATACGATCGATTTTGGGAATTCCATCAGCCGGAAAAATATCATCTATTTTATCATCGGAATTATCATTATTTTTTCACTGGTCAAATTTGTCAGTTATTTATCCCATGAAGCTGAAGGATCAAATCCGATAACTCTGAACGAAGCGGATTTAGACACCAATACGGTTACAGAGTCCCGGGCGATACCGGGTGAAGATCAAACTTTTAGCATTTTACCCAAGCCATCGCAGTTGGAAGAATCTTTCGTCTATAATCCTCGGAAATTGGTGCAGCAGGAACCCTATCAGATGAGCGTTCGACCTCCATTTAAAATGACGATATCCGCCTATGCCCGTACAAAAGTGCACATCACATCACAGGGCAATAATTTATTTGATGGTATTTTAAATGTTCATGATACCCGGTCCTTTACCGATCTAAACACGATTAAATTTGATTTCTGGAGTGCGCAGCATATCCGCGCAGATATCAATGGCGCTGATCTCACCCCATATTTAACCACCTTGGATAGGGCGATCAGAGGATCGCTGGATTCTGATGGCTCACTCTCGATACAAATCTTCAGTCACTGATCTCGTGATGACCCTTTCAGGATAATTTCCCGCCAATTGCTATCCGATAAAACCCCGAACATCAGCATAATTCTACAGGCGAATCGCAGTCCCGATTTGACCCTTTTGCAGCTATAATATCTGCTAAAAAATATAAATTTTAAAATTTGTAACAAAATTCTTGCATTGAAAGTACCAAGTCGGATATTATTTGTGTGGGGAAATGGGATAAAGTGGGCGAAATTCCCATACCGATACGGATGCGAAATTTATGCAGGACAATTCTAACATATCATTTAGTGGTGCTTTTTCATATTCATTAGACTCAAAGTGTCGTCTGAGTATTCCGGCAAAATATCGGAAATCTCTCGACCCGGGGAATAATGGTATGATGGTTCTGGTCAAAGGTTTTGATGGAGAGCTGATGGTGTATCCATTAAAAAACTGGCTGGTGGTTGAAAATGAATTGAGGAGCCTAAACTCGATTAAACGAAGGAACCGGAATTTTGTCCGGACAATATTGAAGACAGCTTCTCATATTCCGATAGATTCACACGGCAGAATCGCGATTCCTGAGACACTTCTGAACTTTGCGCATATCGAAAAAAATGTGACTATCATTGGGATGATCAATCGTCTTGAACTGTGGAATCCTGAAATTCTCGCACAATATGAGGCTGAACAAACCGATAATGACAGCCGGATTTTCGAAGACCTGGCAAACGACATCAGTTTCTAGCGGTGTCCAAGCCACCCCCACACACTCCCATCATGGTCAAAGAAGTTCTCGAATTTCTGATCACTGACCCCGGAGGCATTTATATTGATGGCACCATAGGCTTTGGCGGTCACGCTTCTGCGATTCTGAATACTCTCAATTCAGCAGGGCGAATTCTCGGACTGGACAGGGATCCCGATGCGCTCGCTTTTGCAGGAAAACGACTCAGCCTAATTCGAATGGACGGATTTAGACTTTACCATAACAATTTCAGAGATTTTCCGGAAATTTTAAAATTGCAGAATATTAATTATATGAATGGAATATTGCTGGACCTGGGTATGTCTTCCTACAATGTGGACACCGCTTCCCGTGGATTTTCCTTCAGTCTGAATGGACCCCTTGATATGAGATTTGATCCAACATCCGGTTCACCGGCTTCAGATTGCCTTCAGGATATGACCGAAAAGGAGATCGCAGGGGTTATCCGGAGGTATGGTGAGGAACGGTTTGCCAAAAAAATTGCCACGGCAATTGTAAATAGAATCAATGATGAAGCTATGAATACAACCTTCGATCTCAGAGATGCAGTTTTGAGCGTGGTAAAAGGTAAATTCAGAATGAAATCCGTCTCAAGGGTTTTCCAGGCTTTACGCATTTTTCTAAACGGCGAACTGGATGCGTTACACGATGTCTTGGAATCCATCGGGAAGCATCTGAAAGTCGGGGGAAGGGCAGTGATCATTACATTCCACTCTGGCGAGGACCGGGTCGTGAAACAATTTTTTAAAAATGCAGCGTTAACGTGTACATGTCCGCCGCGAACACCCTTTTGTATCTGTAACACGACGCCCACATTTAAACTATTGACCCGAAGGGCAGTATTGCCTTCGGATACCGAAATCCGGTTAAACAGCCGTGCACATAGCGCAAAACTAAGAGCTGCTGAAAGGATTTAATCTGTCATGAAAAAAAACCAGACCCGTCATACCTTATCTGAAGACAGCACGAAAGTAATTCACTTTATTATGTATGTCCTATTAGTCACATTTTTTTTGGTTCTGCTGTTGGTTGTTAAGGATCATTGCCGGAGTCTGGGTAAAGACATTGACTCATCGCGGAAAGAATTGACAATGTTGACGGATGAGATCGGATTTCTGGAAAGCAGCGTTAATCATCTGTCCCGTCCGGATCGAATCCGCAAAATGGTCAGCGAAAATTTGAAAATGGTTTCTGCAACTCCGGAATCTCTGATCGTATATCTGGGAAACGTTGAGTGAACTCCCTCTATTCTAAGCACCGAAACCGGATTGGGTTTATCGCCATTGCATTGATCGTTATTTTTATGGTGTTAGCCGGCCGGTTGTTTTTCGTGCAAATTTATATGCATAGGGAATATGCTGAAATCGTAAACTCAAAATCAAAACTTAAGATGGATATTTCCGGTTCTCGTGGAATTATTTTTGACCGGAACGGAGTGCCTCTGACGAAAAATCTCACCCATTACACATTATGGGTGGATACGCAGGGAAAAATTGACCGCAATGATATCAGCATGTATTTATCCGCCATATTTGATAAGTCTCCTCAATATTACCTGGGAAAAATGAATAAGGAATCCCGATACCTTGTCCTGGAGAAAAACATTCTTGACCCCCAAATTGCAGGTATCAGAAGAGATCTGAAAAAATTAAATATCCAAATTGGAGATAACACAAAACGATATTATCCATATAGTGATCTCGCCTCGCAGGTGATCGGGTTTACCGACACGGAATCGCAGGGCGCAATCGGCATAGAATGCCAATTCAATTCGGTATTGTCAGGAAGGCGAGGCACAAAGGAAATGACCCGGAATTCCACGGGGAGACTTCAAACGGATATTTATGCTGACCAGCCCTATTTGTCAAACGGTCTGGATATCACGCTAACACTGGACATCTCGTATCAAGCCATATTACAGGATGAGCTTCAACAGGCCTGTAAAGCCACAGATGCTAAAGGCGCAAACGGACTCATCATCGATCCTTTCACCGGAGAGATACTGGCGATGGCTTCTTACCCGGGATTCGATCCTAATAACTATTCGTATTATCCGGTGGAAACCTATCAAAACCAGGTTATCAGTATGACCTATGAACCCGGATCGACATACAAGATCGTCGCTATTTCCGCCGGATTGGAGAACGGCCTGATCTCACCCTGGCAGACATACGATTGTGAAAACGGTGAATACCAGCTCTATAACCGTACGTTTCATGACCACGAAAAATATGAGATTTTGACTGTATCGGAAATACTGATGCATTCCAGCAATATCGGGATGGTCAAAATTGCATCGAACATCGGATCTCTGGACGTTTATAAATACTCTAAACGATATGGTTTCGGAGAGCCTGCGGGAATTCAGTTACCCCATGAAAACGGGGGAATTTTACGGGATTTCGGGATATGGACAAAAACTTCCGGAGCCACTATTGCCATAGGACAGGAATTAGCCGTAACCACTCTCCAGACCGCATTATCATATTGTGTCATTTCGAATGGCGGTTATTTGGTGATGCCCAATATTATCCGGGAGATATCGGGTAATCGTCAGGTTCAGGAATTTCGGTATCGCCCTCAAGCGATCAGGAGGGTCATCTCCCCGCAGACCGCGGATGCTATTATGACCATGCTTCGGGGGGTTATCCTCGAAGGTACAGCTGACAAAGCACGGATAACGGGATTCCCAATTGCTGGGAAAACCAGCACCGCACAGAAGTACATCGGAGACAAGTACTCAAAGACTGAATTTATTTCGGCATTCGTAGGGATTTTCCCTATTGACCTCCCGCAGTTTGTCTGCGTGGTTGCCGTTGATTCCCCAATATACGGGCGTCATTGGGGGAATGAAACGGCTGCTCCTATCGTCAAAAAAGTGATTGAGCGAATCATGGGATATACGGATGAAAATTTTATGAAAATGATGGAGTCCCCTTCAGATGAGAATGAAACCCATCAGATCCAGCGCTTTTCATTACAAACGAAAAGCATCGAAAGGAATGGCAGTTAATGCAACTGCATGACTTATTATCAAATATTGACTTCACGGGCGATATCGAAGAATGTGAAATCAGAAATATTACCCACGATTCAAGAAAAGTTAAACCCGGGACCCTGTTTGTTGCGATCAAAGGACAAAAGGAGGATGGCCATGATTATATTCTGGATGCTGTCCACCGGGGCGCATGTGCCGTGATGTCTAATGGACGAAGCCCCCGGAATATCGGAGTACCGGTGATAAAAGTGAAAAATCCCAGAGAATCCATGTCCAGGATCGCCGCTAATTTCTATCACCATCCATCGCGGGATATGATCATTACCGGCATTACCGGGACCAACGGAAAAACCACAATTACCCACATTCTGAATCATATCTTTAAAATTTCCGGGATACCCTGCGGGACCTTGGGCACATTAGGATTTACAACGCCATCCGGAATGATGAGTACCGGGTTCACCACTCCGGAATCTGTTGATCTGCACCAACTCTTTTTCACGCTTTTACAGGGCGGTATCCGTCATGCCGTGATGGAAATCTCTTCTCATGCCCTTGATCTTCACCGGGTAGATGACATTGACATCAATTATGCCGTCTTTACTAATCTGACCCCTGAACACCTGGACTATCATAAGTCTATGGATCGCTATTTTACAGCCAAATTGAGATTGTTCAAGGGTCTCAGTGCGGATAAAACTGCCATCATCAATATTGATGATCCTTATGGACAAACCATTTTAGACTACACAGCGGCAAAAGTTATCACCTACGGATTTTCTGATCTGGCCGACATCCATCCCTTATCGTGGCATTTTTCGCTGGACCGAACCCTTGCCACTTTGACAATTAACGGTCTGCAGCTAACCATAGATACCCCATTCATCGGATCGTACAACTTATCTAATATCATGGCTGCAGCCGGTGTTGCCGTCTGCCAGGGGATCGCTATCGGACAGATCGAAGAGGCATTACGTCAGCATCCGCCGGTACCCGGGCGAATGGAGGTCATCGAAAATCACACTGCCGGAAAAGTGATTATTGATTATGCCCACACCCCTGATGCATATAATAAAGTTCTTTCCATGATCCGGGAGTTGTCGCCGGCTGATACGCAGATCATTACGGTATTTGGTTGTGGGGGCGGACGGGATGCGACGAAACGACCAGAGATGGGGAAGATCGCTTCAGAACGCTCAAATAAAATCATTATCACTTCCGATAATCCCCGATTCGAGAAGGTTGAAGACATTTGTAAAAATATCGTGAGTGGAATTTTGAAAAATAATTATCAGGTCATTTTTGACCGTAGAAAAGCCCTTGAAACTGCTATGAGTCTGATGACGGACCATACCGTGTTGGCGATTTTTGGCAAGGGCAGGGAAGATTATGAAATTATCCGGGGAGGAAAAGTATTTCACAGTGACGTTCAAATTGTACAGCAATTTATAAAATGAGGGTGGATATCCGCGAACACGCTATGTTTCAATCCTTTATGAGACAGTACTACCCACAATATAAACCGGTCAAGGTAAAGGGGATCACGATTGATTCCCGCCTCGTCCAAGCCGGGGATATGTACATTGCTCTGAAGGGGGATCGGGTGGATGGTCACCGGTTTATCTCTGAAGCCGAATCTTCCGGTGCTGCGTTTATCGTTTCGGAACAGGATGCAGAGGCCGGTATTCCCTTGATCAGGGTTTCATCTACGCGTCAATTTCTTATGGAATTTGCACAAAAATGGTGGATAGGATTTTCTACTCCGGTGGTCGGAATTACCGGTTCAAATGGCAAAACGACCACTAAAGAATTGCTGGTACATGTGTTACAACCATTCACTTCAACCGCCTGGATGCCGGGGAATTATAATTCAACCATCGGTCTTCCCCTCTCTCTATTTACGATGCCTGCCTCCAGCGATATAGCAGTTTTCGAAATAGGTTCCAGCGCCCCCGGCGAAATTAAAAAATTGACGGAAATTATTCATCCGAATATAGGATTAATCACAAATGTACATCCCGCACACATCGAATTTTTCTCCACCCTCGCTCATCTTGCTGAAGAAAAATCTGAATTGCTGAAAAACCTCCCCGGTGACGGAGTTGCATTTATTAATCTGGATGATCCATCAATTTCATCCATGGACACTCCTGCAAAAAAAATTACCTTCAGTTTTAAAGTATCCGCTGACTTTTGCGGAAGATGGTCTAAAAATAATGGATCACCTGTCCTGACCATCAATGAACGTGAGGTTACACTCCCTATAAAAAGTGAGACGTTGGCTAAAAATGCGCTCGCAGTTTATTCCATTTGTTACACGCTTGGTATTAATCACGAGGATATTGCCAGTCAAATATCCACGTTCGCCCTCCCTGAGGGAAGGGGAAATGTGATTGAGAAAAATAGAATGAGGGTGATCAACGATACGTATAATGCCAATCCTGAATCGGTGAGGGCGGGGATCGAGGCAGCATTATCCTTGTTGCCTGATCGCCGGCACATTCTGGTCCTTGGGGATATGTTTGAACTGGGTGTCCATACGCTTGAGTATCACCGGCAGATAGGTGAATTCATCAAACATAATTCCCAAATAATATTGATCACATACGGACCGCTGTCCGGGGTGATCTCTGAAATTTGCACTTCTCATGGAATGGAATGCTACCATTTCACTGCGTCCGCCGCCATTACCCATTTTATCAATCATTTCCGGAGACCCGGTGACATTTACTTCGTTAAAGGTTCACGGGGGATGAGAATGGAAACCATTATCAAAGAAGGGATATTTGCCTGATGTTATATCATTTACTGTATCCTTTGCGAGATTTCTTTTTTGGATTTAATATCTTCAAATACATCTCATTTCGGGCAGTGGGTGCGGCAATTACCGCGTTGCTCATCAGTTTTCTCCTTGGACCCTGGATCATCCGCACGCTTCAAAAGCGCCGAATTGGCGAAGTTATTCGTCCTACCGGGCCTGAATCACACCGTACTAAACAAGGTACTCCAACCATGGGAGGGATAATCATTCTTATTGCGGTTATCCTTCCCACAGTTCTCTGGAGCAGATTGGATAATCAATTTACTCTGCTGATCCTTCTGGCAACCGTATGGATGGGGGCTATCGGATTCTTAGACGACTATCTGAAGGTCATCCGGAAATATCCGAAAGGATTGATTGCAAGATACAAGCTGGCCGGGCAACTGGTATTGGGACTTATCATCGGTCTCATTTTGTACTATTTCCCGGTAACTTCCCAGACCCGGTCTATTACGTCTGTCCCCTTTATTGCAAATGGGAGTATCGATTTAAAATGGTTTTATATTCCATTGGTGATTTTGGTGATCACAGGTACATCGAATGCCGTTAATCTTACCGATGGTCTTGACGGATTGGCGACCGGTCTTACCGCCATTTCGGTGCTCAGCTTTGGCGCTATCGCCTACGCCACCGGTCGATTCGACTTCAGTGATTATCTGAATATACTCTACCTGCCGGGCACCGGCGAACTTTTCGTGTTTGCGCTGGCATTGGCTGGTGCATGCATTGCATTTCTCTGGTACAATGCATATCCTGCTAAAGTATTTATGGGCGATACCGGTTCATTGGCTATCGGCGCTGCATTAGGTACCCTGGCCGTCCTTCTCAAAAAAGAGATCCTTCTGCTGATCATCGGCGGTGTTTTTGTGGCGGAATCCCTGTCTGTCATGATTCAGGTAGCTTATTTTAAATATACCAAACGAAAATACGGAAATGGACGCCGGATTTTCAACAAGGCGCCGATCCATCATCATTTTGAGTTGGCGGGATGGCACGAAAATACAGTCGTTATCCGGTTCTGGATTATTGGAATATTACTGGCATTATTGTCACTGACAACGATTAAGGTGCAGTAAATTCATGAATCCAAACCTTATTCAAAAACTCACGCCCCACATGATCCGGGACAAGCGGATATCTATTTTGGGTGCTGCCCTCAGTGGGATCGCCGCTGCCCGGCTCGCGGAGTTCATGGGGTGTCATATCTTTATCAGCGACTGCCGGGACTCCCCGGACATCCACGACCGTGTCAGTTCTTTTTCCCACGAAATCGGCGGACATACATCCGCTGTACTCGATGCGGATATGATCATTATCAGTCCCGGTATCAACCATGAAATTGAAATCGTGAAGTCTGCCCGGGCTCAGGGGATTCCCATCCTCAGCGAAATTGAATTTGCATCCTGGTTTACAGAGGATCCGGTAATTGCGATCACCGGGTCAAACGGGAAAACCACCACATCGTACCTTTTGTACGCCATTTTCAAAGCCGCCGGTTATCCCGTAATGCTGGGTGGAAATATGGGTCATCCGTTTTCAAGTATCGTGTTGGACGATTTGACACATCCGGTTAAAAACCGGGTTATTATTCTAGAGATCAGCAGCTTTCAGTTAGAGGATATTTATTTTTTTTCACCGCGGATCGCGATTCTGCTAAATATTACACCCGATCACTTGAACCGGTACGTTGATCTCATGGATTATGCGAAAACCAAGTTGAAAATTGCAGAAAACCTGGATCCAAACGCCGTACTGATCACTAATCTAAAAGATCAGACAATCCAGCAATTGCTGACCGGTCGACATATCCCTAACGTCCTGCCCTTCATATCCGAAATTGAAGAGAGTGTTTTTACTTCGGGGTCGGATGGGATTTTCCGAAAAGGTAACCAGATTATTTCTGCGGTGGATATCCAATTAACAGGTTTGCATAACACGGAAAATATCCTCGCTGCGATGACAGCGGCAGATTGGTTCGGAATCAATGAAGATTCAATCCGTAAGGCAGTATGCGGCTTTCAGGGTATCCCCCACCGGATGGAACTTGTTGGGGATCACGGAGGGGTCCGGTATTATAATGATTCCAAAGCCACAAATACGGCCTCGGCAGTCGCCGCGGTGGCCAGTTTTCCTACGAATATTATTTTGATCTTGGGCGGATTAGCCAAGGGAAAACCGGATATTTCGAAATTGGTGACATCCATGGCTGGCCGGATAAAACAGGTGTATTGCTATGGAGACGCCGGCAAAGAGTTGATGAAACAGGTTGAATCCGGATTCCCGGCTAAATTTATATGGGATTTTATCGAATGTTCCCATTCTGCATTCAGGTCTGCCCACAGCGGAGATGTGGTGCTCATGTCACCCGCGTGCGCCAGCTTCGATCAGTTTGATAATTTTGAACACCGCGGAGATATATTCAGAAATTTGGTGATCGATTGGATCGGGACCCATCCATGACACGGGACTTTGATAACCAACTCATCATTATTGTCTCCCTGCTGACCGCAATGGGAACAATTATTATGTTCAGCGCTAGTTCACCCTATGCGGAAAATTTCGGGTCTCCTATGTTTTTTCTCAATCGGCATATGATTGCGCTGATGATCGGCGCCGGGCTTCTTGTGGTACTCAGCCGGATTGACTACCGGTATATTAAACGGATGGCGGGCGTGATGCTGATCCTTTCTATGGTTTTGGTATTCGCAGGGTACATATTGAATAATACGAAAGACGCTTCCCGGTGGTTATTGTATTCAGATACCCGGAAAATGATCACCACTTCAGATTTCCTAAAATACGGTATTATTATTTTTTCTGCTTACTATCTTGAGAAATATCAGAGACAACTTGATGACCTCCCACGGGTGATCCTTCCCTTTTTCGGAATTCTCGGATTTGCGATAATGCTGGTGCTCCGTCAACCTGATTTAAGTACCTCCCTGGGGATCAGTGCGATTGCCGGATCGTTGTTGTTTATTGGGGGGATCAAATTCAGATACCTTATTCCTGCTGTTTTGTTTGTTGGAATGGCTTCCATTTGGTCGTTACTTAATAATTCCTACCAACTGACCCGGCTATGGTCATGGCGGCATCCCGGGTCCAATCTGACATCTACCAACTGGCAGTCCTACAATGCCAAAATTGCACTGGGGAACGGTGGATGGTTTGGGACAGGATTAGGCGACGGTGTCATGAAACGGGGGTATGTCCCGGAAGCCCACACCGATTTCATATACTCCGTCATTGGTGAGGAACTGGGTATATTTGTTTCGATCTTCATTCTCGGTTTGTTTTTATGGTTGTTTTTACGTTCCGTGAAAATTGCTCAAACGGCTTCTGATGCTTTTGGGATGTATCTTGCTCTGGGGATCGGACTCAATATCGCCCTGTATTGTGCGATTAATGTGGCCTATGTGAGCGGGATATTTCCCACCACAGGTCTGCCATTGCCCTTTATCAGTTACGGCGGGACGAGCACCATACTGGTTCTTGCCAGTATGGGTATTCTGCTGAACATCTCTTATACAGCCCGTAACCGTGGAATCGGTCGATTCGGGAGAAGATATGACCGATGATGTCAGAATCATCATTGCCGGAGGTGGAACCGGTGGCCATTTATTCCCGGCGATTGCCATTGCTGATGAACTTCGAGCCAGGGGAGCGCTGGTAAAATTTGTCGGTTCAAAATTTGGTATCGAAGCCCAGGTTCTCCCTCACCGGGGTGAATCGCCTCTGCTGCTGTCAATTCGGGGAATCCGCAGAGATTTTTCAATGTCCTCGATCCTGACAAATCTGGTATTCCCCTTCAGGTTTTTAGTGGCTTATATCAAATCAGTTCGCTATCTTCGGCGGTTTCAGCCGCATGTGGTTGTGGGTACGGGCGGATATTCAAGCGGCGTCCCCCTGTTGGCAGCGATTCGATCCGGATTTAAAACGCTGATTCAGGAACAAAACTCCTACCCTGGGATCACGAGTCGGAGATTATCCTCTAAGGTGGATATCATCTGTACCGCTTTTGAAGAAGCAACCGCTTATTTGTCAGGCGATATCCGCCTCTATGGTAATCCTGTCCGCAAAACTGTGAAGGTATTAGAAAAATCGACTGCCCGACGGGAAATGATGATCAGTGAGACTCTCCCGACCCTGTTTATTTTGGGAGGGAGTCAGGGGTCACTTCCATTGAACATTCATTTTCAAAAACAACACCTAATCTACCTCCAGAAAGGATATCAGATCATCTGGCAATGTGGAGAAGCTCATTTTCCCGGTCTAAAATCACTGAATGATCAAAAAAACATTCATATTTTTCCCTTCATTCAGGAGATGGGAATCGCCTACAGTGCAGCCGATTTAGTGGTGTGTCGTGCCGGAGCACTCACTCTTGCGGAATTATGTTACTGTCACAAGGCATCCGTTCTGATCCCGTTCCCCTTCGCAGCAGCAGGCCATCAGAGGGTGAACGCAAAGTCCATGGCGGATCGGGGCGCTGCCATTCTGACGCCTCAGAGCGAACTATCCACCGGAAAACTCGAAGCACAGATTTTTGCCTTGTTTGAGAATCCGGAGACCCTCCCTACCATGGAGAAAAATGCGGGATTACTGGCAAGGCCGGATGCCACAAAACAGATCGCCACGGCGATCATGGGACTTGCCTGATGTTCGGCAAAATCAAACATATTCATTTTGTTGGCATCGGCGGTATCGGTATGAGCGGAATGGCGGAGTTGCTCCATTCGCTGGGATTCATCATTACGGGGTCGGATAAAGTATTTTCTGAGCGGACACAACATCTGGCTTCACTCGGAATTCAACTTTATGAAGACCATCAGGAAAAAAACGTACGGTCTTGCGATGTGCTGGTGTATTCTTCTGCCGTCAAACCGGATAATCCTGAAATTCAGGCGGCAAACGCCCGAAAGATCCCGACCATTCGACGGGCGGAGATGCTGGGTGAATTACTGAAATTGAAGCCCATCAGTATTGCTGTGGGCGGTACCCATGGAAAAACCACCACCTCCTCTATGATGGGTTCCATTCTAACGAAGGCGGACTTCCAACCCACGCTGGTGATTGGGGGCATTGTCAATAATATCGCCTCAAATATGATAACCGGTACGGGTGATGTGATTCTGGTAGAAGCAGACGAATTCGACCGCTCTTTTTTATCCCTGAATCCTACAATGACGATTGTGACCAACATTGACCTTGAACACCTTGACTGCTATAAAAATCTGGAGGATCTGCAGTCTGCATTTGTGCATTTCGTCAATTCTGTCCCTTTTTACGGACGATCGGCGCTGTGTATTGACCATCCGAATGTGCAGAATATACTCCCGGTGATCAAGCGGCCGGTTAGGACATTTGGTTTTAGCACACAGGCGGATGTTCGAGCTGAAAATATCATGTACGCGCAATCCGGAACTTCATTTGATGTATATATATCCGGTCAAAAGACGGGTAGGGTCGAACTGAAGGTCCCCGGTGATCATAATATAAAAAATGCTCTTGCCGCCATCTGCCTTGCGATAGAACTGGATATCAATTTCGACCACATCCGGGAAGGCTTAACGGCATATTCCGGAGTATGGCGTCGGTTTCAGATTTTGCGGGAGACAAAATCGAATGTGATGATCGTAGACGATTATGCCCATCATCCCTCAGAAGTTTCTGCCACCTTACAGGCGGCACGAGCCGGTTGGAACCGCCGGATTATCGCAGTATTTCAGCCGCACTTATTCACCCGTACAAAGGACTTTTATCCGGATTTCGCACGGGCTTTTCTGCAGGCAGATGTGTTCATTGTCACCGATATTTATCCTGCACGGGAAGCGCCCATTGAAGGCATTACATCAAAACTCATTTCAAATACCGCCCGGCAGTTTGGACATAAACAAGTATATGATGTACCAGATAAGCATCAGGTGGCTTCCCTCATCAGGTCGATCGTTCAACCCGGGGATATGGTTATCACCATGGGCGCGGGAGATATTTGGCGTCAAAATGAGAAGATCATCGAGATATTATCATGACGCAAAATCCGTTTAAACAAATATTAGAAAAGAATATTCGCGGCTCCATTTTGTACGATGAGCCTATGACCAGGCATACAACCTTCGGAATTGGAGGTCCCGCCGAATATCTGGTATATCCTGCAGATAAATCCGATCTGGCAACCCTCCTGAAACTCTGTACCCGACACCATATTTCTACGCATATTATCGGCTCCGGATCGAATGTTCTGGCAAACAGCTCTGGCGTGAACGGACTGGTGATCTCCCTGAAAAAAACATTCAAATCATTAAAGATCACGCAGGGGTTACAGATCATCAGCGAATCCGGCGTCATGCTGGGGACAATGGTGAGACAAGCCATTCGGTGTGGCATTTGCGGATTGGAGAGTCTCATCGGAGTACCGGGTACCGTAGGCGGTGCACTCATCATGAATGCCGGCGCATACGGCGCCGAAATCTCAAAGAATTTATCAACAGCTACCGTATTGACAAAAAAGGGTGTGGAGAAAAAGCTGATGAAAGGACAGATCCGCTTCTCCTACCGCACTTCTTCCTTTGATCCGGATGAAATTTTGATCGGCGCAATTTTCAACGGCGAACGGGGGAATCCCGACTCCATTCGTGCTCTGCGGGAAAGGGCATCCTCAAAACGTAAATCTTCACAACCCCTTCGATTTCGATCTGCCGGAAGTATATTTAAAAACCCTGCGGGTGAATTCCCCGCCGGACTGCTGATTGATCAGTCAGAACTGAAGGGGACCCGGTGCGGGGATGCCGAAATATCAGAAAAACATGCCAATTTCATTGTGAATCGTCACCAAGCAACATCAGAGGACATATTAACGTTAATCCGAAAAATCAGAGCAGAAGTCTATCGCCGAAATAAAATTTTACTTGAATTAGAAATCAAATTACTGGGATTCCCCAGCTCAATCTTGGAGGAGTTTAGACATGCTTAGAAAAATTTGGGAACACACACCGGCGATCCTCTCCAGGGTGTTCATCCTGGGCATTACCGTCATGTCCATTCTGGCAATTCGGAATTACTCGGTTGCATGCAAGCTTTTCCTGCATGAAAATACGTTGATAACCGGGAACGGATATATTCCGACAGATCTTCTACTGGAGATTGCCGATGTGGAATCAGAAAAGCCCCTTCTTGCCATGGATTTGAAAATGGTTGCAACCCGTTTGTCCGGATATCCGTTTATAAAGTGTGAAAAGATCAGCCGGATTTTCCCGTCCACCATCCGGATAGATATCGTCGAAAGGACACCCTTCGTCCGGGTAAAATGTTCGGATGTGTTTGCGATTATTGATCGGGATGGCAACATCCTCCCCGCCGACCCGATTGTTGACAGATCCTTTGTACTCCCCACCATAACAGGTGAAACAGAGAAGGCAACCCTTGCTGACTTTTCATCCGTGGAAAACCGTCCATGGATACACTGCCGGACGCAATTATTGTTTTCCATCGAAAATCAGTTGCCAGACCTCATTACGGCCAGCCGGTTAATCGAATTCGATGGCGATCAAATCACGTTTCAACATCCATCGGGCAACACACGGATCAGGTTGGATATGACCGATTGTGAATATCAGACTGATAAACTGGTCTCTTTTTATCATACGATCGAAAAACTCCGGCATTTGACGGACTATAAAATTATAGACCTTCGAACCCCCGGTCAGGTTATTGTGGTTGAGAATACCAACGGAAGAATTTCATCATGAAAGACGAGAATAAACGTATCATCACGGGTATAGATGTAGGTACCACTAAAATCTGTGTGGTCATCGCTGCGTATACCGAGGGACAGCCATTTGAAATTCTCGGAGTTGGTCATTCTCACACCTCCGGTTTGAAGAAGGGTGTCGTCATTAATATTAACGATACGGTAGAATCCATCAAAAGTGCATTGAAACAAGCAGAAAATCAGGCAGGGATTGAAATCGAGTCCGCCTGGGTTGGGATATCCGGCGAGCATATCCGGGGGATCAACAATACCGGTGTGATCACGGTGAGTAAAAATACCAGCCGGAATCCATTCGATCATGAAATCACCGAATCGGATAAACAACGGGTCCTGGAACATGCCAAGGGCATCACGCTGCCTTCAGAACGAAGGATACTGCATACTCTGTCACAGGAATATAAAGTAGATAACCGAAGTGAAATCCGGGACCCTGTAGGGATGACCGGCAACCGACTGGAAGCAAAAGTCCACCTGATCCACAGCGAAGTCGCAGCAGAAAAAAACCTCACCGTATGTTTTGAAAAAGCGGAGATTGACATCATCGATTTTGTTCTGTCACCCCTGGCGTCGTCCTATGCTGTGTTAGACCCCAATGAGAAAAATTTAGGGGTTGTCATGCTGGATATTGGCGGTGGAACGACCGATGTTTTGGTATTTTTTAATGGAGGTTTATATCATACGGGGATCATCCCAATTGGCGGAGATGCCATTACCTCTGACATCGCCCACGGGGCGATGACCACTATTGAGCAGGCGGAAAAATTGAAATGTGAACACGGGATATCCAAGGAAGCCCTTGCAGACGGAGATTCCCAGATCACGGTACCGGGAATTCGCGGACGGGATACAAAAACAATCAGCGCCCGTCAGCTGGCATCCTTCATCGAACCGCGGCTGAAAGAGATCATGATGTTTGCCTCATCCGAAATTCGAAAAAGTAATCATCACGGGATATTTACTTTCGGGATTGTCATTACCGGGGGTACCGCAAAGATGAAAAATATTGAGGACCTGGCTCAGGATATTTTCCATCACGCTGTGAAAGTCGGGATGCCGTCTCTAACCGGCGGGATTGCCGATACGATTCAGGATCCTACCTATTCTGCAGCTGTGGGGATGATCTACCGGGCAATAGAAACTGCCGGACAATTTGAAGGCAGTGAAGGGTTTACTGTTGGGTTAAAACCGGTCTCAAATTGGGTAAAAAAATTATTTAGTAAATTGTATTAACTAACAATAAAGGGGTTATTATGTTATTTGAACCAATCGATCTGAAAGACCAGAAGGCACGAATTGCAGTTGTCGGTGTGGGCGGCGGCGGCGGAAATGCACTCAACAGAATGATCGAGGATAATTTATCCGGCGTTGAATTTATCGCCATTAATACCGATGCCCAAGACCTGGAAGCCAACAATTCACAACTTAAAATACAGATCGGAAAAGAACTAACGAAAGGTCTGGGTGCAGGTGCGAATGCAGAGATCGGGAAACAGGCTGCAAATGAAAGTAATGCTGCGATTTCTGAAAAATTGCAGGGCATGGATATGGTGTTCATCACTGCCGGTATGGGTGGCGGAACCGGAACCGGGGCTGCCCCGATTATCGCCCGCCTCGCCAAGGATTGTGGTGCATTGACCGTAGGCGTCGTAACCAAACCATTCGGGTTCGAAGGTCCCAAGCGAACCAAACGGGCGGATGATGGGATCCGTGAACTCAAAAAATGTTGTGATACACTACTGGTCATCCCCAACGAAACGCTACTCTCCATCGCGGATATGAAAACGACGGTGAAGCAATCCTTCAAACTTGCCGACAGCATCCTCAATCAGGCAACAAAGGGGATCTCAGACCTGATCAATGTGCCGGGATTGATCAATCTGGATTTTGCCGACGTACGCACGGTCATGGAAAATATGGGTGATGCCATCATGGGTACCGGTATTGCGCAGGGTGAAGAACGGGCAATCCTTGCGGCTCAACAGGCTATACACTCACCTTTACTGCAGGACGTCCACATCCATGGTGCGAGAGGATTGCTGGTCAATATCTCCGGTCCGGAAGACATGACTATTCACGAACTAAATGATGCTTCCGCGATCATCTATGAAGAAGCCGGAGATGAAGCCAATATCATACTGGGGTGCGTCATGGATAATGGTCTTATGGATGAAATCCGGGTAACGGTCATCGCCACCGGACTGAATTCTGAGGGTATACATGAACAGGATGACCCTTTTTATATGCCCCACATTGAACAGAGATCAACCGGAGCGCGTGAACTTCGATCAAGAGATGATGATTCTGAAATTTTCAGTTCCTTTCCGGTACATGTAAAAAAACAAATGGAAAATGACCCGGATCGTACAAAAACCATCAAACACGGGGAAGAACAGCCCATTCAGGTATTCGGTGACGATTTGGATGTTCCGGCATTTATTCGAAACCGAAGATCTTACTGATCGGCAAATAATAATTCCTTTATAAAATAAAAAACCCCGTCACTAAGTCGGGACGGGGTTTAATAATTTTTTATTTGTGTTATTACACCGCTTTTTGGACTCTACCGGATCTGATACAAGTTGTGCATACTTTTAATTTTTTAGCGGCGCCATTCACCAGGACACGGATGGGCTGTAAATTGGGCAACCACCTGTGTTTTGTCCGGTTATGAGCATGACTTACGGTATACTCGGTGACCGGTCCTTTTCCACAAACTTCACATACTCTTGCCATAACTACTATTTCCTATTGTTTTTTAAGCGTGAAAATTTAAGACGGCAGCAAAGACAATAAGTATCATTATTCGTTGTCGAAAGATGATTTAATCTGATTTTATGGCGAACTATGTTTTTGGATAGGTTCCACCACCCGAGTATATTGAAGCGATCCGATTCCGAAGTTAACGAGCGGGCTAATATTTCTCATCCATAGGTTTCTAAATAATTGATGACTACGGCCAAAGGTAAGTGAAAACGATGCGGAGATGAATTATTTGGGCAACTCAATCATGAAAATCGTCTCACCGGGTTTAGAGGATACCAATATGATCCTACCCCTGTGGATGTCTTCGATGATACGCCGGGTGAGGCTGAGTCCCAACCCCCATCCCCGTTTTTTTGTACTGAACCCTGGACGAAAAACAAGACTTCGATGTTTCCGGTTGATCCCGCAGCCTGTATCGGTCATCCGGATCATCCCCTTATCGGCCGATTCCGATACCTGAATGGTAATGCGACCGGCAAGATCCCGTATGGCGTCCAGCGCATTTTTTACCAGATTTTCCAGCGCCCATGATAATAAAGTATCTTCACCGGGGACAGAAATATTCTCTCCTTCAACCAATATTTGAATGTGTGAAATGGTGGGGACCCTCACCTGTATATACTCAGCTGTTTTTTGTGACAGGTGAAGTAAGGAGACAGATTTGAATTTCGAATGTGATCCGATTTTTTGAAATCGATTGGATATCTGGCTTAAATGGGAGAGGTCATCGTGAATGTATGGAATGATCTCATTTGGTTTTTCACCATCTTCCAGCAATTTCACCCACCCCATGAGTGACGAAACAGGGGTCCCCAACTGATGGGCGGTTTCTCTGGCCATCCCCATCCAAATAGATCGTTTTTCACTGTTTCGCATGAATTGAAATCCGAAAAATCCCATCAGAATGAACACCATCATCAGGCCGATTTCAAGGTAAGGTACCCATCTCAATTTACCGACGATTGCGGGGTCCCCATAATGGATCCGGCTGATTTCTATACCGTTCCCCATCACAAGTAAAGGCGTGAAAGAATCATCCATCCGTTGAATAATATCCTGAATTTTTGCCCGATATTCCTGGGATCCTTCGACCTCTTCAATCCGAAGATTTTTCAAAGCGTAGATTTCATTGTTCGACATGATCACCATGGGGAAGCTGATGGACGGCATGAGAATCTCCAGCACGTACTGGATGTTTTTCGGTTCCAGATTGTTGATGGCGTCAGAGTACGCTCTGGCAAGATATTCCACCTGCTCCCGCGCATCATCCCGGATATTTTTCACCATGTACCAATTCAAACCAAAGACAGTGAATACGATCACGAATCCAAATATGAAAAATCCTAATTTAATGTGCAGGGCGTATTTAAACATCGTATGTCAGATATTTAAGGCGATAAAATTTGGGAAGATTTTCGTTTTTGCATCCATACCCCGATTACGATGACACCGGCAATGAGCAGGAAGCTGATGTGGGAGATCAGATTTCCAATACGGATATCCTCCGGCTGAAAGGACATGGTAACCGTGTGGTTGCCAGCTGGAACAGATATCCCACGTAATATGGCATTGGTTTCATATACTTTTATGGGATCCCCGTCGATAGATGCTGTCCACCCTTTGGGATAATAAATCTCACTAAAAATTAGAAACTGGTCTGTTTGGGAAACTGTATTCAGTTCAATATAGTCAGGCGTATATGTTACTATATCCACTCTGCCCCCGGCGGTAAATGAGGTTTCATCCACGGTAGAGGAAACAAAGGCATCAGTAACAGGATCAAAGTTGGGTTTTTTTAATTCGGTCATTTGAACGTTTGGGTCCTCAATCATCCGGATAGATCTTGCAAAAAATACCCGTTGAAGTTGTCCGGAATATTCATATACATATGCAGGAATGTACTGCCCCTGAATGTAGTAATTCCCTTTAAACGCCTCTTTGAAATCCGGGTGACTAATCTGTTGCAAATGGACGAGGTATTTGACATTTAACATCCGTAGTAGTGCGGCGGATTCGAATCCAACCTTTGTGATCACATCATTATAAATGGCTAGTTTTGCAGGATGATATCCCATGACACTTTCGATGTGAAATGCCGACCACCGGTTTTCATTCATTAAATATTGCAGAGGAAGAATCCGAAACTGTGAATGGTCCTTTTCGAGAAATTTGATCACGTCATCCTCCCGCAAATAAGATCTGATATACCGGGAAGTCTGATAAGGAGCACTACGCCCGGAATCCGGTGCAGGGTCTATGATTTTTCTGTCAACCATGATCAGATCTAAAATAGCGATCAAGGCGATAATTGTCGATGCAATCGGAGGTTTTACCCATTTTTTCATGGTGATATAGAGAATGCCCAGGGTCAGCCCTGTGAGAACGATCAGGGTGAAAATATCTGTCCGGATCATGGGTTTAACATGATCAGGTACAGCAAACCATGACAGTAATCCTTTCCCTATGATGAGCAAAATCACCGAAATACCCACCCAGATATAGACGGAATACCGGAATTCCTTGTAGAATCTCGATTCTGCAAGTTTCTGCTGCAGGGAATGGAATCCGAGAGCCGATAATCCGGCGACACTGAATTGTGTCAACACTAAAAACATCACAGGAACTCTGAATTTGTTGAAGTAAGGAAAATGATCGTAGAATAGTTGATATAAGAAAAGATGTTTACCGAAGGATAACAGCAGTGAAATTAGTATGGTGAAGAGGAGAACGTATTTAAAATTATTCCGGTTAAAAAACGCACCATACACAGCAAATAACAGAATGAGAATTCCCATATAATTGGGATAATCGGTATGAGGCATGGTTCCCCAATAGGTTCCCCCGCCAAACCCGAAAAATGATGGCACCAGAAATGTCATCATTTCGGGGAAACTGAACGACCATTGTGTGGCATATTCGAATGCAGCCCCTCCCCCGTCGGCGCCCCGGATGGAAAACGGGGTATATTGTGACACGGGATAGTAGATGCTCATCGAGAGTCCCCCTGCGACCAGCATTGAAAAAGCCGTGTAACCGATAAATTTCAACCGGGTGAAATCCTTTGCCCGAATCAGTTGAATACCCCTGAAAATCAGATATATTCCGAGCATCAGCCAGGTATAATAGGCGATTTGGACGTGTCCCCGAAGTAGTTGCAAGCCCATCAACAGGGACAGAATACCGCTAGCGAGCAGAGTCGGGTTTTCATCAAGTTTCAGCAATCCCCAGAATATCCATGGAATGTATGCAGCCGTCATCATCTGACTGCCATGCCCGAACACCAACATGGTGATCATGTACGGCGTGATCATAAATGCGACGGCACCAAGAAACGCGGAGAGTTGATCGAGCTTCAGTCGTTTGAGCAGAAGGAATCCGCCGAACCCCGCAAAGACATAGTGAATAAAAAACACCCATATCCAGGGCATTCCCAGAGTTTTCAGCCATAGAAAAGCCTGATGAGGGAAATAATATCTTGAAATATATTGGAATGAATGCACGGAAGGAAGTCCGCTGAACATCCAGGGCAGCCAGAGGGGATATTCTCCGTTTTGCGCTTTCGCCAATTCCATCCCCTGTGCCACCGCTTTGGGGGACAGAGAATCACCTGATATAAATTCATGACTCCCATCAGCCATTTTATCGAAAAGACCAATAATAAGGACAAAGAATAAAGCTATAGCAACGAGGTTTTCTTTTTGTGATTGTATCACCGAGTATAAATTTTTCATTCGCATTCTATGATTATTGCCTGAATTTCGTGGAGTTAAAATACTGTTTAGAGATTTGATAAACCAAGCAGACGAAAGAAATAAGTGTGATGAAATATCCTTTATGTCTTCGGATGAGTTTCAGCAGCGCCCATAATTTTCGGGTGTTTTTCAAAAACGACCGATTCCCGCCGATACTGGCAGACACCTTGTGATAGATTTTAGATTTGGCGATCATATAACAGGATACCCCCTGATTTGCGGCGCGCAGGCACAGATCCACATCCTCGGAATACATTCCAAAAGATTCGTCGAAACCGCCCAGTTTATGAAACACATCTGCATGGATCATCAGGGCACACCCGGAAACAAAATCCGTATGTGTATTTTGCTTAAAACGCCCGTTATCGATTTCACGAATCCCTATATGGCTCACGTTCGCCACGGTAAGGTTTGCCACGCCCCCCGCAAACCAGATTCGATCGGGATGGTCCGCATACAAAATTTTCGGTGAAAAAATATGATCTCCGCCAAATTCAGCGATACCTGCGACAAGTTTGTCCAGAAATTCCGGCTCAACCAGAGTGTCGTTATTCAGAAATAAAGCATATCCTGATTTTTCAGGTTGGGGGAAAACCACTTCAAACCCGCGATTATTACCACCAGCATATCTATAATTCCGGTGAAGTTTGATGAGGTTAATGTCCGGAAATTCAGACTCCAGAAATTCAACCGAACCGTCTGTAGAACCGTTATCCACCACGGAAACTGAGAAACGGGGATAGGTGACTTTTTTCAGCGAGTGTAAACAATCGGACGTAAGTGATTTACCATTCCAGTTTAGCACAATGATGGAGATGTGGGGAGTCATTTTTCAGCACATAACGATTCTACGGCTGTTACCATATTCTTCCAGGAAAATCGTTTTTTTTCCTCCTGAATATTCGGCGCCATGGAGGCAAATGACCCCTCCATAAATCCGACGGATAAAACACGAGCCAGTTCCAGTGAATCCCCGGGGGTTGTAATAAACCCTGTTTTTCCCTCGATCACCACTTCCGGGAGTCCCCCAACCCGGGTCGCCACCACCGGTTTATTGAAGTGGTAGGCGATGGGGATGATACCGCTTTGTGTGGCAGAATGATAGGGAAGCGCGACCACATCGGCTGCAGAAAAATACAATTTTACTTGATCATCGGGAATGTACTGATTCTCCCATCTGAACACATCGTCGATCTCAAATTTTTGGATCAATTTCTGATATTTCTCCACACTTTCATAGGATTCACCGACGGCGATCACCTGAAAGTCAGTCATCTTTGTTTTTAGTATTCCCGTCGCTTCGATGAGGGTATCCAACCCTTTGTAGGCTCGCACATACCCAAAGTAGAGGATGACCTTTCGGGCGGCGATGTTCAGGGTTTTCCGTGCCTCCGCCATCGGGACAGGGTCTCCGAATACATGATAAACCGGGTGAAATATTTTTCGATATTTGGGGACGGATACCATAGTTTTCAGATCAGATTCCACGGATGATGACATCACGATAAACGAACGCACTTTTTTAAAAAAATACCGGACCAGAAGCGTGTCAAACCAATGGGATTCGTGAGGAAGGATATTATCACATATCGCCATAATGTGGATTTGGGGTACTCGTTTGAGAATATAACCGGCGATAAATCCTGAAAGGGGTGCGAAAAAAGGATGCCAAAACCGGATGAGAAGCAGGTCGGGGGATTGTCGAATGATCGCTTTCGCTGTTTTTACCCAAGTCAGTGGATTGATAGAATCCACCATTCGGATCATTGGAATGCGGACAGCAGAAGTCCCGGTTTCGTACTGAGTCTTACCTGGAAAAAGAAAATCAGGGTACTGCCGGGTGAAATTATATACGGTGACATCGTGTGAGGGTTTCAAATACTGATATAAAATGGCTGAATTTAGAGATATTCCACCACGGTACGGCGGGGTTACACTAATCAGTGCAATCTTCATCCCGGGTCGATCCTGATATGATCTTTTTAATTTTTTGTTCTTTTACCCGTTGTGATTTCACGATCATTTCACCCAGCAGCCCCAGCGATATAAATTGAATACCCACAACCATCAATAATACACTTAAAAACAGGATAGGACGATTTCCGATCCATATCCCCTGGAACCAACCAATCGTTAACCAGGCGTTAATACCCAGACCGATGAGGGTAAAGATCATACCGATAAACCCAAAAAAATGAAGCGGCCTGTTAAAGTATTTCCCCATGAACAGTACGGTCATGAGATCGAAGAACCCATGGAAATATCGTGCACCACCATACTTTGTCTCCCCGTGTTTTCTCGGTCGATGGTTGACGACAATTTCAGTAACGGAAAATCCCTTCTGTTTTGCGATCGCCGGAATGTATCGGTGCAGCCCCCCATACAATTCAATGGATTTCACGACCTGTGCACGGTAGGCTTTTAATCCACAATTGAAATCATGGATATGGATCCCCGTGAATATCCGGGTGACCAGGTTGAAAAATTTTGATGGCAGTTTTTTTGATAACGGGTCGTTTCTGTATTTTTTCCAGCCGGAAACCACATCCCAGCCTTCCCGTAACCTTGAAACGAGGGCGGTAATCTCATTGGGATCGTCCTGCAAATCAGCATCCATGGTGATTACAAAATCCCCGCGGGTTGCCTGAAATCCGGCTGACAGGGCATCGGCTTTTCCGTAATTGCGATAGAACTGGATCAGCTTTACATTTTGATCCTTGTCCACAATAGATTTGATCACTGCAGCTGAATCATCGGCGCTACCATCGTCAATAAATAAGATTTCGTATTCAGAGAAGTCTGTTACGTTTTTTCGAATTTCATCGTATAGCTGCGGGATTGATTTACCTTCATTCAATACCGGGATGACGACACTGATGATGTCCTGTGGATCATTCATGACCAAGATTCTTCCGCTTTGCTTTTAATAAATCATTTTCGGAGTCTATTGAAATGGCACTATCCAGGGCTTTTACCGCTTTATCAATTTGTTTAATTCTTACATAAACATCAGAAAGGTGTTCGAATATGACCGCATTGCTTTGTTCTGTTTTCAAACTCTCGAGAAGAAAGTGTTCCGCCAATTCGAACTGATCCATTTGGTAATAAATCCAGCCGATCGTGTCGAGGAAGGAAGCATTGTCCGGGAATAATTCCAGGGCGATACAGCCATATTCCAGCGCTTTATCTAATTCTTGTTCGGTTATATTTTGTCGGGTGCTCAGGTTATAAGCATAATTGTTCAGTGCATTGGCATCCGGGTCGTCCCGATTGATTAACTGCTGATAAATGCTGTCGGAAGAAGCAAATTTTCCCAAATCGCTGAGCTGTTGGGCGAGTTGATTGAGAATCACATTATGATGAGGAAAGCGATCATTTAACGTCCATAATTCCGTGAGGACCTGATCCGAGTTACTTATAGAATATAATATTCTAATATAAGACCCCATGAAGAGGGGATTCTCTGGAAAGTTGCTCATGAGAGTATCAAGCCCGGTGAATATGGAATCAAAGTCTTGAGTACGAAATCCAATCTCAAGCATTGTCTGGAAGATTTCCTGATCATCGGGAGTTTTTAGTAGGATTTCCACACAAAGTTCGATCACTTCCTTCCATTTGTATTCCGTGACGAGGAGGGTTAGTTTTTTAACCTGCAGGTCAATATCCTCTGGAGATTCCTGAATCTTTCGTTCGATGAACCTGATCGCAGAATCCGGTTGTTCCATGTACACGTACAAGTTGATTGCTAAATCAATAAATTTATCTTCCTGTGGTGCAATTGAACTGGCTTTGAGCACATAGTGTAACGTTTTTTCGTAATCATTTGAATCCAGGGACAGGTCGATCAGGGTAGTATAAATCTCGATTGAGTCCGGATCTTTTTCCAGCGCAAGTAAAAAATTGGCTTCTGCCTGGGTGTAGTCTTCCTGTAGGAGATAATACTGTCCAAGAAAGAAAGGATCTTCTTCTGGTTCGACATCAGCGCATAGGGATGCTGCGGAAAGTATTATAATGAATAGAAGTATTTTCATTGGTTTAAAAAAAAATAGGAGGGTATGCCCTCCTATTTCGTGATAAAAATTCGGTTTTTAGTTTGAGCTTCCAAGTAAGTTATTTACAAAGCTTTCTACATTTTCTCCAGATGGAACGGAATGAATTTCTTCGGAGAACCGGATTCCATCCTTATTTTTTTTTGATTGAACTGACCGTACCACTTTAATACAGGTTTTTTGTTCTTTCTCAACGGTCTTCCCGACTTTATCTCCAAATGATTGTTTCTTTGCCATTCAATTCCTCTTATTTACAAACTTAATGTCTTGGTTTTTTCAGTATCAAATTCCATATTCACGACTCTCACACGACGCAAATTTTACATATACTCTATCAAAAATTCCGAATCATTTCTAATTAGATGCGTCACCATTTTTTACCGGGCACAAAAATGACCGGATCGACAAGCAGGTTGGTTTACTTTGTGCCTGTCTTGCCTTTCTGATTCACCATCAATATTTGATCATCATAACGGTCTGATGCCTCACGAAGACTATCTTTCATTAATGAGTCTTTCAGAGCGGGCATAAGCGTAGAATTCACCATTAAAGGGGGTTGAGAATCAAACTCGTGCAAGGTTGGGTTTTGTGAAAATTCACTCACACTAAGCTGTGGAATGTTGTCGTTCTGAAACAGGAGGACGGACGAGATCGTTAATACGGTAAACGCTGCAAGAAATCCCAGAGCCGATACCGGTGTTAATCCGAAGGGTTGAAAGTTGAGCAACCGGGTAAAGAAGGGTTCTTTTCTGGAATTATACTTATCGATTTTTTGGTGCAGATTTTTAATAAAATCAGCGGAGGTTGAGATGGCCTCTACATTTTTGAGTGAGTTCATAATTTCTACCACACCGTTGAGTTTCATTCCGCAGTCCCGGCAAAGGGTCTGATGCCGGATGAACTCTTTTCGTAGTTTTAAACTTAAATTACTCTCGATGAATGCAGAAATATTTTCTTCAAAATTGTAACAATTCATTCAGATTTATCGTCCCCCTATTTTAGTTAACAGGTATTGTAATTTTAATCTTCCACGGTTAATCCGTGATTTTACTGTCCCTAACGGAACGCCGACGATTCTACTGATGTCCTCGTAGGAAAGTTCCTGAATATCTCTCAAAATGATCATCGTCTTGAAATCTGGTGGAAGTTCGTTCAACGCCCATTGGATTTTTTTTCCCAGGTTATCTTTTTCCAGATCCATACTTGGGTCTTTCATGACGGGTATTTCATACTCTTTATCGTCATATTTGATATCAGAAAGTGAGTACGTATTTCTTCGTTTAGATTTTCGAAGCTCGGTTCTGGCGAGATTCCCGGCGATCGTGTAAAGCCAGGTTGAAAATTTTGCGATTTCCCGATACGAATGTTTATGGGTAAACACTTTTATAAATGTGTCCTGGGTTATATCCTCAGCCCGTTCGATATCATTTAGAAACCGGTAAACAAAATTCAAAATCTTTTCCTTATACCGATAAACAATTTGGTTATAAGCCTGGATATCCCCTTCCTGAAATCGTGCCATCAATTCCTCATCAGATATCTGATAATCAGGCATAGTTCCCCTGGCAGATGGTAATGGTTAATGGTATTAAAATATTATGCGGGGATATGGTTTTAGTTTTTGAGGTGATATCGGCATTTCGGATTTTCACGATAATTTTATTGATTTCTTCCGGGGCAAATTGACGACAATAGGCTTGTAAATTATTCTGAAGGAACTTGTTCAATTGGGGATATCCGATAGGATATTTTTTATTGATCTTTGCCCAATACACATTTTCGAACAGTGTATTGAGTGATGCCGTTATCTGAGGAATACTGATCCCGTAATCAATCAGGGAATCAATCATTTCCAACGATGCGGGTAAATTTTTATTCCCCATGGTATGCAGATATTTCCACAGCGGGTATTCTCTTTCGTACCCCACTACTCCTTCAACTAATGCTACATCGATCAATTTTTTTTCTTCACCCATCATCCACAAGTTCATAACTTCACCATAAACCTGCATTATGGAATTCCCTTTTCGTTCGATGATAAGTTTAATCGCCTCGATATCGATTTTAATATTTTCTGCTTGACAAATTTCTACTATCCGTTCTAAAAACAAATTTTCGTTTATGGGAGATCTCACATCAATTACGACGGATGCGTTTTTCAATGTCGCACTAAATTTTGTTTTATCATAATAATTTTCGTTAATGAGAATCAAACAAATATCCAATGATGGTTTTTTTAAATATTCGATAAATTCAACTTTTGCCTTTGCGGAGAGTTTGGAAATTTGCCGAACCTGGATTAATCTTTTATTTTCGAAAAGTGAAATGGAATTCAGTTCATCCATGAATACCGCTTCAGGATCATCCCCGATTGAGATACGAATATGACTACCCCCCTCACTTAGGAAGGTAGTCTTTATCACGCTAATATTAAAGTCCTGGATAAATATATCCTCTCCAAGTAACAAATATGAAGAAGCTACATCCTTGATCTGCAATCTTTTTGTCAATTGTCTGGTTGTGACAATATTCATATGTTCAACTCAACAAATGGATCACTAAACTTAATGTTCCAACTGTCCAGCAATAAAAGGAAAAAACCCAAATTTTTTGTTTATTCAACACTTTCACCAGGGCGATAATACATATAAAACCGGTTATGGCGGAAACAATAAATCCTGCGAGTGTATAGATAGACCCAGCGCTAGCACCAAGTAAAAGGGCATCCTTTAAATGGAGTAATCCTGCACCAAATAGTACCGGAACCGCCATTAGAAATGAAAATTTGGCCGCATTAGGGTTATCTACCCCCAAGAAAATAGCAGTTGCAATTGTCATCCCTGACCGGGATATGCCTGGTAGGATTGCCAGGGCTTGAGCACAACCGATTATAAGTGCACTTTTTAGAGGGATATTCACTATATCCCTGCCGGTTTTCCCACGGGTTAAAAATAATACGAATCCGGTAAAAATCAGGTTGAAGCTGACTATCGTGACACTGGAAAATGCACTTCCGATAAAATCGTCGAATGATAATCCGATCACAACTGCCGGGATGGTTGCCACGATAAGTGCGAGGATGTATTTTTTTGAATATTCTCTACGGCCGGGTTCAAACAGTCCGGTGATCAACGCCAAGATATCTTTGAAATAATAAACGAGGATCGACAGCAAGGTTCCGAAATGGAGCAGGATTTCCAATACCGCTCCAGGTGTCGAAATTTTTAACAGAGCTTTGCCGATGACCAAATGACCGGAACTGCTAACAGGTAAAAATTCTGTCAGTCCCTGTAACGCTCCCATGATCACATTATCCCAGAAACTCATACGTCTCCCATATATGCGTACATTCGACCCGAATTATTCCCATCCCGTCTAAAACTATGACATTCATTTGATTTGTAGGAACAAATGTCCGGTGAAAAAATCTGATCTGATCTCACTCCCATGGAAATGAGATCATCTTCAATTTCACCAATCATATCGATATTCCACCCCATTAAACTTTTTTCTTTATTCTTATTTCTAAAGTGTTTAGCAACATCATCCTGAACAATATAATTTTTCTTTTTAATTGAGGGTCCCAATACAATTTTAATATCATTCATCCGGCTGCCAAGTTCGATTAAACGGGTAAGACCTTTCGTGGTAATGCGGTTTATCGTTCCCCGCCATCCCGAATGAATAAGCGCTTTCAACCGGTTTTCGGGGTCATGAACAAATACCGGCACGCAATCGGCGACTTTGATACGGATCATTAGTTCCGGATTTGCAGTAATAATTCCATCGCTTTCAAGATATACACCGGAATGATCAGCTAACATTATGCGATCTGAATGTACCTGCCGGGGATATGCAAGTGGTCGCATGCTCTGACCAAATTGAAAAACCGGTTCGTGATCAGATGCGATTTCCAGATAGGGTTCAACGTACTGAATTTGCACATTGGCTTTTGAAAGTAAGGCAAGAATATGATCACCTAAAAATGATGAAAAATTAAAAAATCGATGATCCGGGAAAAATTGACGGATATCTGACCCGCTGTCCGCAACTTCACGCATCAAATTATTCCCATTCGATAGTACCCGGTGGTTTTCCTGTAATATCATATACCACGCGATTCACACCCTTCACGTCATTGACAATTTTTGTGGAGCATAAATTCAGAACCTCATATGGCATATGATACCATTCAGCGGTCATACCATCCAGACTCGTCACAGCTCGAAGGGCAATCAGATGTTCATAGCTTCGGTTGTCTCCCATCACACCAACGGTTTTTATGGGGACCAGAACGGCAAACGCCTGCCAAATTCTTTCATATTCTCCGGTTTGTTTTAGGATTTCCATAAATATTCGATCGGCTTGCCGTAGAATATTTAATCTTTCCTGTGTGATCTCCCCAATGATCCTCACCGCAAGTCCGGGTCCGGGAAAGGGATGCCTGTTGACAATAAAATCAGGTAATCCGAGTTCGAAACCCACTTTTCTCACCTCATCTTTAAATAAATCTTTGAGGGGCTCCACGAGTTTGAAGTTTAAATCCTTTGGCAAACCGCCCACGTTATGATGAGATTTTATGGTGACTGAAGATCCTGATGTCAAGCCACCGGATTCGATGACGTCCGGGTAAAGTGTTCCTTGCGCAAGAAACGGAAAATCTCCCAGAGATGCAGCACATTTTTCGAATGTTCGAATAAATAATCCGCCGATTATTTTCCGTTTTTCCTCCGGATCAGTGACCCCTGATAACCGGTTAATAAATTCATCCGAAGCATTATAATGATGAATTCTAATACCCAGACCGTTTTTAAGGGAATCCAATACGCGCTCCGCTTCATCATGGCGTAGTAATCCGTGATCGATGAAAATACACTGAGATTGTTCTCCAATGGCTGTGTGCAACAATGCGGCGACCACGGATGAATCTACCCCTCCGCTTAATCCACAGATCACATTTTTCTTACCGACGGTATTCTGTATTTTTTGAATCGCATTCGAAATAAAATTTGATGGTGTCCAACTTGGGGTACAATGTGCAATTCTGAACAGAAAGTTTGAGATTATTGTGGTACCTTCCGTAGTCTGCATCACCTCAGGGTGGAACTGGACACCAAATAATGGGGCTGTTCTGTGTTGAATAACCGCTATCACGCCATCATCAGTCAATCCTGCGGACTCCCAGTCTTGTTGAAGTGCATCAATTTCATCACCATGACTCATCCAAACCTGTGATCGATCCGGCACTCCGTCTAACAAACGTGAATCTTTTTTTATGATCAAGGTAGATTTCCCGTATTCGCCTCTACTGCGATTAATGACATTTCCGTTTGTCTGGTGAACCAGTAATTGCAAGCCGTAGCAAATACCGAGTATGGGAATACCTGATTGGATAATATTCAAATCCAGTTCCGGAGCCTTATCAGCATAAACGCTGGAAGGACCTCCTGATAAAACCATGGCTATAACATTATTTTGACGAAGCTGTTCTATTGTAACCCGATAATCAAATATTTCTGAATAAACGTGGTGCTCACGTATTCGTCTCGTGATTAGTTGGGTGTATTGCGAACCAAAATCAATAATGGCTACTGTTTGATTAATCATCTTGAAAATACTGCAATCTATATTCAGACTGTATGATGGGGCTGGTATTGAAAGAATTTGAATATCATTATTAAGGTTTTTTTCAAATCGGATCGGTGCACGATGCTGTCGACAAATCCTTTCTCAAGTAGGAATTCTGCCCGCTGAAATCCTTCTGGCAGATCCTGACCTATAGTTTGTTTTATGACCCTTGCACCTGCAAATCCAATCAAAGCGTTAGGTTCGGCAAGAATAATATCGCCGAGCATGGCAAAACTTGCAGTGGTTCCTCCGGTTGTTGGGTCGGTTAATATAGATATAAATAATCCTTTTTCTTTTGAGAACCTTGCCAGCATTGCACTCGTTTTTGCCATTTGCATGAGACTGTAAGACCCTTCCTGCATTCGTGCCCCCCCGGATGCAGATACGATAATTAATGGTATTTTATTCGCAATGGTATAAGAAACCAGCCTGCTAATTTTTTCACCAACTACCGATCCCATACTTCCGCCGATAAACGAAAAATCCATTATGCCAAGTGCCGTTTTATACCCACCGATTTCACCCACAACCGTTCTGATGGCATCATTGTATCCCGTTTTTTCCTGTGCGGCCTTTACCTGATCAATATACTTTGAAGTGCCATGGAATTTTAGGGGATCGACAGATTTAATGTTTTTCCCGATTTCAAGAATATTATTCGGCTCATCCAGCAACATATTAAAATACTGCTGGCTGGTAATTCTGAAATGATGAGAACATCCGGAACACACATACTGATTTTTTCGAAGTTCTTCTCCATAAATCACCTGTCTGCATCTTGGGCATTTGATCCATATTCCTTCTGCAGTATCTTTTTTACTGATGGTTTTTATTTTATCGGTGGATCGTCTAAACCATTCAACCATTCGGTGTTATCTCCAAAGTAAGGACTATCGCATCGTCGCCTTTTGTAAAATAGTCCTTATTCTTATTAATTTCTTTGAATCGTCTGGATAAAAATAATTTTCTCGCGGGCTCGTTTTCTTTTTTCATCGCAAGGGTGATCACCCTGATATTCAGAACATCTAATTTTCCAGACAGATAATCTAATATTTTTAAGGCTATTTTTTTTCGTCGGAAATCAGGATGAACCGCGATATTGGTCAGGTGAAATGTTTCATTTTGAACCTCCCCGAAAAGATAGGCGATAATTTTCCCTTCATCAGTGATGGCACAGAGATTGAGTGTTGCAAGGGGTTTTGAAATTTCTATTTGAAAATGAAACCTGCTCCAGGGTTTTGGATAAATTTTGGTTTCAATCTGAATAATCTCTTCGAGGTCCGATTCTGTAATTTGAACGATATTCATGGCTTAAAATTAAAATTTGTAATGTATAAGGGATTGACATTATTAATATCTCGTTCTATCCATTTGTTGTAATTTTTCATTGCGGACATTGCCACATATTTTGAAGATGGTGGTGTATAATTGATTACAAAACTTAAATCATCCGTGATCTTCAGCCCGTATCCAAACAACTGATTCACACCGGGTTCCGGTCGGAAGTCACGGCTTTGAATACATTCCGGTATACCATCATATGAAAAATCAGAAAATTTCTGAATGAATATCCAATCTGCGTATGAATGAACATAGACGTATCTTGGAAATATCATGGATTCAAGATTATCATTGATCGCCACTAGAGATGGTACCGGAATTAACGGCAAACCCATTGCATAGGACAGACCTTTTGCCATACTTACACCGATTCTCAATCCTGTATAAGAACCGGGTCCGGTCGCGACAGCAATAGCCGTTATGGGAACTCCACACTGGTCTATTCCCTGCTGAATAAATTGTGGAAGTCGCTCAGAATGAATCCTCGGTTGAGCAACCTCGTTAAAATATTTGACTCCTTCCGGACTCATGACACAAACGCCACAGATATCTGTAGACGATTCTATCGCAAGAATATTCATTTGTTAATTCGAATACTTCGTTTATTTTTGTCGATATAGGAAAATGAGATTAAGGTTTTTCTTTCAGGTAGCAGTTTTTCTAATACTTCCGGCCACTCAATAAAAACAATAGAATCGGAATAAAAATACTCAATGATTCCGAGACTGATCCACCGATGTACATTTTTTTCCCGATAACCGTCTATATGTATAATTTCCGGGTCCGATGGGTACTGATTAATGAGTGTAAACGTCGGAGAAGTCACCTCCCCCGAATATCCAAGCCCGTCTGCGACCCCTTTGATGAATGTGGTTTTCCCAGAACCCAATTGGCCGGATAAGGCAAATATATCACCCGTTTCAACGAAATTTGAAAACTGTTTTCCAAGCCTGAATGTGCCAGCAGCAGAAGATGTTATTTTATTCTTCCAACCGGATTTCAAAAATTAATTACCGGTTAATTTGATGACAGGAACAATCATTTCTTCCATGGAAATTCCACCATGTTGAAAAGTGTCTTGAAATTTGTTGATAAAAAAATGATAGTCATTCGGATACACAAAAAATGATTGATCCGAAGCGATGATATAATTTTGATTTTTTTCAGAAGAAGGAAGCCCAAATTCAGAGGGATTCGTTATCGTGAACGTGGTCTTGGAATCCACATTAAGATTTCGCCCATATTTATACCTAATTCCGGTCGATGTATTTCTGTCGGCTTTTACTTTAACCGGTTTTTTCACGCGGACCGTCCCATGATCACTCGTGATAATTATGGTTCTATTCCAGGTTTTCATCTGTTGTAAAACGGATAATAACCATGATTTTTCAAACCATGATTTTACAACATTACGGTATGCAGATTCATTCGGCACCATCTCCTTTAATATGTCAGATTCCGATCGGGAATGACCCAGCATATCAACAAAATTCACTACAATTGAAATGACATCAACCGTTTTAAAATCCGTGATGCGATTTTCAAGTTTCGCTCCCTCCTGATAAGTTAGTATTTTGTGGTAAGATAAGGATTTATCCGAAAATCCTGATCGGATCATTAGATCCTGAAATAGTTTTTCTTCATGTTGATTCAAACTATTCTCGTCTGTGGGGTTATTAATCCAGTACTGTGGATATTTCGAGGAGAATTCCGAAGGCAACATACCACTGAATATCGCATTTCTCGAATAGGGTGTTGCCGACGGTAAAATCGCAAGTGAAGCTTCAATTGAATAGCGATAGTCGGGATATACCGCTTCGAGAATCGAGTTTACCTGATCAAAGCGAAGGCAATCGATAACGATTAACACCATTTTTTCGTTAATGTTAAGAATAGGTTTCAGATATTTATTAAAAATATCATGAGACATTGTTGGTCTGTTTTCAGAATGCAGCCAGTTCTGGTAGTTATTTTTAATGAATTGGCTGAATAATTTATTAGACTCCCTGGTTTGTTCCATCAGAATATCCTGCAAATTGGAGTCTTTTGACTGGTCAAATCGGATATTCCAGTTGATCAAACTTTGATATACACGGTACCATCCATCGATTGAATCCACCTGGTTTATCTCATTACTAATATTTTGGAAATCGGTTAGATAGGATTTCGTTGTGTGATCGCTTTGGAGTTTAGATTTTTCTAATATATTTTTACATGCGAGTAATACCTGGCTGGGATTGACCGGTTTTGTCAAATAATTGGATATCTGATGGCCGATAGCTTCATCCATTAACCATTCATCTTCGTTTTTTGTAATCATAACCACTGGGAGATTAGGTAAAATGGTTTTAATTTCCTGGAGAGTGGTGAGACCATCGAGACCAGTCATCATTTCATCCAGAAGTACGATATCAAAGTGTTCTGATCTGAGGACTTCTATAGCGTCTTCTCCTGAATTCACAGGATGAACGTGATACCCTTTTTTTTCCAAGAACAGGATATGGGGTTTGAGCAAATCGATCTCGTCATCGGCCCAAAGAATTTTTCGTTTTTGCATGATATTAGTCCAAGAATTTCAGGTAAATTTACTGCTGATCGGAGGGTAATCCGGAGTTTACAAAAATGAAAAAGGGCTCAAGTGAGCCCTTTTAAAAAAAATTACCGGCGATTTCCTACTCTCCCACACTGGTCTCCCGTGCAGTACCATCGGCGTAATAGGGCTTAACTTCCGAGTTCGGGAAGGGATCGGGTGTACCCCCTATGCTATCATCACCGGATAATATTTGGAGAATTGTCATAAAATTATTGATTGTCTAAATGATTGAAAAATTTGATCAAGCCGCACGGCTAATTAGTACCACTCGACTAAACACATTACTGTGCGTACATCTGTGGCCTATCAATCCAGTCATCTTCTGGAAGCCTTAAGTCCGTCTTACGACGGAGGGAAATCTCATCTTGTGGTGGGTTTCGCGCTTATATGCTTTCAGCGCTTATCCCATCCGAACGTAGCTACCCTGCGATGCCACTGATGTGACAACAGGTACACTAGAGGTTCGTCCATTCCGGTCCTCTCGTACTAAGAACAGATCCACTCAAATTTCCTACGCCCACGGAGGATAGGGACCGAACTGTCTCACGACGTTCTAAACCCAGCTCG
>CAYPCW010000005.1:0-77286 GCA_964409335.1 uncultured bacterium
AGCGGTTCTCTTTAACGGTCTGTCTAACCCTGAGGTCATAAGCCCCCCCCCCCCATATATACTATAATGTGTTTTATTACTATGTGAAGCCCTGATATCATGAACCAGGCGCTCCCCCACAGGGATGCCAGTAAGTGGAATAAAACAAATTGATTACCGGGAGAGATTACGGCATGGAAGCCTTCCAGAATTCCCATGCCGGACAGACCGACAGCCACAAAAAATCTCCATGGTTGATGATCCCTGCTGAATTGGTGCATGAGAATGAATGAGAGAAAAATCATACAGGATACGCCCAATGTCTCTGCGGCGGAGTGTACCGATGGTTGTATCCATTGGATCCGGGTAAACGCAGGATGCACCATAAGAAGACCGGCGACGACGAGAGCCACGATAATAGTTGATATGTAGATTAAACGATATTTCTTTTCCATTTTTAACCTTCCTGCTGTGTTTTCAATACCGGGTCAATGGGTAAACAACGATTGGATATGCGGGATCAACTCCCGGAATAAATCTTTTTTAAGAATAAAACCTTCCGCTCCCTTTTCCTTCGTTACCCATTGGTACTCATACAACTCGTGATTTGTAATCATGATCACTTTGAGATCAGGATGGGATTTTTTCAGAATTTCCAGGGTTTTAATCCCATCCATTCCGGGCATCCGGATATCCAGTAACACCATATCCGGAGATAGCGAGTCTGCCGCTTTAATTGCTTCTTCGCCATCACAGGCTATGCCGACGACCTCGAAATTTTCTATTTTTTGGAGTATCTTGTGGATGAGATTCCTGAAGTTTTCACTATCATCTACAATTATAATTTTAATACTCATTGTTCTGTCTTTGGATTTTTTGTCGTTTCTTTAGATGTTGTTTATCCTACCTAAAGGTTGAGTTGATAATCCTGAAACAGGCGGCTTATGTTTACGGTACACCATTCGCCCTCATGTCAGGAAAGGTGAAACAAGTCTGCGATTTTCGGGTATAACATATTATAAACATTTCGTTTCAATAAATACCCGTCTGCCCCGTTTTTTTCTGCCGCCATCCGGTATTCATTCAAATCATGAACACTGGCAATAATGATCCGGACTTCAGGGTGATTTTTTTTAATGATACCTGTTGCGACAATCCCGTCCACATCCGGCATCCGGACGTCCATGATGATTAAATCGGGGATTAACTCTCCCGCTTTCAGTATGGCTTCATCACCGGTGGCGGCTTCGCCCAATATTTGAATTACCGGATACTTTTGAAGTATTTCCACGATCTTTTTCCTGAATATCCGGCTGTCATCAGCGATGAGTGTGTTGATTTTCATTTTCTCGTTCTTTGAGGTTTCGTGTAAGTTATGATCGATGAGGGATGCACGACGACATTTGAACAGGTGATTTTATGACCGGATTCAGGTGATTTTTAAACCCAATACCGGATGCAGCCGGTTCAGGTTATTCTATAAGACCCGGGTCGTCAGCGCGGGTTATTCAATGAGACCCTGATCGATGGCATACCGGATTAACTTTGCCGTACTGTGAATATTTAGCTTGGTCATGATATGGGTTCGATGAGTCGCCACCGTGTTCAGGCTCACATGTAAATGTCCGGCGATTTGACTGTTGCTCATTCCTTCTGCAATGAGCTGGAGGATTTCCTGCTCCCGGGCGGTTAATACGGTCGGCAGATTCTCACCTGTTTTATGAGACGTATTTTTTAAAAATATATCTATCAATACTTCGGAAACTGATGGACTTAAAAACTTTTTCCCGTCATGAACCGTCCGAATGGCGCTGATCAGGTCTGAAAATGCGGTCTGTTTAACGAGGTACCCGCTGGCGCCGGCTTTGAATGCATTGTAAACATATTCCTGTGTCGCATGCCGGCTTAAAATGATCATGTTTGTTTTCGGGAGGGACTTTTTAATTCGGGCCGTTGCCTGTAACCCGTTCAGGATCGGCATTGATATATCCATCAGCACGACATCGGGTTTTTTTTCTTCAGCACATCTTACCGCATCAATGCCATTACTCGCTTCCCCCACAATGGTGATATCCGGTTCTTTTTCTAAAATAGCCTTAATCCCTTTGCGAAGAATATCATGGTCGTCAACGAGCAGAACGGTGATCCGGTGCATCATGGCAGACCCAACGGCAGGGTAGCGATAATCTCTGTTCCGGCGCCGGTTCGGGTATTGAGTGAAAAATCTCCACCCTGATAATTGATCCTTTCCTTCATTCCCCGCAGACCCAGTTTCTGGCGCTCATGGAGATCATAATAAAATTTTTCACTGTCAAACCCGATCCCATTATCCCGAATGATCAGTGAGAGGGAATTGTCTCCTGCATTGATTTCCACGTATACTTCTGTGGCTTGAGCATATTTTGCAGTATTATTCAATGCTTCCTGCAAAATTCTGAAAAATGTTATTTCCAACTTTTCCGGATATCTTGCATCCGGTTTGTCAATGACCTTGCTGATGTTAATGTTTGTCCGTTCCGAGTATCGGTCCAGGTACCAATTCATCGCAGATATCAACCCTAACTCATCCAGAATCATGGGATGGAGCCGGAGTGTGAGTTCATGTATTTGATCGTTCATCAGGTTGATCATCATCCGGGATTCTGACAGCATTTTATGGACGTCCGGTATATCGATGCCACCCAGAATATCTTCCAGTTGCACAATATTCAGCAGCGTTGCCGTCAGCGCTTGTCCGAATTCATCATGCAATTCCATCGACAGTGATTTTCGTTCTTTTTCGTGCGAATTGATCAATTCGTTTGACATTTTTCTTATATTTTCACTTTGTTCGATGATCTTATCAAATGCCGCCTTTCGAAGGGAAATATCTCTCAGTGCGGTGACTCTGACGCGTCTCCCGTTAAACTTTATCATTCTACCCTGAATTTCACAAGGGAATGTGGCGCCATCTTTTCGCCTGGCAGTTACCTCGTATGGCAATTCATATCCCTGCAAGATGTGCTCTAATACAGTGTCCCGGTCTTCTTCTGCGATCCAGTCCGTACCCCATTTCCCCAACGCCTCGGAATTGGTGTAGCCAAACATCCGCTCTGCAGTATGGTTCTGTCCCAGGCATCGTCCATTTTCAGATAGAAAGATGGATTCAAAAGTCGCCTCAGACAGCGCCTTAAGCATGTCTCTCGAAGCAGTCAGATCATTTTCAGTATTTTTCTGTTTTGTAATGTCATGAGCGATCAACATGTACCGGGTGATCTCATTGTCACTATTTTTGATCGAAGATATCGTCGCCTCTTCCCAAAACAGGCTGCCGTTTTTTTTCTTATTCTGGATTTGGTTACACCAGGTTCCGCCGGCGGTGATGGTCATCCACAGCTCTTTGTAAAATTCGTCGGGATGTTCACCGGACTTGAGAATATTGGGCTTCTTTCCAATGACCTCATCTTTCGAATATCCGGTGATGGATTCAAATGCAGGATTGACATATTTGATGATACCGTCTTTATCCGTAATCAGAATACGGGCGGGGCTGTGAGTCACGACTTCGGACAACATATTATAATTTTCTTTCAGTTTCACTGAATCTGTCACATCTTCGACGATTGCGACCATCCCCAATTGTGCGGCGCCGCCCGATGTCAGAGGAACGCCTCTCACATTGAGAACCAGCCGGTTTCCCCATTTTGAGATGTACTTCAATTGTTTAATATAAAAGGGTTCGCCCAGGTCCAGCGTCTTTTTTAGGGTCTTAAATACGCCTGCATCCCGGACGGTCTCCATGTCAATTTTCAGCCCCATCGTCTTTTCAATACCAGGGCTTCCGACCATAGCTAAAAATGCGGGATTCGCACTGGTCACCCCTCCGTCCTGTCCAATGGTCAAAATACCCAATGGGGACGACGCAACGATACTTTGGTTCAGTTCATGTAAAAAGCGGGATTTCTGTTCTTCCGATTTCCGTACGGATATGTCATGTAAAATGCCGGCAAAAAATCGATTTCCCTTCATGGTGAACTCGCTGAAGGTTACATCCAATGCAATTTCCACCCCGGTTTTGTGTATTCCCGTCACTTCATGATTATTCCAGTCAAATGTTCTCTCACCCGTTTTAATGAAGCGATCAAATAGCTGTTGATGACGCACTTGTTCATTGTCTTTCATCAATTTCATCACAGGCTGTCCGATGAGTTCATCGGGAGTATAACCAAACGTTTCACACACAGCCCGGTTAGCGGATACAATGGTTTCTGTGATATCAATGGTCAGTATTCCATATTGTGCTGTCTCGGTGATAGAACGGTACAGATTTTCCGCATCTTTGAGTTTATTCGTTAAATGTTTCTTTTCGGTAATATCCGTCAGTAACGCCAGTATGCCCTGAAATTCATGTTTCGCATCTGTCAATCGTGTGATATCTAACTGATACCAGGATTGGATACCGTGGTTATCGAAGTGAATTTCCTGCTGCGCGGGTTGTTTTTGTGACAGAAAGGTGTAAAGTTCGCCTAACCGCCCCTGAAGCGATGTGAGTGACCTGCCCAGTATTTTTGCGATGGATAACCCCAGAATATTTTCCATCGCCGGATTAATATCCACCACATTTTGATGAGGGTCAACAACTATGATCGCACTCGACATGGATTCAATCAGGCGATGACGGGCTGCCGGTACCAGATTCAGCAGGTTGTATTTAAAAATACCCCATGTTATAAACACACCCGATAACGTAAAAAAGACGGGCGTCACGTCAAGACCAGCAATGGGAGTCATGTCCGACAGGTGTAAAATATTTCCCACCAATGGGAGCGCCGCACCCAAAATCAATAGTACGATCTGCGGTTTGAAAATGGATGGGTGGCGGGTCAGATCCCGGATAAATGTCATTAACCCGGCGAGCAGAAGTCCGTAAGCATACAGGACAAACATCCAAAACCACATGCCGTAATGATACGTTGTAACGTTGGAAAGCGGATCAACCGTAATCTGTGTATAAAACCAATGATGAATGGGATCGGACCATATAACCATCAAAGTCAGCACAGGAAAAATTGAAATAAATAAGAGGGATTTCTTATTTAAATATTGAAATTGCTGAGCGTATGCCTTTGCTAGTAAAAAATACAGCGCCGGTACACTGAGGACACCAAAAAATGAAATTCGGGTCCATAACAATTTTAATTCAACCGTCGATCCGATCGCTTCAAACATGGCGGCGCCGGTCCAGATGGAAATGGCTAATTCCAGGTAGAACAGATACCTTCCTATCAACTCACGGCGTTTATTCCACAGATAGACCGCCAGACTGATATTGATACCCATGGACAGGATCAGAACGAGAACTAATAATTGAATTTCTTTTTGCATCAAATGGATGGCAGCAATTTAGACGTCATCAATCTCATTCCATTTCCTTAATCTGAGCTGAATGGTTGTGCCGTGACCCTTTTTACTTTCCACGGTAATGGGAATTTTATTGATATCGAGATATTGTTTTGTGATAGACAAGCCCAGGCCGATGCCCTGAAATTTTTTACCGATGCCGTCACTCTCCTGAGTAAATGGCTTATACATTATTTCCATATACTTTTCATCCATCCCGATGCCGGAATCAGCAACCGCGAGCGTGAGTTGATCCCCTTTTTCCTGTATGGATAGTCTGACAAATCCTTGTTCGGTATATTTTATGGAATTTTCAACCAAATGACTGAGGGCATAAAAAAGACCGTTAAAATCATATCTGACCATCGTGCCGGCAGCAAGTGATTTAACATTGAAGTCTAAAAATTTTTTATCTGCATCAGATTTGAATACTTCTCTGACTTTTTTTAGAAGGTCCTGAATATTGAAAATCTCAAACATGGGTTCATAATCGCCGGCGTTGAGTACAGAAATGTCCAGAATTTCATGCATGGTGCGAAGCAGACGCGTTCCACCGCTTTGAATGGCGCCGAGAAAAAACAATTCATCAGATTCAAGTCTGTCCGATGCAGTTTTCGAAATAAGGTCAGAATATCCCATGATGGCATGCAACGGGGTTCGGATCTCATGAGAAATATTCTGTAAAAAATGGGTTTTAAGTTTATCTGCACTTTCTGCTTTATTTTTAGCGATTTCCAAAGATTTCTGAATTCCCTTTATTTCACTGATGTCCGTCGCATAAAAATGGATCTGATATATGGATGGGATCAGGTTTGCTTTCCATAACAAAGACAGGTTCCCGACTTGATCTTCCTGAATAAATTGTTTTTTTTCTTTCCGAAACCACGCAACCGCCGCTTTAATACATTCCGGTCTGAGGAGTACAGAAATATTTTCAGGATCTGCGCCCTGAGCTTTGACCGCCTCCCTGCAGGCATCGTTCATGTACAGAACATTTCCCTGGAGATCACAGGATATTACCGGTGCGGGATTGTGGAGAGGAAAGGATGCCAATTCTTCGATTCTCCGGCGATCGCGATTCTGGTTCATAATATCGTTCAGATGCCGGATGGATATTTCAAACTGGAATTTGATGTCGCCTAAGAGATTTTCAATCGGCATATATTTTTCATATATAATGCCCACAAGTCCCCAATTCTCACCATAGGGGTGAATGGGGACGAGCGCTATCCTGCAGCCATCGTAAACGGCGGCATGACGCCCGATACCCGTACCAGCCCCCAATTGGGAGAATTTGTCTAAAATAACCGTTTCATTTTGACGCATGATGTTTTCCATCGCCTCATTCCCGCCAATATCGAACATTTTTTGATGGTTAAACTCCGGGTAAGCTTCCTTCATAGAGTTCAGATCGTATGAATTGGCGGAAAGCCCTGTATTTCTTAATTTACCGGTTTCCTGATCCAGTTGGAAAAAGACCACTGACCTGACGGGGATATTTTCATAGCAGGTTCTTGCCAGATCCCGGATACATTGATCGGAATTCAATTCATCCTGAGACCCTTCGCTGCAATTTATCATCATCGAATAAGTGGCAAGTTTAAATTTATCCAGGACTTCATTTTTCCAGCGGTTTTCGGTTAAAGCAATCTCATCGGACGTGTCCCGCAGTACAAACAAAAACAGTGGTTTCTCATCTGATTTCATATTCAGCTTTGAAGCCGAGACATAACATTGGCTGAATTCAGATTCCCCTCTTCTGATATTCATGAGAATGTTCGAAAACCCGCCGGGTTTGGTCAGGTGCTGATGTATGACGTTCCATTCATCTTCAGCGACAACGGATCGGACGCTGAACGGGACCGTTTGAGTATCATCGGCAGGATATTTAAAAAATTCAATTCCTGCATGGTTAATATCAAAGACATTACCCATAATATCCGCAGTAAATATCGTAAATGGAGCGTTTTCAAAAATGCCTCTGAATTTATTTTCGCTGGCACGAAATTCTTCGGTCCGCTGCTCTACTAATTTTTCCAGGTCTGTCGAATAGGTTTTCAGACGCAATATCATCGGCATGGAGACCTGCCGGAATACCAGCGCCGTCCCCACCAGAATTATCAATGAAATGGCCAAAATAATTATTCCTGACCGGATAAAAGGGGTACGCACATTCCTAAGGTCAATCTTGCTGACAATTCCCAGGTTCAACACTTTAACGGGTTCATACGCGGCGAGCACAAGGGTTCCTTCATGATCCCTGCCGACCATCTTTCCGGAAAGCCCTTTAGCCGCTAATTGTACAGGGGTATCCGTACCGGAAGACAAAGGGATTGATGCGGGTACTCCCGGGTGGGTCTGCGTATGACTGAACATAATCCGGATAGTGTCACCATCCAGACGCGCAAGAACAATTTCATTCCTGATATCCGAATCAACGATCCTGCTATAATAGTTTTCAAAGATTTGACGAATCAGGAGGAGTGTGGTTTCACTCTGATGATCAGAACTTTTTAATATCTCATGTTTCGCAATGATCTCAAGTGTACCTGCCTGGATCCGCACAGATTCCTGCAATTGTGCCAGATTCTCTTTGATAGCAGTTTGGTACATCTGGTGGATCGCTATCGCTACGGCGATCATGGCAACCGTACCCATCAAAACAACCAAAAGGAATAGTTTTAGTTTATCTGCCAAAATGATCTATGCTCTCGTTTTTAAATTTTGAAAGATAGTTAATTTACAACGTGTAATATTAATTACTTCGATGAAATGAAATCTTTAAATTATAATCCCTTTAATGGGTATGGCGCTTTTGAATTTACCGGGATCATACCCTGTGAGATAAGGCGGGTATCTCTCAAGCGGAGGCAGGTTTCGCCCGTCAGGGTTTTTCCCTTTTCCTGCGGGCTTTGTTTTCTTTGGTTCTCACGATACCGAGATAACTCAACAGGACACCCCAGACCGCAACGATCACCGCAATAAAATATCCTTTAAACATGAGTTTCCTCCAAATTTTTTAATTCAAGCGTGGCGACGTGCACCCGGTATTTGTACATATTGATCAGGATCAGCGTAAATGTAAACAGCGAAAAAAGAAAAATCTTCAGGACCGTGGATGAATGAGCGGACATATCCCTTTGGGGATGGGATTGTACCTGTGGCGCCCAGAAATCCACCGCAAAATAAATGAGTGGAATATCGACGGCTGCCAGAATCCCCAACACGGCTGCATATCGGCTGGAACGTTCATAGGGTCCGCCGAACTCCCGGATCATGAAATATCCCACGTACACTAAGAACAGAATCAGGGTGGTGGTAAGTCTGGGCTCCCATGTCCATGCCTCTCCCCAGATCGGTTTCGCCCAGATGGGTCCCGTTATCAGGATCAGCAGACAGAATACGGTGCCGGTTTCTGCGGCGGATAATGCATATATATCCCATTTTGGTTTCCGGGTCACCAGATACGCGATGCTGAACGCCAAAACCCCCATATATCCCAGAAATGCGTTCCACGCCAGGGGAACATGGTAGTAGAATATACGTTGCGCCCATTCCTGCTCCGGGATCAAAGGCGCCACGAAAATAATCAGCCACAGGCCGGTCAGGACCATCGCCAAAGTCACGAGTGCCAGTGCGACATTCCCTTTATGATTGAAATAGTCCATTATTCCTCCGAAATTGCACCAAAAGTTAAATATCCGGTCGCTGAAAACACGACGGCGAAAGTAAACAGGATCATCATCCAGAAATTTGTACCCGAAAGGTTTTGCCCGGAAACGATCGTATGGGTCACTTTGGTTGCGGCAATCAACACCGGCGACATTAATGGAAACATCAGCACCGGCACCAGAACTTCACCCATCCGCGTCCGCAAACCCATCCCGGATATCATGATCCCCACCGCGGCGATCGCCCAATCTGTAACCATGACCAATCCCACAAACATCAGTGGGTATGCGGAAATATCTAAATTGAGAAACAGCATAAACAAGGGTAGAATAAAGAGTTGTGCGAACAACAGAAAAATCCAGAATGCAAACAGTTTACCGAGATAAATACTTCCCCGGTCTACCGGAGATGATAGTAATGCAGCATAGGCATCCATCTCTTTTTCGGCTGAAAAACTTCGCAACAGTCCCAGGATGGAAATGAACAGGAAGGTCATCCACATGAGTCCGGGCAAAAACCGGGCAAATTCTGCGGGCGTCGCATTGAAAGCAAAAGAAAAAAGAAGGATTACCGATGTACCGAAGACCACCATGGAGATGATGGATTCTTTCGCCCGTATCTCATGGTAAAGTTCTTTTTTTACCAGGTGGATCAGGGTCATTTTATTCTTCCCAAAAAATGGTACATGTCAGCGGCTTTCGGGGAAAAAATCTGCTGATCCACCACCCCATCGCGGATACACAGAGCGGTATCTGCCCAGGTTTCCGCCCACGTAATATCGTGAGTAGAAAATAACAATACTCTGCCCGCCCGTTTCCATTTATCCATGAGATGGTTCAGGTGATCAAGACCGTCCACATCCAGGGCAGACGTGGGTTCATCCATCAGAGCGAGGGTCCAGTCTGACAATATCATCCTGATCATAGTCAGGCGTTGAAGCATCCCGGCGCTGTAGATCCGCACCGGGTCATATCGCTGCCGGATCAGCCCGAAACGTTCAAGCTGGTTCTCGATCTGTGAGTCTGGCAGTTTTTGATTTCGAATGGACAGAAAAAATCTGATATTCTCAATTCCTGAAAAGGCGGGGTAAAACAAGGATTGGTGTGACCAGTAGATCAATTGATTCCGGTGGGTGAAATTTTCGGTAAATAAAGGCATCTCCATCAATTGTGCGTTGCCGGAATCGGGACGCATGATGCCGGCCAGTGTCTTCAGAAGGGTGGTTTTCCCTACGCCATTGGGTCCGATCAACACGGATGCAGACGCCTCTGACAGTTGAAAGGAAATATCCCTCAGTATTTTTTGATGATGGAAAGATTTTGCGATGTGTTGAACAGACAGGATCACAGAATCCGAAGCCTGGGTATGGAACAAAGCGGATTAAATGATTTTCACGCCACACCCTGAACAGAATTTTGCACCGGGTGTGATGTCCTCACCGCAGGTTCCACAGCGGGGTTTTTCCAGGGATTGCCCGCAATGTCCGCAAAATTTATCCTCAGGGCTCACGGGTTGGCTGCACCGGGCACACATTGTTGAACCATCGACGGGAGTCTTTTTCTGCATGGCGGTCGTTTTCTGCGGCTTGAGCAACTCGCCCACTTCTTCCACCAGCTCGCTGCGGATACGGTGAAAATCTTCTTCGGTGGTAATTCCCATTTCCCGCTCAAACTCCACCTCGCGGATCTGCCTCAGGAGAGAAATTTTCTGGAGTTCCTGTGCGCTGGGTGTGGTGTCCGGTACCAGATAAGAACCATCGGATGAGGATAAAAATGGTTTAACGATGAAGTAGGTGGAAATCACGAATAAAACAAATAATATTATAGGTGCGGTCATAAATTCAGATCCTTCATTTCCTGTTCAATCCTTTTTTCCAGATCAGAGGATTCGGGAGACCCTGTTCTGATGGGATGAGCGGTAACCGGCTTATGAATATAGGACCGGATAATCAGTATAATTAACAAAGCTCCCAATATGAGCAGCGCAGCGGGCATTTTCCAGGCGAGGTGACCGATCCCGCTATGTTTGGGCATTGACCGGATATTCCCGTCATGTATCCAGGCAAAATAATCGGCGATTTCATCTACAGTCATATCCGGGTGGATGGCAGTCTCCGAATATTTCAATATTTCCTGCAAGGGCTGCCGGGCAGGTGAAAATCCCATCCGGTAGATCCCGGAATTGCTGTAGGTATCCTTCACGAGAGCCAAAATTTCCGGTTTATCAAAGGGATCGGAAGTGAGGGCATCCATGATCATTTTCATGTTGATGGTGTGCTGATTGTCGTCATGTTCTGCCAATGTTCCACCGCCACAACAGGGCGCCATCAGGATATTTTCAAGTTCTTTTTGCCGGTCCGATTTAAACTGACCCTGAACAACCGTGATCAGCAGTGACATGGTCATTACCATGAGCAGACTGATACTTGTTATTTTATTACGATTCATTTTACTCTCCAAATTGATTCAATTGGATAGATCTGTTTTTCTGTTAGCGTGTCTTTTTTTTGAAAAATGCTTCCACATTTATACTGATCAGGGTGCCGAACAGCAATACCAGCGTACCCAGCCAAACCCAGGTGACCATGGGATTGATACGTACTTTCAGGGTTGCGCGGCCAGTATCCAGATCAACATCGCCCAATACTACATAAAAATCTTCATTCAGGGTTGTGATCAGTGCTACATCTGAATGCGGTTGATTGTTCTGGTCGGTATAAAATCTTTTTTCGGGTTTCATGTCACTGTAATGACGGCCGTCGCGGTTTACATCAAGGGCTATTACTTTAGCCACGTGATTTGAGCGTTTGCCGGGATTGGTTTCGGGCGTCTCAAACCAGTAATCCTGGTAAACAATTTCATAATTCCGAAGGGTTTGCACTTCTCCGGGCATCATGGATAGATCGGCTTCTTTATCGAATGCTTTACCGGTAAATCCCGCAAACATCATGATTATGGCAATATGAACCACGTATCCGCCATATCGGGTGCGGTTTTTATCCACCATGGATAACAGCGCTTTGAAATAGTTTTCGCCGGTGATCCTCCTTCGGGCTTTGATTCCCCGGTAAAATTCCATGACAATGGTCGCCAGAACGAACATGATCAGCGCAGCAGATAATAAGGGATAGACGATCCGGATTTTAAAGACGACACCAAAGATAGCCGCAGCAAGCAGACCGGTCACCACCGGCCATAAAAAGTTGCGCTTCAGACTTCGCGGGGATGTTTTTCGCCAGGCCAACAGGGGTCCGATCCCGGTGAGCGCCAGTAAAAGCAATCCAAGAGGGATCATGATTCTGTTAAAATACGGAGAACCCACAGTGATTTTATCTCCGGAGACGGCTTCCGAAAAAATGGGATACATTGTTCCCCACAACACCGTCAGCATCATCGCCACGAACAGCATATTGTTAAATAGAAAGCCGCTCTCCCGGCTGACGAAAGATTCCAGGCGGTTATCGGATTTCAATTGATCCTTTCGGAGAATGAGTAAAAAGATATTCACCGCGATGATGACAATGATAAATCCAAAAAACCAGATTCCCAGATCAGTGGCGGCAAAGGCATGAACGGAGGAAACTACGCCGCTGCGGGTCAGATAGGTTCCAAAAATGGTCAGGGTAAAGGTGAGCATGATCAGGATCATGTTCCATAGCCGGAGCATATTTTTCTTATCCTGGATCAGGACGGAATGCAGATATGCCGTTCCCGTCAGCCACGGGAGAAGGGATGCATTTTCCACCGGATCCCATGCCCAGTATCCGCCCCAGCCCAGTTCCATATACGCCCATTTTCCCCCCATAATGATGGCGATGCTGAGGAATGTCCAGGTCATCAGCGTCCATCTTCTGGTGGTTTGGATCCATACCGCATCCAGGTTTTTAGTGATGATGGCGGCCATGGCAAAGGCGAAGGGCACGGAGAAGCCGATAAATCCCAGGTATAACATGGGGGGGTGGAGCAGCATCGCCCAGTGCTGCAACAGTGGATTCAAGCCGCGGCCACTCACGACCATCCCCGCCGTGACAGGCGCAAAGGGATTTTCAAAAAAGTTTGACATCGTCAGAAAGAAAAACTGGATGATCCCCATCGTGATGAGCACCCACGGAATGAGCTTTCGGTGCTGATTTCGGTTTTGAATAATGACAAAAACAAAATAAACAGAAAGGATCGTCAGCCAGAATAACAGCGATCCCTCCATGCCTGCCCACAAACCGGAAAATTTGAACATTGCCGGTGTTTCTGCACTGGTATATTTTGCTACATACTCGATATCGAAGTTACTCACCATCAATTCATGGATCAGTACCACTGCTGAGATAATGATCAACAGAGAGGATGATATAAATGCCACCTTGCCTGATCGTAAAAATCGTTCATCCCTGTTCCACAGATGCAGACCAACAATGATCAGTCCGTAGATGGTAAAAATGTAGGAAAGCGTCAGAAGAGAATTACCCAGTAGTGCGTACATTCCCTATCCTTCTGTAATGGGTTTATAATTGGCTTCTTCTTCGTAGCGGGATGCACATTTTGTCATCAGATTATCTGCCTGGAAAACGCCCTCACGATATTTTCCTTCGACGATAACTTCGGCTTCGTCCTTAAACAGGTCGGGTATTTCCGCACTGGTATAGGTCACCGGCAGCCGGTCATCCCCCTGCCGAAGCACAAAACTGACGGTCAGTTTGTCATCGGAAAAGGATATTGAACCCTCGTCCACATTCCCGCCCATGCGAAACCGGGATTGGGTGTATCGACTATGATTATCAATCAAGTCGCCCACAGAAATAAACGGCACTTCTCCGGACTCAAATTCAAGCGATATCCAGCCCACGACAAGTAATGCAAACAACCCAATTACAATTGCGAATTTCTTTTGAAAGCTCATGAATCTTTTAATTCCTTATCTTTAAATGGTACGAAATTTACCACTTACTTTTGAAAATCTCTTTCATATAACAGCGGATGCGGGTCCGTCTCTGATGGGGGTTGAGGATTTGCTTTTATCTTCGGTCCCGGAGTTTCGCCAACAGACGGAGGATCTCCAGATATAACCAGACAAGCGTGACCATCAAACCAAATGCCGCATACCACTCCATAAATTTAGGTACGCCCGATGACGCGCCTTTTTCAATAAAATCAAAATCCAGCACCAGATTCATGGCGGCGATGACCACCACAAAGAGGCTGAATCCGATACCGAACATCCCGCTGGAATGGATAAATGACAACGGTATCCCGAAAAATCCGAGAATAAAGGAAGCGACATAGACCATCGCAATGCCACCGGTAGCCGCAACGACGCCCAATCTGAAATTATCCGTGACTTTAATCAGGCCGGACTTATACGCGAACAACAGGCTCATCAAAATAAAAAAGGTCAGTGAGACAGCCTGAACCACGATACCGGGATACTGAGCCTCAAATATGGCGGAAATTCCACCCAGCATGAATCCCTCTAAAATAGCGTACATAGGCGCCGTGATCATTGCCCACTGTTTTTTGAATACGGTAACCATCGCCACCACGAACCCGCCAATACCGCCAATAACCAGACCGGGCAGAACCGCCGCCGGATCGCCGCTGTCAAAGAAACGGCTCCACATCCAACCGGCAGGAAACAGGGCCAGGACCAGCATTAAAAATGTCTTATTGACTGTGCCGTTGATGGTCATCGTCCCGGATGCAGTGGAATATCCGGAAAAATCTTTAAACGTTTTATCGTTCAGTGCAGGATTTGAGGTTCTCATTTGATCTCCATTGCGTTTAAGGGAACTCTCACACATTTTCTATGCAATTGTTTCAGATTATTTTACGTTATTCATTCCAACATGGGTACATCGAATTCTTTAATATAACTATCTCAAAGAATGTCAACCCAACGTTCGTGCGATAGGGACTTGCGCCATCAAAGAACGTTCGAAAAGCCTGTTTGCTAAAAGCGCCTGTACTGCAGCGCTTCGCACGGTAAATTTCTCTTCGGGACAGAATATGTCTCACTGAGGGTTTTCAAAATTTAGGGATTGGCCGGTTTACAGCGAACACCAGACCGTTCTACACGATTCGCAAATCTTGTTCAAAATTTTGTCAGACGGTTCATTACCTGACATGCGATATCACATTTATTCTGTACTTAATATTTTAGAAAATATATCCGTCATCCCCGTGAACCGGATGACACCCCATTGATAATCCCTTCGGCGCAGCCCCTCCCCGATACACAGGAGAAACGGTTTAGGCAAATGCCGGCAGACAAATGGAAAATCCGGCGGTTGTCTGGCGCCCTACTCCTCCGAGCGTCTTGCGGATATTCGTTTGTTGGCGTCCAGCTCCATTTTACGTAACCGGATACTGATCGGCGTCACTTCCACCAGTTCGTCTTCCGAGATGAATTCCAGAGACTGATCCAGCGATAAAATTCTCGGTGGACGCAGGGTGACGGTGGCATCTGAGGTGGAGCTTCGCATGTTTGTGAGTTTTTTCTCCCGGGTGATGTTCACATCCAGGTCCTGTGGCCGGTTTCGCTCTCCGATGATCATTCCGCTATACACCTCCGTACCGACGCTGACAATCATCTCTCCTCTGTCCACCATCGCCAGGCTGGCATAGGACGTGACCCTGCCGGTTCTGTCAGCCACCAATGTCCCGCTCTGGCGCTGTGGGATGGGTCCGAACCATTCCGCATATCCGTCAAAAAGTTTATTCATGATTCCAGCGCCTTTGGTATCGGTGAGAAACTGGCTGCGAAACCCAATGAGACCCCGGGAAGGAATACTAAATTCCAGGCTGACCCGTCCATGCCCATGGTTGTGCATTTGGGTCATTCGGCCTTTTCTACGGGATAATTTCTCCGTCACAACGCCCACATATTCTTCCGGGATATCGAAGAATACCCGTTCCATGGGCTCCATCAGCTTTCCGTTCATTTGTTTCGTGATGGCGCGGGGTTTGGATACCATAAATTCATAGCCTTCCCTTCGCATCGTCTCAATGAGAATCGCCATTTGTAATTCGCCCCGTCCCCAGACTTCAAAAGCGTCTGCCCGTTCCCGTTTTTTTACCCGCAGAGATACGTTGCTTAAGGTTTCTTTTTGCAGACGATCCAGCACATGGCGCGAGGTTAGATATTTTCCTTCCCTGCCGGCGAAGGGTCCGGTATTCACATAAAAGATCATCGATACCGTGGGTTCATCCACAACGATCCGGGGCAGGGGTTTCGGGTCTTCATCAGATGAGATGGTGTCGCCGATCTTTACATTCTCTACTCCAGCCACGGCAATAATATCTCCTGCTTCAAGACGATCAACTTTTAATTTTGTCAGCCCCTGAAAGGTATAACAGGCTGAAAATTTGATTCCGTGAACGATTCCGGTCTCCGTGCACAAACTGTGGCGGGTATTCATCTCCAGGCTGCCATTGTTTAATCTGCCAATAGCAACCTGTCCCACATAGGGGTCATAGTCCAGATTGGTCACCAGAAACTGGGGGATATGATCATCGGACGCCACCGGTCCGGGTATTTCTGATAAAATGGTATCGAAAAGCGGTTTGAGAGTGGTGGAATCATCCTCAGGATGAAGATGAGCCTCACCGGTCTTTGCATTCGTGTAGAGAATGGGAAATCCGATTTGATCGTCGTTGGCATCCAGATCAATAAACAGATCGTACACCTCGTTGACCACCTCATCGATCCGGGCATCTTTGCGGTCAATTTTATTGATAATCAAAATGGCGGGTAGTTTTTTATCCAGCGCTTTTTTCACCACAAACCGGGTCTGGGGTAAAGGTCCTTCGCTGGCATCTACCAGCAACAATACGCCGTCCACCAGATTCAGGCTGCGTTCCACCTCACCGCCAAAATCCGCATGTCCGGGGGTATCGACAATGTTGATTTTTACATCATTGTAGATCACCGCCGTGTTTTTTGCTGCGATCGTAATTCCCCGTTCCCGTTCCAGGTCCATGGAATCCATCACCCGTTCGGTGACTTCCTGGTTGTCCCGGTAGGTGCCGCTCTGCTGTAACATGGCATCTACCAATGTAGTTTTACCATGGTCCACATGAGCAATGATGGCAATATTTCTAAAATTGGTTTTTCTGTTCAATGATTTTCCTGTTTTGGCGTATAAAATTTTCGGGTGTAAGATGACAATAATCATGTGCAGACGGGACCGAACCAGACCCGTCAGCCACCGGTAATTTATCAACAAAAACGACTACCAGTACTGCCAATTCTTTCCACTTTTGGTTGTGAGTTTGATATCTCTAAGGTCCGGATTGCTCACATAGATTTTCAATGAATAACTACTGTTCCCTTCCGATGGGAACCACCGAAATTCAAACTTCCAACAATGAAGGGGGCGGCTGAAAGAAAAAGATTGGGTAACGAGGCTCTGTTCCAACAGATTGATTTGATTAGAATATTGCATTAACCAGTTTTTTGTGATATGGACGTTGAGCGTCGTCATCAAATCAACCTTTTTGTCGCTTATGACCCTGATCCCTTCCACACGTCGGGTCAATGAATAGTGAAGAGATAAAATAGCGGTCCAGAGTTCTGATTGATTCATTGACGGAGGCGGCTGATTGATATTAATACTACCGAGATAGTCATCCGGCAGTGAATTATCCGTTAAGACCGTATCGGGGGGTAAACTGCTTTTTTTATCTCCGAAACGCGAGCCATTTAATCTGACACGGGTTCCCAAATTCATACTGGTTAACCGTGGTAATGATGCAAATTTATCAACCGGCCGCAATACAGCCGTTTCCTGATCAGGCGCCAGTTTATACAGATTGTGGCTCATATTGATGTCCAAATCCAGTCCGCCCGGCATCAATACCCGAATTGTGGAATTGATGGGTGAAAATTTCAGGCTGTCAGCGGTGACATTATACCCTGTAGACATATTCCATGTGAGAAAAGTCTCTTTCGTATAATTATTTTCTCCCAGTTTATATTTGTATTGAAAATCATTATCGAGAGAAAAATTGATACTTTTTGATTCCGTCAGCCGGGTTGCGCCGGCAGTACTTCCACTGAACCGGTCAAATAATTCACCATGGATATCCCGCTGAAAATATCCCGGAGAAACCCCAAAAATGTCCTTCGAAAAATCAGGATGCCATGAAAACCCCAGAGTGGGGGTCATCACATGGCGTAACGCATCCAATCGACCCAAACGTACCGGAAAGGTACCGTAAATATTGGTGTTGGCATTCAGACTCAGGGAAAACGTATGCCGGGGTCTGAATTTCTTAACTTCATCGTAAAGGATGGTTAACCCCGCTTTTTTAAATGCGCCGGTGGAGTCAAACTGAGCTTCCCTATATTTGTACACCCAGTCCTCGGTGAAATTAACCGTCGGATTCAGCGTGAGCCATCCCTTGAATTTTTGCGGGGACGTCAGGGTAAATACATGTTTCGTCGTGTATTGCACATCATAATTTCTTCCTGTCTGCCAGGTGGTATCCGATGCAGCGACCAGCGAAACATTTTGCTGAGCTTTTATATTACTGGACATTCGCCAGTAGATAGAATTGTACCATTTTGGACCATTCCCGAATACCTGTGACTGGTTGTGATTAAAAATGACAGCCGGTATAATGCGGGTTCGCTCTAATAATTTGTCACCCTGGGATTTGGATTTATCAATGGGTAAACTCTCTGCTGCAACCAGATCATAATCTTCAGATAGACTAACAGAAAGCGAATTTTTTGTGGATGACCAAATTTTTGAATAATTGACCTTAGACGTCAGGCGTTGTTCCAGCCGGGTATCTAAATCATATCCATAATTCTGGTTGAGGGTATTATCCGACAGGTAACTGGCATCAATGTTCAGATGTTGAGTCGGGTCAATGGTCTGGCGATGATACCACCGCATCTTCCATTTTTTTAACACATTTTGAGAGAACAGATCCGTGATCTCATTCGAATAAATATCCCGGTAAGCCTGTGTATTTATGTTCCCTTGGAAGTGGTAGCGTTTTGCATATCTGAAGATACCATTCACGTCAAAACCTTTTTCATCGTAGAAATTCAGGAGGATTTTTCCGTCTAAATAATCGTTTGGCGCCCAATAATATCCCAGTTTTTCGAAATAGGTGCCGGAGCTGGGACGATGACCGAACGTCGGCATGATCCACCCGCTGTGGCGGTTCCCACCCTTGTTGGGGAAGACCGCAAAGGGGACCGCAAATACCGGCACTTCATAGATGTACAGGATGATGGGTTTGGCGATCACTTTATCTCCGGTTGTCATTTTCATTTGCCGGCTGCCCAGGTAGAAATGCGGCGTATCCAAATCACAGGTGGTGTATGCGCTGGTTTGCATGTGAAAGACATTGGGGTCATCCCGGTACACCTGGTTCCCATAATAATAGCCACTGTTAAATTTTGTTTCTCCCAGGACCACGCGACCGTGATGGGTGATGAGATTGAATTCCATAAACTCGCCGCTCATCGGTTCACTGGTGAGCGAAGTGATGGTGGGATACCGGTCATCCCGTGCTTCCGCCATCAGCATATCCGTGTTCCAGTCTGATTTGATATATCCCGCTGTCAATTTGCTGCCTTGATAATCCACGCTTGCATCAGTGATTAAAAAAGTGATCTGCCGGTTCACATGATAGTCCATGTATTCCGCCTGATAGGTTATGGTCGAATCGATTGTAGTATTGTTTTTCTCCGGAATAAACACGCCCCGTCCGCCGCCGAACACCTGCAGACGATCGATCATTCCATCCAGAAAACCCACGGTAATCGTATCCCCGCTGGCAGTATTTACGCCGTTCAGCAGGGTATCTCTCACCACATTGTATTCTGTAACCGCCATGCCGGTGAGCCGCAATTCACTCATTTTACCACAGGTAAAAAACGCTTTCAAATTGGCTGATGACATATTGTCCCGGAATATGTGAAGGTCTGGGTCACCGGGATAGAGAAAAGCATTCATGTCCTGGAAAGCCTTCGCGGACCCGGTAACATCGACCGATTGAATGAGTGAATCAGCATACTGTACCCGGATCAGATCACCGCTGATCCCCTTACCGGGTTCGGTCAGACTGCAGGACGAGGTCAGGATCATGAGTTGTGCCATATCATTATACGACAAGGATTCCGATACGAGATGACGGTCTGACTCAATCAAATCCGTGCCGCCCTGACTGTAAAAGGATGTCCCGCGATATCCTGTTGTTTTCCAATAATGAACAACCGCTGAAGACATGGTCTCTTTGTCGGTTTTCATGTGCACATTGCCCATCGCCACCCCGGAATCCGGTTCTGTCCAGTAATGCAGGGAATCGCAGGTGATGATCCGATCACCCCGGCGATAGTAGATGTCATCGTTTGCCCGGAGGTAACTGTTACTGTCGCTGTAAAACACCATCGTTTGGGAGAGAAGCGTGTCCTGCTCATCCACAAGTTTCACAGAGCCCAGCAGATGATATTCATTGCGTTTCGGGTAATGGATGGCTTTATCGGTGTATAGCGTCATGGTGCCCCGCCGTAATATGACATTGTTGGTAAACTGCTGGACAGACTCACCATTTTCTAAGGTTTTTTCCAGGGAGCCGGCATTAATGATCTTCAGGCGGGTATCTTGCTGCGCCTGTGCAAACATAAAGAAAAATAGAAGAATGGCGGCAAAAAATAGGCTTTCCCGGCGCGGATAAATTGCACGGTCTGTCAAGGGTTCCTGATCTTTGAATTTCAATGTAATGTCACCATACGGGGGATCAAAATTACTTTTTTAGACGGATAGGAATGAAATAAGGTTTCCAAAGAGAACCATAAAATTTACGAAGTGAAATATAATTTGGTGATATAAGATGATTAATGTTACATTTTTTAAAGGCATCCGCGATCAGAAAAAACCCGGTATTGCCAAAGATGAAAACACTGCCGGCGCTTAGCGTACCAATGACCGGTCTGCCGCCTTACTTTTCGTACACCACTTCACCGGCAATGACCGTCATCATCACCTCTGTATTTAAAATCTCCGGCGGCGGAATCGTCGTAATATCCTCTGAAAGGACGGTCAGATCTGCACTATATCCGGGAGATATTTTCCCCCGTTGGCGGTCTTCGAAGGCGCTGTATGCGGCCCAGGTGGTAACCATTTTCAGGGCATCCAGAGGCGTTACCCGTTCACCGGCATACCATCCGGATTCAGGCATACCGGCGTGATCCTGCCGGGTGACTGCAGCAGAAATTTCATGAAGCAGGTCCCCCGACTCAATCGGACAGTCAGAGCCTCCCGCCACCCTGATACCTTCCCGGATCAATGTATTCCATCGGGATATCCGATGCGCGCGGTGATCCCCGATGCGTTCACCCAGCCACCGCATATCCGACGTACAATGCGACGGCTGCATGGACGGAATAATGTCATTTTCGCCAAATTTGTGGATGTCTTCCGTGGTCAACATCTGGGCATGTTCAATCCGCCACCGGTGTGGATTTTTTCCACCCAGTACCCGGTGATACAGATTCAGCACCAACCGGTTCGCCCGGTCGCCAATCGCATGGGTATTCAACTGGTATCCGGCGTCAAGACAACGTTTTGCCAGCGCTTCCAATTCATCCTCAGAAAGGAGGATCAATCCAGAATTATGCGGATCATCAGAATAGGGTTCCAGCAATGCGGCGCCCCGGCTGCCCAGCGCTCCATCCACAAATGCCTTTACCGACCGGATGATGAGCCGATCAGAAATAAAGGGTCCGTGTTGAAAATATCGTTCAAGTAATTCCGGTTCATCGCTGGCAAGCATTCCGTAACAATTCATCTGGAATGATTCATTATAGATCATGTTCTCTATCGCCGATACCGTTGCAGAATCCATCCACGCATCATGGACCATAGTGATCCCCCGGCGCCACAATTCCGGCAGCGCCCGGTGAATGAATTGGCGGATCTGTTTACCGGTTTTTTGTGGGAGCGCTTTCCAGATCAACCTCATGGCGTTATCGATGAATATGCACCCGTTCACCACTCTGCCACCCTCGGGGAGGGACATACCGGGGGAATATCCCGCTAAATTCCTGGCGGCTTCATTGACCCATGCCGCATGACCATCCACGCGGGTAAGCATCACGGGATGTAAAGGGATCTGTTCATCCAGTATATCGACAGGTGGAAATTCGGGTGATTCCCAACATGTCTGGTCCCAGCCCCGCCCGGGAATCCACGATCCCGGCGGATGGTTTTTTGCCTCATCTGCTACCATTTTTGCGATGGTATGGGGTGATTTTACGCCTGTAAAAGACAGTTCAGATAAAAATTTACCGAAGTTGGCCAGATGCATATGGGCGTCACAGAGTCCCGGGATCATAACCCTGTTTTTCAGATCGATCACCCTCCCGGAGGGCGGTTCGTTCACGCCGGTGATCCGACCCTTTGATACGGTGACGGTTTTTGCATGCGGCCGGAGTTTATCCAATGTGAGGATATGGCCATTAACGAATGTCGTTGGTTTTTGGCTCATGATTGATTTGGGATTGTTGAATTTTCCATGGTGGAAATATACTTCGGTTTTCAAGTTTGGCCGAAGCGTTCATCCGGCAGCTGCCGGATTTCCCTCGAATTTCAATTCATCAGCGCTATCAGCCTGCTGTATATTTCACAGATGGATTCCCCGGCGTTTCACACCGAAATAATGATACAATCATTGACGGCTGTGTACTTTTACACGACCGGGTGTGCCGGGTGTAAATCCATGAAACTTAAAATATCCCTGCGAATGGTATCCGATTCTCTTTTCCGGCTGATCATGGTTGATTGTGAGATTTCATCCTGGGAATCAGGCCAATACCTGATATTCACCGTCCCAACGTCGATCCTGTTTCTGAATGGTAGGGAATTCCGGAGATTCAGCAGGTTCATTGATCTTACAGATGTTGAATCGACCATATTCCGAATGCGCTCAATACAGGCATCGGGTGTAGAATCTGATCCCGCACAAATTTAAATAGGGCAAAAAGTAAATATGAAAATTATCGATTTAAGAAGTGATACTGTCACTCATCCCCCACCTTCCATCCGGCAACTGCCGGATGAGTCGGGCCGAACTGGGAGATGATGTGTTCGGCGATGATCCTACGGTAAACCGGTTACAGGCCATGGCTGCCGACCGATTTGGGAAAGAAGCAGCTTTATTGGTTCCCAGCGGGACAATGGCAAACCTGGTATCGGTGCTGGTTCACTGTCCCCGGGGGACGGAAGTTATTTTAGGGGATAAATCCCATACGTTCATTTATGAGGGCGGAGGAATTGCGGCGCTCGTCGAGCGCGAGTTCGGGCGGTGAGGGCGGGATGAGACGAACAAACTATCTCAGGGACATGTCGGCGCCGGGCATCTTTTATACCCTGCATCCCAACCTGCTGATCGGGCTCTATCGCGCGATGGACGTGTTCTGGACGCTGCGCGCGAGGGACGCGCGACGATCCGGGGAGGAGATCGGGTTCTACGAGTTCGGGCTGTTCCAGGGATTCAGCTTCTGGTACGCGAACAACCTCGCCTACGAGATGGGGATGTCGATGGAGTTCCACGGGTTCGACTCGTTCCAGGGCCTGCCGCCGTCGGAGGTGGACATCCACAGGAACTGGGCTCCCGGGAATTACGCCTGCTCGCTCGAGCAGGTTCAGGACAGCCTCACCAAATGGGGCATGCCGCTGAAGTTCCACCTACACCGGGGCTGGTACTCGAAGCAGCTGTTCTCGACGGTCGCGAAGCGGCATGCGCTGCCCGTGGCGGGGATCGCGCTGATCGACTGCGACCTCTACGAATCGGCGAGAGAGGTGCTGTCGTTCCTGGAAACGCTCATGGCGAAGAACACGATCCTGATGTTCGACGACTACAACGCGTTCGGCGGGGATTCGAACCACGGCTAGCGCAAGGCGCTGGCGGAATTCGAGGCCGCGCACCCCGGCTTCCGGAAGGAGCATCTGTTTCCCTTCGGCGCGTACGGCGAGGCGTTCCGTGTCATCGATTGCTGAACCTCGATTTTCGCCCCGGTATTTTGGTAAAATTTTCAAAAGTTAAAGGAATTTCATGGCAAAAGGCGTAACTCCCAAGAGCGCAGATTACAATAAATGGTATACGGATGTGATTACAAAATCCCAACTGGCAGACTATGGTCCGGTAAAAGGCACAATGGTAATTCGTCCTTATGGATATGGCATTTGGGAATTTATCCAACAGGCTTTTGACCAGCGGTTCAAAGCCACCGGGCACAGCAATGCGTATTTTCCACTGTTTCTCCCCAAGTCCTTTTTATCCAAAGAAGCGGAGCATGTAAAAGGATTCGCCAAAGAATGTGCTGTCGTAACCCACTCCCGCCTGCGTGCCACTGCAGATGGTAAAAGCCTGGAAGTCGACCCTGATTCCAAACTGGAGGAAGAGATCATCGTGCGCCCCACCAGCGAAACGGTGATCTGGTCTATGTATAAAAAATGGATCAGCTCCTATCGTGACCTGCCCCTGTTGTTGAATCAATGGGCAAATGTGGTCCGATGGGAAATGCGCACCCGGCTGTTCATCCGCACCAGTGAATTTTTGTGGCAGGAAGGTCACACGGCACATGCCACTGCAGAAGAAGCCAGGGAGGAGACCCTGAAAATGCTGGAAATCTACCGTGAAGTCGCTGAAGATGTATTGGCGATCCCGGTGATCACCGGATTAAAATCCGAGTCTGAAAAATTTGCCGGTGCAGTAGACACTTACTGCATCGAAGCGATGATGGGGGATAAAAAAGCGCTTCAGGCTGGCACATCCCATTATCTTGGACAGAACTTTGCCAAAGCCTTCGACGTGAAATTTCAAAACGAGGACAATCAGGAAGAATACGTTTACGCCACCAGCTGGGGCGTCAGTACCCGGCTGATCGGCGCTGTTATCATGGCGCACGGCGATGATAACGGATTGCGGCTGCCTCCGAAGATTGCACCGATCCAGGTGGTGATCATCCCGATCCTGCGAAGTGATGAGGACGGCAAACAGGTTTCCGGTTACCTTCAGCCCCTCTTGGATACGCTCAGGAGGGATGGCCTCCGCGTCCATGTGGATGACCGCCAGAAAATGTCCCCGGGGTTTAAATTTAACGAATGGGAAATGAAGGGTGTGCCGCTTCGGATTGAGGTGGGTCCGCGGGACATGGCGAACCGGAAGGTCGCAGCCGCCCGGCGGGATTCCGGGGAGAAATTCAATTTGGGGATTGATGAAGCCGGACAGAAAATCCCTGCGATACTAGTGGATATTCAACGATCTCTGTTTCAACAGGCATTAAACTTCCGGGATCAGAACACACATACAGTAACCACATATGATGAATTCAGGCACATTATCGAAACCGGCGGTTTTGTACGCTGCGGATGGGATGGCACACGGGAAACAGAAGACGCCATCAAAACCGAAACCAAAGCGACGATCCGGGTGATCCCGATTGATGAAATACCCGAAGGACTTACCTGTATTTATACAGGTAAAAAAGCCAAGCGCGAGGTGATCTTCGCCCGGGCATACTAACGCCAATATCGCGGTTACCGTGAAGGATTCTTAACAAACGATGTTGATTGAAACCCGTGCTATTGTCCTGAAATCCTTCCCTTACGGAGATACCAGTCTCATTACCAGAATGTATACTGATGAGCAGGGGAAAGTCGCGACATTAGCTAAAGGTGCCCGGCGGCCCAAAAATAATATTACCGCACTGCTTGAGCCGTTAAACATCGTGGAGGTGAGTTATTATTACAAAGATGGCCGGGGAATACAGACATTAAAGGAAGCAAACGGATCTGTTGTAATTTCGAGAATCCGGGAAAATCTTGAACGATTGACCATTGCCCTTGCTGTGCTGGATATTTTAGACCACACAACGCACGAATATGATCCTAACCCCATTCTGTTCCGGCTCGCCACCCGGACTATCAGCGAAATGGAAGCCATATCCGGGTCAGGCAGAACATTATTCTGGTTTTTTATGCTGCAGATGGCGATCCGTACCGGCTTCAAGCCCAATCTATATCAATGCGGAACGGGAAATGAACCATTGACATCTGCAATTCTGGACCACACCTCCGGCGTACTTTGCTGTCCAAGGTGTTTGACCGGAGGCGACATTCGGTTAAATTCAGAGCAACTAATCATTCTGAGGCAGATGAACGAAAGCCATATCGATCAGTTGGGGAACCTCACCGTTAGAGATGAATCTGCATTGGGAATATCCCAATTTCTTGTTGCCTATTTAACATTTCACCTTGAAGGGATGGGAAAAGTAAAATCGTTGAAACTCATGGAGGCGTCCACTATATGAACTTATCTGGACATACGGAGCGGTTTGATCCCTCCAATTACCATCTGAACGAACATAGCCGGCATGGATGTTATCTGATCCATGGGTTTACCAGTTCAACTTACGAGGTAAAGGATCTTGCCCGCGCACTTGCGGCTCAGGGGTACCGGGTTGTCGCAGACAATCTCCCCGGCCACGGCACGACGGTGGAAGATTGCAACCGGGTGAAATATCAGGAGTGGCTATCTCATGTTGAACGGGGTGTTGCAGAAATGATCCCGGACTGTAGCACCCTCTTTGTGGGCGGCGGCAGTATGGGCGGATTGCTCACGCTCCATCTTGCGACTTTATTCCCACTAACCGGCATTTTATTGGGTGCGCCATTGCTGACGTTTAATCATCCGTTCAAAACACGGTTTTTAAATCCCTTCGCCTGTTATTTTATGCCGCTGATGTCGAAAAATCAATTTTATATGAAGTCTGTCCGGCAGACATATCAATACTACGGGTATCATCAATATCCAATGAAGGCGCTTCATCAGCTTTACAAGATGACTCAGCTGATTCGTCAGCGCCTTAAGCAGATTCGGGTACCGGCGCTGATCCAGTATGCAAAAAACGACGTTACGGTTCCGATTCGAAATGCTGCACTGATCCGGGACAGTATCTCCTCCGATCACATCCAAATGACGGGATATGAGTTGACGACTCACAACATCTGGGATCATCCTGCGGAGAAGGATCTGATTTTTGCAGAGATCATCCGGTTCATGGCAGATGTCCGGGGGATACCGGTTTGAGATACCAGTTTACGAGTCCGGGCAGCCGGCAAATGTTCCGTTCCACATTCGGTCAGACTCCGCCAGGGGTGAAAATGATCGTGATCATCAATGTGATCGTTTTCATCATCGTTGAATTATCCAGCCTGAAAAATTTGTTGTTTCTCAATTTCGGACTGGTACCCTATCTCACGTGGCACGAGCTGAAAGTATGGCAGCCCTTTACCTATCTTTTCCTGCATGGCGGACCTATGCACTTACTGGTGAACATGTTTGTGCTCTGGATGTTTGGCAGAGAACTTGAAACCCGGTGGGGACGAGACCGATTTCTGAAATATTATTTTATAACGGGAATCGGTGCCGGCATCGTGACCATGCTGTTTCAGTTATATTCGCCAATCCCGGTGGTGGGCGCCAGCGGGGCAATTTACGGACTATTGCTTGCCTATGGATTAATGTATCCCGACCGGACGGTTTACGTGTATTTTTTCTTACCAATAAAAATTAAATATTTTGTGGCGATACTGGCAGGTATCTCATTTATCGCATCATTATCACCGGGACAATCGGTAATCAGCCATCTGACCCATTTATCGGGAATGGCCATCGGTTTTTTTTATCTGCGGTATGGTCTTTCCATGCATTTACTGAAAACCTTTATATCAAAATTAGATGATCACTATGCAAAGATGAGGGGCTTTACTCAAAAACAAAAATCCACTAAACCTCCAAAGGTGGATGACTCACTGTTCAATCGCCGGGTAGATGAAGTACTGGATAAAATGAATGAAGTCGGGTGGGATAATTTATCGGAAGCCGAGCAGAATATTCTGTACACCGCCAGCAAAAAACAATCACGGAATCATCCCCCGAATTAAGCCAGGATGCTGCTGTCTTGATCGCGGATTAAACCGATTAAAAAGAATACTCATATCTCATACTTCATAAAACCGGTGAAAAATGATTGATTATCGAACAGATCCCCAGGAAGTCAGGCAACAGGTCTATTGAAGGTATTGCTCAAAAGGCGCAGGAAATAAAATTTAATTCACGAGAGATCACCCCACAATTAAATTGACCATCATAACGATATCCAGTACATTGATATCGCCGTCATTGTTCAGGTCAGCCGCCATTTGTTGATACTCATCCGGGACAATGGATCCGATGACAAAATTCACTGTCATCACTATATCCAGCACATTCCAGACACCATCACCATTTACGTCCAATATCTGGTTGCTGTAATGGATTGTATATATGCCTGAATTTGTCCTCCGAAGCCATACGATGGGAGGCTGAAACTCCCAATTGGAATTTGGCTGTCCGTCCAGCTGAATTTCGGATATTTCAGCATTTTCAGATAATTCAAATCCAATGGTTATTTCAGTGGCGACGCCATTGTTCAGCGTCATTATTCCGCCATTGACAATGGAGGGGATGATGATCAGGGAATCTGAATTTAAATATTGCGTGAGAGCAAATTCGCTGTCGGATATACGTTGCGCCTGAATTCGGATAAACTCTGTCTGGACATCCTGATTAACTGCCCTGCACCAGTACGCCCGGGTAGGTTCATCCAGGTTTACATTCACCGAAGCTGGATCACGGACGACCGTAAAATCCGATAACCAGTTGCATACATCCGCATCGTCCAGCACGATGTATCCATGACCGGCGCCCGGATTCGTTTCTATCCACATATTGGGGTTGTAGCCTAAAAGGAGATTATATAAATCCTCCGCATGGTACCGGTGGGGTTCATCCACGCTGAAATCCAGATATAAAGGCACGTGCTGAAGGTTGTAGTGCATGCTTCGGGTGGAATCCATGAAAAAGACGGCGCTGTTTCGATGGTATTCGTACGGGGATTCAAGGGGACTGCCACCAAACCATTGATCCATGGAATTATTTCCGTCCATTTCCCAGTATCGCCGTTCGCAATCCAGAATTCCCGAACCGGATGCTGTGGCTGCAACCATCGGGAGATTGGGGTCCAGATGATTATTGGAATATATGGCTCCTGCAGCGCCTCCCATGGATCCTCCAACCAGATAGATGCGGTCTTCATCGATGTTAAAGTGATTGATCATCCACAAGATCGCCTGTTGGGTATAATACTGTGCGCCCTGGTGATTGTAGTTATTCGCCGAGCCGCCGAATGGAGCCATCATGATCCAGCCGCGGACATTACATTCTTCATCAAACTGAGTGGAATAATTCGAATTCTGTGTGCCGCCCCATTGATGAAATGCCACCAACAACGGAACCTCTGCAATACCGGAATAATTTTCCGGGATCTGATACGTAAAGACATCCAGCGTGTCGCCATTTTCAACGACGTAATCTGTAAATATCTCCTGACCGCTAAGCCACTCTCCCAAAAACAGTGGAATAAAAACAATGAATATGAGCAAAGAAAAAACGCGGTGATGCGAGGATTGCATAGTAGAATTTCCTATCCGTTTAAGATTAAATCCACGATGAATACAACGTCCAGAACATCGACACTGCCGTCGGTATTTACATCGAAACAGGGGGTGCTTTCCGTACAATTACCACAAAGTATTTCGGATACCAGTAGCACAACGTCCAGGACGTCCACGCTGCCGTCATCGGTGGTGTCACCGGTGGTCAGACAGGTGGCGACCTCACCGACGGTAAATGTAAAGGGATCCTGATCGGTAACCGCACCATCTGAGAATGAGAAGACCACATTATAAATGCCGTCATCGGGTTGCGGAAGGGAATACGAAAAATCAACCGGATTGTCATACTGGTGCGAAAAAGGAAGCATCTCCCAGACCGATCCCTGATGGTTGATCTGGTGAATAAACGGTAAATTCGCATCGGGGTCACTGTATGTTGCCGATAACGTGAAAGTTACCGGGTCATAGTCCACACCTGAAAGCATTGGACCGACATTCCCGGATTGTGAATGATGCTCCATCAACATGAGTCCTGGCGCGGTGCCATCGTGGAACATCATATTCTGATTGATGTCCGCTGATGCGGTGAGTCCCATAACGACAAATCCGTTGATATCGCCAGGCCAGTCGCCAAAATCCGGATCCCCGGTAATGATATTTTTTGCAACAGATAAAAACAATGAATTCCCGCTTACCACATATTCAATGTCTGTAGAAATGTATTCTGCACTGATGATCTCACCGCCCGGCGTTCCCACCAGCTTCATGAGCCCCGGATGCAGATTTCCAAAAAATCCATTGCCGTATCCCAGCGCATAAATGGACAGTTGTCCGCTATTTAAGTCCTGAACCGGATTCAGAAATCCCGCACCGTATAAATACCATGGACCAAAAAATTCACCTACAGGAAATCCGCCGGTAACAGTGGTAAGTTCCACATAGAGCCGGTCAGGGCTATAGGTAACATTCATTCCGGTAAGGTCGAGATATGCTTCACCATTTTCCTGATCTCCCACCGGTTCCTCAGCCAGACTGGCCAGAGCGGAGACGGGGGGGGGGAACATCTCTGCGCTATTTTCCGGACACTGGGATAAAACTGCCCGCTCAAATTCATAGTCGTGAGTGGCACGCAGATACCAGTCCAACTGTCCGCTGCCGGTATAGGTGAAATCACACTGCCAGGTATTGAAATAAGCGGGTGTACCCAAAAAAAGACAATCTGATGCGGACCAGTTCTGTTGATTGTCACCTGAAAAATAGATAGCCGCGGCGGGATTCAGTGTCATGAGTGAATCGGAAAAATCAGCATGTACCCTGACGGATGCTGCCGGGGCAGACGCAAAAAGGTTCTCAAAATATATCTGGCCACGAGATACCCGTCGATAGGTCTCTGTCTGCTGAATGATCTTTGAGAACATCGGTTGGTAAATGAGTCTGATCATCGATTCTTCATTCATCTGTACCAGGTTGTTTTGTGTAAATCCCGCAGAGGTAAAGAAGAGGAATGCGATAAGACTCGAAATTATTTTCATGTTTTTACCCTGATTATGGAATTGAAAGTTACAGAAATTCATCATGATAATAACCGGAGAAAATGTTAATGTGCAAATTGCGCATTGACTCAAAATAAATGTAACGATGAGCCCAATAAAAAGGGTTGTTTCATCATAATTTAGTGTTATCCCTATTTGAGGGGCATGAAAATGAACAATATTCCAAAAAATTCAAAATGATATTCAGAGCTTATTTAAGTTCAGAGTTTACATAATTTAATGTATAAAGGGGGATTCGCTTTTCCTTATTTGTGGTTGGGTGATTATGATTTTAATCTGCATTATGAACAAGAGTAAATTTGAAGGCTATAAATAACAATAATTCAATTTGGAAAAAATGATTTACCAAAATATTTTAGAAACTATCGGAAAAACACCGGTTGTAAAACTCAATCGGATCGGCGCTGATCTCTCATGTCAATTATTTGCAAAATGCGAATTTTTAAATGCCGGTGGATCCGTTAAGGACCGCATCGGGGTTTTTATGCTGGAAGAAGCGGAGAAATCCGGTCGTATCAAACCCGGCGACACTCTTATCGAACCTACATCAGGAAATACCGGGATCGGGCTTGCACTTTCCGCTGCTGTGAAAGGGTATAGGATGATCATCACCATGCCGGAAAAAATGAGTCGTGAGAAACAGGTAGTGCTGGAGGCATTGGGAGCTGAAATTGTTCGCACGCCCACAGAAGCAGCCTGGGATTCCCCTGAAAGCCATATTGGCGTTGCGAAAAAATTGAAAACAGAAATTCCAAACGCCCATATTTTAGATCAATATGGCAATCCAAACAATCCAGACGCCCATTATAAATTTACCGCCAAAGAAATATTGGATGACTTTGGGTCAGATCTAGATATGATCGTCATGAGCGTCGGGACCGGAGGCACCATCACTGGCGTCGCCCGACGGCTGAAAGAAGTCAATCCCAATATTATCGTCGTTGGCGTTGATCCATTTGGTTCCATTCTTGGTGGCGGCGACGAAATTTTTTCATATCTTGTTGAAGGGATCGGATACGATTTCTTCCCCGAAGTTCTGGATAATTCGCTTGTAGATGAATATGTGAAGGTCAACGATAAAGATTCATTTCTCACGGCTCGACGTCTGATCCGGGAAGAAGGACTTTTGGTGGGGGGATCATCCGGTTCGACGGTCTGGGGAGCCCTGAAGGTCGCATCCCGTCTTGAGCCAGGTCAAAAGTGTTTGGTGATTCTACCGGATTCGATCCGGAATTACCTTTCCAAATTTGTAGATGACGACTGGATGAAATCCCATGATTTTCTGGATTAATTAATCTATTACCTACCGGGATCCATGGCACGTCGAGATATTATAGTCGATCAGGAAATTCAGGGTATTCTCGATGAAATACGTGAATTATACAAGCAAAACGCCAGGATTGCCCTCTATAAACTTATCAACAACACGCACCCGGCGGTCATGTCTGATGTGTTCAGGCACCTGACCGGTACCGAACGTAAAGATATCTTTTTGTATATCCAGCGCATGAAGGGCTTAAAGTATTTCCTTCCTGAACTGGATGATAATATTATTGAAGAATTATTCAAGTCTACCAGCCCACGGGAAACGGCGAAACTACTTCATGATATGCCCGCGGAAGATATCGTTAATATTTTAGGACTGCTCCCGGAATCATTATCTCGTGATATTCAAAACTACCTTGAGAAAGACGAACGAGAAGAAGTGCGTGAGATTTTGCAGTATCCTGAAGAATCTGCCGGGCGGATCATGTCCACCCAATTTATCGCGTTTGAAGAAAATTTAATTATCAAAGAGGTCATTCGTCAATTTCAGGAAATTGATGAAGACGCTGAAGCACCGTATTACATTTATATTGTGAATTTGTCTCACCAGATGGTTGGCGTTCTGTCGCTGCGACAATTATTATTATATCCTCAAAAGACCGTGCTTTCAAGCGTCATGCGCCGGGATTTTATCGCTGTATCCCCAGAAACCGATCAGGAGGAAGTAGCCGGGATAGTTTCACAATACAATTATCTCGCGGTACCGGTGGTGGACGACCAAGGCGAGCTTGTCGGCGTGGTTACCGTAGAGGATGTTCTGGACATTATTCGTGAAGAAGCGACCGAGGATATTCTGAAAATGGCGGGGGCCGGCGACGACCGGGAAATACTCCATCGATCCGTTTTTGAAAATGCAAAATCCCGGTTTCCATGGCTGCTGGCCAGTTGGCTCGGTGGAATTGTCGTTCTAACCGTAATTGGTTCATTTCATACGTTAATTGAAAAAACCGTTGTCCTTGCAGGGTTCATCCCTATTATTCTCGGTATGGGGGGAAATGTGGGTACCCAAACCACCACCATCATCGTCCGGGGTATTGCAACGGATCGAATTAATCTCAAAAAAGTTTCAAAGGTAATTTTTAAAGAAGTCCTCGTGGGAATGTTGCTCGGGATTATTTATGGTGTCTTTTTGGGTATACTGGCTTTTTTCAAATATTCTGCTTTTACTTCACCAATACGGTTAAGTTTGATTGTTGGATTGTCTATTTTTTGTTCCATGTCTATCGCCAGTACCATTGGTTCTTTTTTACCTATTTTTCTCTATAAATTAAACGTGGACCCGGCCATTGCTACGGGACCTTTTGTAACAACCTCAACAGATATGATGGGTGTATTGTCATACTTCACCATTGCCAGCTTACTACTTCATATATAGATCTATGAACACAGGTTAGTCATGGTTCTGTTATTTCATTAATTCGTGAAAATCCGGTTCACATTCCACAATGATTCTAAACGTTTTTCTAGTTATATTTTTATTATATGTTGTATCCGTCTTTTATTTTATTTTCGGAAATCTGATAAAATCTGTACCCGTTAATAAGACAGTTGATGATTCTGTGTCCGTCATCGTCGCGGTTCGTAACGGAGAACGTTCTCTCCCGGAACTATTAAACATCCTGTCAAATCAAATCTATGATGGTTCGCTGGAATTTATTATCGTTGACGATGAATCTATGGACAGGACAAAGGATATTATCCTGTACTATGCCAATCGTGATCAGCGAATCAAATATGTATCATCTTCTGAATCCCCGTCAGTGGGACTCCGGCATAAAAAACGCGCATTGGATGCCGGAATTTATGCTTCTAAAGGTGATATTTTATTGTTCACTGATGTTGACTGCAGAATGGGCAAATACTGGGTCCGGTCCATGGCATCCCATTTTATGGGATCTGTCGATTATGTGGTGGGCTTCACCCATACCAACCCGGTGAAATCATGGGTCTCCAGATTCCAGGCGGTTGATCTTTATATTTTGATGGCATCTACGAGAGGAACCACACAATGGGGATTCCCGCTGGCAAGTACAGGGCAAAATCAGGCATTTCGGCGCCATAGTTTTGACCGTATGGGTGGATATTCATTGCTGAGAGGTTTTTTACAGGGTGACGATTCTCTCTTTCTGCAAATTGCCCGAAAACACGCGGGGTCCGTAGTGGCATTCGCTTCAGAACCCAACGCTTTCGTTACCGGACGAACGGAAAACGCCTGGAACCCATTTATCCGGCAGCGGATAAGATGGTCGGGCGATACCCTGCTCATGTGGAAATTTAATCGGTTGTTCTTCATTTATCTTTTCGTAGTTTATCTTACAAATTGGGGATTGTTCATCTCTCTATTAGGGATTTTCCCACTCAAGATAACAATTTGGATTTGGATTATTAAATTTATATGTGAATATGTGCTTTTTCTCTCGGTCAGATTTCTGTTCAATTCAAGATTACCGCTTGTTTCATTTATCTTTTGGTTTTTTGTCAATATACTATATACCGTCTTTATGGGGACCATGAGCATATTCAGTTCCCGTTTTTCCTGGCACGGTCGGGCTTTACAGAATTGATTGTAATTTTATTTATCATTGTGGGGATTTATGTCGGCGTATTGATGTGGTTTTTAACCGGATTGCAAGCTAATTCCAGGATCAGTTCCGTTTCAAGGACAAATGATCCTTTCGTATCGGTTGTTATCGCTGCAAGAGATGAAGAAAATAATCTCGAACTCCTTTTGACATCCCTGGACAAACAAACTTATCCACAAAACAAATATGAGGTCATTGTCGCAAATGACCGGTCAACGGATAATACGGAACAGATATTGGAAGCGATTGTGAAGCACCATTATAATTTTCAGTCCGTCAGGATATTAAAAACGCCTCCGGGATGGGCTCCGAAACAATGGGCACTCAACTGTGCCATCGAAGCCTCAAAAGGCGATATTATTCTGTTTACAGATGCAGATTGTCGTCCAACTGACACTTGGATTTGCGCTATGGCAGCTGAATTTTCCGACCCCTCTGTTGGATTTGTATCGGCACCGGCTCCGCTTTCACAAGGGCATGGATGGATAGACGATATATTTCTTTTGGACAGCCTGGTTCAGGATGGGTTTTCGGCAGGCGGGATGAGCCGGGGAATCGCTTTATCCTGTACAGGTAGAAATATGGGAATACGGAGATCCGTTTTTAGCGGCGTCAATGGATACGACGGAATTCAGTCCTTTATATCCGGCGATGACGATCTGCTCTTACAAAAGGTCGCGTCATTAACAGATTTTAAGGTGTCATTTCATTTGAGATCAGATGCTCTGGTGTATTCGTCACCCCCCAAAGATATCCACACGTTTTTCCGTCAACGGTTTCGCTTTGCTTCAAAAGGATTATCGTATTATCACCTGAATACCACGACAGAGATGAGGATGATTCTCCCATTGTTGTATATTACAAACATAATAGCCCTCTTCTCAATGATCATCGTCATAAAGGAGACCAGTCTCATCGCTTTGATGCTTTGGGGATTCAAATCAATTGGTGACGGCATCTATTCCCATTGGATTTTTCAAAATTTGAAAATCCGGTGGCCGATCAAGGCCTTTTGGGTTCTCACCATATTTCATCCAATGTACATCGCTATTTTTGGCGCACTTGGACCATTTCTCAACATTCGATGGAAGGAAAATGACAAACCCTTGGAATAAGATAATTGTGGGGGTATTGTGCATGAGCTCACTTTATTCAAAAGATTTGTATTCCGTCAGAATGTGGGGCATTCCGGTTGCGACCGTTGAAATGTACGGCACAGACAGTACCTATAACGATATCCCTGCCAGATTTGTTTATTTTTCCACTAAAACCAGCCCGCTGACATCAAAAATATTTTTTGTCGATAATCAATATACCTTATGGGTTGATCCTATTGATCATCGGACGTTATCTTTTCAGAAAAGTACGATACAGCCCGGCGTTGTTAATTCTTTAGCAACTGAAATGATGAACAACAATATTTACTACCAGAGTACCGATATACCTATTCCTGCGGATACTTTCACCATTTTTTCTTTACTGGATTTTATTCGATATCATCGGTTTAAAGAACCGTTTTTATGTAACATTGAGCGTGAGGGATATATATTCCCATCGAAACTGATACCTGTGTCTACGGATCATAATTATGTACGTTATCAACTTGACATTGATATAAATTTCCCACAGAAACACCCTCCTGTTGTGGAACATACGGATATTTTTACATGGGCTTTATTTAAAGAGGGTGTGTCCCGACAGATTGATATGAATTATCATTCAAACCAAATTGAAGCTTGTGTATTTACCAGCGGTGTAATTCGCCTATCGGCAAAATTGGAAAATGAATAAGTTATACGATTTTGTTAAAAATAATCCGAAAACGATATTAGCGTTGATCCTGACGGTTTTGGTTGTCGTGATTATGCTGTACTTTAACGTGGATAAAAAAGCGATTGCTATTGTAACGATCGTCTTCGGATTTATTACCCAGGCATTTGCAGGATTTGCGGCTCTGGTCGCAATGGTTCCGATTATTGGTCCGCTTATCATTAAAGTATTAACCATCCCGTTTTTTTGGCTATTAAACGGCATGGGATATTTCACGTCGGCGGTGGCGATTAAAAAAGGGTATGGGAAGGACGTGATGACTCATCGTCTGATAACGATTACCCTATTGATCGGTATTGTACTGGGTTATATTTTGGGTCATCTGATCCCGGTAAGATAACTTCTAAACTCTGCAGAACCCCCATTAAAAAATAAAGCCGGACTCTCAACTTCCTTTTACCGGCGGAGTCGGTTCGTTCTTAACACATCTCATCACGATGAATGTTTCAACGTGCTGCAAGCCCGGGAGGGTGCTCAGGGTATGTAAAAGAAAATCTTCATACGCTTGTATATTTTCAACATAGACCTTCAGCAGAAAGTCGGATTTACCGGTAATATGATAACAGCCGATAATTTCAGGAACCGCTTTAACGGCTTCCATAAATTCGATGATATTATCTTTCTTATGCCTCGACAGGACGACTTCCACGAAGGTCTGGATTCCATACCCGATTTTCTTGGCATCCATTTTAGCATAATAGCCGGTGATTACCCCGTTTCGCTCAAGTTTTTTTGTACGTTCCAACGTGGGTCCCGGTGAAAGTCCGATTTTTTTTGACAATTCTGAATTTGCGATTCGTCCGTCTGTTCTTAAAATGTTCAGAATCATAATATCCATCATGTCCAGTTTCATATTCTACTTCCGGCTCAACGTACTATAAACGGATTAGTTTAACACCAATAATTCTTTTGTGGCGCGATTCAGGGGTGTGCATTTGTCTGTGTGAATCCAACAATCATCTTCGATACGAACTCCTCCCCAGCCAGGAATATAGATTCCGGGTTCGATGGTAACGACATAGTTTTCAAGTAAGGATTGTTGATTCAAATGGTTTAATCGCGGATATGTATGAATTTCCAATCCGATGCCATGTCCGGTGGAGTGTATAAATTTGTCCCCATAGCCGGCTTTTTCAATGACATCCCTGCAGGCTTTATCCACATCGGCGCCCGTAACCCCTGCTTTTGCCGTATCAATCCCGGCGATTTGCGATTCCAGTACCGTTTGATAGATTTCCCGGTGTTTTTCCGAGGCTTCTCCAATCACCACCGTGCGGGTCAGATCGGCATGGTATCCCTCGTACAGTGCCGCAAAATCCATGACAACAAAATCGCCTTTTCCAAAAGGCTTGTTTGAGGGGCTGGCATGAGGCAGTGCGCCTAACCACCCGGATGCAATAATTGGATCATAGCTATCTCCCTCTGCACCATGCATTTTAAGCAGATATGAAATCCTGGCTGCAATATGTTTTTCGATGGCGCCGATTTTGAGTTCGGGAATAATTTCATCGAAAACGGCATCGGTAATCTCAACCGCATATTTCAGGGATTCGATCTCTGACATATCCTTTACGGCTGCCAAATGTTCAACAATATCTGTCGTCGGTTTAAAGTCAATATCAGGAAATTGTGCGCTCAGCTCGAGGAACGACTGATAGGGCATATGGCGGGCTTCAAAACCAATTTTCATCCCCGGTTTGAACAGGTTTAATTCATGTATAAGGTTTAGATAGCTGTCCTTAATCATATGTATCTGACCGTTTTGGACCTGCCTATTAGACTGTTCTGCATATCGGGTATCGGAAAAAAAATGAACGGTATCCGGTGAGATAAAGACCTGCCCGGCAGACCCGGTAAAACCAGTTAAATATCGCACATTCGTTAAATAAGTAATATAAATTCCATCTAGCTGCTGGTTGGCAATGAATGTATTTAACCGTTCAACTCTTTGCGGGTATTGGCTCATGTGTGAGGTTCCTGTTCTTTAATCAATTTGTAGATTTCATCCCGTTCTTTTTCAATTTTTTTAAGATCTCCCCCCTTGTTTTCAACGATTTCTAAAACGCTTAATGCATGGATATAATTTTTTTGTCGTCTGAAGACTTTTGCCAGTGTCATTGTAGCCATTCTGTGATCAATCACCAGGCGACTGTCGTTGTCTCGGGTTATCTTACTTTTTACACCTGTTTTATCCGGAGCAGACGCTGGTTCTGTCTCAGGGGTCTGTACATCTTCTTCCGGTCTGGATATTTCATTATTGTTTTTATCGATCCATTGTAAACTCTCTTCGTCATCCGGAAAGATATTCACAATTTTTTCAACTGTGGTATAAATGGTTTTTATGCTTCTGCCTAAGGCCGTCTGAACTTCTATAAGCAATTTCATCGCATTCAGGTGGATCTGTGAGTTTTCTACGATTTCCTTTAACCATTTTTCCGCCTGGGCGAGATTATCTTCTACCAGTTCTACTTTAGCCAAAATGAATTTGCCTTCAATAGATCCCGGGTGATGCGCTAATCCGATTTCACATACTTTTTTCGCTCGCAGAATATCCCCGGACTCAAAGTAAATATCTGCCAGAACAGGAAAAACAGGCGAATCAAAATGCTCCGCGAAATGGTGTTCCAGCGCTTTTTTATCCGTCAGTTCGATCATAATGGAATATTCCCATGTTTCTTTTTGGGATTATGATCCACTTTTGTGTTGAGAACATCCAACCCTGATATGAGATTCCATCTTGTAGTTCGGGGTAAGATCACGTCATCCACATACCCCCGCTCTGCGGCAATATACGGATTAGCGAATTTTTTGCGATAATACTCCACAAGTTCATCCGCTTTTGCATCGGGGTTGTTACCATCCGTCAGGTCTTTTTTCCAGATGATTTCTACGGCACCCCGGGGACCCATTACCGCGATTTCAGCGGTGGGCCATGCAAAATTCAGATCGGCACGGATGTGTTTTGACGACATCACATCATAGGCTCCACCGTAAGCCTTCCGTGTGATTACCGTGATTTTGGGAACGGTTGCTTCTGCGAAGGCGTAGAGCAGTTTTGCGCCATGGCGGATAATCCCGCCCCACTCCTGTTCTGTTCCCGGTAAAAAACCAGGAACATCCACAAATGTGATAATGGGCATATTAAATGCATCCAAAAAACGGACGAAACGACCCGCTTTGACGGAGGCATTGATATCTAAAACGCCTGCAAGGTATGCCGGCTGATTTGCCACGATCCCAACCGGTCTGCCATTCAACCGGGCAAATCCGCAAATGATATTTCTGGCATAGTCGGCGTGTACTTCAAAAAAGGAGAACATATCCATGGTTCGTTCTATGATCTGATGCATATCATAGGGTTTGTTGGGATTCACGGGGACCAGCGTATCCAGTTCGATATCTTCCCTCGATGGATCATCGTGGGTTTTAACCAGAGGGGAATCTTCACGATTATTATTCGGGAGGTACGATAATAATTTTCTTATTTTTTGCAGTACATCCACTTCGTTTTCGCAGGCAAAGTGAGCCACCCCTGATTTTGACGCGTGGGTATCGGCGCCTCCCAAATCTTCCATGGAAACCTGTTCATGGGTCACCGTCTTCACGACATGGGGACCAGTGACGAACATATGACTGGTTTTCTTGGCCATGAATACAAAGTCGGTGATTGCCGGAGAATAGACCGCTCCCCCTGCGCAGGGACCCATGATCGCAGAAATCTGTGGAATGACGCCGGAAGCCAGGGTATTGCGAAGAAAAATATCTGCATATCCTGCCAGGCTCACGACGCCTTCCTGTATTCGTGCGCCGCCGGAATCGTTCAGACCGATAATCGGAATTCCTGTTTTCATGGCAAGATCCATTATTTTACAGATTTTCTCTGCAAACGCCTCGGACAGGGATCCGCCGAATACGGTAAAGTCCTGAGAAAATACAAATATTTTTCGTCTGTCGATCGTCCCATAACCCGTTACTACTCCGTCGGTGAGAATCTTGGTCTTCTCCATATCAAAATCATGAGACCGGTGGGTGACGAAGGCGTCCAGTTCATGGAATGACCCTTTGTCTAAAAGAATATCCAGCCGTTCCCGCGCCGTCAGCTTTCCCTTCTGGTGCTGGGATTCGATTCTGTCCGCACCTCCTCCAACTTGAGCAGCAGCCCGCATATCTTCCAATGCATTGATCAATTTCTCGCGTGTCGGGCGTTTATCCGTCATGCCGGTGGTCTTTGATCCATTGTGTGATATAATCGATGGTGTCCTGTATGGGGGTTCCGGGACCGAATAATTTGCCGACACCCATTTCGTTCAGGGTATCCATGTCTTTTTGTGGGATGATCCCGCCGCCGGTCAGCAACCGGTCGCCCATACCGTTTTCCCGCATCAAATGTAAGATTTTGGGGAAGACGGCCATGTGAGCATTATTCAGGCTGGAGACGGCAATGACATCTGCATCCTCCTGGACGGCTGCGTTTACGATCATCGATGGTGTTTGTCTTAAGCCAAGGTAGATAACCTCCATTCCTGCATCCCGGAATGCACGGGCAAGTATCTTGATTCCCCGATCATGCCCATCGAGACCGGGTTTTGCCATGATCACGCGAATTTTTCTTTCCATTTATTTTTCCCTGCTGTCTAATACAAATGTGACCGGACCCTCATTGACCAGTGAGACATTCATCATAGCGCCGAATTCACCGGTTTCAACGGGTATCCCTTTCCCTCGCATCGCCGAAATGAACCATTCATACAGTCGATTCCCCTCGTCCGGAGAGGCTGCCAATTGAAATCCTGGGCGCCGGCCCTTTCGCCAATCCCCGCACAGTGTGAATTGACTCACCACCAAAACAGATCCGCCCACTTCATCAAGTGATAAATTCATGTTCCGATTTTTATCCGGGAAAATACGAAACCCGGCTATTTTATCAACTAAAAATTTTGCATCCGATTCCGTGTCATCACGGTACACGCCCAGAAGCAGCAAAATCCCTTTTCCAATCTTGCCGACCACCCTGTGATCGATCTCGACGGTTGCCGATGCAACCCGCTGAAGGATAACAACCATCTCAGAATTTTGCCGGATCAGGATATCCAGACATTTTGCTTTCCCAGCATAGACCGAAGAGAGTTGACGAACTTTGGTGCCGGAGATACCCGGGTATTCCGGGATAAAATCCGCTCGATGGTTCCGTCAGACCGTTCAATATGAAAAACGAGCCTGCACCATCCCTGGTGATCACTGCACATAGTTTTTAATTCATCGACGAACTTCGCATTGTTGAATTTGAAGGGTATACGAATGTTGATATCTTTGCTGAATTCTTTCCGGATGTGGCTGATTTTCACCACAGACTTTGCAGAAATGCGCCCGGTACTGTCATCGCCGCCCTTTTGCCGGAAAACTTCACCTTCGATGAATACCAGTTCATTGGGAATAATGAGTTTTTTCATCCGTTCGTAGACATCGTTAAATACGAACACTTCGATACTCCCCTTTAACCCGGACAATTCGATGATTGCCCACTGCTGGTTGTTCTTATTCAGTTTGGGTTTCACCACAGATATCACGCCGCCGACACGGATAACATTGGGTAAATTGTTCATGTCGGGCGATTCCAAAGAAATGGTACTGAATTCTGTAAGGTCGTCTTTATATTTTTCCAGAGGGTGCCCTGATAGGTAAAACCCCAAAATTTCTTTTTCTTTGAGTTGGCATTCCTCCTTTGTCCAGGGGTCTGCCTCAGGTAACTCCGGTTCATGGATGGTTTCCAATCCTGCGCTTCCGAAGATATCCACCTGATGGGTGTCTTTGTCCTGATTAAACCTGGCGCCGAACAATAAAGCCTGCTCCACGGCTGTAAAATTTTGGACCCGGGTACCTTTAAGGCTGTCACAGGCGCCGGCACAAATGAGGCTTTCCAACGCTTTTCGGTTCATCACATGAGGATCAATCCTTTTGCACAGATCGAAAATCGAAGCAAAATTACCCTCTTTAGTACGCGCTTCAGCAATACATTCTGCGACCTTATGTCCCACATTTTTGACGGCTGATAAACCGAATAAAATCTCACCCTTTTTCGATGACCGGAAGTCTGAATATGATTTGTTCACATCCGGCGGATGTACCTTTATTCCCATAATTTTTGTTTCATCGATCAATGTCACCACCCGATCTAAATTTTCCATTTCGGTAGTAAGATTGGCAGCGATGAATTCTGCAGAGTAAAATGTTTTTAGCCATGCCGTTTGATATGCGACAATGGCATAGGCGGTGGAATGGCTTTTGTTAAACCCGTATTGTGCAAATTTTTCCAGATGATCAAAAATCAGTCGCGCTTCATCCGCTTTCATATTATTTTCGATGGCGCCATTGATAAAATCCAACCGGAAAGCCGCCATCATGTCGGCGTTTTTCTTTCCCATCGCCCTGCGCATTTCATCTGCCTGTGCCAGCGTGAATCCAGCTATCGTAGAGCAAATTTGCATGACTTGTTCCTGATATACGATAATGCCATAGGTTTCCTTGAGAATGGGCTCCAGATCAGTGTGGATGTACTCAATTTTATTCTGACCGTGCTTGCGGGCAATAAATTCAGGGATATTCCCCATGGGTCCAGGTCGGTACAGGGCATTCATGGCGATAAGATCCCGGAGGCAGGTGGGTATAAGTTGTAACAGGTATTCCCGCATCCCTTTGGATTCAAACTGGAAAACACCCACCGTATTTCCATCGGCAAATAATTGATACACTTTATCTTCTTCAAGATTGATTTTATCAATATTCACCTGAATTCCATGATTATCCCGGATCATCTGGACTGCTTTGGCGATCACCGTAAGATTCCGAAGTCCCAGAAAATCCACCTTCAGTAGTCCCAATTCCTCAAGGGAATTCATTTCTACCTGGGTTATACGATCGTCCGAGTTGGGCGCCTGATAGAGGGGGACATAGTCTACCAGGGGTCCCGGCGCGATAACTACGCCTGCGGCATGGGTGGAAGCATGGCGATGCATCCCTTCCAGAATAGCGGAATACTCGATTAGATTTTTATGCGTTTCGCTCAAATCCGCAATCCCCGCCAGGTCGTTGGTGATCGAGATAAGTTCACGGAGATTCTTCGACGGATCGTTCGGGATCATTTTGGCGATTCGGTCCACATCACCGTAGGGCATTCCCAGTACACGACCCACATCCCGGATGACCGATTTGGTTTTCATCCTGCCAAATGTGATGATCTGCGCCACCGACTCCGTACCGTATCTCTTGCGGATATAATTGATCACCCGCTCCCGTCCTTCGATGCAGAAGTCGATATCGATATCCGGCATTGACACCCGGTCAGGATTCAAAAACCGCTCGAACAGCAAATGATATTTGATGGGGTCCACATTGGTGATGCCCGTCACGTATGCCACCAGGCTCCCGGCTGCCGATCCCCGCCCGGGTCCTACGGGAATATTGTTCTTCCTCGCATACGCTACAAAATCCTGTGTAATAAGAAAATAATTGGCAAAATTCATTTTTTTAATGACAGACAATTCATAGGTTAACCGCGCCTGAATTTCCGGCGTGATCTTCGGATACCGTTCCTCTAATCCATCCATACACAATTTTTTCAGGTATTCATTCGCATCTGAAATAGACTCGCTGGTATCGATTTCAAAATACGGCAGGTGAAGATTTCCCATCTCAATTTTAATCTCGCAGGATTCCGCGATTCTGATGGTATTCTCCAACGCTGCCGGCGTGGATTTGAAAAGTTTGTACATTTCGTCCGCAGATTTCACATAAAACTGACGGGGTTCATATCGTCGCCGGTTGGTGTCGCTCAAATCTTTTCCGGTGCCCAGACAGAACAGAACGTCGTGTGCCTTCCAGTGCTCTTCAATGGCGTAGTGGTTGTCATTGGTTGCCACCAGGGGAATGTTCAGTTCTTTCGATAGTTTGATCAAAACCGGATGTGATGCAATTTCTTCGGGGATGCCGTGATTCTGTAACTCAATGTAGTAACGGTTCGGAAAGATCTCCTGATATTCCAAAGCCACTGCCTTTGCCCGATCGTAATCTCCGAGGGACGCATAATAAGTGAGTTCACCCGCAAGGCAGGCGCTTGTCGCAATCAGCCCTTCGTTGTACTGCCGTAAAAGGTCCTTGTCCACACGGGGTCGGTAATAGAAACCATCTATGTATCCGATAGATACCAGTTTCATCAGATTTTTGTACCCCGTTTCATTCTGAACAAGAAGCACCAGATGGTGATACCCCCATTTTCTGGCGCTATCAGTGGATTGTTTCCTGGTTTTATGATTACCGATGCTCACATAGATCTCGCATCCGAGAATGGGTTTAATATGCTTTTTGTTTGCCGTTTTGTAGAAAGGGATCATGGAAAAAAGGTTTCCGTGCTCGGTTAGGGCGATCGTATCCATACCCAGATCGTCTAGGCGGTCGCATATCATATCGATGGTTTGTGCCCCATCCAGCAGTGAGAAATCGGAGTGATTATGGAGATGTACGAATTCAGGCATTGAATATTGGTCTTGTGTTTATTCTTTTTGTAATTACTTTATCTTTCCGGCAAATGGGGAGATAATTTACTTCCGGGTGTGTGATAATCAGGGTAAAGAAATGGGGTGGGGGTAGCATAAAATTCAGCAGACAACTCCGACGCTCTTTGCCGACCGTATGGCGGGAAAATAACCGCCGGATGGCTATTTTACCCACATGCGCTTTTCAGTTCCCGGAAAATCCGGCGCAGGTCGGAAGTATCCCGAGCCATGTGAATTTTGAATTAGGAAAACGCTTCCTTCACCGGCAGTTGATGAGTGACCATACAACTGGAATTACACGATCTCACAAAGATGCCTGCAAGCTTTAAGCTTGAGTTACAATTAACTTGGGTCTTGAGTAGCATGCACAAAGACGCAATTCGCCGCAGGATGGTTCGAAACAGCATGCAGCCCTCAGGGTCGAACGATCAAATCAAGCCCCTGCTTAAGGGTATCGGTAAGGTCTGATCTTCCCTGAGAACGATCGCGCAGCGCCATTTCAAGGGGGTGTCTCCATGGGGGAGGTGGTGTGAACGGCGCGATAATCTCCAGTATTTCCATATTCAGAAGCCAGTCATCCGGGTACTCATCGGATATCCTTTCATGGATTTTCTGAAGTTCCTCCAAATTGGGTGTGCCGGATTCCCGTATCGCCCGGACCCGCCGGTAGAGGTCTATTCGCAAACGGGTGCTGGAGGTATCGGTTTCTGAAGCCGGCGTCAGGTCATGCGTTGGCTCTCTGTCATCCATGTACGGCACATAGGCGGGCCAGTCTGATGGTCCGCCATAAACGGAAATGACCTTTTCACCAATGGCCATATCAAAAAAACCCCATTCCGGACGAAACAAAATTTGATTTCCCTGCGTGACCGTGCAGGATTTAAAGGTGAGCAGGATCGGAACCTCCGACGCCCGCACAACACGGGTCAGCTTTCCCTGAACGGTCACGCCACTGCCAAAGCAGATGGTCATTTCCCTGCCCTTCATAAGATCTGCACGATTCAGGTTTGTATCCAATTGGTTCGATATTTTTACAATTGAACCCACCGGAGTGCCATACCCGTGTGTATGGTAATCCCCGCCATGACCGGCGAGTTGACCGGTATCGGTGCATAATTGAACAGGACCTGTATATTGCAGGTATGCAGGTTGGTCTGTATCATCCAATGTCACCTGCGACAGTACGCCTGAAATCCGGATGCCGCTGTTCATTACTGTAGTTGTAACGGTGCCGGCCTGCTGCGCTTTGATCAGCCCTTCCAAGCCACCGGTGCGGAATGCCAGTGTCTGTGTGAATTCTTCCAGAACTTCACTGAGGGTATAAAAATCAGGTGTCACGAAAAGTTGTGGCTGCGGTTCCGTAATATCGTAGGAATAATGGATACAATCGAGAGTAAATGGATGTTTTATGACCTTGTCAGTCAGACAGTTGTAACTCTCGCTCAGGGAGGAGAGGAGTCCCGCTCCATAGATCCGGGGATGATCCAATGAACCGATCAGCCCGTATTCCACCGTCCACCAATTCATGCGGGACATGTACGCCGCTTCGCTGATATAACTGATGTTTCCTGCGGCATCTTCCAGCGATGCTTTTGCATTGCGAATCTCATCGGGGGTTGACCGTAGATTTTCCTTAATATCCGAGAGATCGCGAATCGCATGATACAGACGGATATCCTCTGTGCTGGTAATGGCTTTGGACGCAATTTCACCATATTTTTTCAGATAGTCGGCATAATCCGGGTCGGCAATGATCGGTGCGTGTCCGGCGGCTTCATGAACAATATCCGGTGCGGGAGTATAGGTGAGATGTTCTAAAGACCGCATATCCGCAGCAATCGCCAGAACCCCCAAAGATTGAAGCTCCATAAATGCTGCCGGTGGAATGAACCCCCGGACGCACACAGCGCCCCATCCAAAAGCTGATAATTTGTGATCCATCTCTTCAATTTTCGTGATTCGCTCCTGTTCGATTCCGCAGGCCGCTAACCCTTTTAGATAGGCGGGATGAGCTGTCTGTTGAAAATACTGCCGGGAAATCCGCATAATGAACCGCCAGCAGGCGTGATCGATCGAAGTATATCGTTGAAAGTCCTGTTTGACGACATATTTGTGTAAATGGGGCGGGATGGTCTTCCAAGTCACGGGATCAACGCTCCGGACCGCACCGGCAGATGCATCCCGAACCGGTCGAAATGGTGAAACTTCTGACAGATGTTTTCCCGCCGCCCATCCTGCACAATAGTGGCATCCTGCCGGGTATCACACCGGGGCGTGACAGGGATATCCGGTGAAAATTTGTGGTGATTCTCATGTTTGAAAATACGACGCTTTTTAAAATTTGAGAAATGGTCAATTATCTCATCCCGTACCCCGGTGACCTGTTTTATCCGGGAAACGGCATCCCGGTCTTTCATCAGGCAATGAGGCTTCACTCTTTTGTATAAACCCCGTAAAATCATCTAAATTAATCTCTCATTTTTTAGGAAAATCACCGTGTTTCGTCAAATGATGAAAAGTAAAATTCACCGCGCTACCGTCACTGAAGCCAATCTGGACTACGTGGGGTCTATCACCATCGATGAAGATCTGATGGATGCCGCTGGATTGGTGGAAAACGAAATGGTGCAAGTGTTGAATATTTCCAATGGCAATCGTCTTGAAACCTATGTGATCCGCGGCAATCGGGAATCAGGAGAAATCTGTGTCAACGGCGCCGCCGCCCATCTGATGCACGAAGGTGATAAAGTGATCATCGTTTCCTACTGCATGTTACCGAATCACGAACTGAGGACTCACACCCCAAAAATTGTCCATGTGGATGATCATAACCACATTGTCAACCTGACCCAGTCCGAAATTAATTTTTCCATCAATTAAACTTGCAGAAGATCACCATCAATCACATCAGACGATTGAAAGGCGCAGAACGGCCATTCGCCACCCTGACTGCCTACGATTTCACGTCGGCAAAGATCGTGGACGCTACCGGGATTCCCCTTATTTTGGTTGGTGACAGCGCTGCGATGGTGATGCTGGGATACGATACCACCCTTCCCGTGTCAATGGATGAAATGGTGATGCTGACATCTGCAGTATGCCGGGGGGTGAAACATGCGCTGGTCATCGCCGATATGCCCTTTATGTCTTATCAGGCATCGGTATCAGACGCACTTCATTCTGCCGGGAGATTCATGAAAGAAGCAGGAGCAGCCGGTGTAAAATTAGAGGGCGGCTGTCGAATGAACCCTCAGATGCGCGCACTGGTGGAAAACGGCATTCCGGTTATGGGACACATCGGACTTACCCCTCAATCTGTTCATCAATTTTCAGGGTATACGGTTCAGGGCAAAACGGTGGATGCGATCCATAATTTGATGGATGATGCCCTGGCGGTGGCAGACGCCGGTGCATTTTCACTGGTACTGGAAGGAATTCCTGCCGAAGTTGCAAAAATGATCACCCAACAGATTGCCATTCCCACCATCGGGATCGGAGCCGGTCCCCATTGCGACGGACAGATCCAGGTCTTCCATGATATTTTAGGGCTGTATACTGAATTTATCCCAAAACACACCCGGCAGTTCGGACAGACCGCCGAACACATGACCCGGTCTATTCAAGCTTATATCGAACTGGTGGAAGCCCGGGGATTTCCTTCAGAGGAAAACAGTACCCGCCTTAGCGCCTTAGTTTTAGACGCCCTCACCGCCAAATAACCATGCGTTTGATTGAAAAAATCGATGAACTGCGGGACTGGCGCAATACGGTTTCCGGCACTGTCGGATTTGTCCCCACAATGGGCGCACTCCATGACGGACACCTCTCGCTGGTGAAAGCATCTGCCCATACATGTGATCATACCATCATCAGTATTTACGTGAACCCCGCACAGTTCGCACCCGGTGAGGATTTGTCAGCATATCCCCGTGATCTGCATGGGGATATCAAAAGACTGGAAACCTGTTCTGAAAAAACGGTATTCTGCCCGGATGATCTGTTGATGTATCCGACCGGATATTCAACTTCGGTTTCAGAAAGCCGGCTCTCTGCAATGTTAGAAGGGAAAAGCCGGCCTACTCATTTTGCGGGAGTCACTACCATTGTGGCAAAATTGTTCAATCTGATAAATCCGACCCATGCATTTTTTGGAAAAAAAGACGCTCAGCAATTGCGCATTATTCAGAAAATGGTGACAGATCTGAATTACCCTGTCACCATCGTACCTGTTGATATCGTCCGGGAACCTCACGGACTTGCCTTGAGCAGTCGGAATAATTATTTATCCCCGGGTGACCGCCGGAAAGCCGGTATCATTCACCAGACCCTTCAGGCTGCGAACGATCTGATGAGACAGGGAGAAAGATCCGCCGGGACCATCACTCATTTCATCCATGAGGGAATATCTGCCGAACCTCTCGCCCGTATAGATTATGTGGCAGTGTCTGATCATCGCACCCTGGAGGATATCACGGGCATCATTGACCGGGACGTCCTTATCAGTGTGGCCGTTTTTTTCGCCCATGTCCGGTTGATTGACAATTTTGAATTCATGATCGGGGATTAAACCGTGCCTGGGTCCCTAAGGTCAGGCTTTTCCCTCCGAATTTTTCACCTTCGGCATTTTACGATCCTGTGTGTGTTTCTGTCGCTGGCTGCCTGTACACGAACATCAGAATCCCGCCAGCTTAATCTCGTATTATATGGGGATCCCGCCAGTCTGGATCCTGCATTTGCAACGGATGTCCGTACCGGTCAGGTCTGTGCCTTGCTGTATGACAACCTGGTCCGCTTTAGTCACGGAACCGGACTTGTACCCGCCCTGGCCAAAAGCTGGAGTCTTGATCCCACCGGCACACAGTATTTTTTTAATTTACGCACTGATGTTCATTTTATCGATGGTACACACCTCACGGCACAGGATGTAAAACAATCTTTTCAACGGGTCATGATGCCCGAAACCCAATCCCACCGGTCATGGTTATTCCAAAATGTAACCGGCGTGAATGAATTTCAATCCGGTAATTCAGATGAAATTACAGGATTAGATGTTGTGAATGATTCCACATTGATCATCCGGTTGGCAGAGCCGTTTGCGCCTTTTATCGGATTCCTCGCAATGCCTGCAGCTGCGATAATCCGAACCGATGACCGGGGACGGCTGGTGGGAAGCGGACCCTGGATCCTGAACCAGTGGATTCATGACGGACACCTGTTATTCACAAGTAATCCGGACTATTTCGACGGCAAACCGGTACTTGAAAAATTGAAGATCCGGATTTTACCGGAAGCGCTTCCCCGGTCTGCTGAATTTATCACCGGATATCTGGATATTATGGAAATCCCGGAACCTGAATATGATCTTTGGGCTGATGACCCAAAATGGACGCCGTACATTCACCTGAAAGACGAACTAAACACCTATTACATCGGATTGAACTGCGGCCGTCCGCCCTTCGAGGACGTTCGGGTCCGCCGGGCGGTGAATTTCGCATTGGATATTCCATCCATTATACAGTCGGTGAATCACGGCAAAGGTATCCCCGCCGCAGGTCCCGTCCCTCCGGTGCTACTGGATGGGATTGTTCCAATCCCTTATGGGTATAATCCGGGTAAAGCCCGGCAGCTGCTCAGGGATGCGGGATATTCATCGGGGATTGATGTGGAATTATGGCAGGGTCAGGCGCCGGACGTCATGCAGGTGACGGAAGTGATCCAGGCGCAATTGGCTGAAGTGGGTGTTCGGGTGAAACTTGTTCGTAACGACTGGAATATGTTCAGCCAGGCGGTGCTCCAGGGTAAACCGGATATGTATTACCGGTCATGGTGGGCGGATTATCCCGATGCGGAAAATTTTCTGGCGCCGTTGTTTGAATCTACACTGAGCCTGAAGCGATGGACACGCTATGCCAACCCGCATCTGGACAGTCTCCTCCGGGACATACAGATCGAAACAGATGACCGACAGCGTCAGGAGATAGCCGTCCGTGCAAACCAGATTCTTCACGACGATGTCCCGTGGATCTACCTGTGGCACTCACAAACCGCGACCATCGTCAACCCGGAATTACAGGGTTGGCAGCCCTGTCTCATGTTCAATGCGGAAAAGTATACCCTGGTGGGGAAGGATTGATCGTGTTGGTGCGGAGTTTAACGGATTTTCCGAAGGATCACTTTCGGGAATTGAAGCAGATCGTTCAGGTGGTCCAAAATGAACTTGACGATAATTTCAAAGTTTATCCGCTGATCATCATGAATAACGGTATTCCAGAACCTGACCCTATTTTACATCTTCCTTAGAGCAGCAGGTACAAATTTTAAATTCACAATACCCGCATGTTTCTGGAACAGGGATTTAAATGGGTATGGGTGGCGTCGGATACAGATTATTATATTTTTTTGAAAACATAGGGGAAATAAAAAGCCAACTCAACTTCGCTATCCGGTCTTTCGTGACGTGTACCATAAGTTCAACACAGATAAATGGCTTTAACCGAAGGAGATTCCACAGAAATAATATCAATTGTTTTCCGAATCGTTGCGTAAAACAAATCTGTCCGATGATCTTATAAAACCAATTTTTTTTTCTGCCACAGGGGTGTATTGGGTTGCCTCATAAAAAATATTCGGGACGTGTTTTGGTGATCCCTGCTTTGACCGGAGGGCATTAGCCCTGAATATGATCCCGAATTGCCTTTCTGATCCGGTCAACCGATATTCGTTCCTGTAGGGTGGTGTCCCGGTGCCTCAGCGTGACGGTTTGATCTTCCATGGTCTGGTGATCTATGGTGATCCCGAAGGGGGTCCCTGCTTCATCCTGCCGTCGATAGCGTCTGCCGATGGAGCCGCCTGAATCGAAGAAGGAACTGAATTCTCCCCGAAGGTCCTCCACGATTTTCTGTGCCATTTCGGGCTGCCCCAATTTATTAACCAATGGGAAAACCGCTACGGTGATCGGCGCTAATTTGGGGGATAGCCGCAACACCGTTCTTTTTTCACCTTCTATTTCATCCTCATGGAATGCATCGGCAAGTACCGTAAGAAAGGCGCGGTCCGCGCCCGCGGAAGTTTCAACCACTGCTGGCAAGATGTGTTTGTTCGTGGCCGTGTCAAAATAAGTAAGGCGTTTTCCGCTGAATTCCTGGTGCCTGTCCAGATCGAAAGTACCCCGGTCGGCGATCCCTTCCAGCTCAGACCATCCAAAATCAAAGTGATATTCCACGTCGTAACATGCCGTCGAATAATGTGCAAGTTCATCGGTGCCATGGGGACGCAGCCGCAATTTTTCTTCCCGGATTCCCAGCGATTTAAACCAGTTGATCCGTTCCTGCGACCAATATTCCAGCCATTGCGGGGTTTCCTTGGGCAGGCAGAAAAACTCCATTTCCATCTGTTCAAATTCCCGGGTTCTGAAGATGAAGTTTCCCGTGGTGATCTCATTTCTGAAGGCTTTCCCCAACTGGGCAATACCAAAGGGGAGTTTTTGCCGTGAGGTCGATTGGACATTTGAGAAATTCACGAAAATGCCCTGTGCGGTCTCGGGCCTCAGATAAACGACAGACCCGGAATCCGCCACCGGTCCCATATGAGTTTTAAACATAAGATTAAATTGTCTGATATCCGTCCAGTCCCCTGCTTTTTGGGTATGGGGATCGATCACCACCGCCTTCTTCATCGTATCTCCACTGGCCGCTTCATTTTCAGAGAGTTTCACGACGATAGCCTGGCGTTTTTTTTCGTCGCTGGCAAATTCAGGGGTCGCTGCTCCGAACAGGCGGGTGAGCAGATTTTGCACAACCTCTTCGGTCTGGTTTTCCAGCAAATGATCCAGCCGGTAGCGTTTTTTCGACTCTTTATTGTCAACCAGCGGATCGTGGAAATTTTCCACATGTCCGCTGGCTTCCCAGGTTCTGGGGTGCATCAGGATAGCGGCATCCATCCCTACTACATTTTCACGGGCTGTGACCATCTCCTGCCACCAGCGATTTTTGATATTTCGTTTCAGTTCAACGCCCAGGGGTCCATAATCCCAGGTGGAGCTTAATCCGCCATAAATTTCACTGCTTTGAAAAACAAATCCGCGCTGTTTTGACAACGAGGTGAGGGTTTCCAGAATGGTGCCATCGGATCTGATATTTGCCATGGTATTTTCCTGTATGAAAACGGGGGTTATAAATTATTTTCGTTTACGCGTAAACCTGCGTTTGGCGGGACCTTTTTCCCGTCTTGCCGCAATCAAAGCAGTGGCTTCTTCAAGAGTGACCTCATTGGCAGACACGGTTTTAGGTAATGTCGCATTTACTTTTCCATCGGTCACATAATCGCCGTAGCGTCCTGATTTTACCTGAACCGTCCCATTTGAAAACGGATCGGTACCCAGTTCTCTCAGCGCTTCGGAATTTCGATTGCCTCCTGGTGAGTTTAGAATTTCTATGGCGCGTTCAAGGGTCAGTTCCAGCAGATTGTCCGTCGGCATAATCTTTTGATTTTTACTACCATGTTTCAGGTATGGCCCGTATCTGCCCAGATCGGCAATGACATCGACGCCATCATGCTGACCTAAAACCGTTGGTAGCGATAGTATTTGCACGGCAGTTTCATGATTCAACGCTTCCGGCTCCATGCCCGGTAAAAGGGATTTCATTTTTTCCCCGGCTTTCAGATAATATCCAAACCTTCCCTTGATGAGTTGGATTGGCTCTCCGTTTTCTGCGAATTCACCCAGAATTTCAGGCTCTGTATTTTTTTGCTGAAATAAGGCGGTGATGGATCCCCGAGTCAGTTCACTGGGGATAAAATCATCCGGCAATGTGGCATTTTGGCTGTCGTTTTGAAGGTAAATCCCGTATCTGCCAATTTTCAAAGATACAGGATTTCCTGCTTTGTCCACGGCTTCCATGATTTGCCGGGATCGGTTTTTATCGTACGACTGTTCCAATTCCGCCTTCAACCCGGGATGCGTTTCCTGGCCAAAATAAAATCCGTTGAGAAATGAACCTGCATCCATTTCTGACAGAGAAATCCGGTCCAGTTGATCTTCCATCCAGGCGGTAAACTGTAGGTCTACTAAATCGGTGAAGTAATTTTCCAAAAACTGCACGACCGCATAAGCCGTGAATGTGGGAATCAGGGCGCCGTTCACTTTGTTGGCGTATCCCCTTTTTTGGATGAGTTCCATGATGGATGCATAGGTGGACGGTCTGCCAATACCCAGAGATTCCAGTTCTTTTACCAGGGATGCCTCCGTGTACCGGGGTGCGGGTTTGGTGACCTGACGTGACGGCTCAATGCCATTACACTCCAGAGACTGACCGTTTGATAGTGTGGGTAGCATCGTTTCTTCATCTTCCCGACTGCTGTCGGTATCGTCCGTGCCGGACACATATACTTTCAGGTAGCCATGGAACTGAATGATCTTGCCCCGTGCTTCAAAGACAGCATGGCTGTCGGTGATCAGGGCAATGGTGGACAGCAATTTCGCTGAAGCCATTTGGCTGGCTATTGTGCGGTTCCAGATCATCCGATACAGTTTGAGTTCCAAATCTGATAATTCGCCATGCAACTCATCCGGGGACCGAAACGCAGACCCGGTGGGACGGATTGCTTCATGGGCTTCCTGCGCATTTTTCACTTTGTTTTTATAATGACGTGGTGTCTTTGGCAGATACTCATCCCCAAATTTTTGAGCGATAATATCCCGTGCCGCAGCAATCGCCTCTGTGGATAAATTTACAGAATCCGTTCGCATGTAGGTAATATATCCGTCTTCATAAAGATGCTGCGCAATGGACATGACCTGTTTTGAACTGAGTCGCAGTTTCCGGACCCCTTCCTGTTGAAGGGTGGAGGTAATAAATGGAGGGGAAGGGTGGGAGACTGCCGGTTTTTGTTCAACAGATTGTACCTTCCAGGTATGATCCAGCCACTCTTTTGAATATTTTTTTGCCAGTTCTTCAGTGAGGATCAGCCGGTTCTTGACTGAGAGTTCACCGGTGGTATTGTCAAAATCTTTCCCTCGGGCAACTTTTTGATCCCCCACCGTGATTAACACAGCCTGAAACGGGTCTTTTCCGTTGAGAAAGGTGGCGGTGAGTCTCCAGTATACGCTTTCAAAAAATGCCGCGCGAAGTTTTTCACGGTCAACGATAATTTTAATGGCAGGACTTTGAACCCGCCCTGCAGATAGCCGGGATTTCACGTTGTACCACAATTTTTCGGAGACTAAAAATCCGAATAACCGGTCTAATATCCGGCGGGATTCCTGGGCGCTGACCAAATTGTCATCGATATTTCGCGTGTGTTTAAAGGCTTCATTAATCGCCTTTGGAGTGATTTCATGAAATACCAGCCGTTTTACCGGAACACCGGGTTTGAGAACCTGAAGCAAATGCCAGGCAATCGCTTCGCCTTCGCGGTCCGGGTCTGTGGCGAGGAATATTTCACCGGAAGTTTCCATGGCATGTTTGATGCTGGCGATCACCTTTTTTTTATCTGCAGAGATCACATATTTAGGTGTGAAGCCTTTGTCAATTTCGATGCCGAGATCGTTTTTGGGTAAATCGCGGATGTGGCCTACCGATGCTTCTACTTTGTACTCATTCCCCAGAAATCGCTTTAATGTTTTTGCCTTTGATGGGGATTCTACGATAATCAAATGTTGAGAATTCTTTTCCATATTGGGGGCGAATTTAAACCCGGTAAAATTCATTCTTCCAAATTCTAAATCATAACAATTCGTCCCAAACACATGTTTCTGACAGAAAATATCGACAAGTCAACTTCAAAACCCCTTATTTTTTAAGGGGGTATTTTGGTATATATTACGCTCCGTTCCCAAGGCTCGACCGGTTGAACGACTGCTCATCTCATCATACCATTGCCTTCGCCAAAAGAAGAAAATCGAAAATTAGCCTGTTTAAAATCAATATTTCATTTTTTATCGCCGCGTTAAAAAAAGTCCTCGTAATTTCATCCCATGAATTATCAGGGTCCTATCGGTAAAATGGTAAGTTTGGGGATCCATCCGGTCAGGTATGACCTGCCAGTCGGAGATGATTTTATTCCCATCAGCGATGCCATCGGAAAGTACATCGCCTTTGAATTTACACGGGATATTTTTTGTATCGGTTGTGGCCGGAAAACCAGCAAATCTTTTGCCCAGGGATATTGTTACTCCTGCCTGTTGTCTTCACCGGAAACGTCTGAGTGTATTTTACGGCCCGAACGATGTCAGGCGCATCTTGGTATTGCCCGGGATATGGAGTGGGCGCGTCATCATTGTCTGACTGATCATGTCGTTTATCTTTCCGTAACGTCAGGATTGAAGGTGGGGGTCACCCGAGCCGGTCAAATCCCCACCCGGTGGATTGATCAGGGTGCAAGCAGCGCCATCAGGCTGGCGGTTACACCCAACCGCTATGAGGCGGGGCGTATCGAAATTGCACTTAAACAGGCGGTCTCTGACCGCACGATCTGGCAGCGGATGCTGAAAAACGAATATCCGGAGGATATTGATCTGAAAAGCGAGAAATACCAACTGTTATCTCGTTTATCCCAGGATCTGCAGGCAAATACTACGGATAATGATGAAATTGTGGAAATTACCTATCCGGTGACCGGGTATCCTAAACATATCAAAGGACAAACGTTTGACAAACAACGGGAAATTTTCGGGGTTCTATGGGGAATACGGGGTCAGTATCTGATGTTTGACGATGGCAGCGTGTTGAATATTCGTCGTCACAGCGGATATGAAATTCGAGCTGATGTTTAACCTATGGCTAATTTGTTCGGACCGAACCATTGGTTACGGTTTGACGAGAAGAATCGGGCTTTTCGCTTTTTGTGCCGTATGGATGGGTTTACTTCCCTGTATGAATTGTTTCAACTCGCCGCCGGCTGATTTTCCCATGATGATAATGTGATCGGTCCCGGCTTCCTGCAAAAACACATCTGCTGGTTTTCCAGTGATCATGGATATGGTATGGGGCAGTTTTTGCATTCGTAAATATTTTTGTACCCATCGGGAAGCATTCCGATATCCTTTTCCGAATTTTTTGGTTTTACTTACTGTGATCGCATGAATAGGCGCATCAAATTGTCGTGAAATAATGGCTCCGAAAATAATCGCCCGTTTCGTTGCGACGGAATCATCAACACACAATAAAATTTTATAATTCCACCGGGGATTAAAATTCTTAATTATAAAAACACTTGTATCCAGAAACTGGATCAATTTGTGAGTCATCCGCTTACGTTCCGGATTTCCAATAATCGCTATTTCATAGTCCCGGTATTGGGTTTCCTTATGGAGTTCATTCAGTAGGCTCCCCTCCCGAAGCAACAACCGGATTTTTTCACCGGACGATTGGGGAAGCACCATACGAATTCTGCCGGATTCTTCGATGAGATTTGACGGATCAAAAGCCGTGTACTCATCATTTAAGAATCCAAATTCTTTGATTGATTCAAATGCCCACTTCAGAACTTCAATCCCGGGATGATGGATATTCCATTCCGCCAGAGACTGACGGGCAAGAGCGACGTCCCCCTCAATAAACGCACCGGATTTTTTTCCAACGAAAATCACAGACAGATCAGCGGATAGTCCGTTGGCAATTTTAACCCCGATGTGTAAAATGTTTTTAGATTCAGGAGTTGTATCTTTGATCGCAATTAAAAATCTCATACAAAATCCCTTTATTTGAAATTTGTAAACCCGACCACGAGCGGCCAGTACAGGTAATAAATTATCAGCAACGTCAAAGCAGATGCTGCGGTGACCCGCCAACCTGCTCTCAAAAAGTCCTTCATTTTCACCAGACCCGAGGAATAAATGATCAAACATGCCGGTGCGGCTACAGCAGACAGATAACTAAAGGATGCTGATGTAGCTGTGGTCAGTCCCATAAACAAGGGGTGTCCTCCCATATTCAGTGTAATGGGACCGAGAACCGCCACCGCCCCGGCAGGATTCATGACATTTGACAATAAGGTGGTCAGAAAAATCACCACAATGTACCGTACCACTTCAAACTGTTCCATCAACCCGCCGGTCATCCCGATGATCCCATTACCGATCCAAACGGCTGTACCGGCGTTCTTCATTTGTACACCCAGAGAAATTGCACCTGCGAAAAGCAGAATGACGCCCCAATTAGTGTTTTTATTAATGTCTTTCCACTCGATTAATCCCGAAGCCATGTATAAAAAGGCTCCAGCAATGGCAATAATACCCATTCCGATCTTCTCATTCAACAGTACCCAACACAGGAAGATAAACACAAAAATACCAATGGTTAATATTTCTTTAGCGTTGAGTGGTCCTTTATGCGCCACCTGGATTTTGAGTTTTCTCACGGCGGAATCCAGAGATGAAAATTCTGGTTTGAAGGTGGTTCTCAGCAGAAAAGCGGTGGTGAGTATACCAATTAATACCATAGGGTATGTCATGATGATCCATTGACCATATGAAAGGGTGGTACCGGTTTCGGAATTGCTTCGAAGAAATTCGATCATGATTGGGTTTCGTGCACCGCCGGAGGGCGTCCCGATACTCCCCACCGTTGAGCCATAAGCAATGGAAAACAGGAGCAATGCCGTAATATTCGGTACCGGTTGTTTCGCCGAACAGTACCGCACCAATGTCAGCCCGACGGGGAGCATCAGGGCAACAACGGTATGTACGCCCACAAACGAAGCCAACAGCGCCGATATACTGACAAATCCAAAGACAATGTCATATATCTTATTCCCGGTAAACCGAATGATTGCCAGCGCCAATCGGGTATCCAGCCCCTGGTGTATAATGGCAACTGCCATCATGAGCGAACCCATAATAAAAAATACAGAATCGCTCATGTATGATCTGGCGACCTCATTGGCGGGGGCAATTCTGAATGAAACTTCGAGGACGGCAATGAGTATGGCGACAGCCGGAAGCGGAACGGGTTCTGTGATGATGAGCGAAACTACCATGATTCCCAGAATGAGCGCCCGGTATCCGCGGGTTGATATGGTATCCGGATAGGGTAACCAGTACATGGCAACCCCAACTGCAATGATCAGCAAGAGCCATTTCTTTTGTTGAACCCAAAACAGGAATGCGCGAATAGCACTATTGGACATAGGTAAAAATTAACATACAAGATCAGTGTTAACAAAGCTGCACATCAATGATTTTGAGTGTAATATCTGGCATTTCTTTTTAATAAAAGAGAGAGAGCAACCTAAATTCAGGGCTCAATTATTGGACCAATTAATAAAATACGATGGCGAACAGCTATCCTAATTAGAGGAGGCAATATATGATTCGAATTGAAGGCCTTGTTAAACATTACGGCGAGGTCAAAGCTGTCCGGGGAATCAATTTTGAAGTACGGGATGGCGAAATACTCGGGTTTCTCGGCGCAAATGGCGCCGGGAAATCAACAACTCTTAAAATCATGACCAGTTTTCTGACACCCACTGCAGGAAATGTTTTTGTGAACGATCTAAACATTCTGGATCATTCTCTTGAGATCAGAAGGCAGATTGGATATCTCCCTGAACTGAATCCGTTATATACGGACATGCGGGTTTATGACCTGCTCGAATTCGTTGCAAAAATCCGTGATATTACCGGGAAATCATTCAAACAGTCGATGGCGCGGGTCGTTGAACAGTGCGGACTCGAAGGGGTGGTTCACAAACAGGTATCGGATCTGTCCAAAGGGTACAAACAACGAGTGGGGCTGGCAACGGCCATCATTCACGATCCTAAAATTCTCATTTTAGACGAACCCGTGACTGGGCTTGACCCAAACCAGATCGTTGAGATTCGTGAACTGATCAAAGAACTGGGGCGGGAAAAGATGGTGGTCATCTCAAGCCATATTCTTCAGGAAATTGAAGTGACAGTCGATCGGATTGTGATCATTCACAACGGTAGTCTCGTGGCTGACGGAACCCGCGATGAACTGATGGCAGGCTTTTTAGGTAAGACCCAGTTGACGCTGGAAATTAAAAATGCCTCCGAAGATAGTATCGGAAAATTGGGATCGGAACTCGAGAATGTGGCTGTCGTCCGTACCGAACCCGTTCACGGGAATTATGTGGTTGTGATGGAATATGACAAACACGATGATCCGCGGGAAACGATCTTTAATCTTGCAAAATCCGAGAACTGGGTCTTGTTGGAGATAAGTCCGAAAAAGACTCAACTGGAGGACATTTTCAGAACCTTAACCCGCAAGGAGGCCGCCCATGCGTAATGTTAAAACGATCTACCTTCGGGAGCTAAAATTCTTTTTTAACAGCCCGATGGCATACATCTTTTTAGTGATTTTTTCACTCATCAACGGTTATTTCTTCACCAATACTTTTTTTCTCATCAATCAGTCTGACCTTCGATCGCTGTTCGGTATTGTGCCGGTGGTATTCCTCTTCATTATACCGGCAGTGACGATGGGATTGATCGCCTGGGAAAAAAATTCAGGTACGATCGAGCTGATCTCTACCCTTCCGGTAAAAGATACCCATTTTGTGCTGGGTAAATATCTGGCTGGGCTGACGTTAATCATGGTGGGACTGGCGTTTTCACTGGTTCATTTCATTACTCTGATCGTGGTAGGTACGAATATTGACTTGGGGGCTGTGATCTGCGGATATTTCGGGATCGTCCTGCTGGCTGCATTTTACTCCGCCATTGGAACATTTGCAAGCAGTCTCACTGAAAATCAAGTGGTGGCTTTCATCATTGGCATTGCCTTTGTCATCACTTTTTATTTGCTGGATAAGGTGCTGATCTTTGTTCCGAATACCATGAGCGGGATCTTTCAATATATTAGTGTGGAATACCATCTGTCAAATATCGCCCGCGGTGTGGTTGATAGCCGGAATATCATTTATTTCGGCAGCATGATCTGGCTGTTTTTAACGTTGACAACCCGGGTGGTTGAAATCAGAAAATGGAGATAAGCATGATCAGAGTTCATAACAAAAAATCTTTTTTTATGTATCTGGGATTCAGTCTGTTAGTTGTCATTCTGTTGAACATCGTCTCGAGAAACTGGCATTTCAGATTGGATTTCACCGAGAATAATATTTATTCATTGAGTCCATCCAGCGAATCCGTAGTGGAGAAAATTGGGGATCTGCTAACCATGAAAGTTTATTTTTCCGAAAATCTCCCCGGCGAGTACGGAAACAATAAACGGTACCTTCAGGATATCCTTGAGGAATACGAAGCCCTTTCCAATGGGAACATCCGATTTGAGTTTTATATGCCCGATGATGACGAAAAAATGGCAGATGAAGCCATGAAGTATGGCATCCAGCCAGTTCAGCTTCAGGTGATTGAAAACGATAAAGTGGAAATTAAAAAAGTATACATGGGTATGGTCTTTATTTATGGAGATCAGCGGGAAACCATCCCGGTCATCCAAACTACCACAGGATTGGAGTATGATATCACCACAAAGATTAAAAAAATGGTGGACACTCATAAAAAAAGTATCGGGATTATTACTTCGTCGGATCCGACAGAACATAAGACCGATACACTCAATGAGATTTTACGCCAGGCATATAATGTGAGACCGGTGAATCTTGAAACCCAAATTCCGGCTGAAATTTCTGTTTTAGTGATGAGTGGTGTCGAAGATAGTCTGTCTGCTAACGCTGAACAAAATCTCCGTGCATACATTGCCAGAGGGGGTAACCTGTTCATGGCACAGTGTCGGATAAAAACTGACCTGCAGACCCAGTCTGCCGAACCGATTCAATCCAATATCTTTTCCATACTGGATGATACCGGTCTTCATTTGAAAGAAAATTTAGTTTTGGATTACCGGTGCGGTCAGGTGTCCATCACCCAGAATAGGGGATTTTTCAGAATGAATACGCCGGTTAATTATCACTTTTTTCCTCTGATCCGTGAGTTTGGCAATCATGTGACGGTTGATGGACTGGAGCAGATTCGATTATTGTTTTCCAGCGAAATTGAGTATGTTCCACCCATGCCTGGCGATACAACTGCGAAAAGTTCGATTATTCCATTATTCGAAACTTCCGGCAGGTCTACAAGCATGGAGCAATTTTTCAACCTGTCTCCCCTGGAAAATCCGGCATTTTCTTCCTTGAACGAGCCGGGCAAGGTGGTTGCGGCGCTTTCTACCCTCCCCTCAGACAGCACCGGGGGGGTGAGTCAGATCATCCTGGTGGGAGACTCCCGGTTTTTTGAAGACAACGGTGGTTCCATGGCACAGGAAAATACAATATTCGCCCTGAATGCTGTAGATTATCTCATGGGTGACAGCGATTTACTGGCACTCCGGTCGCGGGAAATTACCACCCGTCCGTTAAAAGAACTGGAAGATGGTTCAAAAGCACGGTGGAAATGGATTAACATTCTGCTGCCATCCATTTTGGTCATTGTTCTGGGGACCATTCGCTGGAAGCAAAATTCTTCACGAACAAAAATGCTGGAGGAAATTTATGAATAAAAATTGGAGAAACGGCATCATTCTCATTGTCATGCTGGTCATTGCCTATTTTGCAAATTCATATTTTCAGAACAAATACACGACGCGATCATCTGAAATCTTTAGTGGGAATCCGGAAGACGTATATAAGGTGTTAATCCAGAGCGCGGGTAATGCCATTGAATTATCAAAGGAGGCAGATACATGGGTCATTTCGGGTAATGATACCCTGGTGATGCGGCAGAATCGAATTGATAATTTACTAACATCCGTTTTGCAGGTGAATCGTGAAACTCTGGTATCTAATAACCCGGATAACTGGTCAAAGTTTTCTGTGGACGATTCTACGGGAACGCATCTTGCGCTCATTGATGCATCCGGGAGTACTATAGCATATTATGTTTTCGGTCGCTCAAAATCCGACTGGACGCATAATTATGTGCGAGTTGAGGATGATTATGAGGTGTACCTTACGGATTCCAATGTGATCAACCATCTCAGCACCCAAGCCACATTTTGGGGAGAAGTGCCGAAACCGCCGGAAGTCCCAGATATGTCCGGAAATGCCGATACCACAACGACAGAAATCCCGACAATTATCAGTGAATAAAAGCATATAATTTTATTCCACAGGAGAAAAAATCAATGGTCATTTTAATTCCACCCAGTGAAGGAAAAGCACGCATTAAAAAACCGATGGAAAAGCGGTTTGGCGAAACAAACTACTATTTGATGAACGAAGTGAAACATGTCATTCTGCTACTGAGTCTGATCGGGGATGAAGAACTCCGGTCCATCTATGGTACTTCACTGGAAAAAGCTCGGATTTATCATCGGCAAAATCAGGATGCACTGAATAGCCGGGTCTGGTTTGCTATCGAAAGATATACAGGCGTTGTTTATGAACATGTCAACTGGTCGGGAATGTCCGACAATGCCAAAGATTATATGGAGAAATACATCCGTATTTTCAGCGGACTATTTGGTATGGTGACCCCCAAAACACTTATTCCTGATTACAAGCTGAAGATGAACGTGTTAGCGCTGCAGTATCACTGGAATCCGATTCTTTCCGATCTACTTGTAAAAGAGGATATGGTCATTGACTTGTTACCTCAGGTTCATCGCAGAGCTTATACGGCGGGGCCTAATGTGATCGCCATTGAGTTTTCTGTTATTACCAAAGGAAAGCGCACTGCCGCCGGGCACTACGGAAAAGCGGTAAAAGGTGAGTTTATCCGGTACATCGCCGAAAACAATATCACTTCTATCTATGATTTTGGTGGATTCTCCTATGATGGGTTTGAGTGGGACGGAACCATGTTCGTAAAACTGAACAGCTAAGTTTAGATTGTGTTTTATAATACAAAAAACCCCGCTTTGTGCGGGGTTTTTTGTTATCACAAAGTGAAGATACAAGATGAATAGATGAGTTTCTTAATGAATAAAATCAGAATGATGAACGGCTGCTTTTAGTTTAGATCGTGTGAGGAATATTTCGAAAGAGCCACCTAGAGGAGTCGAACCTCCGACCCACGCATTACGAATGCGTTGCTCTACCAACTGAGCTAAGGTGGCAATTCTGTCTGTGAACAGGGCGAAAATTTAGGACAGCAGCAATATCACTTGAAGGGATTTTCTCTATGAAGCGCAGTTGTTTCATGCCCTGGCTGCACTCAAACCAATATCATTTTCATTGGTTGCCAATTGCTTAAATTATCCCCTGTTATGATGTTAGGTAATTTCCCAATGGCGCACAATAATTATTTCCGAATTAGAAAAATAGAGCGATTCATTTGCCCGATCTTGGTTTCCTCCGTTTTTCTGACAACGGTCTGGGGTTGTCGGCTTTGGGCTGTTCTCGCATCTGAAGGATACGATCTTTATAATCCGGACACCGTTAATTTATCCTGTTTGTATCAGGAACTATCTCTCCTCCAGGAGCAGGGCGGAACATACGCCCCATTTCTAAATGATGATGGATGGGGAATTTCCTATTATTTTCAATCTGGCAATCATTCGATGGTTCATTCATTCCGATCTTCCAGAGCCTGCCGTAAACGATGATGCTTTATTTCAGGATGCGCTCGTTTCTTTGTTTTCACCCCAGGCACATACCCGGATAGCGCTTGGGCACGTACGGAAAACTTCCTCAGGAGCTGATCATATTCCGGATCCCCATCCGTTCGTTTTCAGGGAAGGCACAACGATCTACACCTTTATCCATAATGGAAATGTCGATAAATCCACGTTGCTGAATTTGCTAACCGATGGTAAAACCGACATCTTTTGGATCAATCAGCATCCTCCACAAACTTTTGGACATGGAGATTGGCATACCGATGGATGGAATTATGTGGTTGATTCGGAATTGTTTTTCTTGTGGCTTGTCCGATCAATCCAACTCGCCAGTGATGAGATTCATGCGGGCATGAATTCTGCAATATCTATCCTTGAAGAGCTTCGTCCAGGTGACCATAAAAATTTCGTTTTCTCAGATGGAGAAGATTTGTATGCTTATCGCTCTAATACACTTTATTATCCCGACCTGTACTATGCATTGCCGACTTACATTAATATACACTTTGCAATCATGAGTTCGCCACCTGCTACGTCGCCGGCCGGCGAAATGGATTGGCTGGAGGTTCCATCCCGGACAGTGATGTGGTTTACCCCCGGGAATCGGGTCTGGGAGGATAATATTATTCTCACCACTAACTTCTCTGAAGCAAGAGGTATTCTTCCCACATCAGTAAACCTTTCAAACCATCCGAATCTGTTTAATACAAACACAGAGATTACCTTTAGCCTTTCCGTCGCTGCTCACGTTTTGCTTACGCTATTCGATCTTTCCGGGAAACCCATTCGCAAACTTTCAGGAGGAGAAACCATGATTTCGGGAGATTATCAATATCATTGGGATGGTAAGAACGATTCGGAGTATGCGGTGGGTTCAGGTATTTACATTATCCGGCTACAGACAAAAGCCGTTTCAGAGGTTCGTAAACTCATGCTGATTAGATAAGAGATCGTTATGTATAAACCAAAATACATCTATTTTATTATTGTGCTGCTATCCATAAATTTTGTACCAGTTGTTGTCTGTCAGCAGAATACTATACTGCTGGTGAGCGAAGAAACTCCGATTGTTCGTATTCCGCTCAAGGGCCGCTCGGCTGAACGACAAGCGGAGTTTTCCGGGTTAGCCTGGTATGGAGATTATCTCGTGATGCTGCCTCAATATCCCGATCGATATGAGAACCATTTTTTTATTATCCATCAGAATTCAATCCTTGGATACCTGCAAAACAGAAAACCCGTTACCATCACGCCAAGTGTGTTACCGGTCAACATGCCAGATTTTTCTTCAATTATCCCGGGATATGAGGGGTTGGAAGCCATCGATTTTCTGGGCAACCAGGTTTATATTACCATTGAAAGTGAATCAGACTCCGGCATGATGGGCTATCTGATCACGGGTATTGTTTCACCAGGGTTGGGTGGTATTACGTTGAATATCAATTCATTAAAGCAAATCCAACCACAGACGCAGTTGCCGAATTTTAGTGAAGAAGCTCTGATTGTTATACGTGATACGATAAGCACGATTTATGAGATAAATAGCGCTAAATTAAATAATCGCCGGGTGATGCATGCTTTTTCGGCGGATGGAATATTTTTCGGAGAGATACCCTTTCCGTCGATTGAATATCGGGTTACGGATGCTACCCATCCGGACGCCTACAACCGGTTTTGGGTGATTAATTACCTTTGGCCTGGCGATGGTGATGATCTGGATATCACAGATGATCCTTTGTTTTTAAAATTTGGCAAGGGCACATCCCACCTAAAGAGTAAAGCCGTCGAACGGTTACTCCAACTTGAATACACCTCCACCGGTGTGATGATTACGGATACACCGCCAATATTAATACAGCTTGAGGATGGACAATCCCGTAACTGGGAGGGTATAGTTCAATTCCATAACCTGGGATTTTTGTTGGTTACCGATAAATTTCCCGAGACCATTTTGGCATTTCTACCATACGCTATAGACAACCAGCGTTGATTATTCACTGAATCAATAGAAAGGAGTAAATGCAAATGAAAATTTCACGGTACTTCTATTTGTTACCAATCTTTGGATGGAATACCATCTGTATGTTTTCCATCGCCTGCGCTGTCAGGCCCACGTCATCACAAAGCGAATATGAATCTTTTTTACATGCGTATCGACAGATTTCAACCGGAATGACCGAAAAAGAGGTGAAGGTAGTTTTTAATGAGCCGACATTAATTCAAATCAACGAATTATCACAAGAAACCTGGGTGTACCACATCAGTTATCAACAATCAAATCCAATGACATATGCAATATGGTACCAACGAACCATCGCGGTATGTGAGGTATATTTGTACGTGATTTTCGATAATGAGAGATTGGTTTCACAGTTGTCCTTTACGGCCTCTGAAGCATGTAATCATTAATGCTTTTAATGACTGATCGTCTCAATTCTGGGTAACAATTTGATAATTTCGTCTGATGCAACATTTGACTCCCAAATCCCAAAGGCTTTTGACACGACCACCAGGACAAGGAAACTACATAATATAAAAAAGGCAAGTCGTCTTGCTGTCCAAAACGAAGAACGCATAGGAAGAGTTTCAAACTCCAGAGTGTTTTTCACGGGGCAGGCTTCAGAACATGCCACACATCCGGTACATTCCGCACTGATTATGTACTCTTTTTTATCTACAGGTAGATAAGCCGGGCAAACCTGTGAGCATAGTCCGCAATCGGTGCAGGATTCGGAATTACGTGCGATTCTGGACGGACTGATCAGGGAAAAAATGCCTAAAAAAGCGCCATATGGACACAGATATCGGCACCAAAAGTTCCGGATAAATAAAGACCCTGCCACCAAAAGGATCAATACTAATATTGTGACCCCGCTCATACCTGTAAAAAACAGTAACATTTTAACATCTGCTACTTTCCAATACTGACCGTTCAGAAAGGACGTCATATAGCCCTCGTCCATTTCTAACACAGATAAAACGAAAAAATACATCAGCAAATATTTCAAACTTCGTAACGGAATATCGATCCATTTGGATGGTTTAACGCTTTTGCTAAAAATTCGGTACCCAAACTTCCAAACCCATTCCGATAAGGTGCCGACTGGACAGAACCAACTACAGAACGCCTTTTTTAACAGAAATGACAGGAGAACCGCAAACAGCAGAATGACTACTCCCGCCGGGTGTACATGGTCAAATATCCCTGTTTTGAAATAATATTTAAGTGAAACGAGGGAGCCAATGGGTAAAAAACCATCAACTGCCTGTGGTTTTGATACTGTTGAATTTCCCGTTAACTCAAGAGAGCTGATAAAAACAGTAAATTGAATTCCGGCGAGAATGGTGATGATAAATATAAACCATTGTACTTTATTTCTATCGGAATGATGGATACTCATAAACCGTTTTTTTAGTTTGATATTTTTTGAATTTGCCATTACCTTAAAATTATGCTATTTGAGGCTTAAATTAGGTTTAAAAGCAGTCGTTGTTATCCTTGTTTGCAGACCACCGGTTGTTAGGTCTGTACCCATCCATTGATTCCGTTCCGGAGATTATAGACGTTTTGAAATCCGATGTCAATTAATAATTTTCTTTCAACACAGATAACAAGGTGTAAAAATGGATTCGATGTTAGGATAGCCTAATGAAAGTTTGCTATTTCTAAGGTCGGACCTCCCGCATATATGTCAGCTCGTGTAGCCACATTGGCATATATCTGGTGTAAACTTTTATAAATACCAATTGGAATACCATTTGTAATGGTTAAATTGAACTTATGAACGGTAATAGAATTACCAACCAAACCCAAAATAAACTAAAGAAAGGATAACATCATGACACTCGTAAAATGGACACCCGTCATTACCAAACCAGTATCTCGGTTAATGGATGATATGGAAGCCTGGATAGACCAGGTATTCCGTAGGAACACGATGATCCCCGGAGAAGACAGTACGTGGACACCCGCTTTTGCAGTATCAGAAAAAGACGCTGAGTTTGTCATTTCAGCCGATCTGCCCGGTATGGAAAAAAAGGATGTGGAAATTATCATTGAAGAAAATGTTCTGACCATTTCCGGTGAGCGAAAATCTTCATTGGAAGACAATAGCCGACATTACAGCGAAATCTTTTTTGGGAAATTTTCCAGATCATTTACACTTCCGGAAAATGTAAAAGAAAAAGAGATTCAAGCCACCTTTAAAAACGGTGTACTGACATTGAATTTACCGAAAGCCGAACCTGTAAAACCGGTGGTTACAACAATCTCTATCAAATAATAGTAGGGTGAACAGAATGGGGTCGGAAATTCCGACCCCATTTCATTATATCGGGAATTGGATATTTGCCCATGTTATTCGTCCTTCCCCTGGGGAGCGATTTTTAGTTCCATTTCTACATTGTTCCTGGTAATCACAACCGGAACTTCTACACCGGCGGTACAACTTTGGAGTGCAAACATGTAATCGTGAATATTCAAAGTGGTAATATTATTTATGCTCATAATTATGTCTCCGGCCTGCATCCCTGCGAGACCCGCCGGCGCCTTATCCCGAACCCCGCTAATTTTAAAACCATCACCATTATAAACAAAATCCGGGACAACACCAAAGGTAACATTATATCCTCGCCTTTCAGAATGTTTTTTTGATTCAACTTTTACAAAACCCGGTTTTTTTTCTTCGGTTAACACATGAAGAGTTGATCTGGCGGCGAGTTTTGCTACTTTTTCCATTCCTTTTATATTCAGTAATTCAATGTCATCTGTTGGTTTGTGATAATCCTCATGAGCTCCCGTAAAGAAAAATAATACAGGAATATTTTTTAAATAAAAAGACTGATGATCACTTGAGCCAAATCCTTCATCATCAAACGTGAAATGGATGGAGTCGGAATTGACATTTATCAGGAGGGTTTCCCACGCCGGAGAAGTACCGGTTCCACCGATAACCATGCTGTTTTCCCTGAGTCGGCCAACCATATCAAAATTAAACATTGCCACCGCACTGTCAAGCGGTATGAGCGGGTGTTCCACAAAATAAGCAGAACCTAACAGACCGACTTCTTCTGCACCAAATGCGATGAAAAGAAGTGATCTTCTGTAAGGAGAGTTGTTTTTATCTTTTGCAAAATAAGCAGCGAGTTCTAGCAGAGTGGCAATTCCCGAAGCGTTATCGTCTGCACCATTATGAATTTCATGTACATCGGGAACCATCGTATTGCTGCTTTCACCACCCCATCCTAAATGGTCCATATGTGCTCCTAAAATGACCCATTCATTTTTAAAAGCACCCACACCGGGAAGAGACCCTACTACATTGCAGGATTCTAATGATTCAGGATTAATGTTCGTTCTGATTGTCACAGTTTTCCCGATTTCGAAACTTGCCGGATGCGGGTCTTCATGTCCGTTGATCTTGTTCTGAAGTTCTTCGATTGAGGGATTTTCTGATGATGTGAGCCAATCGTTCATCACACTCCGTTTTAAATGAACTGCAGGTATGCCGACGCTTTGTTTTCCCCCTAATGAACCACCTGTTTTGAGTTTATCATCATTATTATCCTCTAATCCACCGGTAATAAAAATAATTCCTGCGGCTCCTTTTTCTCTTGCAACCATCGCTTTGTATCGAAGAGAGTTATATTGGGCAAATTTTCCGTTTTGGATCGTTCCGTCCGGCGAATATCTGATGACCACTACTATTTTCCCTTTTACTTCGAGATTTTCATAATCATCATAATGGATGTCTGTCGCCGAAATTCCATATCCTGCAAATACCAGAGAAGCCGTACATTTTTCTGATGAAGAAAATGACAAGGTTGTGAAATCTGATTTTGGAATTTTCTCTTCAGCTTCGATGAAATTTCCATCGCCCACTGTCATGCCAGCAATAAAATCGAATTTCTGGATATAATTATCACCGACAGGTGTTAATCCGTATGTTTTGAAGCATCGTTTCACATATTGTGCCGTCGTGTTTTCAAAGCTTGATCCCGCTTTTCGACCTTCCAGTTTGTCACTAGCAAGAAATGAGATGTGGGAATAAATATCGTCCGCGGCGATGTCTTTATTTATCGGAATGGATTGATCATGACACACAAAAAAGAAGATGATTATCCAAAATATTTTTTTCATACCGTTTTCCTTATTAGTTCAGTTTCGTCAGTTATCATTCCGTCAATGTTCAAAAGCCGGATTTTTTCGACCATTTCTGCAGTGTTTATTGTCCAAACACATACTTTAATTCCGAGTCTGTGGCATGCCTTTATAATCTTATTTTCCGCTAAATTAAAATGGATGTGAAGCGCATCGGCATTGGTCAAAAATGTTGCTATAATTGGGAGAAACCATAAAAAACCAGTCACCTTTTTATTCCATAATAATCCGGTTTGAATAGTGCCATCAATGGCTTTGATTTTTCTGAGTACATTTAAATTAAAAGAAGATATAATCGTATTAGCTTGTGCTCCGTGTTGTTGGATTTGTTTTATTACTCTATCTTCAAACCCGGCACACTTGAAACCATCCGTTTTGATTTCTAAATTCATTCGCTTGTTGGCGGGTAGTTTTGTCCAAACATCTTTAAGCAGAGGTAACAATTTATTTTCAGGAATATTTTCGCCGTCTGTTTTTTTGTATTGGAATTGTAATAAATCAGAATAGTTCGTATTGTTGATCATTTGGGGGTCGCCTGATTCAGTTTGAATTCCGGCGTCATGATGCAAAACTAATCGGCTATCCATTGTTTGTCGTATATCCACTTCCGCCCCGTCTGCCCCATATGTTAGAGCAGCTTTTATTGCACCAATCGTGTTTTCAGGTGCAGATTTTTGATAGCCCCTGTGTCCCAGAACAATTAATCGCCCTTTAGGGTAAAAACGATTCGCATCCGGTGTATATCGGCTTAAACGGATCAAAAGCATGAGGACAAGCCCTGCAAACAGAATAAAAATCATGGTTATCATTGTGAAAAAGTTACCCATATCACCATCTTAAACTTGCGTTGAAATTGTTTCATTTTTTGTGACTACAAAGTTCGCTTCCCTGTCTCAATTTAACATCATCGTTTTTGTAAACAACTTTAATTGAGTCAATGCGTTTACCCGGATGTTTGCCTTATTGTTTTGGATTCTGACTGCCTGTTATGCAAATTTTGGCTTGAGGATAGTTGTAAATGTTTATAAGTTGTGAATAAATAAAATTGTAGGAAATCTTAACTTGGAAAAAGTCGAATTGTGGAGTAACTGTCTGGCCTATTTCAAAGAAAGGCTTCCAGAACAGGCGTATCAGACCTGGTTTGATGGAATTGCCGTTTCTACATTGACTTCTGAAGAAATCGTGTTACAGGTACCAAATCAATTTCATTATGAATGGCTTGAATCCAAGTATCGCCATTTGATTGATGCGGCAATTAAAGAAGTTTTTGATAAGCCTATGATTGTGAATTATAGTGTTGTTGTCAGTCATAAAAAACCCAATGAAATTCCCTCATTGGTACAAAAAGAAAATGTAATTCCACCGGGTTATCAGGAAAAAACCCAACTCAACAGCCGGTATTTGTTTGATAATTTCATTGAGGGTAAGGGCAATCAACTTGCAAAGGCTGCGTCTTATTCTGTTGCCGAAAAACCTGGACAGACCCCATTTAATCCATTGTTGATCTATAGTATTACCGGATTGGGAAAAACCCATCTATTACAGGGTATCGGGAATTTTTGCATCCGCCGTTATCCTTCTATGAGAGTACAGTACCTGACCAGCGAAAAATTTATGCTAGACTTTATCAGGGCAATTCAGGAAAACAAATCTACTGAGTTTGCGAACACATATCGTGGTGTTGATATGTTGCTATTGGATGACGTTCAGTTTTTCCAAAATAAAGAGCAAACACAGGAGCAATTTTTTCATTTGTTCAATGAACTATATCAGCAGGGAAAACAAATTGTTCTCACGACCGACAGACCGCCTAACGAACTCACCGGACTCAAGGATCGCCTGGTTTCGAGATTTCAATCCGGACTCATGGTTGACATTCAGCCCCCGGATCTGGAAACCAGGATTGCAATTTTAATGAAAAAGGCACATGATGACCATTTAGAAATTCCGTTTGAAATCATCGAGTATATCGCTTCGCACATTAAAAGAAATGTGAGAGAACTCGAAGGAACTATGGTGCGACTTTTGGCCCGTTCCTCGTTATACCGTAAAGATATTACCATGGAACTTGCCAGGGAGGTTCTTGAAGAGATTTTGGGCAAAGAAGCGTTTATCGGTGTGACAATAGATCATGTTATTAAAAGTATTAGTAGAGAATGGAAAGTGTCGGAAAGGCAACTCGTGGGAAAAGGCCGCAAAATGGAAATTGCAATGGCAAGACAAATTGCGATGTATTTATCCCGTGAGTTGACGGCAGCTTCGCTATTCAACATTGGCCTGCATTTAGGAGGAAGAGATCATTCTACGGTCATCCATGCATGTAAAACCGTAGAAAAAAAGATGTTGGGCGATAATGAGTTGAAAAAGCGAATTCTACGAATAAAAAAAGAATTGCAACCTGTGGGTAGCGTTTCGATATATTAGCTGTAATATTAAACCACTCAATAAGGAAATAAAATGGGCAATAACATACTCATCGTAGATGATGATACCCAGCTTACTGATTTGCTGGTTGAGTTCCTTGAAACTCACGGATTTTCAATTATTACCCGTCACTCACCTGAGAAGGCATTCAAATATTTAGACCGTGAATCTGTTGATCTTCTTATTCTGGATATTATGTTACCAGGGATGGATGGTTTACAATTTTTACGTAAATTAAGAGAAAATTCCAGTGTTCCGGTGATCATGCTTACCGCCAGGGGCGAGGTATCAGATCGAATCATCGGATTAGAGCTCGGTGCAGATGATTATATTGCAAAACCCTTCGAGCCCCGGGAATTACTTGCCAGAATTCAGTCTATTCTCCGTCGCAGTCAGGCTCCCTCAGAATTACAGGATATTCTAACCTTTGATAGCCTTATAGTCGATAAACTTCGTCAGGAAGTGCATCTGGACGGAGTCCTCGTCCATTTATCCACGACTGAATTTGAAGCATTATCACTGTTTTCAAGTAATGCCGGTAAGGTCCTGAATCGAGAATTTTTAGTTGAAAACATTCGGGGAATCAGATGGCAATCCTATGATCGTTCCATTGATGTTTTGGTCAGCCGATTAAGATCAAAACTGGGAGAGACCCCTAATTCCATGAGGTTTATCAAGACTATCCATGGAGTTGGATACAAATTTGTGGCACTTCCGAAGAAATAGTTTTATATTCTTACTACCCTTCCGAAAAAGTTTATTTTTAAGAATTGCGTTTATGGTAACCGTCTTTACCATTGCGCTTCTGATGGTCATTTATTTCGTGGTGTATCTATCCTTTACTGAACAGGACACGATTCTTGATACTCATGAATTTTACTATTATTCTCATATGGTAGAATCATGGGGGCTACCTCCGGATACGACTAAAATTCTCGAAGATCTTAAAAATTTGAAAATGATTGGTGGAATTTATTTTGAAGATCAAAAAATATGGTCTTTTCCAATAGACTTTTCAAAAGAAGGTTATTTAGAGTATTCTGATAGTAAATATCTTGGCGATTTATACGATATTAACATAACGCTATATGTAACATTCGGAGACCTAAACCGGCTTCCTGCCGCAACAGTTAAAAACGGAGAATATAAGTACTATCTTGCAATTGATTACGAATCTCCTTCTGAGCTGATGTTAAGAATTGTACCCGCTTCAATCCTTACTCTCATTTTTATGGTTATTCTGTTTATATTTATCAGGCGTTACATCTATCCCATAAAATTGATGAAGCATCGTATTTTTGCATTGGAACGCGGAGATCTTGACTCGACAATTTCGATCCACGGTGAAGATGAACTTGCCGACCTTTCAAAAACGATTAATAAGTTAATATACGATATAAAATCACTTTTGATTAAAAAACAAAATTTATTGGCTGATGTCAGCCATGAACTGAGATCGCCACTGTCCAGGATGCAGCTTCTCATTGAAATGTTACCAGCACATAAAAATACGGTCAGGTTGCGGAACGAGGTTCGGTATCTTGAACAAATAATTTCAAATCTATTACTATCTGATAAATTATCAATACCTTATAAAAATTTAGAATTATCTGAAGTTCGGTTACCTGATTTTGTTGACAGGATCATTGCCCGGATTCCGGATTCGTCATCTAAAATTCAGGTCACAAGAGATTTTCCAGATGTTATCCTGAAAATCGATAGTACGAAAATGCGTATTGCTTTCACAAATCTAATAGAAAATGCCTTGAAATACGGTCGGTCTTCGCGTTTGATTCAAATTACCTGTTATATTGATAATCAATACTTTTTCTTTAATGTGCGGGATTTCGGCCAGGGAATCGACACTGAAGATTTAAAAAGACTCACTGAACCATTTTTTCGGGTTGCCAAGAACAAAAAGGATGGAATAGGCCTGGGTCTGTCAATTACCAAAAAAATTGTATCTGCTCATGGTGGTGAGTTGTTAATAAATAGTACTCTGGGAAATGGTTCGATGTTTTCAGTTAAACTTCCGATATCAATAATAATAGGGTATAAATAATAAATATTTTTTTTTATCCAAAATAATTATTAAAATAGTGCTGTGAATTTGATAATAAAAAAGAAGGTGTTACCTATATGAACAAAACAAGCCTAAATAAAGTAATATTAATTGGTCGGGTGGGTGAAAAGCCTGAAGGTCGGTATACTTCCAGCGGAAAATCCACATCTGGTTTTTCAATTGCAACAAACGAAACCTGGGGATCTGATGAGGATCGTCAAGATCACACGGAATGGCATAACATTGTCACTTGGGGAAAACTGGCTGAATTTGCATCAGATTATTTGCAAAAAGGTCAATTAATCTGTATCGAAGGAAAACTTCGAACCCGTTCCTGGCAAGATAAAGAGGACAATACTCGAAAGACTACTGAAATTGTTGCAGAAAAAATAACAACTCTTGAATGGAAGGGGAAGAAAACTGCATCTGATGCTGAAGCCGCAGACTCTGATGAGGAAGAAGAGGAATTACCCTTTTAAGCCCTACTGTTGTTACATAATGTAATATTTTAATCTTTTTTCATACTTTGGATTAAGTTTATATTAACCATTGATTAAAAAACAACAGAAGTATCAAAATGATTCGATTTTATGAAATAATTATCCTTGTAGGCATTTTCATGGCGTTTGCTTATAGTGGTACAAGTTCAAGTGTAGCATTCTCGGGCCAAAATATTATCCGTATGAATCCATTGGGTTCCGGGCCTAAAGAGGAGCAGTTTAAATACTGGGATAAAAATTACGATGAAAAGTCTATTGCACCTGATCGTAAGAGATCGCATAAGCGTAGAAGAAAAGTAAAACCGAGCAACGAAGCCAGATAATTCTTTTGTTTAGTCTAATCACTCTAAAAGGCGTCTAAGGCGCCTTTTTTTTATGAAAAAGCCCGGCTATACCGACCTTGTTCCGGTTGAAAACGAATACCCGGATAGAGATTATGAAATAAATATTTCTATTCCTGAATTTAACTGCGTTTGCCCAAAAACCGGGTTACCTGATTTTGGAACTATCTATATTAATTATACTCCTGATGAAAAAATTGTCGAGTTGAAATCTCTCAAACTTTATATTATTAAATATAGATCAATCGGGATTTATCACGAATCCGTGACAAATAAAATATTGGATGACCTCGTTTTTGCAATATCGCCCCGAAAAATTGATGTTATTGGTGAATTTAATCCACGTGGTGGTATTACGACAATTGTTCGTGTATCAAAGAAAAAGTGATTTTTCCTGATGTTGGTTGGTGTATAAATTATCGGCCTGTAATTTAATCTAAAATAATAAGGTTTTATGAAAATAACTGTCAGAATCAGTAATCGAAAACGAAAAAATAAACACGGCTTTTTCAAGCGTATGGCAACTGCCAGTGGTAGGGCGGTATTAGCCAGACGGCGAAGTAAAGGAAGAAAGATTCTCTCCGCCTAATTTCTTTTGAAAAATAATCTGACAAAATTAGATTTCGCACATTGTTTTAATTCTTCTAAATCCCTGGTTGCCGGGGATTTGTTTTTCTGGTGGGAAAACATATCGCCTGCTCGAATCGGTGTAATTGTGCCAAAAAAATACGGAAAAGCGCATGAACGAAACTTATTCAAAAGACGGTGCAGGGCTCATTTTATCCAAACTATTGACCGACATTCTTCAATCTGTATCATCGTAAAACCTATAAGAGATGCCCTTTCAAATAGTGCCATTTTTCGCTCATTTAAAATTTT
>CAYPCW010000006.1:0-10108 GCA_964409335.1 uncultured bacterium
TAACTGTGTCTTAACCAATGTAAAGTTACTGGTTTAGTCATTTTACATTTTTCTAACGCTTGTTTTAAAACACTTTGTAAGCTTTTTTCAGAATATTTTTCTCCGTTATTTTGTCCTTCAAACAACCAAACATCAGGTTTGTAGGTTTTGTAATAATCCCTCAACAATCCTATTAATTTATCACTAATAGACGTAATTCTATCTTTTTTAACTTTCGATTGTTTAATAATTAAAATATACCTCTTCGATTCGATATGTGCTGGTTTTAAATTTAATAATCCGCCTCTTCGTAAACCACAAGCATAAATTAAACTTAACATGGTTTTGTGTTTTACGTTTGTTGGAGCATTTAAAATAGCTTTTACCTCTTCCTTACTCAATACATTGGACAACAATTTAGGGTGTTTTGGTCGGTGTATTATTTCAATATCAAAACTTTTATTTTGTACTGTTCTAAAAAACAATTTAATGGCATTAACCACTTGATTTTGAAATGAAGCAGAGTAGTTGTTGGCTAAAATGTATTCATTGTTAAAAATGATCACATCTTGGTTGGTAATTGTTGTAATAGGTTTGTTGCTATAAAACTATAAAAACGATTGAATGGCATCGGCATAAGTTTTTATCGTGTTTGGACTGTAGCGTTTCGATTTTAGCCAAAGTTAAAAAATCACGCGGTCAGTTCATAGACTGCGATTGGGCTTTACCTTATTTTCTATTCTCTATCGCTAAATTTCAACAAATTTCTGCATGCCATCTGCGATCACCCACCATCGCGCAAATACCAGTGAAGATATTGCCGTTATGGAAGTGATAGGACAGGACTTCCGGGGGATCCCGACGCTGTTCACAGGTTCGGGCTATGATTCACAAATGGCTTTGAGAGACGTTAATCCCTGGCCGAAATCCTTATCCATCGCTTTTTCGTTGTTCATAAAGAGCATGATAAAATTAAAGGGGTAGGGAATTTTTGCTTCAAATCCCCAGGTTACCTGTGTGGCGTTACTTACCGGCAATAATTGAATATACGATGTGGCTTCGCTTTCGTAGGGTTCATGAAAAATCAACCTGGTCTCAAGTCGGTTCGGCGGATCAACCCTGGTGATTTCCTGACTGCCTGAACCTACGTCTTTATTTCCTTCCCAGGATTGCTTCGCACCCACCATTCCGTCAATGCCTGTCAGTGCGGTAGTCATTTGAGGATCCCGTTGCATCCAGGGGCTCCATTTATCCATCGCTCTGAATGTAGAGAGATTCAGCCATACAATTTCTTTCTGTGTATTGATCGTGATCGACTTTTCGTATTTGAAGTCTTTAGAGACAAAGAGGCCGCCTATTAAAACCATAATAACGGCGATGAGCAGAAGTAATCCGATAAATTTAAGAATAGATTTCATAAAAACATTCCTTTCTTATTTAGGTTCAATTTTAATCAGTTCGTTGGTACCAAAACAGGCATATTGCTTTCCGGGGAATGACACGTCAAAGGAGGTGATAATATGGTCATCAGATATTTTCTCAATTGACCACCGGGCTTTCCCACCGGGGACAAAATTTTCGATGGTTTCCGTCAAAAATACGAGTTTATTACTGGTAGATAATGAATCTGATAACACATACTGATTGACGTATCCTTCGATGTTGAACTGACGATACACGATCTTGTCCCGGTGTTTGTCAAAACTGATGATCCCGTAATCCATATGATGTTCGCCTTCAGGTTTAGACGGGGTGGGTTCAAACCGGGAGTCATGTGTGGCTAATATATATTCCCCATCCATCAGATATTGGTACTGTGCCTCAATTTTTGAACTGTCGCTTCCAAATCCGCTGCCGGTACCGGACCAAGCGCCCAGCAGGAATCCCAAACGACCAAAGGGATCTTCACCGGCTGATATTAGTGCAGTCAAAAGAATAGCGCTAAGAAAGGCTGATAATCTGGTTTTCATATACCTCCGGTTGATTTAATACACCCTCGCACCCGTTGGTACTATCCTGTCCGGTTGAAGCAGTACGCAATTCCCCCGATTATCCGGAACCCCTAAAACGAGTACTTCTGATATTTCTTTTGCGATTTGTCGCGGCGGAAAATTTACAATACATAGTACCATCTTACCCATGAGTTGATAGGATGTATAATTTTGAGTCAGTTGTGCACAGGATTTTTTCAATCCCAACAACTCCCCAAAGTCAATTTTCAGTTTATACGCGGGTTTTCGGGCTTCAGGGAAATCTTGCACTTCGATGATCCGGCCGGTTCGGATGTCTAAAGTTAAAAAATCTTCAATCTCTGCCATTATTTTTTCTCTGTTTCAGGTTATTTCTTTGTCGATACAATCGGGATATCCATCCATAAGATTGCAAAACACTCCGGATCGTCCCATAGTTCTGCCAGACAAATTCACCTGGTCAGCAACTCATTTAATATGTTCCCACACCATATTAGCCAACCTTAAAAAAGGGCGGGAGTATAAAAAATTTCTTTGTCGCCCCGTCTCATGTGCAATAACGTACTTCTGCTCATTTACTTCCCCAGTGGCTTTCCGTCAATGCAATCGTTTAAACTTCACCTAAACAATGCGGACATCTTCATGTCATAATAAAGATAACGTTTGAAACAAAGATCTGTCAACCGGTAATCCGACAGAACAGACAGGATTCATCTATTTCGGTAAATGCCGGGATGGTCCCTAATTCGGCCGCCATTCGGGTAAGATCATCCTTCCGGTAAGTGGTCGCACGGAATCCGTCCTTACACACGATCTCCCCGTTACCGGTGGCTTCAGTATGGATTTCACCTAACAATCCTGCCTTTGACTGCCGGATGAACCAATCCAGTCGGTCGTTCCAGATATTATCTAAATACCCTGAAAATAATGCGAATCCGCCGGGTTTGACAACACGGATCGCTTCCATCATTACACTGACCGGATTCTCGTGAAAAGCAGACAGTCCGTTTTGGATACAAAGTACAATATCGAAAGTGTTATCCCGACACCCTAATCGTGCAGCATTCATATTATAAAAGAAAGTACGGGGCTGGCGCCGCAATAGGGAGACAGCCATTTTCAGATTTTCAATAGAGATATCGATTCCCGCCAGCAGATTGCAGTGTGGCAGAAGGTCGGGGAAAATCCGGCCATAACCGCAGCCCAGTTCAAGTACCTGGTGGGCAGGGCGTAACAGACTTTTTACATAATCTGTTTCGGCATTCAAATACTGTATGATTCGGGGGGGTGCGATGTCATAGCACCTTTCCAACCGTTTCGCAGACAGTTTTTTAGAATAGTAATTCACAGATTTATTCAGGATAAACCACATCCACCGGCGGAAGCGCTCCAGGACCCTGCCGGCATGGGCATCTTCCGGATCAGTCTTCTACCAGGTATGGCGACTTGCGCCGGTTTCAATGAATGCCCACCACCCTCAGATCCAGTCGATTGTGTGAAACCGGCGGACACCAGAAATAACTCCCGGTGACAGGGCGGGTAAACCGAAACAAGGCATCAAATACGCCGTCATCCGACCCCACCATCCGGTGGAGAATCGCTTCAAAGGCATCCGTAGATTTTCCAAATGCCACAAAAACCAGCCCTTCTCCGGCGCTGTCTGCCCAAGGCATAGACCGCCTGATAACAAATGCCTCCGGATCAAAATTCTCCTGAGCCGCGCGTTTCACATGGGCGGATACCGGTGCATGCTCCAATTCCTCATTGTCCGATTTCCGTCGTCCGATCATATTATCCTGCTCCTGAACCGGATAGGACTCAAAACGGTTCAGATCATGAACCCATTTCTGTACCGCCACAAAGCTGGAACCGTCAAGTCCCTCGCCCTGTCCCTGAACGCACCCTGCCCGAACCGCATCGTCTCCTTCTGGATTTTCAGTGCCGTCTTCGTAACCGGTAAGGTCCAGCCCCGATTGATATTTAAAGGCATCTATGATCTCACTCAACTGAAATCCGGGGGATACTGCAAGTCGGATCTGCCGGGTTTTATGGACAAGGTCTCCTCTGTCTGAACCCCGCAGCCAGCACCATAATGCAAAAGGCGTCCCCGGAATATCGATCCCCGCATGGGAATAGGATGGGAAATCATGAAGTCCCGGTATGGAGGCGCCCAACACTTCCAGGAGAGAGGCGCCGAAACCGACTACCGTGTCCCCGCCGGTAACGATCCTCCGAAGGTCCAGAAGTGCGATTGTCGGATCTCCTCCGGGATACAGGGAAAAGGTCAGATACATGGCGTTTAACGGGACAGGTGATAAAATCCCGGATTGTATGGTATTCATGATTACATCCTTAAATTTTATAATTATTATATTAATATGTAACTTTTATCGTTACACCAGTTGCGTCGCAAATTTAAGAATTCAAAGATATGTCATCCTGATAAAAATAATATCAGGGCTTGATCCCAGGGACCGCCTCCGTGGGAAATAGCATTTGCTGATAATATTCCTGCGGGCGGATGGAGAAGCTGTTCTGCTCCAGCCGGCTGGATAATTCTACGCCCCGGCATCCCCCATGGCGCGGGGAGACAGGTCTGCATGTCGCCAGACAGGCGGTATATCCGTTCGTAAATGTGGCTCCCGGATTTTTTGCCAGTAGTTATATTCACCAGTGCCGGGTTTCTTGCCCGGAATTCTGTTTACATTTCCCATATATCGTACAATGAGACGCCCCTGTCATATACCCCCCGCAGTGTTGCGCTGTGAAATCAGGGCATCCTGTTCCGGATGGGTATCTCCCCGGTGAGATAGAACTGCCATAATGGTGTACTCTTTGGCGGTAATACTTTATAGAAAACGGTTATACCAAATGGTCCTTCCTTGTAAATGTCGATACCCGCGGCGTTACACTACAGAAGGTCTGGCTTGCCGGGTGGTTTACTCCGGTTTTAAACCGGGATGACGGTGAATTTTACCTTCCACCATATAAATTACGTCTTCGGCGATGTTCGTCATATGATCCGCAGCACGCTCCAGATACCTTGATACGCTAATAAGTTGAAAATACGATTCGATATTTTCAGGATCGGTGCGGATCAACGCCTGCACTTTTTGGTACATGCCGCTGTGGAGCTGATCGACTTCATTATCGGCTTTACATACGGAATCTGCCAATCGGGCGTCCATCGCGACCAGGGCATCCAGGCTGTTTTTTAACATGGACTGTACAGCCGCCACCATCAGTGGGATCGCCTTCGGAACGGTGACAGGTGGTTTTTTGGACAGAGAGATAGCACGTTCTGCAATATTTGAAGCCAGATCGCCGATACGCTCCAGGTCATTGTTGATTTTCAGAATGGATACTATAAATCGCAGATCGATAGCCACCGGTTGGTGAAGCGCCAGAATTTTCAGACATTCTTCTTCGACTTCAATCTCAAACTGGTCGATCAGGTTATCCCCTTCGATGACCTTTTCAGCCAGTACGGAGTTCCGGTCGGAAAGCGCCTTTACGCCGTCCCGTAGATTTTCTTCCACCAGAGTTCCGACGGACAAAATAGATTTCTTTAACTTATCAATTTCCCTTTGCAGGTGACGGATCATGTCATACTCCTCATATTAACCGAATCTGCCAGTAATGTAATCTTCCGTTTCTTTTCGATCCGGATTCGTAAATATACGTTTAGTCACGCCAAATTCCACCAAATCCCCGTTGTAAAGAAAGGCGGTATAATCGGATATCCGCGCCGCCTGCTGCATGTTATGAGTGACGATCACGATCGTATAATGCTTCCGGAGTTCTTCAATGAGGTCTTCTACCCGGGCTGTGGATTTCGGATCCAGCGCCGATGCCGGTTCGTCCATGAGAATAATCTCCGGTTTCATGGCGATTGCCCGGGCGATGCATAACCGTTGCTGTTGACCTCCTGAAAGCGCCAGTGCGGATTCGTTCAAACGGTCTTTCACCTCATCCCAAAGCGCCGCATTGGTGAGACTTTCTTCTACTAATTCATCCGGGTCGCCTTTAAAACCATTGATCTGCGGACCCCAGATAATATTTTTATAAATCGACTTTGGAAACGGATTCGGTTTCTGAAATACCATACCGATTCTGCGGCGGATTTCAACGGGATCTGCTTTTCGATCGTAAATATCAACCCCGTCAAACATCACCTGTCCGGTTATCGAAAATCCGTCAATAAAATCATTCATTCGGTTCAGGCTTCGGATCAGGGTGCTTTTCCCGCATCCCGAGGGTCCGATGATGGCCGTTACCCGGTTTTTTTGAAATTTTATTGAGCAATCTGATACTGCCATGGATTCACCGTATTTGATGGTGACATGAAGTGTCTCCATAGCGGGATCGGGGATCTCTACCGGTTTATGACGGATAACAGCCTGACTTTTTTGGGGAAAATCTACCATTTGTACTTCCTTTGGAAATAATTTCTGATAATCACAGCGGCGGCATTCATTAGAAGCAAAACGCCCAGCAGGACAATAATTCCTGCCGCAGCCACCGTCTGGAATTCCGCCTGAGGCCGGGATGCCCAGTTGAATATCTGGATGGGGAGCGCCGTAAACGAATCCATGGGTCCTTCGGGGATAAAAGCAACATACGTGAGGGCACCGATCATGATCAGGGGCGCAGTCTCGCCGATCGCCCTGGACATTGCCAGAATAACGCCTGTTAAAATCCCCGGCGTGGATGCCGGGAGTACATGATGGATAATGGTCTGCCACCGGGTTGCCCCCAGCGCATAGGCTCCGTGCCGCACACTCTGCGGTACCGCCCGAAGCGCCTCCCTCGCAGCCATGATGATCACGGGCAGGATCAGCAGGGACATTGTCAGGCTGCCGGCAAGAACACTTCGACCCAATCCCATAAACCGGACGAATATCGCTAACCCTAAAATACCATACACGATGGACGGAACCCCCGCCAGGTTTGCAATATTGATCTCGATAAATTTACCCAATATACCTTTTTTTCCGTATTCCTCAAGGTAAATGGCAGATGCCGTACCCAAAGGAACGGAAATGAGAAAGATCAGACTGATAAGCCAAATGCTTCCGTACAGTGCAGATTTTATCCCCGCTTTATCCGGAAATCTTGAGGGAAAATTCTGCAAAAACCCGAGGTTTAATCGCTGGAATCCCTGCAGAGTCACATGGGTAAGCAGAACCAGTAATATAATGACTGATACCCAGGTAATGGTTAAACTTATGATCCGGAAAATGTTTTCGATCTTCCTGCGCCGCTTCAGTCCTGATGAAAATCCTGAATTATCACCGGTCATTCGTACACCTCACGAAAATGGTGCATGACCCGGTTGGCGATGATGTTCATCAATAAGGTCACGAAAAAGAGCAGCGCACCAACAGCAAATATGGTTTGGTATTCAGTTCCGCCGGCAGGAGTATCCCCCAAACTAACCTGAACGATATACGCGGTCATGGTCTGGATACTTTCCAGCGGATTGATGGTCAGGTTGGGTGTGGCTCCGGCGGCGAGTGTTACTGCCATCGTTTCGCCAAATGCCCTGGAGACCGCCAGAATAAAGGACGCCATAATCCCGGAAAATGCACCCGGAATGATCACCTGAGTGATCACCTCAAAGGGGGTGGCTCCCAATGCATATCCCCCTTGTTTCAATGTATTCGGAACGGCACGGATTGCGTCATCACATAGAGATGCCACCATGGGCAAAATCATGATGCCCACAACGATGGAGGCGCTTAATGCATTGAATACATGGGTGGAGGGAAAGACCTGCCTCAGTAACGGCGAAATAAAGGTGAGGGCAAAGTATCCATACACGACGGTGGGAATCCCCGCAAGGATCTCCAACACCGGTTTCAGGATTGTACGTGTCCGGTCTTCTGCATACTGGCTGAGATAAACGGCGGTAAGCACTCCCATGGGGAGCGCAATCAGCGCCGACCCGACCACGATCATCAATGTCCCGGACAACAGGGGTAAAACCCCGAATGATCTGGGCTCAAGAAGCGGCTCCCACCGGGTGCCGAACAAAAATTTTATAATCGATACTTCTTTAAAAAAACTGACTGATTCAGAAAGTAAAACGATGACGATCCCCGCCGTGGTAACCACTGATACCATGGCACACAGTAAAAGGAATCCTGCAATCGCTTTCTCTTTCAAATATACGCGTTTGCCGCCGGCGATGATCGATCTTTCCGTCATTCCCATATCAAAACCGGTTATTCCGGCAGCAGGTCTTCTATTTTTAATCCCACCGTATTCCGATTACTAAATACCGAACCGGTTATTCCTGATGAGTACCGTTTTAAACACAGTTGGTAGACAAGCTGGGGTAGCGGAACATACCCCACTTCGCTCACCAGCTCGGGCGCTTTTTCCAGATAGAACCGGACAAACGCATCCACCTGTGGCTGTTGGACTGATGCGGGATTGACATAAATAAATATAGGTCTGGACAAGGGTTGATAGGTCCCGTTGTTGATGGTGGTCTCTGTCGGTGTCACCGCCCCTTCTCCGTTGTCAATGGGGACTACCTTCAGCTTATTGGTATTTTCTATGTAATAGGCAAATCCGAAGAATCCCAGTGCGTATTTATCGCCGGCTACGCCCTGTACTAAAACATTGTCGTCTTCGCTTTTTGAGAAATCCGACCGGCAATATTGTGACTTTCCATTGATGGCTTCGGTAAAGTAATCGAAGGTACCGGAATCCGTTCCCGGTCCGAACAAATTGATGGTTTTGGCAGGCCATTCAGGACGGATGTCCTTCCATGTATTTATGGTACTTTCCGGCATCCAGATCCGATGCAGTTCATCAACGGTCAGATAATCCACCCAGTCATTTTTCCGGCTTACCACGACGGATAATCCATCAAATGCCACCGGAAGTTCGATAAACGCCACGTTATTTTCAGATGCTTTGTCGATCTCTTTTTGTTTTATGGGACGGGATGCATCGCAGATATCCGTTTCACCGGCAGCGTACCTTTTGAATCCGCCTCCGGTGCCTGAAATCCCGACGGTTACCCGAACCCGCGGGTGAACTTTTCCAAATTCTTCTGCGACCGCTTCGGTAATCGGGAAGACCGTACTGGACCCGTCAATGGATACCCCCCCGGTGAGAACACCCGGAACGTGATCCTTTGAACCGGACTTCCCGCATCCAACGATGAGTAACCCCATGGCACAGGTGAAGGCGATGATAGCTTTGTATTTCATGTTATCTCCAAAATTATGTTTTCATAGATTAAACCGGATTTCAAAATCGACCTTGTCTTCCGGTTCAATTTGAGTTGTGGTGAATGGAAAAGAATGACCGCCGGCTTTGAAGATGATGCTTCTGTTTTGGATTTCTGGTTATGTCCGGCAACCGGCCGAAATATTGGGTATTTCATTCATGTCATATCGTGTTAAAAGTTGAAAACCACCCGGATTTTCAGGCGGATATTAGGCATTAATTGTTAGGATTTTGTGAGAATCCGGGGAAAAACAGGGCGGTGAAACCTGATGAGGTGATCAGACAACAGGCGACGGGAGTGAGAACGCCGGGAAGGGCGCTGTGACGAAGCGGATTGCAGGGACCGGTCTCGTTTTGATTCTACCACCCATAATAAAAATCCAACAACTAAACCAATGTTTAAGAAAATTATAGCAATGCCCATCGCCAAAGTTTGAACAATAATGACTAACACAACAAATATACCCCCGACTAAGAAGTTTCCGTTATGTGCACCAAAAGATTGAGTTAAGTGGCGGCGCTTTTTGCCGGCTCCTGGGGATACCGATACTCTGACCAATGACCTGCCAGCCCTGCAGGCAGTGTTTTTCCAGAAATGGTTTTTTTACGTCGATGTATTCGGCCATTATCAATCCTTTAATTTAGCGGCTTCCCAATTTTGCGGATTGGTTACAATGTAATTTCTTATGGTATGATATGATTTCTCGTTTCTGATAATATGGTCGTAAAACCTTGATTGCCATTGGAAATCATAACCCAAACGATGCGCATGTTTTGTCACCACGGATTTATATCCGCCAATAATGGATGAAATGGTGTTTTTCCCCTGATTTTGAAATCGTTTTTGACCGATGGTTTCCGGTGGTTTGGATGGGTCCAATGGTTTCGACGGGGATTGTTGGGACGGGGATTGT
>CAYPCW010000006.1:10208-70265 GCA_964409335.1 uncultured bacterium
GACGGGGATTGTTGGGACGGGGATTGTTGGGACGGGGATTGTAGAGACAAGGCATGCCTTGTCTCTACGTCACCAACGTCACCAACGTCACCAACGTCACCAACATTGTCAATCGTTTTATCACCATCCGGATTTTTTTCATTCAAAATCAAAATACCGTGGATATGATTTGGCATAACGATAAATTCGTCCAATTCAATATTTTTTGCGTGATTTTTTATTTCATACCACAATACATTGGCGATAACGCCAATTTTTGACAATTGCATGGTCCCGTTTTCAATTTCCCCAAAATAATGTTCGCGGTTCTGCGTGCACAGGGTTATGAAATAGGTCCCCTGCCAACCGTAATCCCAAGACTGTAAACGGGCAGATGGAACGCGGTATTTATTTTGAAATTTATCTGCCATTATGTGCCCTTTATATTGGTTGCAGAGACGTTTCATGCAATGTCTCTGCAATATCGAAATTTTCTTTTTCCCGCTCAACAAATCCGCCATCAAACCGACTTTTATCTGCTGCATTTTGTAGAGGTAGGTTTGTCCGGCCCGATCTCTTACACGCGTAGTAATATCATAGAGACCCTCAAGGTTACTCAATTCTTCGTACATATGGAAATCGGAACCATTATAGCACTTCATATTCACAGATCCTACCTTTATCGGGGTTGATAAAAATAGTTGAGAGAAAAAACAATTTCAAATCAGAGCCGATTTTCAGATTTTACCAAAATTAAATACAGGGGGATATGGATGTCACAAAACCATTTATCCTGGTCCGAAAAAACGGTATAACAACCGGCTGAAAATGACGGCGCCTGCCTATAGGGTTTAAGCAGATGCCTTTGCAATAAAGATCGCCCTTCGCGGGGCCGGATAACCTTCGATCGTTTTCTGCGGATCGTCAGGGGACAAAAAGTCTGTGAGGGATTCAAAAGTCATCCAGTCGGTTGCACGCTGCTCTTCTGGTGAGGTTTGATTTAAATTCACCAGTTGAATCGCCTTGAACCCCGATCGCTTCAGCATGGTCTCCAATAATAACACAGATGGAATAAACCAAACATTCCTCATTTTAGCATACCTGTTTTCCGGGATCAGTACGGATTCCCTGTCACCTTCAATCACCAATGTCTCAAGGATGAGCTCTCCACCCGCCGTAATTGCAGAGTGGAGTTGATGCAGGTGGTCAAAGGGTGATTTTACATGGTAGAGCACACCCATGGAAAATACCGTATCGAATGCCGGACTGTGATGTGGGAATTCCTCCAGCGCCAACGGCAGCACAAACACCGGTTCAGCAGGAAGATACGTCCTGATCGCCTCAAATTGAATCATATAAAGGCGGTATGGCTCAATCCCAATGACGAGCGCAGCGCCTTCACCGCGGACGCGCCAGCAGTGATACCCATTGCCGGTTCCCACATCAAGAACCCGTTTTCCCCTCAAGGGTGAAATATGAGATATAAGCCGGTTCCACTTAAAATCTGAACGCCACTCGCTGTTGATCGCAATACTGAAAACATTAAATGGACCCTTCCGCCAGGGATGTAACCGGCGAAGACCGGTCTCCAGTTGGAGGCGTTGTTCATCTGATATATCTGATTCCGCACCAATCGTTATGACGTCTTTGTCCAGATAAACCTCATTTGGGGATATTTCCGGTAATGATTTCAGGATGGACAGCCAATTTTCTTTTTCGCCATGGTCAAATTGGGCTTCCGAGTGTTCAAGCCGTGAGTTTAAGGTGTCAAGCTGAGGTTTAAAGCGAGTCTGCGACAACAGATCGAAGAGGTTGGAATATGAGCTCATTTTTCTGCAAAAACTGAGATGAAATTGAAGCATTTAAACCAGACCCTGGGAGTATGAAAGCCGACATCCTGCATGCGGTGGATATGAGCCTGGATGGATTCCGGGATAAGAATGTTTTCAAGTGCGGTTCGTTTTTGACTGATCTCCAGATCGCTGTATCCGTTGTGCCGCTTAAAATCCATATGATGGGTCACATGAAAATCCTCCTCACCGGCATCGTCATGTGCAATTTTTTCTGATAGGATCAATATCCCGCCGGGATTCAATCCGTGGTAGATATTTCTGATGAGACGGGAGCGTTCCTTCGGATCGATGAACTGGAGCGTAAAATTCAGGGCAACCACACTGGCATTGGATATGAGCACGCAGCACACATCTTCCTCGATGACTTCCACGGGGATATGGTAATTTTTCTGGCTGAGCATTTTACGAAGTTTATTGATCATCGCCGGGGCGTTATCAACGGCAAAGATATGGCAGTCATCTATGGAGATATCCTTCAGCATCGCCATTGTTACGGCGCCCAGGGAACACCCCAGGTCGTAACAATGCGTCCCCGGTTTGGTGTATTTTCCCGCATACATTCCGATCATGGAAACGATGAGATCATATCCCGGCACGGACCGCTGTATCATGTCCGGGAATACCTTCGTAACGGATTCATCGAAAACAAATTCGGTGACGGATGTTATGGGTTTGGAAAAAATCCTATCTTTCATCATGGTCCTGTACACACCTGAACTCCGGTTTGACCGGATATTCAGAGGGATAATAAATTTGATTGAATTGGGGATATAGCATACTCATGATCGTGATGGAAATAAATTGATTTTCGAAAAACCGGGCATCTCTGAGTTCTCCCTCCTTTACAAATCCCGCATTTGTGTAACATTTGATCGCCGTTTCATTGGTGGAAAAAACGTTCAGCGCTAAGCGGTGGATAGGAAAATTTTCGAAGGCAAACCGGGTCAATGCCCGCACCAGAGCCAGTCCGTATCCCCGTCCTCTGTATTCACCGGGTCCGATCAGTATTCTGCCAAGAACGGCTGACCGCTGTTGAACATCTATCCCCAAAATCTCGCCATGTCCGATCGGTATATCGGTTCCCCGTAAAACAACCTTCAGGATGACCGTGGACCCGGCTGCCGCGGAATGTCCGGTAAGGTGGGCGATGATCTGTGCTTCAGTGAAGGGGAATGAATAGCCGGGACCCGCCCATTGCAGGAGAAATTTCGATGAGGGAATCCATTGCATCAGCCGCGGAATGTCAGAGACCGTAAACGGTTTCAATTCCACATCTGAATTCTGCGTGATTTCACCCTGTAACATTGTAACCATCGGAAAGGATCATATCGTTTGGTGTAAGCGGCTTTGACCCTGCGGCAATGCGTGAAATTTATAACGAGCAGTGGAGAACATATGTATGGGATAATATTATTTTGGGTGTAAAAACTTGGATAAAACCGTATCCAGATCGGTATCAGAAATGGAACTCTGGGCGTCGCCGGGGAAGATCAGGCTGTGAAATATTCCACCGATGGCACGCATCAGAAGGTCTGGCTGAATATCCACAAAATCTCCGATAGCGACACCATCTTCGAGAATACCGTGAAGTGTGGCATAGAGACGGTTCTGGTAGGTTTTCCAGGAACCGTTCCTGATGGATTCCACCGGGATGGATTTTGGAACGATAAAAAGAAATTCATATAGCGTGCGATTTAATTTCACCTGATCCGCAATGGCATTGAGGAGTTTTATAAATTTGTTTCGCGGTGTATCGTTGCCAATGACAACGGATTCAATACTTTCCAGCAGACGCATCCAGCCTCGTTCCAGGATGGCGTGAAATACTTCTTCCTTTGATGGAAAATAATAATACAACGAGGCTTTTCCGAATCCGGCTTCAGCGGCGATTTCATTCATGGTGGAGCCTTCAATCCCGATACGACTGAATACCTCCAGCGCAGCATCCAATATCCGTTCTTTTCTGGCGGCCCGTTCTTCTAATTGTCTGTTACTGACCATATTTTTATTTTAAAATCCCGTCAAACTTACAAGAGTTTCCTCTAAAAATCAGATTCAATCTTCCTCGGCGGGTCTCAATCTTCTTGACGGCAGACGGAGCAGAAAAAAACTCCTTTGCTGCCAAACGGTAATGTAAGTGTATCCATAGCACGGATGATTCGGGCTGAACGCATACCTGCGAAAATGATACTTAAACAACCCCGGTTTTCACCGGCTTTTCAAACCACAGGAACCGTTGAACCCCTTAGATTACTATTCTGTCAAGTAACAGATAAACTGCGCAAAACAATTTCACCGGTTACCCTGCAACAAAGGAGTCTCCTAACAACATTCTGTCCGGGGCGCTGATCCATACCGGACAGGATGCTTGGGATCTATGTCAAAAACCTGAAATGCCCGGCTTATAAACCTTCGTAAGAGAATAACATAATTCCGGAATTATACAGTTTAAATTGAAGTTTATATACGTAGTTACCGGTATCAATGATATATACATATCCAGGATTTTCAACGATGACTTTATGGTTATAGGGTGGTTCCGGATGATACACCAGAACCATGTAGTCGCCGCCATATCCCAGGGGATGCATATCTGCCTCATCCATCATCCATCCGGAAACGGGGGCGGTGACAACGTCATCAAATGCCATGTCATCAATGATTGCCACCTGAACAGAGGCGTCCATGTTGGTCAGAATGGTTGGCATATACATAAAGCTGGATAATTCAGGGGAATATTCCGGTACGAGGGTCAGAGCGAGCTGCCAGTCAGCAGTCGGAATAACTGATCCGGTTGTCAGATCAAAATAAGCGGGTTCGGCGCTCGTATAAGGGATCGTTGCTGTTTCGGCGGCGCCATAAGTCCCGTCGGTATTCCGGAATGCATACTGTATCGAAAAGGAAGACGGGGACCCTGAAAGCACTTCAAATTTGACCCACTCGTAGGATGCCGTACGAATAAAATAAACACTGCCATCCCCCTGAATGCTGTGGTCAGAGGGATTATACGTTGACATATCCATCCACGAATCGCCCACCACATAATTGCCGTCGCCATCTGAAGCGTATCCAGCAGTGGGCAATGTGGCGGTTGTGAAATCGTTGATGCCAGACTTCACCCCAACCACGCCTGCGCTTCCGTTGAGACCGACTAAATAGGTCATGTCCCCTGAAAGAAAGGTGATGTCATGAACATTTTCATACGATACACTCCCAAAATTGAAAAACAACGGCGCCTGATTAATATCTGTTGTTGTAATCTCGATGCCCGTAACATTATTATCATCTTTTGTATTATCACACCCTGTCATGATGAACATGAATGCCGATATTGCAACCACGAAATACTTACTTCTCATTATTTACTCCATTTAGTGTTAATACCAATTCCATGTAATACGTTCTCCCGATGAACGGCCCGTAATTTGAATTGGTGTAGTTTGTCATATTTTTTATCCCGCCTTCTAATTGAAGGCTGTGGGTAAATTGAAATTTGGCAGAATAATCCAGGAAATATTGAGAGTTCCTTTTCTGATCTGCGGTATAAAATTCATTGGTATCCGGGATGTATTCCATGGGGTAATAGGAGCCGATCCATTTGAGCTTGAATGAGTATTGAAACCGGTTCCCGGAATGCCGGTGTCGGAGTTGAAGATTTCCTGAAAAGGGCTGTGTGTTCGGTAAAACTTCTCCGGTCTTTAAATCCGTATTGTCAACATAGTTTAATCCCCAGTTGGCGACCCATTCAGGAGATACATTCCAGTATCCCTGTAATTCCACGCCGGTATACCGGACTTCATCGATATTTTTATAGGTCAGCACATTGGTGTTCGGGATGCTGTAATCGGATATCATATTGTCAAAATAGGTGCGGTAAATCATTGTGCTTACCCGGTAAACGCCGGGATGGTAATACTCCACTCCGAAGGTATATCCATTCGACTGTTCGGGTTTTAAATCCGGATTACCAATGACGTGGTATCCGAACTGGATGTGACTCCAGTCGATATACCTGTCCATAAACGTCGGCATCCGGAACCCATTTCCCCACATCGCCCGGATTTTCCACCGTGCCCCGATGGAAACCATTGCGGCTACCCGGGGACTGTACACCGATGGAATTTCCGAATTGTCATCCAGGCGGTTTCCGATGACCAGGTTCAATCTTTTCACCGGATTGAAATCATATTGCACGTACAGACTGTTTGACCTAAGTGTTTGACTGCCATGGGAGATACGGTCGCTTTCATATCGGGCATAGCCCGCTTCACCCCCTACATTAAATGTACAGGTCGCTGTGGAGTACACCCCTGAAATTTCATATTCCGATTCCGCCTCAAGGGTGTTGTTGACCGATTTTATCTCACCCCAGGGATAGATCTGCCGGTACTGCCTGGAATAATCACTGTATCTCGCGAACTGTGTCAATATCCAGTTAGAACTGATATCCCAGTTATGTGTCAGGCTGATCAGTTTTCGATCAATTATGGTTTTGGTATTCCCGGTGGAAGTATGGCTTGATTCAGTGTCCTTAAACAGGGAAAGGGCATTTTTCAACCGTTGCCGGTCGGTCATTTCCCAGTCAATCTTCCCCGAAACCGAATTTTTGCCCACATCGTCAAGTTCAATATACTCCTTGGTTTGATCCACATTTATAAAATCTCCCTGGATATTGAATAAATATTTCAGGGAATGATAATCATTGCTGTATTCCGCTTTCAGAGATCGGTTACCGATACCCAGATCGGCAGGATTAAATGTCCCGTCTCCGCCATCGTAACGAAAAGAAGTGGTAAACTGTTTAGCGATTTCATTACGCGTAATAATGTTGATCACACCCCCCATTGCTTCGCTTCCGTACAGGGATGAGTTGGGTCCTTTAATGATCTCCACCCGCTGGATGTTATTTGTCGGAAACTGGTCCAGCGACACCCGGCTGTTAAATTTGCCTACCACCGGTTGTCCGTCAACCAGGATCAGGATATATTTTGAATCCATGCCCATGAGATTCACAATACTTCCACCGGCAACCGAAGATGAAACCGATACGCCGGAACGTTGAGAAAGTAACTCTCCCACATCCCGGGCGCCGGAGGTATAAATTTCGTCAGATGTGATGATCTCGGTGGCAACGGGAACATTTTGAAGAATTTTCGGCGTTCGGGTGGCTGTGATGACGACACTGTTCATCTCGAAAAAAGTTTCGGTTAATTTGATCACCAATGGAACAATCTCCGGTACGGCCACCGGTACGACTTTGGATTCGTAACCGATATGGCTGATGTTGAGTACCAGCGTGTCATTTGATTCTGCAGGGATTATAAACCTTCCCGCTTTATCTGTCGCGGTGCCCTGTTGCGTTCCCTGGATCAGTACGTTGACATTTTCAAGCGGTTCGCCCCGCCTGGCATCCAGGATTGTTCCCGTGATCAACTCATCAGAAAATAACGCTGTATGAGACGCGATGGCAATCAGGGTGAACGTGACAATGTGCTTTATCATTTTATCCGTTTATCAAAATTTTGTGTCAGTCTTTATCGGCTTCAACACCATTGTAATATTTTATCGAACCATTGGTCGAAATTTAAACTTAATGGTTTTTATGTACCAATATTTATTTTGCTACCTGATTATCGGAATTAAATAATGTTGAGTGTGCTGATGGCAGGTTTATGGCGACTGCGAGAGAAGCGGTCATGCAGTCATCATATAAAGGGGTTTCCCGCCTGATCCGGGAACATTTTTTTGAGAGAGACGGAGGGTGTCAGGTTACCAATATTTTTCCAGATGAATTTCACCGGGTGATTTTTTCGAATGTTCCTTGAATCCTGCTTTCCCCAATACTGCAACAGCGGATTCGATCATCGCCGGGTTCCCGCATAAGAAGATATGCGTATTTTCAGGTAATGGTCTGAATCCCCATGCGTTTTTGATGAGTTCTCTTTCCCATATGTTCTGAACATAGCCAACTTCACCTCCCCAGGGAACGACTTCCTCGCCTGGCCGGCTGACAACTGGAATATAAGTGAAATTATCTGCAATATTCCGCAGCGTCATTAATTCGGATCGGTAGCCCAGATCCCAGGAATGCCGTGCACCGTGAATCACTGCAAATTTTCGATTTTCGCCCAGTCTCAGGTGACTTCTGGTCATACTCATATAGGGCGCAAGTCCTGTACCGGTGCCGATCAATATCAGATTTGTTTCTGGGGGGAGGTCATCAATCGTAAATACGCCCTTAATTTTAGGTGCAAGATGTATTTTATCCCCGGATTTCATCGCAAAAATTCTGGGCGTGAGCGATCCGGATCGAACCAGCGTGATGTAGAGTTCAAGATATTCCTTCTGTTTGGACGCCGATGCCACCGAATATGCCCTGAGAATAAATTTTTCGGGGTCTGCCACCGTATCTTCCCGATCTGCCATATCTGTTCTGGGCGCAGACCCGGGAAGACCCAATACCGCATACTGACCGGATTTAAATTCCGGTAATTCCCAGCCATCCGGTACAATTCTTAAAATAATAATTTCTGGCGATATACTGATTTTTTGACTCACAAATGCGTTAAATTCTCTTTCTCCCATTGTTTTACTTCCTATAATTGTATATTAAATGCGGCATGTTACTTTTCATGAACGGTAAATCTCAGGGATGATATAAAGTCTGATTTCCCGTTTCAAGGTCCACTTCTGTAAATGTCTGTTTAAGTTTTTCATCAATCAACATGGTGTAAAATTTACGAACACCGGATTTCTGCTGGTCCCATAATAACAGGTGTTCCGCTATGTCGATGGCACACCACCTGAACTCTGCATGTTCTTTTGACAACCGCACATTTTTGGATCCTGTGACTGCCCCAAACACCGGTATCAGATTCATTCGATCTTCTCCCGCTTCATAATAATGGTTCACCTGATCGATGACCCATAATTTTTCTGCAGCCAAACCGGTTTCTTCAGTCGTTTCCCGTAAAGCGGTCATGTAGGGTCTTTCATTTTCACGAATTTTACCGGTCACACATTGCCATATCCCCGGATAAATTTGATCGTCAGCCCGTTTTAACAGTAAAAATTCAGGATGCCCGGATGACAGGGAACAGATGTGGCAATCCATTACCCGAACAACGATATCCGTCATGCGCCCTCTGCCCCAAATTGCAGAAGAAAACGCCGGGACCAAGGCGTAAAAGTATCATTTAAAATGGCCTGGCGGATGAGGGACATGAGATGCAGATAAAAATGAAGATTATGCTGTGTGGCAATCCGCAAACCCAATATCTCTTTGGTTTTGAACAGATGGTGGAGATACGCCCGGCTGTACTGAGCAGACATGGGTGCAAATCCCGAGTCATCGACGGGTGAAAAATCATACTGATATTTTGCATTCCGGATATTCACTTTCCCATCGAACGTAAATAGTTGACCATTTCGGGCATTCCGGGTTGGCATCACACAATCGAATATGTCCACGCCTCTGGCAACGTTTTGCACAAGGTCGGCGGGTGTACCTACCCCCATCAGGTAGCGCGGTTTATCTACCGGTAAAATTTCACAGATAAATTGAGTGGTATCCAGCATTTCATTTTTGGGTTCACCCACGGCCAGACCGCCGATAGCGTACGCCCCGGCGTCCAATGCCATCACCTCACCGGCAGATTGTTTTCGCAGGGCATGATCGGTTCCACCCTGAACGATGGGTAAAATCACCTGGTGATGTCCGTAAAGCGGATCTGTATTCCGGTAATGATCCATGCTTCTTTTTGCCCAGAGGGTCGTCTGAACCATAGCATCAGCCCAGGTTGACCGGTCTGCATCCCCGGGTGGACAAATATCCAGCATCATCATGAAATCCGAGCCGATCGTTCGCTGGATGTCCACTACTTTTTCAGGGGTCAAATGGTGGCTGGAACCATCCAAATGGGATTGGAAGGTCACTCCGTCGTCGGAGATCTTCCGCAGCCCCGGGAGGCTGAAAATCTGAAATCCGCCGGAATCAGTGAGGATTGCCCCGCCCCAGTTCATAAATCCGTGTAAGCCGCCGGCTGCATGTAAGATGTCCGTTCCCGGCCGAAGGTACAGGTGGTAGGTATTGCTCAGGAGAATACCGCTCATCGCCCCGATCTCTTCTGATGATTGGGTTTTTACGGCTCCATAGGTTCCGACAGGCATAAAAAAAGGCGTCTCCAATGCTCCGTGTCCCGTATGAATCAATCCGGCTCTTGCAGAGGATTGAGGATCTGTTTTATGAAGTTGAAAAAGGGAGTCCAAAGGAAGTCTATGGTTGGACAGGGATGTGTTTCATGAGAAATGCCTCTACAGCACGATAGAAATCGAACATGTTCTCCTCGTTGCGGAACCCATGCCCCTCATCTTCCTTTACCAGATACTCCACGCTGACTCCCCGGCTTCGGAGCGCCTCCACCATTTGGTCCGATTCACTTTTTTTGACACGGGGATCATTTTTTCCCTGAACGATCATTAAAGGTGTTTTGATTTTATCGGCATTTAATGCAGGTGAATTTTCGGTGAACAACTGCTTATCTTTTTCCGGATGCCCGACCATTTCATACATCATTTCAAGATATGGTTTCCAGTATGGCGGAATGGTTTCGAGAAAAGAAAACAGATTTGATACTCCAAATCCGTCGATAGCGCAGGCATAGAAACCGGGTGTTTTTACAATCCCGGCAAGCGTTGCGTACCCACCATAACTTCCGCCATAGATGGCAATTTTTTGTGGGTTGGCTATGCCTTGATCAATCAGATATTGAACGCCATCGGTAATATCATCCTGCATGGATAACCCCCATTGTTTGAAGGAAGCTTTCATAAAGGCTCTTCCATACCCCGTTGATCCGCGGAAATTCATCTGAAGTACGGCAAATCCACGATTAGCGAGAAATTGTACCGTCGGATCAAATCCCCAGACATCCCTGTGCCACGGACCGCCATGAGGATGCACAACCAGAGGTAGTGATGCCGGCTCTCTATCCCCGGGAAGAGTGAGATATCCGTGGATGGTCAGACCGTCCCTTGCCGGATAGGCGATTGGGGTCATCTCCGCCATGTCATTCTCCCGCAACCAGGGTGAAAGATCAAACAGTTTGGTGAGCGCCATCGAGGAAATATCGCAGAAATAATAACTCCCCCGCGTCCTGTCGCTGCCGGAATATACCGTACAGCAGGTTTCGTCCCGATTCATTGACGTGACCGAATTGATATACCCGGGGAGTTTGCCATCGATAAACTGCTGTAGTCTTTCTCTTTCATCATCGAAAAAACGGTATTGTAATTTGGCAATGGTGAATGCGACGCCTGTAATCACTTTTCTTTTTTTAGAAAACAGTAATCGTCCCACATCAACTTCAGGGTGTTGGAAGATCAACTCTGTTTCTTTTCCCGTTTCTAATTCAAAAGAGAAGATGGCTGATTTATCCCTGCCAACATTGGAAGCAACATAGATGGACTGGTTATCAAACGTAAAAAATAGCGGGGAAGCAACCTCCTTGAAATTATAGGTTGCAATGTTTCGCCATTGATCCGTTTCTGTTTTTCTGTGCAGAATACCTGTGTTCACCCCATCCGTGGTAGTGGCAAGTAAGAGATGACCATCATGATCAGTCACCCAGCTTGATACATTCCCCGGATTCTCTGCGGTCAATTGCAGCTCACCGGTGTAAACCTGTAATCTGTAAACATCAAATATTTCACGGTTACGCAGGTTCATTTGGACCAGGATATGGTTATCATCCTTATCAAGAACATCTACGATGCCACATTTAACGGTTTCTTCGGGAGTCATATCAACCGCTTTTGACCCGTCTGATCCGATAGCATACAGCCGGGTATTCTCATCGCCATCCCGATCTTTGAGATAGATCAACCGATCATTGTTTGCCCACACATAATCTGAAATATCCCGGTCTTCTATACTGGTTATCCGGGTTTTCTCGTGGGATGAAACGGGCATGACAAACAGATTTAACTGCCTGGCGAATGGTGCAAGGTAAGCAATATGTTTGCCATCCGGGCTCAGTTTAACATTGATAATCGCTGGTTTTTTGTAGAAATCTTCCAGGGGGATCATATGTGAATTCCTTCGGGGTTAGATTTTAATAACAGGCTACCTTGCCCGGAGATTGATTTTCTTTGGTCAATTCCGTACTCCGGCTTTGTCATGCCTTCGTTGAATAATATTCAGGGTGCACGTTTCCCCAAAGTCGAGGTTCATGTGGAACTAAATTATTTTTTGTCCGCTGATTTCCTTTTTGGTGCAGCGGTTTTCTTTTTGGGTGATGGCGCCGTTGATTTTACCGCTGGTTTTTTTTTAGTCGGTTTTGCTGGTTTAATATCCGCTTTGGGTGATCTTGATCCCGCAGGACTGTCGGATTTTTTCTGACTGTCCGAGGCAAGCGATAAGGATTCAAGCAACCGCATTTTTAGGCGTTTTCTATTTTTACCATGTTTCTTTTGGGCTAATTTATCTTTTTTATTCATTTATTCTCCATATATTTTATTATCTAGCAACAGCGCTGAAAATTATCCATTTATACCTTATGTATTGACATAAGTCTTTCGGGCCACATGTATTTGTTTCAGATTGGGCGCAACGATGGATACCGGAATTCGACGGGTATTCCAATATCCCCGGACTAACATTCTTCTTTTAGCAGATCAGGCTGAATTTGCTAATAATCCAGACCGATGGAGAGATACCACATTCGTTCCGGTCTTCTGTTTGGATGAAACTGCCAGGCGTAATCAAGCTGCCAGGGTAATCCCAGAAAAATAAACCGAGGACCCAGACCATACGTCCAGATAAAGTCTTTTGGATCTGAATTCCAGCTTTTACCGGTCCACATATCCGGGCGGTGGCCGCTCCACGCCATGCCAAAATCGGTAAAGAAGACACCATTGATCTGCCCTAAATATTTAATAGACGGAAAATAGTATATTAGAAAGGGTAGTCGAAATTCAAGATTGACAACGATGGCTTTATTTCCGGACCGTTCACTGATTTGGGTTCCCCTGACAGGGGTTATATATTTCGAAAAGAAGAGCGTCTCTAAATTATTGCCGGTGGTGTCATCAGCGGAATAATATCCGTCTTCCGAAGAAAACAACCAGGGTACACCGCCGACGCGGAATCTTTCGGCATTTTTCCCTCCGCTATACCCGGCATACATTCGGCTGGCAAAACTGATCCCGTTACCCAACGGAATGTAATGTCGTGCGTCCATACTCAGGGTATGGAAAAAGAGTTGATTGTTTCCCCATCTCGGGCTGTCCTGAAAACGGAAATATAACCGGTCCCCGGCAATTGGGTACATATAACTCCATCTTGTGTTGTCCCAAACCATCCCGATGGTCGGAATTCCCACGGTCATAGAGTTGATGACTTTTTCACGGGTTTCGACCAACCCATTGTCGCCGACGGCTACATCATAAAAAATAGATTGCTCTGCATAATTATAGTCGAAACCATATTCCAGCCGTTGAAATCGTGAAAATGGTCTGGATGCGATAAATTCTATGGACAACAGCCTCGATCTCAAAACATAAATACCCGGCGGTATGACGACATCGCCCGTATCGTACCAATAATCCAGGCTGGCCAGCCCCAATGTTGCACTGTGAGAAAATAAAAAATTAAAGTCCGTTCGTCTGGGGAGATAGCGATACATAAAAAAATAATCAGAATTCCTGACTGATATATTATCCATTTCGGTACCCAGATAGATCCGATGGTCTCCAAGGATATCACTCCAGAGGAAAAAAGCCATCATTTGGGGGCTATACTGAGTGTTATAATCATAGTATGGCTGAATGAGATCTAAAGTAAACCGGGTTTTGTATTTGAAGGTGTGAAAAGCCCCGGTGGTATCATGAGTTTCGGTCCTGGTGAGCATAATGTCGGTTTCTTCAGTGACCGGTTCAGAATCATAATTTGAAAATATGTAATTTTCGTAGGAACGCAGTGACTGGAGCCTGTCATTCCGGTCGTCTTTTAATAACAGATCCGGTCTGGTCTCATTTCGGATCAATGTCCACTTTGCCGGCGTGATATGGATATTCCGATCCGCCAGTTCCATTGGATTTTCCAGGGTATAAATGTCATATCCGCTATCTTCAAATCCGGCAAACACCAGTTGAGTATCATCCCGGCTCCAGGAAATTTGTGAAACCCCGGATAAAAGATTGGTAATGGGTTTTGGCGCTTGGGATGAATCCGCTAAAAGATAAACATTATTGATGCCATATTCGTCGGAAATAAATGCGAGCATTTTACCGTCATTTGAAGGGGCGGGATAGGATTCATTAAATGCAGTTTCGGTGATTCGTTCCATTTGTTTTCCATCGCGGGTGATGGCGTAAATGTCAGAATTTTCCACAGGATATTTTTCCGGGTTTTCGACGGTCATTCCGGTGACCAGATTCGGCCCCCGGTCAGAGACAAAATATAAGGATTCACCATCTGCAGACCAGGAGACCATGTCATCGGAGAACCAGTCATTGGTCAGATTGGTGAGTGTCTGAGTATCAATGTCGAAAAGATAAATATCGCTGGTGGCGCCATTATTTCCTATAAAAGCAATTTCACTGTTTTTCGGACTCCATGCTGCTCGGAAAATTCCTTCCACCGGCAATCTGAATTTTTCTTTTTTTCCGGTGACCACATCAACAATATAAAGGGCGTCAGATTTCCCTGACTTGGCGGCAAATGCGACTTGTTTCCCGTCAGGCGACCAGGTAATTCCAGGTTTGAGGATGTGTAATTCCTCGAATTCCGAATTTCTTTCTCCCTGAATAATTTTCCGAATAAATCGTCCGTCCTCAGCGGCGATAAGATACATTGCCATGGGACCGTCCTTATTGGAGATGATGGCGATTTGTCTCCCATCCGGAGAAATTGCCGGAGCAATATTGTAGGTGTTTTCCAGTTTTTTATGATCGGTGAGCTTTCTGGCAATTTCTTTTAATGAGGAACGTCCTTCAATATCAGGCCAGTATTCTTTTTTCAAATAATTGTGCCACTGTTCGGTTAATTCTTTTTTATCAATACCGAGAGCGACTTCCATCCCCATATCCACATGGTTCTGACGTCCGATTTGGATGAATATCTCTGAAATCGCTTCCTCACCCCATTTTTCGGTGATGAATTTCCAAACAGACTGTCCGCCACGATAGGCTAAATACCCGGTTAGCCGGTCAATTTCAGGTAATTCGCCGCCGTTGATGGCGAGGTCGCGCATCCACATGTCTGAATTCGTATCCCACCCGCTTGAAAGATACTCTGCCAATCCTTCATTCATCCACCCGGGGATGGTAAATTTAATTTGACTATTGATCAGTGACTGGAGATTTCCGCCATATATCCGGTCATTAATAAACGCATGCACCAGCTCGTGATGAATCACGCGGCGGAATTCTTTATTCGATCCGTCAAAGGGAAGTACCACGCGGTTTTTAAAGAGTTCGGTGACGCCGCCAACGCCTTCATACATATAACTTTCAACCACGTTTGTTTGTTGAAAGTCATTATGAGAATTGTAAATAATGATGGAAACTCTGTGATTCAGTTCACCCAGCATCCGGGAGCTGATATCATCGTGTGCTTTTTCCGCTTCACTGGCGACCAATTCTGCATGAGATAATCCGGGGTCATAGTAGTAAATGTCAAAATGGGGAGATTTAATATAATTCCAGGTAATGTCATCATATTGCACAATATTTTGGCCAAATTGCGAAAAGACAATCCCAATAATTGTGGTGAAAAGAACAATATTCAGTTTTAATTTCATAATGTAATTTAATAAACGGTGACGGATTTGACCTTATACCTTTGGATGGGTTAAAATGTTTCTTGCGGGTTTTTTCTCCGGAAGCAATCCGCAATACCGGTAACTCCGAAACATATCCTTTCCGGTTATGATACAATCAGGCTCATGCGGTCTAAAGATTATGAGCTTACCAGATGAATTGACTAATTTAAGCCCGCATGAAACTGCCTGTATATTTTATATCCGATAACCATTTCATGATGGATTTTGGTTCACGGGAAAAATCCCGCCGCCGCCTTATGTTTGACTTGTTTAAAGTCATTCGTTCAACCGGAGGAACACTCATCATCGGGGGTGATTTTTTTGACTTCTGGTTCGATTATCGCCATGTTGTACCCAAGTACTATACCGATATTATATGCAACCTCTGGCTATTATCTTCTACAGGGATCGAAATTCACATCCTTGCCGGCAACCATGACTATTGGGATTTTGGGTATCTTTCCGACCAGACCGGATGTGTATTTCATGCGGATGATTTTATGTTTAATCTTGATGATCAGGCCATAATTATTACCCATGGCGACGGATTGCTTTCCTGGGACAGGGGATACCGGTTGATGAAAAAGATCATCCGTCATCGTTGGTGTATAGCTTTGTTTCGGTTTCTCCATGCAGACTGGGGATGTTCTCTGGCGAAGTTTGTGTCGAATACGAGTAACCGTTACACTCATGCGAACGATGAAGGACATCGCATTCGAAGTGAGATTACCCAATATGCAAAGCAAAATTGGACTGATCATTATCAGGTTATTCTCGTCGGACACTATCACCAAACCGGGATTCAGGATGAGGGGAACAGCAAATTAATCTGGCTTGGGGACTGGTTACAGCAATTCACGGTGACGATCTACGACGCATCAGGGTGGCATCAAACCTCATGGCAGGAGCAAATTCAAAATAAAAAACAGGAATAAAATTGATCAAACACATTATATTTTTTATTGTTATAAATTTGTTTACGACGCTTCGCGCAGGTGAAGGCATTCAGCCTTATATTTTGAGTGGCGAAAGCGGGAAGTCAGTATCCGCTACGTCGTCTCAACTGGTTCAGTCTTTTTTTTTCTCAGAAGATCAGTTTGAGATCATCGGTCAATATTCTCCCCAAAACGACCCTGATAAAAAAGTGCTGGTCGTGACCAATCCCACTTTGCGGGGAATTTTAAACAGATGCAAACCCACGGCAGGGTATCTGGGCGGTATTCGGATCGGCATCACACGACAGGGAGAACTGACATATGTTTCGTACCAAAACCCTGAATTCTGGGCTATCGCTTACTTGCAGAATGAGTATGACCGGGAGAGACAAGTGATCACTCAATTTAGTCATGAACTTAAAAGATCCCTACCCACACTTCGAATGCACATTGACCTGCCATTCGGGTCCGATCAAAATTTTACCGAAGAAAATATTCGCCAGTACCGGTACAATTTTCGAGCCCCCTATTTTCAGAATGCAATCAAAGTCGGAACATTTGATCATTTCGCAGAAGCTGTGTCTTCAATAGAAAAAAATATTGAAATTTCCCCATCTCTTACAGAAGTATTTTCTGTCACGATCATTCACGGACATGTTCGGCTATTGGGTGTGCAGCTCCCGGAAGAAGCAGATATTCTTCTTCATTTAGACACCGGTGACCGTAATCATACCGCCGCTTTGCCCTACGAGCTGCTTGTCATTGATCAGGAGGTGTTTATTCTGGATCCGAAGTACCGTCTTGCCCTTGGATTTCCCGATTTGAATTCAAAAATGTTTTCTAAAGTGAAATCTATGGGTAAAAAGATTGAGTCGGATATAAAAATGCTGATGAATTAGGGAAGGAAGGATCACCCCCAAGGGTCTGTCGGGGATGAGGAAAGGGGGTTGCCTGATGATCAGGTTTTGTTCAGAGTTTGCTGCAGTTGATCCAGTTTAAAGGGTTTACCCAAATAGTCCGTAAATCCATTATCACTGAAATATCGTTCCAGTTCACGGTAGGAATATGCCGTAACCGCAATGATAGGGATGTTCCTGAAGCGCTCCTGTGTACGTAATTCTTCCATCAGCGTAATACCGGAAATACCATAGCCCAAATTGATATCCAGCAACAGAAAATCAACAACATGTGTTTCTACGAGTTGAAGCGCTTCTTCTCCGGTTTCAGCCTGAATGGAATCGATATTCAATTTTCTTAACATAATGTTGATTAAACTCATATTGAGTGGATTGTCTTCGACGATTAACGCTTTCTTATTGTTCATTCCTTCCGTTACCTTAAATTAAGTTAATCTGTTTTGAGCTTTGGAAGTTGCAAGTAAAATATATTTCCATGAGGTTCATTTGGCCTGACCCCGACTTTACCCCCCTGATTTTCTCCTATTCTTTTCACGATAGACAGCCCCAGCCCGCGACCCTTTTTAATTCCGGTACCCAACTGAATACCCCGTTTAAACACAGTGAGATAATCTTTCTCAGGAATTGTACCCCCGAAATCTTTGACATTAATAGTGATGTGTTCGTTATCCACAACCGATTCTAAAATTATCTTTTCCCCATGAGAGGCATACTTTATCGCATTACTGATGTAATTTTTGAATATTTCAGAAATAATCGGATTACCCTCAATCAGAATTTGATCATCCAACTGAAATTCAATCTGCATCCCGGATTCTTTCAATTGCGGTTCGAAATCAACAACCACACCTTTAAGTATATCTATCAGGTCTATCTCGATGGTTTCCACCTTTTCACCGATGACCATTTTTGATAAAGTCGTTGCATTGTCGATCACTTTTAACAGGCTAGTGCTACTGTCTTTGATAATCCGGGCAAACTCGTTATTCGGATTGTCCGTGATCATCATTTGAGAAAGACCCGAAAGAACACCCGCGGGGTTTTTCAGATCATGACTGACCACATCCAGTAAGAGTTCCTTCATTGCGTTGGATTCCAAAAGTGCCTGCGATGTTTTTTTGTACCGCTGCTCCGACTCACGCAATTTCTGTTCCTTCGCGATTTTGTCGATGGAAATCGCAATTTGTTCGGACATAAACGTCAGCATATCCAAATCAGATTTACTATAAATGTTTCTGTCTGTGTAGCTCTGAAGGACGATTACACCAACTACCTTACCATCAGTTATTAACGGACTACCCATCCATACACTTGAAGGGGTTCCCAGCAATTCAATTTTTCCCATCCTTTTAAGGTCATAAATTCCGTCAATATACACGAACAGCGGTTTTTTAGTATGGATCACATACTCGGAAAGACCTCTCCCCAATCTTTGGGGTTTCGGAGGGGGGTCAACCTTGTCCACGAAATAAGGAAAGGAAAGCAAGTTTTTTTTGTCGTCATATAATGCGATGTAAAAGTTGCTCGTGTCCATGAGAGTGGTAAGTTGATCATGAATTTTGAGAAACAACTCATCAAGCACTTTGGCTCTGCTGACAGCCTGGGATATCGCCAACAATACTTTTTCGGCTGTGGTAATGTGTTTGAATTCGGTGATGTCCCTGACGGTGGCAATTAAATAGACTTCATCTGAAAATTCGATTTTTTTAAGATTCACATCTGCATCAAAGGGTGTGCCATCCGCATGAGTATGTTTCCATTCAAAGGAAATTTGCTTTCCTGCAAGCGCTTCTTGTATTTTAGCCAACGCTGCTGATTTTGAATCGATACCATTCGGTTGAAACGGCGGGGAAAATTTGTATGGCGTGGAATTAATAATTTCTTCCCGGGTACAATTAAAAATATCCAACGTCCGTTTATTACAGTCGATGAATCTGTCTTCTTTTAAAATCAGGATTGAATTGATTGAGGAGTCAAACAATGTCTGGTATTTCTTATAATTATTATCGACATCTTTCTCCATGGCGGTACGCTCGGTAAGGTCTCTGATAAAAATCTGAACAGTCTGTTTTCCTAAATATTCCACAGTGCCTATAGACACTTCAACAGGAATTATCTTACCGCTAAAATCAATCAATTTTCCGCTTTCGAAGGGAATCTTACCCCCCTGGCGAAGAATTAAATCCTGACCCTCCTTTATTTTGGAAAGATATTCGGGATGTAGAAATTTTCGTAAGGGTTGATGAATGATATCCTTAACTGTTTTTGCACCGACGAGCTGTCTGAATGCGTTGTTCGCAAATAGAATGCTTTCCCGATCACAAACGATTACACCGTCCTGAATATTTTCGAATAATGCCCGGGCCTGGTTTTCCTGATTTTGCATGACAAGGTAGGCTGTTTTCATACCTGTAATATCTTCCAGTAAATGAAGGACGGATAAGGAATCTTCCCACTCCAGTTCCAAACAGTTAATCCACACCCAAATTTCTGATGAATCCTTTTTAATGAATCGGAATTCCTGATTTCCGGTACTGTGTGGGTTATTTTTAATTTCGGAATACAGGAATGAGAGACGTTCTACATCTTCAGAATGAATATGATCAGACAACTGTCCCTGAACAAACTCACTTTCATTAAATCCGGAGATTTTTTCCGCTTTTGAATTTGCGTAAACGATCTGATCATTTTTTTGTATGACAACACCGACATCCATTTCTTCTACTAAGTGCCGGTATATGTATTGTGCTGTTATTGCTTGATCCCTTCGGATGAATATCAGGCGGAGAAACAGGGCAAGTACAAAGGATATAATAATCCCGGTGATCAGAAATACGACGGTCCGCCTGGACGGATATGCTTTGTAGAAATGGGGATCTAAAGTCACATAAACAGTCCAAAAACGGTCAAACGCAAAAACGGTGTTGCTTCCCAATATTTCCATCGCAAAACTATCATCTGCATTTGAACTGCGGTAAACTTCCTGGTCATTGTCGTCAATGTAGAATACAAAGTTACCGATGTCTTTGGCGGTAACACAATATTCCATAATGTGCATGACCTTGAAAACCCCATTAATAAATCCCACAGGTTTATCATTGATCACAACGGGAAGGTAAGACGCGTAACCCATTCCGCCCTGAAAGAGATGAATCGGAGGTGTGACCTGAAACGTTAGGGTTTTCTTCGCTTTTTTAAAAGCAGCAACTACCGGGGAGTCGGGGTGAGATAACAAGGATTTACCTAAGGCTTCCTCATTCCCTTCCACAGGGTTCACCCAGATAATGGTGCCGGCGGTATCCACAAAATTGACCGCCTGAAATCCGCCAAAATCCGCAAGCACATCATTTACCATTATGGCATATTCGCTTTGGGTGCGGTGATCGGTTTTTTCCCACTCCCGTTTAAGATGTTTCAAACTGGAAACGTGGTGTGAAAATACGTCCTGAATACGGTACGAAATTTGTTCGGAGATTACTTTTGAGATTGATTTATGATCGTCTAATACCGTTTTTTCAAAGTACCACCATATTACGATTATGGCAAGCGACAAAATAAAGTAAAACGTTAACGGAAATACTAAATTTCTTTTTTCTGATATTACTTTATCTGGGATGTTTATCATTTATAATGAATCATAAAAAATTATTAAATGTTAAGACGCACACAGGCATAAACGTATTTTATATATCACCGTTCGGGTAAAATGCCAGTAAATTTGAACCATACAATAAGAATTTATTAAGTATAATTTACAATAATACCTGATATTAGTTCAGAAAATTGCTTCTTGACCCGCTGTGTTGTTTCCAGCACCTCCATATGATTTAATGGCTCGGATGTGATACCGGCTGCAAAATTGGTAAGACAGGAAACCCCCAGAAATTTTAATTGCTGCCGGTTGGCTTCTTCAATTTCAGGAACCGTGGACATCCCGACAGCATCTCCTCCCAAACGACGCATGTTGGCAATTTCCGAGGGAGTCTCATAAGTGGGTCCTAATGCCCAGCAATAGGTGCCGCATCTTAATACAACCCCTGTGGTGCGAGCCGCCTTTTTCGCAAATCGGATCATCGACTGATCGTAACATTCAAGCGTAGTACGAATTTTTGGATCACCGGCGCCGTTTCGGAAGGTAAAATCAAAGTGACCCTCAATCAGCATTAATTCTCCCACATTCCATTGGGGATTTATACATCCGGCGGCATTGGTGATAATGACCTTGCCACACCCGATCTCTTTAAAGACACGAATCGGAAGTGTGACTATTTCCAGTGGATGACCCTCATAATAGTGGAACCTTCCCCGTGCGCAAAAAACAGGGACATCAGATAAATATCCAAATATAAATTCGCCTACATGACCGGTCACGGTGGGCTGTGGATAACGGGGTATCTCACTGTACAAAACCGAAATTTTATGAACCAGATGATCTGAAAACTCACTGAGCCCGGAGCCTAAAACAATTGCAATTGCCGGGGGTTCTGGTATCCGGTTTTGTAAAAATTCTGCGACCTGTTTTTCCATCGGATGTTGGATCATTGATGACACTCTTTAGACCGACGCCGACGCAATTTCTGCGTGTGAACGGGTCGCCAGTTGTCCACAGGCGGCCTCAATATCGATCCCTTTACTCTGTCTCACCAGAACCCGGTAGATGTCCCGGTAATCGGTAAGAATGCGGGCGAAATCATTCACCGTTTGTTCCGGGGGACGGTGATAAACCCCTCCCGATGCATTAAATGGAATGATATTCACCTTGCAATCAATCCCCTTGAGCAGGCGAGCCAGTCGTTGGGCGTCTTCCGGCGAATCGTTTACCCCCTGTAACAGTACATATTCAAACATTACCTGCCGTCCGGGCAATTCTGAGTACGCCCGGCCCGCTCGGATCAAATCATGGATTCCCCATTTTTGGTTGATTGGCATCAGCCTTAACCGGGTTGGATCATCGGCTGCATTCAGCGAAATTGCCAGTTTGAATTTCCGGTGTTCACGAATGAACTGTTCGATTTTGGGGAGGATCCCTGCCGTTGAAATCGTGATCCGGTTCGACGCCAGACCGAATCCCCTCTGATGGTGAAAAATATCCGATGCCGTGATTACATTTGTATAGTTCAAAAAAGGTTCGCCCATCCCCATAAATACAACATTGGAAATGGGCTGCTGCACCTGAGCCCGGACGTGGATCAACTGATCTACAATTTCACCAGCGGTCAGGTTTCTTGACAAGCCCATGTGCCCGGTTGCACAAAAATCACACCCCACATTGCATCCAACCTGTGCGGACAAACAAACCGTATGCCGGCGTCCGTCAATAATGCTCACGGATTCAATAAATAAATCATCCCGGGTTCGAAACAAAAACTTTTGGGTGGGTTCGTGTTGCGAGGATGAAATGTGCACCATGGATAAGGTTTGGAAAATATAATTTTCTGACAGATGATCTCGAAAGGATTTTCGAATATTCACCATTTTTACCGGATCAGAAAGACCGTGCTTATACAGCCATTCAAACAATTGTGTACCCCTGAACCGGGATTCGCCCTGACGGATACACCAAGTCTGTAGTTCCGGCTCGGACAATCCTTTCAGGGATGGTCTTCTGATCGTGGATTCCTGATGCATTGCATTCACAAGTGCCGCCTCTATGTTCATCTTATTCACCATAGAATATTACATGAATTTTTTGGGAACCACAAGAAATTTAATTGTCCTCTGATCGGAGTCCTCATAGATTCTCCGTCTAAAATCAATAGGAAAGTATGAATAATCTCCAGCTGGTTGAAAAATTACATCAAAGAAAGAATGATATATATAATGAGATCGGGAAAGTCATTATCGGACAAAATTCTATCATTGAACATCTGTTTATTGCGCTTCTCTGCCAGGGACATATTTTGCTGGAGGGAGTGCCTGGATTGGCCAAAACCCTCCTCATTAAAACACTGGCAGATGTCCTGGAACTTAAATTTAACCGGATTCAGTTTACGCCTGATCTGATGCCCTCGGATATCACCGGTACCGAGATCATTGAACAGGACAGTGAGCAGGGTAAGCGGGTGTTTAAATTTTTCAGGGGTCCGGTGTTTGCAAATATCATACTCGCCGATGAAATCAACCGAACCCCTCCGAAAACGCAATCTGCACTCCTGGAAGCCATGCAGGAGCATAAAGTCACAGCCAGCGGGACGACATACACATTGGAAGAACCATTTTTCGTGCTCGCCACCCAGAATCCCATTGAACAGGAGGGTACCTACCCCCTTCCTGAGGCGCAACTGGACAGATTTATGTTTAATCTGAAGATTGATTATCCCTCATTCAAAGAAGAAATGGAAATTGTGAAATCTACAACGGGACTGAAATCGGTGGAGCTTCAACATGTGGTGGGCAGAAGCGAACTTGCTCAGTTTCAGGAATTGGTAAAAAATATCCCCGTGGCTGACAATGTGATTGAATTTGCGGTAAATACCGTCACCAATACCCGGCCCAAAAACGGGTCATCTCCCAAATTCGTGAAAGACTGGCTGGAGTGGGGCGCGGGACCGAGAGCCAGTACCTATCTGATCCTTGGGGCGAAAGCCCTGGCTGTTATTGATGGCAGAACCACACCCGATGTATCCGACGTGAAAAAACTAGTCAAACCGGTATTGAGACACCGGGTTATCACTAACTTTAATGCAGAAGCCGACAACATTAATACGGATGACATTTTAGAAAAACTGATGGATCACCTGTCCGCTAAATAATCGCCCAAAAATCTTCGTACACCGTGGATAAAACACAATATCTGACCCCGTCAATCATTTCCCGACTGGATAATCTCTCCTTAAAAGCGAGATTGGTGGTGGAGGGATTCATTGTGGGTCAGCATAAAAGTCCATATCACGGATTTTCAGTCGAATTTTCTGAACACCGGTCATACGGTCCGGGGGATGAGATCCGGCATATCGACTGGAAATTATGGGGAAAAACAGATCGCTATTTTGTCAAACAGTTCGAAGAGGAAACAAACCTCCGGTCATATCTGCTGGTAGATCAATCCCGGTCTATGAGTTTTGCATCTGCGGGTGTCGCCAAACTTGAGTATGCCCGGATTCTTTCTGCAGCTCTGGCGTATCTCATGCTAAAACAGCAGGACGCCGTGGGTCTGTCCTTATTTGATTCTGAAGTACGGTCATATATCCCTCCAAAATCAAAAACCAGTCATCTGAATGTGATCCTCAGTCAGCTGGATAAAATTCAGCCGGGACCCGAGACGGACATTGCACCGATCCTCCACCGTACTGCCGAAGTGATCAGTAAACGCGGGTTAATTATTCTAATATCCGACCTGTTTGATGATCCCGATGAAATTATGTCCGGGATCAAACATTTTCGTCATAAAGGACATGAGGTTATCCTTTTTCATATTTTAGATCCGTTGGAACTGACCCTTGATTTTTCTGACCGAACGCTATTCCGGGACATGGAAACCGGTGAAGAACTTATTACCGAACCCATTCATATTAAAAAAGATTACCAGCAGAACATGCGGTATTTCTGTGATTATATGCAGAATCAGTGCCGGCAGAACCGGGTGGACTATCTCCGGCTGGTCACGGACCAACCCCTGGATCTCGCATTGACGGAATATCTCATCAAACGGAAAAAAATCGGGGGATAGGTACCCGGAATAAAAAAGGGGCAGATGATCTACCCCCTTTTAATACGGATTAAATGCGGTTATTTCATCATGCTTTCAACGGCAGGGATAAATATTAAGTCCATCTGTTCTTTCAGTTTTTTCATCTCGCCCACGGCCTCCCCTGCTCCGGTATCTGCTGTTTCTAAATCTAATGCCTGCTGAAAATATTCCCGGGCTTGAACCGTTAAGATGCGGGCTTTTTTAAAATTATCGTAGATTCCCTGAAGCGCCGCCTGATCCCGAACTTCCATGCCAGACACTTCGTTAAACCGGTCTCTTCCCTGGTTGAAATCATTCAAAGCAAGCCTCTGGTACAACACACCAATGTTATAATAGATATCCGAATCATACGGGTTAGATTTCAGTACCTTCATAGAATAATCGATCGCCTGTTGATATTCATCCAGATCAATGTATAAAAAGATGAGTTTTTTCATGATCGGCGCGGGCTTTGAGGACAGCTCTGCTGCCTTTAGATAATAGTTTATTGCTTGTTGCTTATCGCCGTTGATGCCGGCAATATTTCCGGCTGTGATGAGCGCCTGTCCATCCGCGGGATCTAACTGAAGCGCCTTGTCAATGAGGGATTTTGCCTGCGTTAAATCGTCCATCTCAATGTAAACTGCTGCCAGGGTCCCGTAGGTTCTTCCTTTCGCCGGGTCAATCTTTGAAGCCAGTTGAAATGCCTCAATCGCCTTGTCCATATTTTTGTCGGAATACGCCTGAACCCCATTATTAAATGCACTGCTCCATTCCTGCTCGCGATAAATCTCTACTGCCTGCCCGACGGTACTGATAAGTTTATCTTCATAGACGATCGGACTTTCAAGTTTTTGGTCCGGATTTCTTTTCATGGCTTCATCAAACATCTCGGCCATTTTTTCGTATTTCTTTTGTTTGAGATAGACATCAACGGCAAGAACATATGGCACCAGCGCGTTTTGCGGTTCAACCTGCAACGCTTTCAGTCCGTTTTCCTCAGCCTTGGAAAGGTTCCCCTCTTGGACATACATTTTTAGGGATGTAAATTCCGGACTGTTGCATGCAACCATGAACAGCAGTAAAAATCCGGATAAAATTTTTGTGATATTGACCTTCATTGATACTCCTATAAATATTTATTCAGTTGATGCTGTCTGCATCAGTTGGGTAATAACCTCCCGTCTTTCCTGAACCGAACCGGGTGTTGCAGACAATATTCCTTCAAGACCAAAACATTCAACGGTGAATGACGCAACTGCCGCTGCCGTGATTACCGCATTTTCAAGGTCATCCATACCAAAACAGGATAAATGACCGATCAAACCCCCGGCAAACGTGTCTCCCGCACCGGTAGGGTCCGCCACTTTTACATAGGGATAAATGGGGATATGGATAATCTTCCCATGGTGCGAGAGTAACGCCCCTTTCGATCCCTGTTTAATCACCACTGCCTCAGGTCCCATTTGGGTTAATACACCGGCGGCGGCGGCCAGATCCCGAACGCCGGTTAATTGGACCGCTTCTTCATCGTTCAATAGAAAAATATTAACCCGCTTCAGAACCATTTTCAGTTTGTCCACATTCCGGTCAATCCACAGATTCATCGTATCACAGATCACCAGTTCAGCCTGAGGGACCAATGCAGAAACGGAAATTTGAAGATCCGGCTGGATATTCCCTAAAAAAACAAAAGGCGTATCCCGGTGGTCATTCATGATTTCCGGATGAAAAGAGGCAAAAACGCCCAGTTCGGTAAACAGGGTTTCACGCCTGGAAAAATCATCGCTGTATCGGGCGCCCCACCTGAATGTCCTTCCAACCGCGACCTGAACATTGGTTACATCGATTCCCCGGGATCGCAGCATACTCCAACCGGCAGGTGGAAAATCATCGCCCACCACACCCACCAGACGCACGGGCGCGAACAATGATGCGGCAACTGAAAAATAGGTCGCAGACCCACCCAAAATGTCCTCAAACCGGCCAGAATGGGTTTCGAGTGAATCAAGTGCGATGGATCCAACGGCAAGTATGGGTTTTGCTTCATTCATGAGATGTCTATTTTACTCTGCTTCTCTTATTAAAACCAAGTTGGATTACGTTTGCAAAGCCGTCTTAAATTGAATTCATGGGACACATGGAATTTTGTTCGAATTGTGGTGAAAAGAATGTTTTCAGCCACCGTGATGGACGGGAACGGTTTCATTGTACCCGCTGCGGAACCATTCACTATGAAAATCCAAAACCCACCGCAACACTGATTTGTCCCCAGGATAATAGCATTCTTCTGGTGAAGCGTGCCTTCGAACCGGCAAAGGGCGGCTGGAGTTTACCCGGCGGATTCATCGAATTGAACGAAACCGTCGAAAATGCGGCTGCGCGTGAATTAAAAGAAGAAACGATGCTGGATGGAACCGTCGCCCATGTGCTGGGGCACTGCTCGCATTTTAATACCGTTTTCGGAGATGTTCTGCTTATCGGGTTGGTGATGGATATTGAAGATTATTCCTCAATCACACCAGGAGATGACGCCTCTGAAGCCCAGTTTTTCCCTGTCGGGAATCTGCCTCAAATGGCATTTTATTGCCATGACAAGATCGTGGAAAAATACCGGCGCTGGCGGAAACAAATCGTTCAACCAGGCCGGGTTTTATGAAGATACTTGTCCTGCACGGACCGAATATGAACCTGATCGGTTTGCGATCGGCAAAATCCGGGACACATGTAACCCTGGATAAGATCGACCGGGCATTGCGCCGCCAGGTACGGAATCGTGAGACCAGCCTGAAGATTCTGCAAACCCATAATGAGGCCAAAGCAGTGACGTTTCTCCACCGAAACCGAAACCTTGCAGACGGTCTGCTCATTTCACCGGAATCATGGCACACCGGCGCATTTACTCTCGCCGATACATTATCCCTGATAAACATTCCATTTATTACGGTTTCGTTTAAAAAACCTAAAGCCACACTTTTTCATGGGATTCATGCAGTCGTCAATGACGATCCCGTTGCAGCTTATGAGAAAGCAATAGTGGAAATGAAGCGGTTTTTAGATGGAAAAGATTCAAAAATATAAAATCGGAAGCGCCTGCAGAGGCAGCGAACAGGTCATACGTTAAATTTAAAAAAGATCACATCCCCGTCTTTAACGATGTAGGATTTACCTTCCTGTCGAATCTTGCCGGATTCCTTCAGCGCCATCTCAGAATGATATTGCATAAGATCAGTGAAATGATATATTTCCGCTTTGATAAATCCGCGCTGAAAATCAGTGTGGATTTCACCGGCTGCCATGGGTGCGGAATACCCTTTCGGGATGGTCCATGCACGTACTTCTTTGTCGCCGGCCGTGAAAAAGGTCTCGAGTCCCAACAGACGATATGCAGAATGGATCAATTTATCCAGGCCAGGCTCTGCGAGGTGATATTCCTCCATGAATAATTGACGGTCATCACCGTCCAGTTGAGCAATCTCGGCTTCAATATTTCCACAGAGACGAACGGCAGTATTTCCTTCATTTTCTGCGAAATCGAACAAACGCTGTACCGGTTCGCTTCGAGTCATCGATTGAATTTCCGATTCATCTACGTTCGCTACATACAAAATGGGTTTCTGTGTTAGTAAAAACATGTGCCGCAAATTTTCGGTCATCTCGGGTTCCAGAGGGATATTTCGCACCATTTTACCCTCATTCATATACGGGATGATATGCTCAAGAGCATCCAGTTCCTTCCGGCTGTCTTTATCCCCTATCCGCACGGATTTCCGCACTTTGACCCGTCGTTTCTCTACTGAATCGAGGTCGCGAAGAAGCAGTTCCATTTCGATGATCTCTGCATCTCTTACGGGATTGATACTGCCCTCCACATGGGTGACATTATCGTCATTAAAACACCGGATCACATGAACGATGGCAGAGACATTGCGGATATGCGATAGAAACTGATTCCCCAGTCCTTCGCCCTTACTGGCTCCTTTGACCAACCCTGCAATATCTACAAATTCAACTGTGGCAGGAGTGATCTTTGCCGGATTGATGAATGCCGATATCTGTTCGAGCCTGACATCCGGAACTTCGACGATACCCACGTTGGGGTCAATGGTGCAGAACGGATAGTTTTCCGCCGGAATTTCTGATGCCGTGAGTGCGTTAAATATCGTGGATTTTCCCACGTTTGGCAGTCCCACGATACCGCATTGCAAAGCCATAATGCTCCTGTTGGTTTACGATGAATGATAGTCGGTTGATTTAATGTTATACAGCCTGTGAAATTTACTCAGACGGAAATCGATTTCAGATGAAAAACGGTTGATAGGGAAAATTGAGCGGTCCGATCATTAAATGAAATACAGGTAAATATGTAAAATAACCGTAACTAATATCCGCCGGATGAATTTATGGCAAAAAGTATTTTTAATAGTATATCTACCTGATCGGCAGTCTCATGAATATGGAGACAGTTTTGTCTGCATTCAGCAGACAATTATTTTCAGTAATTTTTCCCGGGCAGCGTGTTCTCCTCATAAGAATCGGCGGCTGCGTGCTTCCCAATCAGTGATCTCTATTGCACATTCGTTCGCCGGGATGTCTTCATCGCTCAATCACCAGTCCGGGGATTTCACGTTGAATATGATCCCGTAACGATGGAAAAAAGTCCCGTTCCAGTGCATACACCGTCACTTCAAACTGATACCGACCCTCCCGCTCTGATACCCAATCCACAACAGGCGGTTTCCGAACCGATGACCAGGCGCAATTCAGGATCGCAAGTGTCAATTCGCGGGTCGCATGATTCGCAGGTCCCGTCTTAATCAGGCTGAGGGTAAATGCATCTGCTTTCCACCGTTCTGATTCACTGAACCGTTCCACCGTTCCCCGCGTGATGGTACTGTAGGGAATGCGGATTTTACGGTGATCCTCCGTTTCAATCTCCAGTGAACGAAACCCCAATTTACGCACGATCCCTTCCAGTTGGTTGATATGGACTGTATCGTCGATTTCGTAGACATTTTCCGCCCGAAGAAAAATTCCGCTCACATAATCCCGGATAGCAAACCACGCCGACCCTACGAGGATAACCAACAGAGCGGCATACAAAATAGTTGAATACAGGGGTTCGTCACCGTAAAATCGGGCAATGATCCATAAAATGATCATAATCAGCACAAAAATCTCAATGACCGGTTGAATCCGGTGGATTTTATCACTCAACAGTTTATTGGTTTTCACATGAAGAGAATAGCGCCGGAGTGCGTATGTAAAAAACAATGTAAGTACTCCCAGGATCATTAATATCTGAACATGGACAATGGGGGGTGATTTCAGAAAATCCATTACAAGACTCCCATAACAGCAAATTGTTGGTTCAAAAAAGGTTGAACAAACGGTGAGATTTCAAGATAAACTCCCGTCTCCCGGAGGACCCCGCATCGTTTCAGTACGAGAAGGATGTGGTGAAGTTCTGTGGGTTCCAGGGGGACGATCCTTTTCAATTGATCTTCGGTTAGCTGCTGGTGTAAAATAAATTGCAACAGGATCATGATTTGTCTGGTGGATATCCGTTCAAGGATGGTCATATCCGGCATCTCCGGCCAGGACAAAACAATTTCATCCCTGTTCACCTGCTCAATAAGAGCGATCCAAATTCCCAGCGCGATGCCAACATTACCTCTGGAAATATCAAAAAGCGCTGTAAAAAACTTGGCAAGTTTCCAGTCTGAAATATTTCCCTCCTCTGCCTTCCCTATCCGGAAACGCAGTCCCGTTGACCGGTGCCGCAGAAGGATAATGTCCTTCAGATCTTTTGCATCAAAGGGTTCGCAATGAATAATGGACAGAAAATAACTTTCCATGTCTATCATGCTATTTACAAACCGGAAGGAATGAACATTCATGTTTACGATAAAGTAACAGTGATCGCCGAAATGCTCAATGAGTGACAATATCCTGTTGATCACCGCATATCCTTCACGGCTTCTTTCCCACCATTTTTCGAGATCATCAATGATCAGAACCGTATTTTCAGGGAGTCTACCCACCATTTCTTCCTGAGAGCCGGTCTGTTGAAGTGCGCTCTCCATTTCGGATTTAAATGCCGTTTCGGTTCCCGATCCGGCGGAGGGTGGTTTGATTAAAAAAACCTTTTGTCGTGGAAATTCCGTATCGGCAATGTATTGTGACAGTGCAGTTTTTCCGGAATTTCGTTCACCCAGGATTAGTAATCCACCCGGCGCTCCCCTCCGATACCGGGCTATGGCCGTGGCGGCAAGGGATATTTCTTTCTGGTTCCCGACCCACAATTCTGACGATATTCCGGGTTTACTCAGAAACAACTGCCGGTAATAATAGGGCAGGCTTTCCAGAATGTGGGGTAATGGTGAAACAGATTCGGAAAATCGCACCAATTCTTCAACATGACTTCTGTGCCATGATCCCTTTGACTGCAGTTTTCTCGCAAACAGAATACCCTGACTCCAACGATACAGGAGGGATACCAATTGATCGTTCATCCGCTCCCAAAGACCTTGAATATTCATTTCAAAAACGCTGAATGCTTTGCGGGTTTTCTGGGTGCGGATATACTGTTGAAGATTCCCTGCAGACCGGGTCAGCACATAGGGATTCAGCCGATCAAAAATATCAGTGAGTTTTTCTTCGATGAAATCAAACAACTCGCGTGTGAGACCCGTTAATTTTTCCTTTTCTCTTTGCAGACGAAGCACGTTTTTAGAATCCAGGCCGGATGATTTTTCTGACCTATCGGCTATGGTTTTTGGCAGACTTTCATTCAGTGAGGTCTCTGTGAATCGGATAACATCCCGCATTATATTCTCTGTGGCGTGTATTTGATGGTCCAGCAATTGCACATTTTCTTCAAGGGGTACAATAAATAAGGTTTCGAAAAAATACTCCACCAGGCGACGGTATGATACAATCAGGATACTTGCTTCTTCAAACCGGGATGCCTGCAACTGATTGACAGAAGTCTCATCGATCACTTCCATACTTTCCGGCAACTCTCCGGTACCGGTTTGTATTTCTGACCATAACTGATCCAGATACTGCATGAGATTCGCCCTTAGTTTTGAGCTGGACTGAAGTTTTATCCCGGCCGTTTCAGAGTCGCCATTATTCTCGGCATTGAGTTTGGCGATCAAGGCATCCAGTGGTGAAAATACATTCGCCTGGAATTCCACCTCCAGGTCTTCCCGGATCCGGTTGACGATGACCCGTACCCGGTTTTTCAGTGAGAGCAACTGGAGTTCCATCATGATCATATCCAGAAATACAGCCTGATTACCTGCCCAGATGTCCGGAAGATCAGACAATCCCGTTGAAGGTCCGCCCTGCTTTTTCATCCACCGAAAATGCCGGCGTATGATATAACGCGTATCCAGCCGCGTCAAATCATCTCTGAAGGAATTCAAAAGGATATCGGTCTTGATTGAAATCGCGGTATTTATTTCCGACCGAAACCGGATCTGCCTGGCGAAAAACTCCGTGGTCATGGCGGATAGTTTTTTTATCTCCTGATCCAGATCATCCGGAGTGATTTTACCGGTTTGAATCAGCCGGTTTTCGAGGAGAACCAGGCTGTCCCTGCCCTGAGAGAACTGTCGGGTGAGATCCAGCAGGATCAAATAACTCATGATCCCCGCGTCATCTGCAATTTTTCGAAGGAAGTCACTGTAGGGTTTGATCAGGTAATATTCTGCAAGCCGCTTGGTACACACATCACGGGTCAGGAGAGCCTTTGACCAGCGGGATTTCATTCTTCCCACCGCTTTGAGCCATCGTAATGACCGGGGATCGGTTTTCTCTGCAGCAAGTTCACCCGCGGGGATGATTACGGCGACGGTGGAGGGAATAGAATCAAGGATCCTGCCAGTGTTGTCGGAGATCATCCCGGCACAGTCTATTAAGAGATTTTTCTGTCGTTCCAGGGAACTGGATTGAAATTCCGTCAGGATTCTCTGCGCCTGAAATAGATATTCACTTTTACTTTTCAGCAGGATTCTCAGGTCTTTCCGGCGGTCATCGAATGTGAGATTCTTAACGAGTGATGAAAAATTTCTGTCGGTAAACTCGCTGATCGTTTGAGATAATATGCGATATTCTTCCAAAAGACCGAATACTATCTCATCACGAACCCTGCGGTTCAAATCCTGCAGTTGATACTGAAATCGCTCAACAATCTCGGCTAAAACGGGATCATCCGGAAGGGAGACGGCGGAGTGCATCATTGCATCAGTGACGGGTGCGCCAGTTTCAGACCGGGAAATGACATCGGCCTTGCTGCCCACCATCAGTTTCTGAAAATAAGACGAAGCCTTCATCAGAATCACAGTTCCCAATTCCCGGATCAAAGATGTTACATGATCAATGAATTGGACTGGTTGGGTATCCTGGATATCCGGCAATCCAAGGAAAATCATGGATGCGTTTTCAGAATGAGTGCGGATCACATCCCGAAAAGATTTCTGTTCGATGGCGTTGTTGATCACGACAACGTCAGCATCAATTCGGTGATCGGAAAGGATTTGATCCAGATTTTTATGTATCCGTTCTGAATGTCCGCTGGTTTCCTGAACGACCAGAATCCGAAGTTTCGCCGCCCGCCATCGATCTGACGTGGTAATAAATTGCATAATCGCTAATGCCAGTGCCATATTATTACTTTGATCCTGCCACCACACGTCGATCTGGTTTTCCTGCCCAAACTTTTTAGAATTATCATAATTCATCAAGAGAAGATTGTAATCTAAACTGATAAAATTCTTCAGCGTTTGAGTGAACTTCAACGGATTTCCGGAACTCTTTGCCCACCCCAGCAGCAGGGTGTTGGGTTCGATCCCGGAAAATCCGTAAAATTTGCTGATTGTATTCATCCCCTCATAGATATCGCGACATTCTGCCTGTCGGTGGAATACCCCCCGCATTTCATCTTCTTCATGAGGGATGATCTGCTCAATTTTTCGAAATTGTCCTTCTTGATCCGGTTTTTCATGGAGGATAAAGTCGGAGAGGATGCCCCGTTTATCCACAATCCATCGTCCAAAATCAATGAGATGGGGACGGGAAGTGGCTCCCCCGCTGAACAGAACGATATTGGGACGCCAGTTCCGGGTATGCTTTTCGGTTTGAAGCAGCCGGCGCAGCCCTGTCCGCACGACAGAGGACCAGACCCCTTCCCACGTGTCTCCGGACTCCAGAGACAATTCCTTTCGCTGCAGGTAGAGGAACAATAGGATGAGAATCACCGATGCGCTGATCATGGCAACAATATCCAACTGGATCATCACAATGAAAGCCGTGACGGACCCGATGATACTCATGAGTTTGGGCACTCTAAACTCAGGACGAAAATCCGGACTTGCCCATACTTCAATGGCGGCGCTCATATTCAGGAATCCATAGGTGGTAATAAAAAACATGGATACAATTCGTGCAATGGCATCTAATTCACCGATGAGAATACCCGCCTCGGCGATAACGAACGTGAGCATCATGGCATTTCTGGGTTCGCTGTCTTTGCCATACCCCTTGGCGAAAAACTGAGGTGTGATCTTATCCAGTGCCGTAGCTTGTAATATGCGCGGTGCACCCAAAATACTCCCCAGCGCCGAGCTGATGGTGGCACCCCAAATCCCCGCCAAAACCAGCGGTGAAAACCATGAAATCTCTAAAAGTATGTTTGGATTATTTGCCAATTGATCAGCGCTGACCGTTTTTGCCAGAAAAACTGATAAGCCGATATAAACGATCAACCCGATACCAATGGCCAGAATGGTACCGAAGGGAATACTTCTCTTGGGATCTTCAAGATCACCCGACATGGAAACTCCGGCTTCAAATCCTGTCACGGCTGGGAAGAAAATGCCAAATAGAACGATGAATGGAATGGTTGAGGTAACGGGGCTGAGTAAAGGCGCCGGTGATGGTCCTGGATGACTACCGGTAAAGATAGAGATCAGAGACAGCCCGATAGCCAACATGATCAGATACTGTGTTTTAATGGCAAACTTCGTGCTGATGATGGTGATACCAGTCACGGCGATGAGAGCAACAGACCCTGTCAAACGGATCATTTCTTTGGTGACATCCATCCCCAAAAAGCTTAAAAAACTTTCGGAAAAACCGATCAGATACAGGCTTACACTGAACGAAAGACCGACAAATAATGCCAGTCCCAAAGTACCGCCAATCGGAAGTCCCAGACTTCTGGCGATCATAAAGTAGGTTCCGCCGGTTTTCACTTTTTTATCGGTTGCGATTGACGAAACACTTAATCCGGTGGAAATTGAAATAATGTGGGCAAGAAGGATAATTCCGATCGTTTTCCACATCCCCGCATGACCGACAATCCAGGGCAGACGCAGGTACATGATCACCCCCAGGATTGTCAATATTGAGGGGGTAAATACGCCGCCAAATGTACCCAGTTTTTTCATTTTTGCCATATTATCCTCACCTTACCGGTTTAAAATGGAATGATCCATATGAATACAAAACGTCCTATGAATCGTAAGCGGAATTAATTTATCAACTTTCATGATTCTTATCTCATAAGAATTTTTATTGATTCGTGATCATGAGAGTAACTTTCACCCCTTGAAAACGATTATATTTAACAGATTTACATAAAATTATATGTACTGCGCATGGTGCCCCCCCCCAGGAATGAAACCTTGAGTCCGTCTTCACCGGTGGCGATCAAAGAAATAGAAGCCATTCGTACATCTCTGAAAAATTCAGTTCGTGAAGGAACCGGATGGGCGGTTATGATTGGTTTTGGGGAATCCTACATTTCTGCTTTCGCTGAATTTCTGAAAGCCACAACGTTCCAGATGGGACTTTTAACAAGCGTGCCTCAGTTGTTATCCGCCATTCTGCAATTATTTGCGGTAAAAACCACCCATGTGATACCATCCCGCAAACGGATTGTGGTGATCTCGGTCATGCTACAGGCGCTGACGTGGCTGGTGATAATCGGGATTTCATATATTACAAAGAATGTTTATTTGCTGGTTGCCATGGTTTCGCTGTATTTCATTTTCGGTGCATTTTCAATCCCCGCATGGACATCATGGATGGGCGACCTGGTTCCCGAACGAATCCGTGGACGATATTTCGGCAACCGGAACCGCACGATCGGCATGGTATCCGGTTCTGGAGTGATTTTAGGCGGCATCATCCTTCATTTCCTGTCAATTTTGAATACGTGGCTGGCGTTTACAGTATTATTTTCTATTGCCTTTTTAGGACGGACGGTATCCGGGTTGATCCTCACCCGCCAATATGAACCGGTGGTATTGCTGGAAACCCCCCGGAAATTCGGGTTCTTCCCATTTTTAAAAAAAATCACCCAGGAAAACTTTGGTGTATTCTCACTGTTTGTGATGGGGATGTTATTCTCCGTGTACCTTGCAGTTCCGTTATTTGTGATTTTCTGGCTTCGGCATATGCATTTTTCATACTTTCAGTTGATGACATTGATGGCAACGACATCCATTTCCAGTTTTACCGCGATGAAGTACTGGGGCAGATATGCGGATTTATACGGTAACCGCTGGGTCATGAATGCGTCTGCATGGATCATTACCCTTCTTCCCGGATTATGGGTGGCAGTGTATTTCCTTCCTCCGCAATATTATTTCCCCATTGCAGTGTGCATTCAAATGTTTGGCGGAGCATCCTGGGCGGGATACAACCTGGCGTCTGCGAACTATGTGTACGATACGGTTCCGCAAAAAGACCGGCTTCGTTATGTATCCTATCATAACGCCATGAAAGGTGCCGCCGTTTTTTCCGGCAGTCTGCTGGGCGGCTGGATGGGAGGTACGTCCATCCATATCCAGGGCATGACCGACATTGAACCCACGGGGATATTGATGGTGTTTACCGTGTCCACACTACTTCGATTCGGATTTTTGACGGGTTACTTTCCCCGGGTAAAGGAAGCCAGAGTCCGGCGTGAGATACCGGCGCCGATTCGATTTGCCGCATTCGTTCCCATGCAGGGACTGGTCATCGATCCCATCATTGGGCTGAATCGCACATTGCAGCAATTCCGAAGCCGGCTGCAAAAATTGTGGAAGAAAATGGAACCATAATACCGGATATCAAACCGGTTATTTAATGAATTTTAACGATAGTGAGACTGTAAATTTACCGCATGATTTTTAAAAGTTTATATAAAATAAACATACCTAATTGCGCTGAAAAATGCCCATTGTATTTTCTTAATAACTCCGGGTCACGCCGCCTTTCTCCATGCCGGGGAACAGAATGACGATGATCAAAACCCGGTTTGCACCCAGTCCCACAGGATATCTTCATGTAGGCGGACTTCGTACGGCGCTGTTCAATTATTTATTTGCCCGCCGGAACAGAGGAATATTTGTACTTCGGATCGAAGATACGGATCAATCCAGGCAGGTAGAAGGCGCGGTGGATGATCTGATAGATACCTTCGCCGCTCTGGGAATTCAGTTTGACGAAGGACCCGCTCAGGGGGGGAGTTCAGGTCCCTACTATCAGAGTCAACGGTTGACGATTTACCGGGTTCATGTTGAACGATTGCTCGCAGTCGGCGCAGCATACCCCTGCTTTTGTTCGGAGTCACGCCTGAAAAGCGTCCGCGAAACGCGCCAGGCGGAAAAATTGAATACCCCCTACGATCGCCTTTGTTTATCCATTCCCGCGGATGAATCGATGGAAATGATGAAATCCCGGCCGCATGTGATCCGCTTAAAATCGCCTGAAGGTGAAACCATAACCTTTCAGGACGATATCCGCGGTACGGTCTCCTTTCAGTCTGACGACATAGATGATCAGGTATTGATGAAAAGAGATGGATTTCCCACCTATCATTTTGCCAATGTAGTTGATGATCATCTGATGGGAATTACTCATGTTATCCGCGGAGAGGAATGGCTCCCGTCCACCCCTAAACACATTTTACTGTACCGGTATTTTGACTGGGAACCGCCAGTCTTTGGTCATCTGCCGCTGCTGCTGAATCCTGACCGGTCAAAATTATCCAAGCGTCAGGGCGATGTGGCTGTTGAGGATTATTTATCCAGGGGGTATCTTCCGGACGCCCTCATAAACTTTGTGGCTTTACTGGGATGGAATCCGGGAGATGACCGGGAAATTTTCACGGTATCACAACTTATCCGGGAATTCAGCATCGACCGGATACAGAAATCCGGGGCAGTGTTTGATGTTGAGAAATTAAAATGGATGAATGGCGTTTATCTCAAAGAGATGCCACTTGATCAATTGTCAGAAGTTGCAAAACCGTATTTTATCGGGGCAGGTATGGAGATCCCGAAAGATGAAGCCTACTCCAGGGTGGTGGATTTCGCACGGAAACGAATATCACTGATGACAGAACTCGTGTCTGAATCCGCTTTCTATTTCGTCGTACCGGAATTTTCTCAGGACGATATTCACATACTGCGAACAGATTCTTCCCAGTCGGTACTTCAGTTTTGGGCAGATCAAATTCCGAAAAAAACAAACTGGGACGCAGATAATATCCGGGAACTGTTATTATCGACAACTGAAACGTTGCACATCAAAGGTCGGGATTTATATTTTCCACTGCGGATCGCCTTGTACGGGAGTTGCCACGGTCCGGACATTCCCGCACTGGTCGATATTTTGGGGTCAGAAAAGGTGCTCATCAGATTGATCCGCGCACTTCACCAATAACAGGAAACAAATGAACGACACAAAAACCGCAACGAATTTTATACGCGAGATCATCAACAACGACCTGAAAACCGGAAAGTACCAAAACAGAGTGCATACCCGGTTTCCCCCTGAACCCAATGGATATCTGCACATCGGGCATGCGGCATCTATCTGCCTGAATTTCGGAATTGCCCGGGATTACGAAGGCGGAAAGTGCAACCTTCGCTTCGACGATACTAACCCGATTAAGGAAGAACAGGAATTCGTGAACTCCATCATCCAGGATGTGAAATGGCTGGGTTTCGATTGGGAAGATCGCCTGTACTTTGCCTCAGACTACTTTGATCAGATGTACGAATATGCCGTTCAACTGGTGAAAAAAGGACTCGCATATGTGGATGAGCAGACTTCAGAGCAAATCCGTCAAACCCGGGGGACACTTACCCAGGCAGGAGTTGAAAGTCCCTTTCGTCATCGATCCGTTGAAGAAAATCTGGATATATTCACCCGAATGAAAGCCGGTGAATTTGAAGAAGGATCCAGGGTGCTTCGTGCAAAAATTGATATGACGGCAGCCAACATAAACATGCGTGATCCCGTAATGTATAGGCTATTGTACCGAACCCACCACCGGACGGGAAATAAATGGTGCCTTTATCCCATGTACGACTGGGCGCATGGGCTTGAAGACTCCATTGAACGGATCACCCATTCCATTTGTACACTGGAATTTGAAGATCATCGTCCCCTTTATGACTGGTTTCTTATTGCGCTGGGTGTGTATCGCCCTCAGCAAATTGAATTTGCCCGCATCAATGTGAATTATACGGTGACCAGTAAACGCAAACTCGCCCGGCTGGTGACAGAAAAACATGTTAGGGGCTGGGATGATCCCAGAATGCCCACGGTTTCAGGCTTGCGCCGAAGAGGTTTCACCCCGGAATCCATTCAGATGTTTTGCGAGCGGGTCGGTATCAATAAACGAGATGGCGTCAGCGATATTGCGCTGTTATATCACTGTTTCAGGGAGGATATGAACCATCGGGCAAAACGGGTCATGGTGGTCCTGGATCCGATCAGGCTGGTCATCACAAATTATCCAAAGGACCAGATTGAGATGCTGTCTGCAGAGAACAATCCCGAAGACCCTGATGCCGGAACCCGGCAGGTGCCCTTTTCAAGGGAACTGTACATTGAGCGGGAGGATTTTATGGAAGATCCGCCGTCGAAATATTTCAGATTAGCGCCGGGAAAAGAAGTGCGGTTGAAACACGCATATTATGTGACATGCGAATCTATCATAAAAGATACCGACGGGAAAATTACTGAAATTCGCGGTGTCTATGACCCGGATACCCGTGGCGGATGGTCACAGGATGGCCGAAAAGTCCGCGGGACCCTTCACTGGGTATCGGTGCGACATGCTTTACATGCTGAAGTGAGAATCTATGAGCACCTTTTCACGAAGGAAGACCCGGACAATGTTGAAGAAGGGAAAGACTTTATTTCAAATATAAATCCGGATTCACTTACCGTGCTCAAGGGGTGTAAAGCCGAACCCAACCTTGGGGGTTCCTCCGTTGAAGATCAGTATCAATTTTTACGTCATGGATATTTTTGTGTGGATAAGGACTCCACCGGTGAATTGCTTGTATTTAACCGTACCGTGGCTCTGCGGGATGGTTGGGTGAAAAAAAGCTGATACCGAACGGATTGATTGTCCCCGGTATCGTCGTACGACATTAAAAATAAAACGATTCGATGTCAAAATACATACAGACGCAAGCCAACGCCAAAATCAATCTCGGGTTGAAGATAACCGGCAGACTTTCAAATGGATACCATACGCTTTACAGTCTTTTCCTGGAGATCGATCTCTGTGACAATCTGCGGTTTGAATCGATTGACCGCACACAGATATTCGTCACTACCAGTGGGATATCTATCCCTGAAAATACGGTAAATCTGTGTGAAAAAGCCGCGGGAATTCTCCGACAAAACAATGTGGTTTCATCCGGAGTGCACATCCACCTTGAAAAACGCATACCTATTGGGGCGGGGCTGGGAGGCGGATCGAGTGATGCAGCAGCGACGTTAAAAGTATTATCAGATTTATGGGAGCTCCATTTGTCCGAACGGGAACTGGACAGACTGGCAGCTCAGGTGGGGGCGGATGTTCCCTTTTTTATCCGCGGCGGATTGCAGCTTGCAGAAAACACCGGCGACTACCTGACACCGATGAGGGATGACCCATTGGGTAGATTCTTTTTTGTGTTGGTCAAACCGGACTTTGAAATATCCACACCCTGGGCATATGAACAGATAAAAAAATATTTGAAACTTCCGACGAACGTTCATAGATTTGCGCCCCTTTCAGAGCCACTGAATTGGGCGTTATTTGAAAATGATTTTGAACGGGTCATCGTATCAACATATCCAGAGCTGGCAGGGATTAAGGAAGAGTTACTCAACCTGCATGCCGTTTTTGCCAGTCTGTCGGGTAGCGGTTCGACTGTGTATGGTATTTTTGATGACCAGGGAAAAGCTTTGCGAGCAGCCAGTTATTTTTCGTCCCGCGCCTACTGGACCGCCACAACCAGACCCGTCCATCACCCATAAAAGAACATTAACCATAATTTCGTCGGTTTTCCGGCATAACACACCGATGTGGTGCACACATTTGGGGGATCGTTCAATGGCAGGACATCAGATTTTGGTTCTGGATATCGGGGTTCGACTCCCTGTCCCCCAGCGATGAAACTATTTACAGGCAGATCAAATCCGGCATTAGCCCGGGGAATCGCAGAATATTTGCAACTCCCATTGGGGAAATTATCCATATTTAATTTCAGCGACGGCGAGATCGGCGTTGCGTTTGAAGAGAACATCCGAAATGAGGATGTGTACGTCATTCAGTCTACTAACCCCCCGGCAGAAAACATCATAGAATTAATGCTTATCCTCGATGCTGCCAGACGTGCGTCTGCGCATAAAGTCGTTGCCGTAATCCCCTATTTCGGTTACGGGCGTCAGGACAGAAAACATGCCCCACGGGTTGCCATTTCCGCCAGAATGATGATGGATATGATCATCGCTGCGGGTGTAGACCGTATCATCACTATGGACCTGCATTCTTCACAAATCCAGGGATTTGCCAATGTTCCGTTTGATCATTTATACTCCCGCATTGCACTCCTGGACAGGTTAAAACAATTGAACCTGGATGCTGACAACGGAGTTGTCCTCGCACCGGATATGGGCAGCGCAAAAATGAGTCAGTCTTATGCAGAAAAGTTAGGTGTCGGCTTTGCCCTGATCGATAAACGCAGACCCCATCCGAACGAAGCAAAAATTGCAAATCTGGTAGGTGATTTGAAAAACAAACGTGTACTGGTCATTGATGATATGGTCGATACTGCAGGCACCATCTGCAATGCTGCGCAAATCGCCATTGAGAAAGGCGCCAATAGTGTCGTATGCGTAGCGACGCATCCGGTATTATCCGGGCAGGCTATGGAAAGGCTGAAAGCATCACCGATTTCAAAAATTATCGTCTGCGATACCATACCCATTTCTGATGAGAAAAAAGTGGATATACTCGAAATCATCTCAGTCGGGGCTGTATTTGGAGAATCGATCAATCGAATCAATTCGGGACAATCACTAAGTTCCATGTTTAAATAAAGAATTATTAAGGGAATCAACATGACAAAAGAATATAAATTAGAATTATTTAAGCGAGAGGGTACGGGAAAGAAATACCTAAAAGCCCTGCGGACGGAAAATAAAATTCCCGGTATCTACTACTCGCATGCCTCCAAAGAAAGTATCCCGTTTCTAATGGATAAAAATGAAATGTGGAATGCCATGAAGGCGGAAGCCCACTTATATAAAGTCATGGTAGGGGGAAAGCCCAGGTCTGTGATTTTTAAAGAGATTCAGCATCATCCGGTTACAGACGATGTCATCCATATTGACCTGTATGGGGTCCGCATGGATAAACTGATCGATTTTAAAGTACCGTTAAATCTGGTTGGTACGTCGTTGGGCGTTTCAGTGGACGGCGGCCATTTATCTCATCTGCTTCAGGAACTTGATATCAAATGTTTTCCGGCTAACATTCCCTCTGTCATTGAATTGGACGTCACAGAACTGCGAAAAGGCCAGAGTATCCATGTGCGGGATTTAGATTTACCCGAAAATGTTGAGTGTGTCACTCCCGGGGATGTGACCGTGGCAAGCATTATCCATGGCCTGAAAGCCGAGGATGAGATTCTGGTAACGGAAGAGGAAGAAGAACCGACTTTTGAAGAAGAATCAACGGATCAAACCAAAAATTAATTTCAGAATCATTGAATATTATTGCGGCACTTGGGAATCCCGGCAGGAAATATGAGCATACAAAACACAATTTTGGTTTTTGGGTTGCCAATCGTCTTGCAGAACAAAACCGGCTTTCGTTTCGTGCCGGTAAAGGACCATACGTTTTTGCACAGGTATCCGGTAAATTCGTTTTGCTGAAACCCACCACCTATATGAATGATAGCGGTCTTGCCATTCAGGGTGCATCCCGGTATTTCGATATTAATTCGGAAAACATTCTTATAGTGCATGACGACATTGATCTTCCGCTGGGGACCATCCGGTTTCGATCCGGAGGCGGAACCGGGGGACACAAAGGAGTGGAGTCCGCAATCTACCACATGCGGTCTGAAACCATGCCGAGACTGAGACTGGGGATTTCCACGGATTCACCCATGAGACCCGCTGAAAAATATGTGCTCCAACCGTTTGATGCATCTGCAAAACCAGTCGTACAGGATGTCATTGAACAGGCGTGTTGCGGGATTGACTATTTTCTTCTAAACGGTATTATGGAAGCGATGAATCAATATAATAGAAAAGGAACGGTGTAAATGAGTATCCACTTATACTGGATTGTTGGTACAGGTATCATAGGGTTGCTGTTTGCCTTCTGGAAAACCGGATGGATCACCCGGCAGGACGAGGGTACGGAGGACATGAAACGGATTGGAGCCAGTATCGCAGACGGCGCCATGGCCTTTCTCAGAGCGGAATATAAAGTTTTAGTTATTTTTGTAATCGTGATCGCCATTTTGCTTGGGGGATCAAACTGGGGGAATAACGATTCCAGTTCGTTGATTGCACTATCCTTTGTAACAGGTGCTCTGGCTTCCGGTTTGGCTGGTTTTCTGGGAATGCGGGTGGCGACCAAGGCTAATAATCGCACAACTCAAGCCGCACGCACGGGATTATCCCAAGCCCTGCATATGGCATTTACCGGCGGTTCTGTTATGGGGTTGAGTGTCGTGGCGCTGGGTGTGATCGGGCTTTCAGTTCTATTCATGGGTTACCAGTTGTATTTCCCAGACAGCAGTATGACCCGCATTCTTACAATCCTATCAGGATTTTCACTTGGTGCATCATCCATTGCGCTCTTTGCCCGTGTCGGGGGAGGTATCTATACGAAAGCGGCAGATATCGGCGCAGATTTGGTGGGAAAAATCGAAGCGGGGATTCCGGAAGATCATCCGCTGAACCCGGCGACCATTGCAGACAATGTGGGTGATAATGTTGGCGACGTTGCCGGTATGGGGGCTGACCTGTTTGAATCCTATGTTGGATCTATAATCGGCTCCATGGTCCTGGGCGCTAGTGTGATGCTGGGCGGTATCACGGATATACGCTTTGTGATTTTGCCCCTCATGATCGCGGGCGTGGGTATTTTAATCTCCATTTTGGGTACGTTTATGGTGACGGTGAAAGAAGGAGATAGTCCGCAGAAAGGATTGAACCGCGGTGAATTTGGGTCATCCCTCATTTTATTGATCCTGATCTATTTTATCATTAAGTACACTTTACCCGCTGAATTTCAATTCAATGATATAACGTTTACGAGCCTGGGTGTTTTTTGGGCAACGATCATCGGACTGGTGGCCGGATTGGGTATCGGGTTGGTCACAGAACACTATACGGGAACGGGAACCGCACCGGTAAGATCCATCACCCGTCAATCGCTTACGGGACCCGCTACCAATATTATTGCGGGATTAAGTGTGGGAATGCAATCTACAGCTATTCCAATTCTCATCATTGCGGCGGGTATTATGGGAGCCAATCATTTTGCCGGGCTTTATGGGATAGCAATGGCTGCGCTTGGAATGCTTGCCAATACGGGCATACAACTGGCAGTCGATGCATACGGACCCATATCAGATAACGCCGGTGGAATTGCTGAAATGGCCGGGCTACCGAAGGAAGTCCGCTTCCGTACCGATAAACTGGATGCCGTTGGGAATACCACTGCCGCCATCGGAAAAGGATTTGCTATTGGGTCTGCGGCACTCACCGCATTGGCGTTATTTTCCGCATTCATGGTACAGTCCGGTATCAAGAGTATTGATATTTCCGACACACAGGTGATGGCCGGCCTGTTCGTGGGAGGTATGCTTCCATTCTTGTTTTCATCCATGGCAATGAGCGCCGTAGGAAAGGCCGCAATGGCGATGATCGAAGAAGTCCGGCGCCAGTTTAAATTCATTCCGGAATTGACCAACGCCCTTCGTGTCATGTCCAAGTACAAGGAAGGAGACACCTGGTCTGCAGACGACAAAAAGATTTTCGATAAAGCCCATGGAAAGGCAGAGTACGGCAAGTGCGTGGCAATATCCACGGAGTCTGCCATTCGCCAAATGGCTTTACCGGGACTGTTGGCGATTGCAACGCCGGTCATTGTCGGCTTTGTTTTTGGACCTGAGACCTTAGGCGGGCTGTTGGCAGGCGTTACGGTAACCGGGGTGCTGATGGCGATTTTTCAGTCCAATACCGGCGGCGCGTGGGATAATGCCAAAAAAATGTTTGAAGAAGGCACCACTATCAATGGAGAAAAGTATGAAAAAGGATCTGATGCTCATAAGGCAGCAGTTGTAGGGGATACCGTAGGTGATCCGTTTAAAGATACGTCTGGACCATCTTTGAACATTCTGATCAAATTAATGTCAGTGGTCTCACTCGTCATTGCCCCTTTAATTAAATAATTTAGAGTAAGGAAAAGAAAATGAGGTATTATGAAACGGTTGTTATCATTCATCCCGCACTTGAAGGCGGGTTGTTAAAGGATAATATTGTTGAAATCCAAAAGCTGGCGGAACAAAAGGGTGGCGATCTGAAAAACACAGAGGTTTGGGGACGAAAAAAACTGGCGTATTTAATCGATAAGCAAAAGTACGGGACCTACACAATGCTCCAGTTTACCGGAGACGGAGTAAAGATCAATGAGATGAATGTAGAATTGGAACATAATCCAAATGTTCTGGCGTACATGACCATTAAAATTAACAAAACCGAAATGAAAGAACAGACCGCCGATCTGGACACTCAAATCGATGGACAATCATCTTCATCTCCGGAGGCAGATGAGGTTAATATAGCGGTTGCAACAGAGATTGAAGAAGAAATCCCCGATGTCGGTGTTAAATACATTCAGAAAATCCTTGAAGAAGAGGATGAAGATATTGTGGCCGGAAACGAATTAGAAGCAAAGCTTTCAGATGATCCGGAAGCTGAAGAAGATAAAGAAAATTAAGGAGAGAAATACCATGGCATTTATTAGTCAACGAAAAATATGTCCGTTTTGCGAAAACTCTGAAATGGTCATTAATTATAAAGAATATAAGGTTCTTCGAAAATTTCTCACCGAACAGGGGAAAATCATCCCTGGATTTGTGACGGGTGTTTGTTCAAACCATCAGCGTCATTTGACCCGTGCAATCAAACAATCACGAAATATCGCCTTATTGCCCTTTTCCACCGATTACCGTGATATTTAAAGGAGAATGAGTATATGAAAATAATTTTAACTGTTGATGTTGAAAATGTGGGTAAAGGCGGTGAGATCGTCACGGTCAAAGATGGATTTGCACGCAATTTTCTGCTACCAAGGAATATGGCACAGGCTGCGACACGGAAAAATATCGTCGCAATCGCCGCTGAGGTTGAGCGAACCCATATCCGTGAAGCCAAAAAACGCGCGAATATAGAAGCATTGATTGGGCGGCTGAATAAACTCACGCTCAAGTTCACGCTGAAAGCCGGTGAAGAAGGAAAACTCTTTGGGTCCGTTACCTCCCAGATGATCGCCGATGCCATCATCTCAAAAGGATATCCCATCGATAAGAAGGAAATAAATATTCCTGAATCTATCAACCATGTGGGGTCCCATTATGTCAATGTGAAGCTGGGGCACGGATTTGCAGGCAGAGTCAAGATCAAGGTGGATGCGGAATAATCGACTAAATGGTTAATCCATTCGTAAAAAAAGTCCGTCAAATGACGGACTTTTTTTGTTTAAATGGGCAGGGTAAAAAGGGTAGGTTTCAGACTTCTATAAATTAAATTTAAAATCATATAAAAAGAATCGTTTGAACCCTACGACAGAAAACCCACCATTTTTTTGACATTCTTGAAACACTCATTGAATACAATCCGGAATAATACGGATAACGGAACAGCATTAAATATGACATGAGAACCAGAGCTATCAGAATTGTCCGTAACCATCTGGATATATTCATTTAAAAATTCCATTGTGAAATATGATGATGAAAGATCAGGAATAAATAATCTCGATTACCCTTCCCGTATAACCGAATATTTCCGGATCGGTCTGTAGGCAAACAGAGCGTCAACCTGATCATTGATAAACGGTTTACTCAACGTTACCCGCTATGACCGGTTGATACCCTAAGTCTAAGGAAATAATATCCGGTAGGGGTTATGATCCGCTGATGAACAAATGGATAACGGTGATTAAAAAAATAGCGGTATTCACGCTATGGACTCCAAGGCAGGTACGACAAAAAACATTCAAACGATAGAGACCCATTGCCAGGTAAAGGGTGAACAAAAACGCCACCCCCGCAATCCCGATAATCCACAAAAAGGAAGGCATTCCTGTAAAATATTTCACCGCTGTAATGATGATCACCAAGATATAATACCACATACCCCAATAACTGTTGGATTTTCCCAAAAATTTTCCATAGCGGGTGTCCACAATGTCTTTGCATCTGCACTTGGCCATCTGAAGCGAGGGTGGAATCCACCACACCATATCCGTGATGAATTTTTTATACACACCATAAAAGTAGAATGACAACGTCCATCCGATCCCTGATAAGATGAACAACAGAATCGTTGTTACAGGCGAGAGATAATGGGGGATGCTCACAATGGCCGGGCTTTTGGTTTACCGGAATTCTGCAATTTCATCCAGGGTTTTCCGTTTGATATCCGGGACGGTCACATCCGGCGCAGGATGTCCCACTACCAGGATCAAAAACGGCTTGTAATTCGATGGAACATCCAATATCTGATTCAGGAACGCCATCGGGCTAGGGGTGTGGGTCAGCGTGGTAAGTCCGGCGTAATGGAGTGCCGTAATGAGCACACCGGTAGCGAGACCTACAGATTCGGTGGGATAATATTTTTTTATTTTATCACCATTAGGCAATAGTTCATATTTTTCTTCGAAGATCGCAATAATTACCGGCGCTGTTTCTAAAAACGGCTTATTTGCATCTGTTCCAAGGGGACAAATTGCCTTGAGCCATTCTTTTGGCGCCCGGTGATTATAAAATTCCCGCTCTTCTTTTTCAGCATCGGTTCGGATCTCTGATTTGACGCGGGGATCAGTAATAACGGCAAACTTCCAGGGTTGTTGATTCGATCCACTGGGGGCTGTTCCGGCGGTCATGATACAGTGTTTAATAATATCCATAGGTATGACCTGGCTGGTAAACTTCCTGATCGTTCTACGGGAATTCATTAGGGTATAAAATCGTATCGACCGGGCGAGCATCTCATCATCTGTCGTTTGCCGGGTATGCCTGTATGGAATAAACGTAGGTTTTGTCATGACTGTCCTTTTGAAATCAAAAGAAATTTATGATATAAGGTCAGGCGAATCCAATGGGTGATTCAACGCAATATGACAAAAAAATGCCTGCCAAAGGGCAGGCATTGAGTGTAGCCCGTAGGAGAATCGGACTCCTGTTGCAGAGATGAAAACCCTGAGTCCTAACCACTAGACGAACGGGCCTGAAAAAGCCCGGAATATTACAGATATCCAGCTACACAAACCAAAATAATTTGAAATTGAATTTTTATGTTCCCGGTTAGCGCCATACCTTCGAAATGCCGAAACCCAGTACATTGCCGGCAGCGCCTAAGTTTTGATATCCGATGTCCACCATATATTTTTTTACCGGGATCCTGATACCGCCGGCCATCCCGGCAGTCAATGCATGAAATGCTTCTCCCCATGCCAAATTCTGCTTCTCGGAACTTGTGCTTACCCATACTGTGGAACCCCGGTTCATCGAAAATTCTCCCGCAAAGATCAGTAACGGATCACCCATGCTGGAATACTGATAATCTACCGATAGCACTGCAGGGAGATGCAGGGTATGGTAAAATATTGAATACCGGATAACCCCCTTCACTGGTTCATCGAAACCGGAATATGTGGATATCATTTTACCCGCGTTTTCTAAGGATAAACCGATGCCCATTCTATCATCCAATAACCGGCTTCGCACACCGGCGTTCATAAATATTCCCAACGCGCGATAGCTGCCGATCTGGCTGCGAATACCACCCGCTGAAATCCCCCACGACAAACGATGGGCAAATACGGATTTAAATCCTGCACGAAAAATAATATCTTCGGCGGAAAAAGCCTCGCCGGTTGCGGAATCGGAAAACCGTCCGAAATTCATGACCGTCAGGTTCGCCGATACCACACCTGCAACTGACTGGGTAGTATAGTGGATGCCCTGCCCGGTAATGCCGGCGGGATAAGAAAAAAAATGAACGCCCACAGAACGACCATCGAATTCCATCACGGCAGGATTCCCGTTTAAAATATCGGTGGGTACAGCACCAGCGCCGTTCGTGAGTGATAATGAACGAATGGAAACGGGAATATCCAGCGCGCTGAATACGGGCTGCCCCGCAAGGGACGATGCCAGTACTAAAATAGTGGTGATGATATATCTGTCTTTAATTATCAATGTAAATCATCCGATTATCCGGCTGAAAAATTATCACCGCCCTCATGAAGGATAATTCATCTTAATTGGGAAGTTCATCTTTATGTGGAATTCCGTCTACAGGGATGCCCAGATCTTCCAGCGCTTCCTCCAGTTCCCACTGCATGAGTTTTTTACGGTTTCGGTACCGTTTGATAATATAACCGCCAGTGAGGATAATAGGCAAAATAACAAGAATAATGCTGGAGATTTCCAGCAGAAACAGCCAGTTATAATTTTTCCGGATGAATTCAACGTATTTTTCCTGAAAATCCAGCAGGTCGTCCCGGGTCACCGATTGAAAAGCCGTTGTAAAATCCATACGGCGGACTGCATTATCCGGATTTACGGACCGGTTCATCTGTTCAAAGATGAGGGAAAAGACCGGCTGTCCGTAATAGTATTCCATGGCTTCAATTGCCGCTGCAGATTGACCATACGCCAGGTTAACGGAATGTGTCTGTTGTGTCTGCATACTATAAAGCCGGGAGATCGGGATGAGTTGTCCCCGCCATTTTGCCTGGGAAATTCGTAACTTGTACAGGATTGAAAATTCTCCGGATGACCGCATCGCCAGTCCTTCCACAAACCATACCGGGATCGTTGCAGAGTTTTGAACCCGGTAAACGTACATATGGTTAAGTTCGTGGACGATCACATCCATGAACCGGTTCATGGAAATATGAATGATGGCAGGAGATTGAAGTACAATGCGGGACATGCCCGGCATCGCGACGGCGATACTCCATTCGGGAGAATGTCCCCGGGTCTGCCGGATAAATTCATCATGAGTTGCGACTAAAATGATCGAGAATGGGCCTGGGGTTATTGCTCCGAAATCTTCAGCCATGTCGTGTGCAGACTGAATGATATGATCCGTCAGTTCCAGCCTGAATTGCTCATCACCAGTATCCATCTGAAGCGTGCAGTCACCCAAAACGGTCGGGAAAGGGTCTGCGAACAGAATGGATACTGCCAGCGTGAAACACAGGAGGAGGCCATTCTTCATAACACGCTTATGGGATCGGGAATAAATTGAATCCTAACGCCTCTCGCCTGATTTTTAAAAGTTGCAGATTCAAACCATTGAATCAGGCGGCGTTGCAAGATCATCGGATGAGCTGCCGGCTGTTTGATGAGAATATGAAACCGCCAGTGCATCCGGATTCTTTCAATGGGTGCGGGTGCAGGACCCAGTACCTCAAGCCGGGGGACTTTTTTAAGTAACCTGCCCCACAAAACGGCTGTTTCCTCTACAGTCTGTTTTTTTTTACCAGTGAACAGGAGTCTTGACAACCGTGAAAATGGTGGATAAGACAATTCCCGGCGTTCTGCCAGTACCTGGTTATAAAACCGGTGGGTGTCCAACCGGGATGCATTTTGGATATACGGATCATCGGGATTGTACGTTTGGATGATCGCCCTCCCTGGTTTCTTTCCCCTCCCGGCCCTGCCGCATACCTGATATACCAGTTGGAAAACCCGTTCTCCGGCACGAAAATCAGGGAAGAATAAACCGGAGTCCGCGTTGATGATCCCGACCAGTGTCACATTTTCAAAGTCCAACCCTTTGGCGATCATCTGGGTACCTAAGAGAATGTCCGCATCGCGATTACCGAATTTTTCAAGGAGCCGGTGATGCGAACCTCTGTTACGGACGGTGTCCTGATCCATCCTGATCACACGGGCGCCGGTAAATAACCGCTCCACTTCTTCTTCCACTTTTTGAGTGCCGGTTCCTGTTAATTGAATGTCCTCGCTGCCACACCAACTGCAGGCAGCCGGTACCGGCTGAGAGGACTGGCAGTAATGGCAAATCAATTTGTTCAGTAGTTTATGGTAGGTCATTGAAACGGAGCACTGGTGGCATTGAGTGACCTGACCACATTTCAGACACCAGAGGACCATCGAATATCCCCGCCGGTTACGAAGCAGAATGATCTGTTCCTGACGGGAGAGAGAGCTCTGAATTTCGACGATCAATTCCCGGCTGAAAATCGTACTTTCGGGTTTTTCTTCCCGATAAATCAATTTCATATCGACGAGTTTTACTTGGGGATACGTTGCCATTCCGTACCTTTTGGTAAGGCGGAGGACCGAATATTTTTCCGTTAACCCGTTAAAATAAGATTCAAGGCTGGGAGTGGCGCTGGTTAAGACGACAGCAGCATGGGCAAACTGCCCGCGCACCATTGCCACATCCCGTGCATGGTAGAATGGAGTTGAGCCCTCCTGTTTGTACGAAGATTCCTGTTCTTCGTCGATAATGATGAGCCCCAGATTTTCTAAAGGGGCAAAAATCGCACTGCGGGCGCCCACCACCACCGAATAATTGTTGTGTTTCAACTGTCGCCATGTCCAGCCTTTCTCGGCGCGGGTCATGGCGCTGTGCCATAAGGCGACACGGTCGCCAAAGGCATATCGGAATCGTTTTGCCACCTGCGGCGTTAACGCAATTTCAGGAACAAGTACCAATACAGATTTCCCCCCGCTGACCGTATCCTGGGCTAATTTCAGATAAACTTCCGTTTTCCCACTACCGGTAACCCCGTGAAGAAGGAAGGGTGAGAACCGTTTTGCATGTACCGATTTCGAAATTTCACTATAAACGGTTTCCTGCTCTTCTGAAAGCACAATCCTGCGGGGAATCCCTGGCGCCATAATATCGAATGGGTCATAAATCCGGGGCTGACGGGTCATGGTCACCCAGCCGATCGCCTCTAACCTACGGCAGATCGACAGCGGAGAGGACGCAGCCGCTTTTAAAGAGGCGACACGCACAGGGTCCTCCACGGATGCCAAAATCTCGAGAATTCTTCTTTGGGCATGCGCAGTTGGCCGAATCTGAGAAATCCCGTCAAATCCCGTCTGGGTGATTTGTACAAACGGGTCCACGTGGGGTGAGTACTCGTCCATAAAATTCAAAGGAATGGCGCTTTTCAGTACCCGTCCGATGGGGGCGACATAATACGTACACATCCACTCCATCGTAGACCATAATTCGTCCGGGAGGGTCAATGTATCGTCGCTAATGGATGAAATCTCTTTGAATTCCCCCTTGAAGCCGGATGTGTCCGATGTGCCTGTGACAAATCCGATGCGGCTTGAATTTCCCAACTCCACCCGTACACAAACCCCCGGGCGGATGGTATTCCGAAGTTTACCCGGAACCAGATAGTCGAAGGTTCGAAATTGCTGAAGCGGAAATGATACGCTGGCATACATTGGGATAAATTTACAGAGGTGAAGCCATTGATACTTAGCCATTCAAGGCTCATGGGTTGCGTTTTTCCGGCAACCAACGATTATCATTGATAGCAGATCGGTCCCGTTTTCAGTTTCATTCTTCGGCACACCGGTCAGGATCAGAAATATTTCATGGTCTCCCCGACGAATGAACAGACCAGTGATCAATTTCGGTACAATACGTTTCGCATCAAATTTTCAGTGTTCCTGATACGTCCAATATTCGGTAAACTTACAGATGTTTTTTAAAGAAAATCTAAAGGGTTCCCTCCGGAGTGATTGACCCGGTCTCATTGACAGGGGGAACTTCCTGGATGTTTCATCGAATAATGAGTCGTTTGTCCGAATCCTCCCAAAGGGACAGGATCCAAAAATAGTCATTAGAATCTGGAATTAATTTGAACAGTCAATACAATTTTTATAATCGGCTACTTTCAGGGGTGGTTTTTGCTTTTTCATTTGTTGTTTATCTGCTCACCATGGCACCAACGACATCCTTTTGGGACTGCGGTGAGTTTATTGCCACATCCGTGATCATGGGCGTTCCCCATCCGCCTGGGAGCCCGTTATTTTTAATTCTCGGAAGCGTATTCTCACATCTTCCATTTTTCAGTGATGTGGGTGCGCGGGTCAATTTAATCTCTCCCATCGTCAGCGCCGCCTCCGTGTTGCTTTTGTATCTGATCATTGTTCAATTGATAGAAGAGTGGAGAGGTCCCGTTAAAAATACCGTAGATGCATTTATCTCTTTTGGCGGTGCAATCCTGGGTGCCCTCACCTTTGCTTTTACGGATTCTCACTGGTTCAATGCTGTCGAAGCAGAAGTGTACGCCATGTCCACTTTTTTTACGGCAATCATTGTGTGGCTGATCCTGAGATGGGCACAAAATACGGGGAAACCGGGGAACGTCCGTTATATTCTGCTTATCGCCTATTGTGTCGGGCTGGCCATTGGGATACATCTTCTGAATCTATTGACGCTTCCTTTTGTTGCGCTGATCATCTATTATATAAAATACAAGGTCAACCCCCTGAGCTTTATCGCGGTTGTGGCGATGACCGCATTTGCTTTCGGGCTGGTATATCTTGGAGTGATAAAAGGCATCCCGAATCTTCTGGATAAAACCGGACTCATGTTTACTATTTTGGTTTTGGTGGGTGTATTCGTCGCCGCCATTATTTTTATCCGGTATAAAATTCCGATTCCGGCGACGTTGTTCGCCAGCCTGGCGTTGATCGTGGTCGGGTATTCCACATACACGGTCATCTTCATCCGCGCAAAACAAAATCCGGCGATCAACGAAAATGCACCTGATACCATCAAAGGCGCCATATCCTATCTCAATCGGGAGCAATATGGCGACTGGGATATTTTCAGCCGGACTGAAACACTTCAGCGGGCAGAAAACGTATATTGGAAAAGATACACCACCAACATTAATAATCCAAAACCGGAGGAAGTCCGGTCATTTATCTGGAATTACCAGGTGACGGAAATGTATCTCCGTTATTTTGCCTGGCAGTTCATCGGCAGAGGGGATATGAACTGGCCGGTTAAAAATCTAAAAGGTAAGGTTATCCGGTATAAAGATGGGATAAATCCAACCCGATATCTCATACCGCTTCCTTTTCTTTTGGGGTTGCTGGGTATGGGACACCATTTTAAAAAAGACTGGAAAAGAGCCTTGGCGGTCATGGCGTTGTTCATCACGACGGGATTGCTGATCATCCTCTACCTGAACCAATACGATCCCCAGCCCCGGGAGCGGGATTATTCATATGTGGGGAGTTTCTTCGCATTTTCCATTTGGATCGGTATCGGGGTCGCCGGACTACTTGAAGTTATCCGCGATTTTTTCAAAAATACAGGTTCAGCCCGGACATTTACCGCAACGACGTTAATTGCATTATTTTTGATCATGCCTGTCTCGATGATGGCCAAAGACTACAGAGAACATGACCGGTCAGGAAATTATGTTGCCTGGGATTATGCCTACAATATGCTGAATTCCTGCGAACCCGACGGGATCATCTTTACCAACGGAGATAATGACACTTTTCCCCTCTGGTATTTGCAGGAAGTGAAGGGTATCCGCAAGGATATTCGGGTAGTGAACCTCAGCTTATTGAATACACCCTGGTACGTCCGCCAGCTTCGGGATGATCCGCCGTCAATCCCCATCGAAATGAGCGACAGGGATATTGACAACATCACGCCCATCGGATGGAATAGCAAAACTGTCGAACTCAGTGGTCCCAACGGCGCAGCCGATGCCATATCATGGGAATTGAATCCGACTTACGGCGGACGATATCTCAGGGTGCAGGATTTGATGATTTATCGAATATTGGCGGACATTAACTGGAAACGCCCTGTCTATTTTGCGGTTACCGTTTCTCCTGAAAATCAAATTGGCCTGGACCATTATCTGCAGATGGAAGGGCTGGTGTACCGGGTGACATCCGTTTTGAATTCGGATATCAATTATGACCGGATGCTCCAAAATATCACCCAAACCGGCAATCCGGATAAATTTATCGTGACCGCAGAAGATTATATTGCGCATATGGCGACGGGAGATGGTGTTTACCGATATCGAAATTTGGATAATCCCAATGTGTATTATAATTCAAATATCCAGCGGCTGATACAAAATTACCGGTCAGGGTTTCTTCGACTGGCGCTGGATGATGTGTATTCACCGGACTCATCCCGGATAGAAAATGCCTACCGGGTACTCAAAGATATGGATTCCTCTTTTCCGGTGGAGGTCCTTCCTTACAATAATACGGATCTGGAATTTCAAATTGCACGATTATATAACCGGACAGGAGATGAGAAAGAATTTCGATCCCGCCTGAAGAATCTCGAAAATGAAAAAGAGTTGTCCCTCGAAACAAGATATTATATGGGACAGATCTATTTGAATGATTTGAGCGACTATCCGGCGGCTATCCGGATCTTCAAAAAACTATACGAAATGCCGGAGTACACCGGAATACAGGAAATCATGCTAAGCCTGGTGCAGGCGTACTCACGAAACGACCAAAAGGATGAAGCAACTGCCATTCTCGAAAACTGGTTGATTATCAATCCGAATGATAGTGAAGCGATAAAAATGATCGACGTTTTGAAGAAAGATCCGTCATAGACCGTCCCCTTGTTTCTGTTGTTATCCCTCATTATAACGGTGTGGATATTCTCACCGGCTGCCTGGATTCATTGGAAAACACCGGCTATTACCCCTTAGAAATCGTGGTGGCAGATAACGGATCGACGGATGACAGCGTCGTAGTTGTGAAAGACCGGTACCCTGACGTTCACATCCTAAAACTGCATGAAAACATGGGATTTGCCGGTGGATGTAACCGGGGTGTTGAACAGGCGGCAGGGGAGTACATCCTCATTTTAAACAATGACACCATCCATGAGCCGGGCTGGATTGAACCCATGGTTGGGTTACTGGAATCTGATCATCATATATCGGCGGTACAACCTAAAATCCTCAACTTTCACCATCGTGACACCTTCGACTATGCCGGCGCATCCGGTGGATTTATGGATCGGTTCTGTTTTCCCTTCACCCGGGGTCGCGTTTTTGATAAACTGGAAAAAGATACCGGCCAGTACGATGATTCGGTGGATATTTTCTGGGCATCAGGCACTGCCTTTCTTACCCGACGGGCGTTATTTCTTGAAACGGGTGGATTTGATGAAGCTCTGTTTGCCCACATGGAAGAGATCGATTACCACTGGAAATGCAGGTTGATGGGGTATCGGGTCGTGGTGCAGCCCACCTCCGTTGTGTACCATCTGGGCGGTGCAACACTGGCATATGCTTCCCCTCATAAAACCTATCTAAACCACCGGAACAGCCTGTTGCTCCTCATCACCAATTATGAAGCCCTGAATGCAGCGTTTCTGGGGATTCTCCGGTTTATGATGGAGATTATCTCGATATTAAGAGATGCCGTTGCCGGACGGATGGACCATGCAGGGGCACAGGTACGGGCGATGTGGTGGCTGTGCACTCATGTGGAGATCATCAGATCACGCCGCAATACAATCAAGGCATTGCGAAAGATCAGCGATGCCGAAATGATGAAAATTCTGTACCATCGGAGTCTCGTATTTGACTATTTTATTTTAGATATGAAAACGTACACAGATCTGATAACTTTGACCGAAAATAATCCTGTTAGCTGAACCACGGATGGTCACAGATGACACGGATTTTCTATTACGGGGTTTTCCTCTTTTCCGCGAAATTCCATAATCTGATTAATCTGCGATCCTGACATGCGGTAACCCTCAAATCTGAATTCAGTTTGCAGATGACCATGGGTACCAATAAATTTGATCAGGTTAAGAGGAGAAGATATGGCAGACCTCCTGTTTGCCCGAAAGAAACACGGTCATGATGACACTTCGTTGGCATGATGACACTTCGTTGAAGAAACTAACAAATTTCTAACAATACGGCGTTAACTTGACACCATGAATACTCCCACCACCGACAAACCTGACTATATTCTCGTTGTTGATGACGAAGAAGATATTCTGGAACTCATCCGCTATAATGTAGAGAAGAAGGGGCTCAGGGTGACCTGCGTGGACAGCGGAGAAAAAGCGCTTAAATCCATTCATCAGATGACGCCGGATGTGGTGGTATTAGATCTGATGCTGCCGGGAATAGGTGGATTGGATGTCTGCCGGATGCTTAAGAGCGATCCGGGGACGCGGTCGATCCCGATATTAATGCTCACCGCCAAAGGGGATGAATCGGATATTGTGATGGGACTGGAACTGGGTGCAGACGATTATGTGACAAAACCCTTTAGCATGTCTGTTCTGACGGCACGAATTCAGGCGTTGCTTCGTCGCAGGGTTGAGAATCACCCTATTGCAGATGAGAAAATTTCCCGGGGATCTCTCATGATTGATCCGCTGCGAAGAGAGGTAACGGTTGAAAATATCCCCATTGATCTGACATTTTCTGAATTTCAAATCCTTCACCTGCTTATGAGGCATCCCGGCTTGGTCTTTACCCGGGATCAGATCATTGATGCAATCCGGGGGGACAATTATTTCGTGACTGAAAGATCGGTAGATTTTCAATTTGTGGGGCTGCGTAAAAAACTGGGGTCTGCGGGAAAATGTATCGAAACTGTCCGGGGGGTCGGCTACCGGTTCCATAAAGAAACAAACTGATCCTTTGATGCCAAAAAAACTGATTTACCGGCTTCTCCCCACCTATCTTGTGATCACCATCGTCGCAATCGTCGCACTGTACTGGCTGATGGTCCGCATGGTCGATGATTTTTATTATCGGGGAAAAACCAAAGAACTCCGGTCCCTAGCGCTCCTCGCGGGGGAGATTACTCCCGAATCTATGTTATTCCAAACAGATGAGCTTTCCATCTTATGTGAACGGATGGGACAATTGATGGAAACCCGTATCACGATCATCGCCTCCAATGGCCGGGTATTGGGAGATTCGGAAGAAGACCCTGGGATCATGGATAATCACGCCACCCGCCCGGAAGTGTATGACGCCATGCACGAGGGTGTGGGGATCGCTGAACGCTACAGCTTTACACGGAAAATGGACATGCTGTATCTGGCTTTACCGGTGACTATCGGCAATACCCCGCTCATTATAAGAAGTTCGCTGCCGGTAACCTTCCTTCAAAAGACGGTTAACCGGGTCCGGTGGAAGGCGCTTTGGGGGGGATTCATCATCATTCTCACGGTTGCCGCCGTCAATATTGGGGTTTACCGTCAAATTGGGAATCCGATCGTAAAGATGATAGAGGGTGCAGAACGCTTTGCCGGCGGTGATTTTTCCCATCGGTTAGCGGTACCGAAAACCGCAGAACTCGGAGGTCTGGCGGATTCGCTCAACCGGATGGCGGGGATGCTGGATGACCGGATAAGGACGATCCTGAATCAGAGAAATGAACGGGAAGCCGTTCTCGCCAGCATGGTAGAAGGGGTACTGGCCGTGGATATGCGGGAGCGTATCCTTAGCCTGAACCATGCGGCAGCGGAACTTTTCCATACCGACCCCCGCCTGGCGCCGGGAAAACCGGTTCATGATGTGCTGAGAAACACAGATCTGATACGATTCATCAGACGGGTGTTGTCTGAAAATACCCGGGTTGAAAAAGAGCTTACGTACTACGATTCGTCCGAAAAATTTCTAAAACTGCAGGGAACGATCCTGAAAAATGCGGCTGGGAACCAGATCGGCGCTCTGATCGTGTTCGATGATATCACCCATTTGAAACGGCTGGAAAATATGCGCCGGGACTTTGTCGCCAATGTTTCCCATGAACTGAAAACACCCATTACCTCCATTAAAGGATCTGCCGATACCCTGATAGAATCTGATCTGTCCCTATCCGAAGATGCGAAAAGATTTATCGGGATCATCCTTCGGCAGTCGGACCGGTTGAATGCCATCGTCAATGATCTTTTGGCGCTCTCCCGTATTGAGCAGCAGGAAGAAAAGGGAAGTATCCATCTGGAAACAATTCCCCTTAAACCGGTGGTTGATCTCGCCGTTCGGGATTGCCTGTTGCAGGCAGATCAGAAAAATATTCAGCTATCCATCGTTGCGGATGAAACCATGTCTGCGTGCATCAATAGCGGGCTGATCCGGCAGGCGGTGGTGAACCTCATTGACAATGGTGTCAAATACAGCGACGAAGGGACAGAGGTTATCATCGCCATCGAAGCAAAAGGCAGCGAAATTCTCATGTCCGTCCGGGATCATGGATGTGGTATTGATGACGTCCATCTTCCCCGTTTATT
>CAYPCW010000007.1:0-65505 GCA_964409335.1 uncultured bacterium
TCACATCGCTTTTAATGATGGTCTCATTGGGAATACGGACCATTTTATTGTCGAATGTCCTCAATTTAACCGACAGGACATCAATAGACAATACTACACCGGTAATACCCTGTACTGTGATAATATCATCCACCTGAAAAGATTTTTCGGTGATCAGAAACAGTCCTGAAATAATATTTGATACGCTGGTTTGAGATGCAAACCCTACGGCGATACCGATAATTCCAGCTGCGCCTAACAGATGGGTAAGCTTGAATCCGAACTCGTTTAAAATGGAAAACAGGATAACGACTATACCTGTATAGGATATGAGTTTGCCGAAAATCATTCCGCTTTGCGACGAGTATTTTTTCGTAAAGTATTGCCGAGCCCATTTGGACATTATAAGGACCAGGGGAATTCCGATCAATATCAACACCCCAAGACGAAGAAGCAAGTGAACTGTCTCAATCGTCAGCAGAGAATTGGAATTGAAGTAATCTATGATTTTCATCGTTTTATCCTGTAATTGAAGTGAAGCCCAGGCCGGGCAAATCCATGATTGAAGAAAATGTTTTAGCGGTAAATCCCTTTTTCTGGGGTTTTCTGGGAGTGGATATCCGTTTTGCAACAGGCGATTCTTTAGGCGGCGTTCCCGATGACTGAATATGAGTTGCATCCTGAGTTCCCCGGTAACTGACGGCGATATCATCTGACCATAATTGGACCGAATCGTAAAACATCGAGAGACTTTCCGTGTGTAAACATATTTTTTCTACATTCAGATCATCATCGGACTCATTTACCACTTTGATTGAGCAAATTGCAGAATGGATACGGCTCGGGTCAGGTTCAGTTTGATGACGCATCCCCGAAGATATCCAATAACATAATTCACCTTCGGTAGTTTTGCCAAACCAGGTATGTGAAAGCACCACGGATGGCAAGGTGATCAATATATTTTCTTTTTTACCTACTGAAGTGATCTGCAACCAGATCGGAATGCGAACGAATGACTGTAATGATGAGTGGGGATACAGCCGGAATGAAACTTCCGGTTTGACGACCACTGGCCTGTCCGGAAATATCGGAGTGATCCGGATCTGCTGATCGGGGTGATAGACCGGCCAGCTATGCCACAGAAGATTTTTCGGTGGATTTTCAGGGGATTCCCACTCTAATCCGGAACGATAAGCGTATGCTAACCGGATCGTATTTTCATCACATTTTACCCATAGGGAGATCTCACCGATCACCCAGTAATACTGTTGATGAATGTTGATGCGCTTTGTTCTCCAGGTAGATGATATCGGTGGTTGAGACATTGAATTAAATTCCTATACGATTAAAGCCATTTTTTTTTTCGAAAAAAGACAAACATACCGATGGAAATCGCCAGAATAACTCCCCACACGCCGGGATATCCGTATTTCCATGCCAGCTCCGGCATAAATTCGAAGTTCATGCCATACACGCCGGCCACAAAGGTAATGGGGATAAAAATTGTTGCGATGATCGTGAGTACTTTCATCACCTCGTTCATTTTATTGCTGACGTTCGTCATGTAAGTATCCAGCATTCCAATGGCGATCTCCCGAAACGTATCGATGGTTTCGACTACCTGGATGACATGATCATACATATCCTTAAAATAGACATGGGATGTGGTGTCAATGAGATCAGAATCCTCCCGCCCGATCGACCCGACAATATCCCGGATCGGCCAAACAGATTTTCGAACCGCAATTATTTTTCGCTTCACCTTGTAAATCTCCTTCAGTAAACCTTTGGACGTGTGCCTGAATAATTCTTCGTCCAGATGGTCTAGCTGTTCATCCAGTTTCCCTAAAATAAAAAAGTAATAATCCACAACGGTATCAATAAGCGCATACGCCAAATAATCCGGTTTACGCTTTCTGATTTGGGTTCCCGACGTTCGAATCCGACCCCGCACCGGATTAAACACATCTCCGGACTGCTCCTGCAAGGTAAGGATAAAGTTTGATCCCAATATCAGACTCAATTGCTCGTCTTTGATCTCCTGAGTCCGGTCATCATACGATAGCATTTTGAGCACAAAATAATAAAAGGTCGGAAATCGTTCCATTTTCGGACGCTGGCCCGTATGAACAATATCTTCCTGAACCAGGGGATGGATTTGATAATGATTACATATTTTTTCGATGGTTTCAATTTGGTGAAGGCCGTCAATATTGATCCAGGTGGTTGTATCTCTATCTTTATAGGGATAACATTCTTCCACAGATTTTACTTCGACCTCCTTCAGGTGAGATTCGTCGAAGTCTATTAGTCTGATCCGGATATTTTCCTGTTTTTTCTCGCCAATGTGGACCATGGTCCCCGGCGATAAACCCGCCTGTTTTACGGTGACTTGTTTTTTTCCGGTCATCATTCGTCCTTGTACTGATTAAATGATAAACTAAATTTGATCAAATAATTTACCCTGTTTTCATAACTGTCAATTGAGAATTGAATACCGCATGATCAGCCTGGAGGGAGACGGATAGTCGATGACCTTAAACCCGATCTCTTCCAACACTGAGGGAATTCCCATAAAACTGGATACGGGTGGAAGCCTGTCTTTTTTCATCACCGCAGGATAAGCTTCGATGATGGTTCCCCCCTGCAATTTCACATATTCGATGGCGCCTTTCACCAGGATTTCACTGAGATGCCGCTTTCGGAATTGTAAGGGAATATAAAAACACACCAGGGACCATACTTTTTGATCGTCCACGGGTTTAAGTACTCTGGACCGTCCCAGTGATTCAAATTCTTCGCGGGGTGATATGGAACACCATCCACAGGGCAAACCATTTTGATAGGCAAGAAGTCCCGTCCTTCTGCCCCCATCCACCAGAGATTTCATCGCAGCCCGGTTTCCATCTCCTTGTCGTTCGGAGAAAGCTTTCCGCGTACTTCGCCACCACATGCACCAGCACCAGCCGTACGCTCCTCCTGGACCAAAAACCTGCTCAAAATCGGTCCATAATTGAGGATTCAGAGGTCTGATGGTAATATTATCGATAACAATATGATTGATCTTAGTCAATTGATTCTTCTTTTTTAATATCGCTAATATGTGCAGAATATACCCATAGATAAGCCACAACAAATTTACATTGAAAGGTAAATACCATGAATCCGGCGATTTCTGATGAAGTTGCCCCCCTGAAATCGGTAACCGGTTACTGAAAAATAACACAGGTGAATAGTCTCTGAATTTCTTCAAATTAGCGTCATGAAAATCCGGCGCGTTTTACCCTTTTTCGTGGTGATATGCTACACTTTTTGGTTTGCCTGCGAAAGTCGAAAAGAGCGCGTCACCTCCCCTCCTCCGGAATCTGTTACCGCTGTGATCACTACCGGCGAAAATGTATTTCGTTCGCTCAGTACGGAATTAATACACTCATTACAGCAGGCAATCCGGGATCATGGCGCTGCAGGTGCAATCGAATTCTGTAATATTGAAGCGCTGCCTTTGACTCAAAAAATTTCCAACACACATTCCCGGGTGACCGCGGTCAAAAGAACTTCCTATCTCTATCGTAACCGAAAAAACCGTCCGGATAAATATGAAAAAATTGCATTGGATTATTTCCTGAAATATATTGATTCCGGGCTTCCCATACCTTCTTATTATGTCCAAAGTATTGAAAAACGGGGGGAGAAATTTTACCGGTATTATAAACCCTTGTCGGTGATGCCCATGTGTCTGAGTTGCCACGGCAATCCGGAAGATTTAAGCCCGGATGTCCGTGCCGAACTAAAAGAGAAATACCCAAAGGACAAAGCCCTGGGGTACTCGGTAAATGATTTCAGAGGCGTTGTCAGTATCTCAATCGCCGACCAGTAACCGGGTAAATCGTTCTGAATCTGGTTCCCCCCGCCCCCATAATTCTGTTTTTAACCCTGAAGCATAGACCACGGAGCTAAAATGTTATTTCAAAATTATATCGGCGAATTTTTTTCACTGATCAGTGCGATCCTGTGGGCATTAGCGGTCATCATGTTCAAAAAAACAGGCGAATCCATTTCGCCGGTCGCTTTAAACCCATTTAAAAATGTATTAGCTCAAATTTTGTTTTTCATTACGATTTTGGTCCTCGGTGAACCCTTATTACAGCCCTTCGACCCCATGGGAATCAACGGATTTTCCTATTCAGACTATACCCGGCTGATCATCAGTGGTATTGTGGGGATCGGAATTGCCGATCTCATCTTTTTCAAATCACTGAATATTATCGGGGCAGGGTTTGCTGCGATTGTCGATACTATGTATAGTCCATCCGTGATCATTTTTGCATACTTCATGTTGGGAGAAAGACTGACGCTTCTACAATTGTCCGGGGCGGGGTTGGTGATCGCTGCTATATTATTTGCTTCCTTTCGGTTTCAGCACGTGATGGCATCAAAAAGGGAGTTGAGATACGGCGTTTTTCTCGGTGTTCTTGCGCTGGCGCTGATGGGATTTGGTATCGTCTTGGTCAAACCGGTCCTAAATAAATTGCCCATGGATTTCGGTGTTCAGATGTGGGTGGCAGGATTCCGGTTATTGCCCGGCGCTATTTTTTCTCTGATCATTTTTCTTTGGGTGAGCCGAACCCGGGATCTCATCACCCCTTTCTACAATAAGAAAATATGGTTTCCGTTGGTGGGGAGTTCCATCCTGGGAACCTTTCTGGGTTTATCCTGCTGGCTTATTGGGATGACCTTTACGACCGCTTCTATTGCCAGTATTTTAAACCAAACCGCCACCATTTTTATTTTGCTCTTTGCATGGATATTTTTAAAAGAACCCATATCCTTGCGACGGATCTTCGCAGTATTCATGGCAATGTGCGGCGTCACCTTGGTGATTTTAGGATAATCCGGCGGACATAAAAAAGAGAGAGAAACCTCAGGCCTCCCTCTCTTTTTTATGTCCGCCGAAACCGATGATTATTTCACCAGCATAATCGGGGTAACAGAATTCACATTGTCTCCCAGAATCCGGATGAAATACGCGCCGCTGGAATGTCTGGATGCATCCCATGAGAAGCTGTAATTTCCAACGGGTTGATGTCCTGAATAAATAGATTCAACCCGCTGACCATTTACATTGTAGATATCCACAGAAACTGTCGATTCAAAATCCAGTGAATAGGAAACTGTGGTTACCGGATTAAATGGATTTGGGAAGGACTTCACTGCAGAAATCACCGGTATAGTTCCGGGTTCCGGGTTTCCGTTGGGTCCTTCAGGATCGCTCCAGAATAATCCATTGATTTCATAGACCATGATAGTGGACATTCCTTCATTTTGGTTATGAAGCCCGCCAACGATGGTGACCGTATCGCCATCTTCAGGACGGGTAGCGCCGCTGTCCGGTTCGTACCACCAGGGACCGAAATTCAAAAAGTAGTCTGCTTCTCCGTTACCGTCTTCGTCTAAATAGTAGAAATGATGCATCATTCCGCTGTCAACCATTGCGGTTCCAGTGACCGTCACAACCACCAGGGAATCCTGGCCGTTTCCGTCATCACATCCGCCATCGTGGTTGCCGCCCCCGTGTCCACCGCCAAATCCTCCCATATCAAGGGGATCGCTCCAGAATAATCCATTGATTTCATAGACCATGATAGTGGACATTCCTTCATTTTGGTTATGAAGCCCGCCAACGATGGTGACCGTATCGCCATCTTCAGGACGGGTAGCGCCGCTGTCCGGTTCGTACCACCAGGGACCGAAATTCAAAAAGTAGTCTGCTTCTCCGTTACCGTCTTCGTCTAAATAGTAGAAATGATGCATCATTCCGCTGTCAACCATTGCGGTTCCAGTGACCGTCACAACCACCAGGGAATCCATATTACCATCCCAGTCCATGTCATTACCACTATGCTGGCTGCCGTACTGACCCATCTCATGACTACCACCCATGTGACCCATGCCTTGTCCATGACCAAACATATCTTCAGGATCCCGCCAGAACTCACCATTAATCTCATACACGAAGATCACATTATTCTGGGATTCCCCGGCTTCGAAATACCCGCCGGTAATGGTCACATAGACACCGTCATCAGGACGGGTCACGCCGTTGTCCGGCTCGTACCACCAGGGACCAAAATTCAACTGGTAGTTTGCTTCGCCATCACCATCTTCATCCAGGTAATACATATCCTGCATCATCCCGGATTCAACGACCGCGACACCGGATACGGTGATTACCGTGAGTGAATCCTGTACATTCCCATCATCATTTCCGCCCCCATGATGACCGCCGCCCATTCCGTGGTCTTGCGCAAAGGCTGTACCAAGAAACAATATCCCGGTAAAAAGTAATCCCGTTATCATTGTTTTAATTTGCTTCATTTCATTTTTCCTTTTTCTTCAGGCACATCTGCAATAAATTTCTTCCCGGTCTGGCGGGGGGTTGAATGATATTTACTAAACATATTCGTTTTTTTGTCATTACAACTCCTCGCCGTTCTTTATCCATTATGCCTTATTGTTTCCTATTTATGTTCCTTGTCACCGGCCAATGGTCTTGCCCGGTCTCTGATTTTTCCGTCTTTCTTCAAAGTTTTTGCTATGGGTTCAATATGACCTCTATGAGCGCAACTACATCCAGAATATCCACCCGCTCATCCAGATTTATGTCCGCCCGGATTATATCCTGATTCCCTCCTTCAAATGTTTCCAGGATCATCGCGATCATGATGACAACATCCGTAACAGTAATGTTACCGTCGTTGTCGATATCCCCGGTCATCCCGCTGACGGCACCAAAATTCATGGCGCTGATCACAACATGCCCCGGTGTCCACGGAATATCATCCCGTTGAATGATATCCATCTCATATTCGATTCCCTGATCTGCATCCCATACGTGAATTGACATCGGGTCACCGGCAATAAAACCGGGTAATTGAAATCCGCCTTCATCACATTGATCAATGGCGCCGTATGCAGGAATGGTCATCGGACCGCCCTGCCAGTATTCCGACCCCACCAGGATCTCCCCAAATTCATCACTGCAGTCGCCATAATTGGTTGATCCTTCAAAACTCAGTAATCCGATATCGTCGCCAAAATCCAGTTCCACGGCTTCTTCGATGGTGATATAGGAAATGACCCCTGCACCGGTGGTGTCGGAAAATTGCAGATAATTGTCCAGGTATCCGTTGAGAATATTACTGAAGTAGCCTGAATCATTATTTTCCGGTTCAAATTGATAACAGGCTTCCAAATCCACGTCGAAATTTGATTGACCATTTCCCTGACAGGATGCGGAGTAGATACAGCTTAAACTGTAGATCAATTCGAAACTCACAGTGAAAAGGAGATGTGTTCCCGGTTCGATGGGTTCGCCGCCCATTCCCTGCATAAAACCGTGAATATGATGCTCATGGTTTCCCACCACATTGACATTGAAACCATTCGAATCGATGACGCCTCCGAAGATATTGTTGATCGCGATGCCGCTGATAAACACATTGAACGAATAGACCGGATCCGTATTTTCAATGATCACTTCCATCGTCCCTGCGTCCGGATCCACGACTCCAAATGTGAACACTGCATCATTCATCTGTGAAGATAGCGCTCCCGGTAAAACCATTAGCGAAAGTACAAATATTTTGAATAAATTTTTAAAAGTAATAAAGTTAGACATATTAATACCTGCCTTCAATTTTATTGATTTTCAAATTCGCCGGAATGCCGTCCGGCTCCGTCGGTTTAATCTGATTAAATCTCATGACCAGTCTTGAATAATTCACTCCAAGTTGTTGACTCATTTCCTTTTTACTCATATGATATTTATGATACAGGAAGGTCAGTATTTGGTCATCGAATTTTCGGTTGATGTCCTTCCAGTTCAAATTCTGGTTTTGCCGGATGAATACGAGAAGGCATTCATGGCTCTTTTCAGGGGTAAATTTCCGGTTTCTTTCCCGTGCTTTTGAATATGTTCTTTCGGCGATATCCAGCAGGGCAATAGCGTTTTTGACGGAACCGGATTTGTGGATCATCACATCCAGGAGCGTTTCCTGAAAGGCAGCCCGGATTTCCTTCAATGTTTTTTCAATGGCAAAACTAAAATCAAGTTTACCTGAACCGATCATGCTGTCTGATGCATGATCCTGAAGAAAAGCAATATACCGGTTTACAACGTTCAGTCGTTCTCCCGTTAACGGGAATTTCTGCTGTGCCAGTTCCAGGGCAACCCGGCTTCCCTGGGCAAAATAGTCTTCTGCCAACGTTAGCTGATGCAGATGTTCGGCGCAGCATCCCAAATAATAGCAGGCGCCGGGGACCAGATGAAATACCCCGTGATCAACAGCAATATTCAGAGATTGTTCGAAATATGCCAGTGAGCGGGTAAAACCGGATCGGGTGTAATGGATAAATCCCAAGTTCCCCAATGCATAGCTTTGAGTATAATAACTGTCTGCGATGCTGACACAATTGGAGAGATTTTCCTCCGAAGTTTCAAAATTCCCCTGGCGAAATTCCATCATTCCCATATCATGAAAAATAGCCGCACGGATATGTTGAAATCTGGGGTCACCAACCAGCGCCAGTGCTTTTTGGTAATACACATCCGTCTGATGATATTCACCCAACTTGCCGTAGAAGTTTCCGATGTTTTTGTAGTGATAGGCCAGCGTGGATTTCTGCCCGATATGGTCGAAATATTCGGCTGATGCCTTGAGGGCTTCAATGATGGACGGATCTCCTTTTCTACCCACGTTCACCAAACTGTAATATTGAGCGATCCGCAGCAGATATTCTGAGTTGGTAAGATTCTTAACCGTTTTCAGGATCATGAGAGCGTTGTCGTAACTGCCAATGATCGCTAAAAATGCCACCAGTTCGAGTAAGACAAATGCCCGGGTATCCCGATCATGTTCCGGTAACAGGGAGTAGGCATATCCCAACAGGCCGGCGCCCTCCAGCAGTTGTCCTTCTCCGATGGTACATCTCGCAATGCCGGTAATCAATGCAGCCCGGTGGGACGGATCCCCTTCGTATGCCAGCAGGGATTCCAATTGCTCCCGGGTAGAGGGAACATCTAATTCTCCAAATTGAGACAGATGGGATACAAATTCAGTCCATCTGGGCTTCTCCTGTACTACAGGGAGATTTTCAACGGCGAATCCGTTGTGGGGTTGATTGAATATTTCAGGTATGTCAAGCATGGTTTAAATATTTCAGTGAATACGCTGACATAAATTAAAGGCACACAAAACTTACTTCCAAATAAAATTTGTAAATTTTACTTAATTATTTGCATTTATTACCTTTGCTCGTCGGAGAGTTGTACCCTGTACTTTTAAACAAATGTTCGTACGCCTTAGGGTATCCGGCGCTTTTTCATCAGATCAGGATGAGTAAAAATCCAGTAGAAATTGTGGAATCGGGGATCAGGTCTTTTTGTCTTTTTTTCTGGCAGCGGGGAATAACACATTGTTCAGGATCAACCGGTACCCCGGAGAATTTCTGTGAAGCGCCAGATCGGTGGGCGGGTCGCCCACATAATGACGATAATCTTCCGGATCATGTCCCCCTAAAAAGGTAAACGATCCTTTCCCAACATTTCCGTGGATGTATTTCACCTGTTCTTCGTTGGGGACTTCACCCAGTATTACATCGCTTTTTTTCAGCGTACTCCGGCGAAACCCGGTGGTCTGACCCATGAATCCCTTCACTACCCCAACATGGTCCTGGGTAAGCATGGTGGGTACAGGATCCCATTTTGCGGAAAATTCAAATAAGGTAAAGTAGTCTGCCTCTGCACTCTTGGTCGTAGGCATGTGGCTGGGTGGAACGTCGATGGTAGAATACTCATACACATTGGGATCGGTGTACAGTTCATAATTCTCAAAGGCGATCCCCCGGCTGAAGTCCAATTTATTGGCATAGTCGGGGTCCACAGGGGAGGCGTCATATACGGATGCGACGATATCCGTATTCCCCGCCGCTAAGGAGATATCGAAAGAATCGGTTGCCGAGCACATGGCAAACATGAAGCCCCCGCTATCAACATAGTCCAAAATAGTTCGGGCAACCGCTTTTTTTAATTCCTGAACCGAGGCAAATCCATGTTGAGAAGCAATTCGTTTTGAATTTGCGACTTCCTGCTGGTACCACTGAGCATTATGATAATTCCTGTAGAATTTGCCGTACTGGCCGGTGAAATCTTCGTGATGAAGGTGAAGCCAGTCGTAATCCTTCAGTTTTCCGGTGAGGACTTCGTGATCGAATATCACATCGTACTTGATCTCCGCATAGGTGAGAGCCAGGGTGACGGCATCATCCCACGGCTGTTTATCAGGTGGAGAATACACCGCAATGTCCGGCGCTTTTTCCAAAAGGACGGAATCCATATTACTTTCATCGATGGTACCGTAGATGGTTGCTAAGGTCCCGCCATCCGGTTTTTCGAAAAAAACTCCCCTCAAAACGCATTCCCGGTCGATATTGGCAGCATAGTCCATAAGGAAAGACCCGCCGCGGTAATTCAACAGCCACTCAATGTTGGTACCCTGGGCAAGCACCCAGTATGCGACACCATACGCTTTCAGATGATCCGTTTGGGACAGGTCCATCGGGATCATTAATTTTTGCCCCCAAACGGGTATGATTAGTAAACTCAATATTATCGCTTTTTTCACACTATTCCTTTTTGGGTTTGGATCTATTCTGGTTTTCATCCTCCCGGGATGAGAAAAACCAGAAGGGTAAATCGGGTGGAAATTTATCAATTTCATGCGGAGGGATTTAAGCCCAATCTGAGGAGGATGTTCCGTGGAATCCTGTTATACGGGGAACCCTCTGAATCGGCTTATCTGTCAAATCGTTTTTTCAGTCTGGGCAGAACTACTCTCAGCCAGGCAAGTGAGAAATAATTGAATGCTTCATCCCATTGACCGCCGGTGCCCCAGCCATCGTGGTGAAAGATGACCCGGGTCCGGTCATTGTCCTGCGCTTCAAACCGGATTACCACGTGTGTCTTCTGGTTTCGGACATCCGCTAAATGGGGCGGGGCATTCCAGGTAAAAGCCAGCATCGTAAACTGTTGTATTGCTAATATTGTTGCCCCTTCCGATCCCCTGAATCCGGGCTCCGCATCCGGATGGAAAATGATTTCATATTTGCCGTCAACCTTCATTTCAATCTCTGCAGCAGACGCAAAAAAGGATTTAATCCCCTCTTCAGTCGTCCAGGCATCCCAGACTTCCCTAATGGTTGCGTGACAGAGGACTTCCCCGTTGATGCTTCGGTTTGCGTTCATGACCTCAATTTCCTTTATTTTCGTTTGGCTACCAAATGCGCCCATGCGTGACGTTCCGGCAGGCTGTCCCCATGGCGGTGCCATGGACCAATTTCCTCACGATGATAAATAACTTCTACATCCCGAAAAAGGAGAAGGATTTCTCCGGGCAACAAAAAGGTTCGGATCGTTCCTTTATCGAGGATAAAGGAAAGTTCTCCAATCTGCTTTCCGGATTCCGAATAGCGTTTAAAAGACGAATCCACAGAGGTGAATGCCGTGATGAACATAAGACTGCCCGGGCAGGTCCATTCCATCATCCGTTCAGTTAACAGCCGAATGTCTTCGCGGGTCAGGATGGGGATGAGACCAAACGCCAGGATCGCGCCAAATGCGGGGATCGTTGGAGAATAATTCTGAAAGGATGCGACTGAAGCGAAGAGCTCCAGATTTGCCTGTTTCGCATTTTCCAGGGTCTGTGTCACCGCTTCCGGCACCGGATCAACAGCCATCACCGTCAACCCCTTTTTTGCAACGTACAGGCTGTTCCTCCCCTGTCCGCATCCCAAATCCAGAACCGGTGCGAATGTGGGGATGTGATCTACCCAGGCTGCTAATACCGGTTCGGGTCTGGCACCGAAGATACCCTCTCCCGACCGGTACATTGTGGAAAAATCCTTATACATTTGTGGGTTTCTCATATACACGCATCTGCCAGAACAGGGACTTGCGAACCATCTGCAGGCAAAACCCCTTCTGTTGAAGGATGGCATCCACATCGGCGGTGGAATGGACGTACACTTTGAAGGATATCCTGCGGAGCTTCAATACCCAGTGTACCATCGGAAGACTCCATTTCAACAGTCGTCTTTCCCGGGGGAAAACCAACCCGTAAGTCCGTTTTGCCAAGCCCGCAGATTTGGAGACCAGTGTCTGCATATCCGGGTAGCAGCAGATGACCCGGTCCAGTGTAACGATATCCGCTGTTTCCGGTTGAATGGCCTCGTCCGTAAAATCACCATGCATTCTCTGAATTTTATCGCCGATACCCTGCTTTTCCGCTATCTGCGCCGCCAGATCGTGATAAGCTGAAGACGCATCAATACTGTTCACTTGTGTCACACCGTACTTTAGTAATTCGATCTGGATAGCGCCGATCCCGCCACCGATATCGATGAGGGATACCCCGTCACCCGTTAATCCTGCCGACACCCCCTCAATGAGCCAGCGGGTGGTTTTCCGGGGTCCCCGTTTTTCAAAACGACGGATCTCCCGGCGGGCGGTTCTGACATTAAATATTTTCTCAATTCCGGTACATTGACAGCATTCATACATCGGGAACTCCTTTTATGCTTTGGATGATGATGGTTATTTGAAAGATTCCGGCGGCGTCAAAAATTCAGGGTGATCTGATCTATGGATTCTTCAGTTGTTTCCGGCTCTAAATTTGAAAAGGAAACTCCCAACAATCGTATGGGTTTTTTGGGCGGATGGGGTGTGCCGAGCAGTTCCAGTGACTTTTCCAGCAGCTCTGCATGCCCCTTGACCGATTCACCGAAAGTACGGCTGCGGGTGTGTATCTCAAAATCGTGGTATTTGATTTTCAGCGTAAGGGTACGGCCTGTAAATTGTTTTTTCTCCATCCGTTCCCATACTTTGCGGCAAATGATACCCAATTGGATGATCATGGATTCCCGGTCTTTCAGGTCATCGTCGAAAGTCCGTTCCGCACCCAGAGATTTCCGCGTTCTCAGAGATGAGACTTCCCGGTTGTCCTCGCCTCTCACCGCGTGATAGTAATACCCGCCGGGTTTCCCGAATTTCAAAAGCAGGCCTTCACGGGACCATTGTTTTAAATCCATGCCTGTACAGATGCCCAGGGATTTCATTTTTTCCGACGTCACCTTCCCAATGCCATAGAATTTTTCGATAGGCAGGGTTTCCAGAAATCTGATGGCTTTTTCCGGCGGGATGATGGCCAGTCCGTCGGGTTTGTTCAAATCGGAGGCGATCTTTGCCAGAAATTTATTATAAGACACCCCTGCAGAGGCCGTGAGTTGAGTCTCGGCTTTAATGCGAGCGCGAATTTCCCGGGCAATCGCCGATGCTGAATTGAACCGGACTTTGTTACAGGTGACATCCAGATAGGCTTCATCCAGGGATAGGGGTTCTACCTTGTCGGTGTAGTCGCGAAAGATTTTCATGATCTGCCGGGATACGGCACTATAGACATCGAAGCGGGGTCTCACAAAAATGATCAGAGGACATTTTTTATACGCCGTCCGCGAAGGCATTGCAGAGTGTACACCGAACTTTCGTGCTTCATAACTTGCCGCTGTCACTACCCCGCGGATTTCCGACCCGCCGACCGCAACCGGTTTACCCCGATACGCCGGATTGTCCCTCTGCTCCACTGACGCGTAAAATGCATCCATGTCAATGTGTATGATTTTTCGGCATTCCATGGGGGGATAATTTAGAAAAGAATGGGAATTCTCACCTGCGGGTAAGCGAACGGCGGCGATGTTGTGTTATTTTTTTCTTTTATTGAGAATGATTCTCAATTTAATATTGGATGGGTATTCTATCATTTTTTTTAATCATTAAAGGACACTAAACATGAAATTATTTACACTGATTTGTATCACTATCCTCTGTTGCCATATGATACGGGGCGATGAACGGCACTTCGTCTGGACCTACGAAAGCCAGATGACCCCACCCGGGGAAGCCGAACTGGAAACCTACCTCACCACATCTGCATCGGATGCACAGGAGTGGGAACACACCACATCAACGGTCCAGCAATTCGAGTTGGAAGTGGGAATGAGTGAACATCTGGATTTCGGAATCTACCAACTTTTTAAGACCAATCCCGGTCAGGCGGTCACGTATGAGGGATTCAAACTTCGCTGGAGGTACCGTCTGCCGGATCGTCTCGTACCCGCATTTTCTCCCATCGCTTATGTGGAATACAAAGGGTCCCCCGGATTTTCAGAGCACGAGATTGAGACCAAACTTATCCTCACTCACTCTATGAACCGGTGGACGTTTGCGGTAAATCCTCAAATAGCATGGGAATATGACGATTCCTGGAACGCCGCCTGGAAGGTGTCTGCAGGTCTGAATTTTCGGTTACACAAATTACTGGCTCCGGGTATGGAAGCCTTTGTAAACGACCAAAGTCTGTACGCAGGACCGGTGATCTCCCATGGAAAAGGGGATAAATGGGTAGCCCTTGGGGGCGCTTTTCGTCTGCGATCATTTTCCGGTTCTGCACCGGAAGTTCAAATCCGGCTGATCATGGGATTCGGTTTATAACTCAACCGAAAAGTAAAAGGGGAATCCACGGGTCTGGTGGATTTCCCCTTTTTATGTGTATTCACCGTCGGATTTTGCCGCCATGATAAAATCATTAACATGCAGTCCTTTGATCTTGTGGGTCCACCAGGTGACGGTAACTTTCCCCCACTCCGTCAGCAGCTCAGGATGGTGTCCCTCCACCTCGGCGACGGCACCAATGAGGACGGTGAACGCCAACGCCGATTCGAAATTGTGGAAAGAATAAGCCCGGGTGAGTTTGTGTATCCCGGCGTCATCGATGACCTTCCACTCCGGGATCAGAGGTAAGTAGCGTTTCATTTCCGCCTCCGTGGCTTTCGGTGCGCCTACCCGGCAGGCTTCGCATTTAATTTGTGTCAGTTCGTTCATGAAATCCCTCCTTGTATTGTTATCAGGTCCGTTTTATTCAGGGGTAAAATTTAATATGGATTGGATTTACATCGATTTTACCTGTTATTCCGGGAGAAACGACTTTAAATCTCATCCTATTCAACCTGTTGAAATGTTTAAACATTCCCTCCCATGCCAGAGTTATTTTAGGGATGGATAACCCTGTGTTAGAAACGATAAAAATGGAGGAGATAACAATCCCGCTTAATTGTCATTTTCAAGAGGTGATGGATTTAGGCTAACATTGCATACTGCTGCCAGAATCTCACGGATTCTGCCCATTCTTCTGATGAATACTGTGCAGCGGTACCGCCGGGGCATTCCAACTGGTTTCTCATCATGGTGACGGGTCCCATCGGCAGGTGCCGGATGCCTTCCGGGATGACGTTAAAGGCAATGAGTTCCCAATCGGCATCGGTCTCATGTTCATGAGTCTCAGCCAGGACCTCGTGCTGGTACAGGATCAATTCTACTTTTCCTGTTTTCATGGGTTCACCCTTCAGCGCACGAATGCGGATATACGGGTCTTCAGATTCCCGCCTGCGATGGACTTCTGCCACGAGCGGAGTATTGTCGGTAACCCGGACCATGGGTGAAAAAAAGTGCTTCAGCAGATGATCAGCCACTTCCACCCGCACCACACCTTCCCGGTAACCCGGGGTAAATTTCCCCTGGTTCAGTTGGATTTCCCCATGGGCGGCGATCTCTTCGAAGGAGATTCCCTCTGCCCAGGACTTCCCTGCCCCCTTCACCTGGCGGGTGACAAATCGACTTAAAGTCACGGTCTGCATATTTTAATTTCCCTTCACATTTTCGTCGGTAAATGTAAGTAATTATGCTCAATTTACACCATGAAATTCCAATTGATATTCTACTTCGCCCAATGACCGACACCCTCAGGGGGACGCTCTCAACGACGGCGTCCTTTTTCATTTGGGGGATGATTCCCATCTATTGGAAATTTCTGCAGAGTCTTCCCTCCACCCATGTGATGGCGCACCGGGTAATCTGGTCGTTGGTGTTTGTAGTATCTATGTTATTTTTCCAGCAACGGTGGAGCGAGGTAAAAACGGCTTTAAGGAACCCGACCCTACGGTACACCCTGATGCTTACCGCATTTCTGATTGGCATAAACTGGCTGCTTTATATTTGGGCAGTGAATCATGACCATATCGTTGAAGCCAGTCTGGGTTATTTTATCAACCCGCTGTTTAATATGGTATTGGGAATCATTTTTTTAAAGGAAAAGCTTCACCGGTGGCAGTTTGTGTCTGTTGTTCTCGCCGTCATCGGGGTGATCTTTCTGACCATTGAATTTCACAGGTTACCCTGGATCGCCCTGGCATTGGCATTTTCATTTGGATTTTACGGGTTACTCCGGAAAACAGCACAGGTACAGTCCGTGCCCGGCTTTTGTGTCGAATTGATGATTTTATTTCCCCTGGCATTGGGGTATCTGATCTGGTTTACCGGCGCGCCGGGTTTTTTCGGATCAGCGCGTGGAACTATTTACGCATTGTTGTTAGGCTCTGGGGTGGTGACAGCAATTCCCATGTTATTATTTGCTCACGGCGCAAAACGTATTCCGTATATCACAGTGGGGTTTATCCAGTACCTTGCCCCTACAGGACAGCTGCTTTCAGGGGTATTTCTGTTTAATGAGCCGTTCACGACATCCCATTTTATTTCATTCGGATGTATCTGGTCAGGACTGATTCTGTATTCGACCACCGTGGTATTTCAGTACCGGGGGCTAAAACCAAAGGCGGAATCAATAGCAATTTGACAACACGTGAAGGATATCTGATTTTCTCATGTAATAACCGGGTGGTAATCCGTTGAAAGGCTGGAACCGGAGGTTCTAAATTTGTGTAATTTATAAGGAGAGAAAATGTCTGATTGGGCTGTTATTCTGGGTTCATCCAGTGGCTTTGGCGCAGCGACTGCCCGTGCTTTGGCGAAAAAGGGAATCCATATTTACGGCGTCCATCTGGATCGCCGTGCGGCAATGGAACCGATTGACAAACTTATCGGAGAGTTGAAATCCGAAGGCGTACATGTTATATTCAACAATGTGAGCGCAACAGACGAACCCGCCAGGAAGCAGATCGTCGCAGAATTATCAGGCATGGAAAATATCCGCGTTAAAATACTGATGCATTCACTGGCATTCGGTGCCTTAAAGCCGGTGATTGGGGAAGATTTGATCCATTCCCTTACCCAGCGTCAGATTGAGATGACTTTGGATGTGATGGCCTGCAGCATTTTATACTGGGCACAGGATCTGTTTTATGCGGGTCTGCTGCAGAAAGGGAGTCAGATTTTTGGCATGACCAGTTCAGGAGGACACCGGCAGTGGCAAAGTTATGGCGCCGTGTCTGCAGCCAAAGCAGCCTTGGAATCCTACTGCCGTCAACTAGCGGTAGAATTATGCTCTCATGGGATCGCCAGTAATACGATTCAGGCGGGTGTTACCAATACGCCCGCACTTCGGAAAATTCCCGGGAGCGCTGACATGATCGACTATGCGGTCAAACTGAATCCGGGAGGACGACTGACTGTTCCTGATGACGTAGCGCAGACCATCGCCCTGCTGGGTCTATCTGAAAACAGCTGGCTTACCGGAAATACGATACGGGTGGATGGGGGTGAAGACATCATGGGGTGAAATATTCTCTGATCAGTTAAAAATTACCGGCAAAACGTTCAGAACCAAATGTTGTATATCATTGATGAAAAATCAACGTGATCCCATCCAAATTATTCTGGAACAAGCCCTGGCGGAGGATCTGGGTGACGGTGATATTTCCTCCAATGCCACGGTACAGGAAGATCTATTATTATCCGGACGGATTATCGTTAAAGAAGCAGGAATCATTGCAGGGCTGTCGATTGCTGAAAAAGTATTTCGACTGACGGACGAGAGATCACATATGCACGCCATGATCAGGGAGGGATGTCCGGTAACCCCTCAGCAAATTGTGGCTGAAGTATCCGGTCCGGGGAGGGCGCTGTTGTCAGGAGAGAGAACCGCGTTGAACTTTTTGCAGAGGATGTCCGGTATCGCAACCCTCACGCGGCAATTCGTGGATCGGGTAAAACACACGAAAGCAGTAATTCTGGATACACGGAAGACAGCACCGGGACTTCGGTATTTTGATAAATTGGCAGTAAAAACCGGCGGAGGTGAAAATCATCGCTTCGGCCTGTTCGATATGGTGATGATCAAAAACAACCATATTACCGCTGCCGGTTCCGTTACCAATGCCGTATCAAGGGTGCTCGAGGCTGATCTTCGGGGTCGAAAGCTCATTGTTGAAATTAGAAATTTTCAGGAATTGCAGGAAGTGTTGACACTTAAAATTGATCGTATCCTTTTGGATAACATGTCTCTTGATGAGATAAAAATAGCCGTCAGTGAGATAAACGGAAAATATCCCGTTGAGGTATCAGGTAATGTAAATCTGGACAATGTCGCAGCCATTGCAGAGACCGGCGTAGATTACATTTCCATTGGCAGAATTACCCATTCGGTGAGAGCCATGGATATCAGCTTAATAATATTCAAACCATAGCAAAGGATAATATGCAGGATTACCGGGATTTATATTCGGATATGGCTACAAAATTGAACGGGATCATCCCGGACATCGAACTGAAATATAAAGCGGAGCTGGTGGCAGAGATAAGACAGTTGAAACAGGAAAAAAACATGGTCATCCTGGGTCATAACTACATGGAGCCGGCCCTGTTCCATTTTGTACCTGACTATACCGGAGATTCATTGGAGATCAGTCGGAGGGCTGCTCAGGCCGATGCTGATATTATCGTATTTTGCGGTGTTAAGTTTATGGCCGAGACCGCCAAAATCCTGAATCCTGAAAAAACAGTTTTACTGCCTGCGCGCAAGGCAGGGTGTTCACTCGCCGAAAGCATTAGCGCTGATGATGTACGCCGGCTTAGGTCAATGTACCCGGGTGTACCGGTAGTTACCTATATTAATACGTATGCGGACGTGAAAGCTGAAAGTGATATCTGTTGTACTTCTGGCAATGCGGCAGCCGTCGTAGAATCCCTGGGTGTGGATACCGTTATCTTTATCCCCGATGAATACCTGGCAAAAAATGTGGCTCATGAAACCGGGAAACATATCATTTTTCCATCCTTGCAGGATACCACAGCGCAAAAAGAACGGACTGATATTGATGTTCAGTTTATAGGCTGGCGAGGCAGATGTGAAGTTCACGAGTTGTTTTCAGTAGAAGATATCGGAAATATCCGCAGGCAGTTTCCGGATACAGTGATATTATCTCATCCCGAATGCAGCCCGGAGGTGGTTCAGGCTTCAGATTTCACCGGGAGTACCTCGGCGATGATCAAATTCGTGGAACAGTCCGGTGTCTCACGCTATCTTTTGTTAACAGAATGCAGTATGGCAGACAATATCGCCGTGGCTCATCCTGAAAAAGAATTACTTCGGCTATGCAGCATCAGATGTGCTCATATGAACGAGATCACGCTGGAAGAGACCAGAGACGCGATAAAATTTGAAAGATATGTCGTCGAAGTGCCTGAAAATATCCGCATCAGGGCAGCGGCGGCAGTACAGCGTATGATCGCCATTGGATGATCAATGTGAGTGAATGCCTGCAAACGGACGTATTGATCATAGGATGCGGAATCGCCGGAAGTATCGCAGCGCTGCAACTGGCAGATGAGCATATCCCGGTAACCGTAATCACGCGGGAGTATGAACCGGAAGAATCCAACACTTTTTATGCTCAGGGTGGGATCATATTTCGGGGGCAGGAGGATACTTCTGCTCTTCTGAGGAAGGACATTCTTAATGCCGGCGCAGGGTACTGTAACCCGGCGGCGGTGGATGTGCTTATTGAATCTGGTCCCGGACTGGTAAAAGAGTTATTGATCGAAAAATACGGTGTAGGATTTGACAGGGAAAAATCCAAGGAACTTTCTATAGTACGGGAGGGGGGACATTCCATCCCGCGAATTATCCACTCTGCGGATGTTACCGGCAAACTGATCGAGCAGACCCTGATCAACAGATTGAAAACTCATCCCGGTATCACACTTCTGACGAGTCATACAGCCATCGACCTTCTGACACCTGCACACCATTCCACAAACCGGCTTTCAATATATGAACCACATTCATGCGTAGGCGCCTATATTCTGGATCGGAGCCAAAACCGGGTGATCCGGTGTCTTTCTAAAATGGTAATAATGGCATCAGGCGGACTGGGTCAGATCTACCTTCGAACAACAAATCCCGCGGGCGCCAGAGGGGATGGTATTGCGATGGCATACCGGGCCGGCGCCAGAGTCATCAATAACGAATTTATTCAATTTCATCCCACCGCGTTTTTCCGGCGGAACACACCTTTATTTTTAATCACCGAATCCATTCGGGGCGCAGGTGCAAAGCTGGTGCATGCAAATGGTGAACCTTTTATGCAGAGGTATGACGAACAATGGAAAGATCTTGCCCCCCGGGATGTGGTGGCGCGAAGTATCCATGAAGAGATGCTTCTAAAAGATGTTCCCAATGTTTATCTTGATATTGCCGGTTACATTCCAGAATCGAAGATCCGAAGCGAATTCCCCGGTATCTGTCTGAATTGTTTGAAATATGGAATAGATATAACGAAGGAATTGGTACCGGTTGTACCGGCTGCTCATTACAATTGCGGCGGTATCTGGGTGGATATTAACGGACAAACTACCGTTAATCATTTATATGCCATTGGGGAAGTTTCATGCACGGGTGTCCATGGCGCCAACCGCCTTGCCAGCACATCTCTACTGGAAGGACTCGTGTGGGCTTATCGGACGGCGCGTCATATTTCGTCCCGTTCAATCACAAGTCAACCCCATCCCTCCCCATCAGAAATTCCACCGTGGCATGAAGACAGCCTGGAAATACCCGACCCCGCATTGATCAGTCAGGATCTAAGTTATATCAAGAACATCATGTGGAATTATGTGGGATTGGCACGTACTACCAACCGGCTGGAACGGGCGTTAAGGGAATTACGGAATTTGGAAACTGAAATCGAAATATTCTACCGGATGTCCATGGTTACAGATAGCCTGATCGGATTACGCAATGGTGTGCGGACTTCCATTATCGTTGCCTTAGCCGCCTGGGAGAATAAAAACAGTATTGGTTGTCATTTCCGACAGGATTGACAATAAAAAAAGCCCGGCAACTGCCGGGCTTTTTTTATGTTCCTTTTTATAAAGGATCGATTTAAAAATCGAAGTTTAAACCTATATTGAATGACCGGGGAGTACCCAAAAAGACTTCAGCGTCGTCAGCCTTATGGTTTTTGCCGTCGTCGGCGGGGTCGTCGGGGTCGGCGTCGCCGGTATATGCGTTATAATTACTGTTATCCGTGGCATCCTGAATATAGGTTTCATCCAGGGCATTAAAGATATGGAAGAATGCCTGAACTTTTACATTCCCCAGGTCAACCGGCAGGTTGTAATATCCGTGAAGGTCGATTTTCATATAGCTGGGGGTTTTCCAGTTTTGATCTCTGTCAGCAATTTCAACCCCGTCATCGTAGGTGACTTCACGGTTTTCAGGTTCCCAGTTGGCGTAGTGATTGCTATAGATGTTCAAAACACCCTGAAGGGTCAGGCCATCCACAGGGAATACGGAAGCGGATAAGGCGACAATCGTCTGGGGCATATCACCTACTTTCAATCCATTGACTGCATATTTATAATCTTCGCTGGCACCGGTTTCATAGTTCTTATAGGTTCCGAAAGCATCATCTGTGAATTTCCAGTTGCCTATAGAGAGTGCGGCATCCAGGCGAACCATGTCCATAGGTTGATATGCGGCTTCGATTTCAAATCCGTTGTGTTGTTGATTTAATCCGGTTAGGAAGATAATGTCGGAATCACCACTGGATCCGGCGCCGGTATTTACGGTCCGGGTTAGTGTCCGGTTTTCCCATGTGGTGAAGTACGCATTGATCTTTGCGGACAGTATACCATTCATTGCACGGTAATTCAACCCGAATTCAGTGCTGATGAATTTTTCATTTTTGGGATTTGTGGAAACAGTCGCATTGATGTCATCAATCGCATTATCAAAAATTGGCACTTTTTCAACGTTCCCGAAGTTCCCGAAAATGTCAACTTCATCATTCAGACGATATAATCCGCCACCTTTATACTGAATGCTGGTGAACCAGTCAGACAGTAGTAACAATTCACCTTTATCCGTGGCGAGCGAACCAGAATAGTTCATGGCTTTTTTGAAATGGTCAACCAGACTGTATTGAATCATGGAGTACCCTCCCATTCCATACAGAGAATACATATCTGTTTTGTATTCTGCCTGCCCAAAGAAACCTAACCAATCGACGGTATTCGTATTAAAATAATTGATATTATCCCCACGGATTACTTTTGCATCGTCAGCGCTTTCGTCAAATTCGTTGTACAATTTACTATAAGAAGCTGATGCCGTATTATATTTTCCATTCACTGCATAGTCTCCGCCAAGAAGGTCTCTAACCTCACGGGTATGTTCAATTTCAGCCGTTCGCCAATCTATGCCTGCCTGAAATTTTAACTCATTGCTGTAGTCATAATTTATTTTTGAGATAGCGCCCAAGGTCCACTGGCGATTAATACTGTTCCGTAAGAAACCCACAGACTGTCCTGCTTCTTTTGGATTACCATACCGGTTCAATGTGTCCATATTCGTTGCAATTGTTGCATTCCAGTTCGCCCTTCTGGAGGGACCACTATAATCCCATTGCATGTCAGCGAATGTTCCGGTACCGCCTCCTGAGCCCCCGGAGAAATAGAAGATGGAGGATAGACGGGTCTTCTCATCCAGCGTCCAGTACCAGTTCAGATTCACCTGAGGTTTGTGGAAGTAATTTTCGATCTCGTTCAGATAATTGGGATTATGCCGACTTTTCATATTTTTACCGTACATGTAGAAATATTCCTGACCATTATAATCCGGATCGATCACATTCCAGTTTTCATTGTAGAGCTGACCAGAGCTGGACTGAGTGTATGCATCAATACCACCAGGATCATAGTCGCTCAGGCTTCGTGCGTAAGAGCTGTCATAAGCAGCAATATTTTGCTTATATCGATTCTGCCCGTGACGTTGGGGTGCGCCCAGGGCATATAATTCAAAACGGTGCTTTTCACTGTGTGCATAGCTGGCGCCCAGGTAATATGCCCATGCATCCGTCCATGTTTTATCGATGATACCGTCGCCCACTTTTCGGACGACCGTTCCGCTGAAAGCCCATTTGTCACCTATTAAACCCGAATGGTATGACAGAGTAGATTTTGTGAAATTACCTTCGCCGACTTCCTGCTTGAACTTCCCCCCCCGATCATGTCCTGAAGGGTCGGTGATAATATTCATTGTACCCCCGATTGAGGGCGTTGCCAGATTAACAGCGCTTAACCCTCTTTGCATCTGGATAGAGGATGTAGCGTCCGCCACACCATCCCAGTTGGACCAATAGACCCAGCCGTTTTCCATATCATTTACGGGTACACCATTGATCATAATTGCCACGTTTCGTTGATTAAATCCACGGACATTTACTCTTGCATCACCGGCGCCACCCCCCTGGAGGGTTGCGTATACACTCGGTGTCGTGTTCAGTATCATGGGAATATCCTGTGAACCCAGTCTTAACTCAATATCAGACTTTTCTATGTTACTGTACGCAACAGGAGTCGTTCGGGTTGCACGGGATGCAAGAACTTCCAGCGCATTCAGATGTAGGGCTGATGAAGATAACTCAAAGGTCAGGTTAACCATTCCACTAACCGTAACGGTTTTACTCATTTTTTTATAACCGATCATAGATGCAGTTATGGTAACTGTTCCATTGGGAACATTGGTGATGTGATACATTCCGTTTGCATCAGCAGCAGCGCCGAGACCGGTGCCATCCACCATGACGTTTGCGCCTGCCAATTCTTTTCCGGATGATGCATCTGTCACTTTACCGGTAATAGTACCGGCAAACAGACCTGTCATGACAAGGGCAACAACCAGAATTTTATTTAGGAATTTGTTCATTTATCTCCTCCGATGTTATTTAGTTGAATTGAAAATTGTTGAGATGAGAGTAGGATTTTGAAAATAATCTTCCCGCATTTGTTACATTTTATCACAAAATCCGTCATGATTATCATGTGTGAAATTATCGGTTTCTATCGTAAACCTGCAAAGAAATATTTATAATTGGAAAATCTTATCCGGTCTGTTTTTTATTTATCAGTTTTATCATAAAAAGTTTTGTTTTTAACATTTTATTTCAGACTTAAAAGATGACTCTGTCTTAATTCAAGCTCCTGAAATCCGACCGATTATATTTTTTATGTTCAGACCGGATAAATATTTTAACTTATTTTTCAGATTACCGAATTTTAGACATTTCTTTCTCTGAATCACCTTTGGAAATACGGGATAAACCCGGGTTAAAAAGTCCTCGCCGGGGATGTCCTGAGTGATTAATACAGCTTGATACTCCAAATGACCGCCAGGCCCGTTAACGTACAGAATTTTAAAACCATCGATACGGTACTGCACCGCAATGCAGTCATTTTTTTAGATAACCACCCCAGACTCAACAGGAGTGGTAATTCAACGCCGCAAACTAATAATCCATAGTAGACGTACCCAAACCTGCCCATGAAATACGGAACAACAGCATACATGCACAGAATAACGGTGGCCGCGATCAGGACATAATAGGACGTTACCATTCCGTATCTCACGGGAAAGGTTTTGATCCTCAGCTTTCCATCACCGGCGATATCCTCCATATCTTTCACCAGTTCACGGATAAATGTCAAACCAAAGGCGAGTCCGGCGGGGAACCACATCTTGTCTGCCCGTCCCATGAGGGCAATCTCTGAGAAAATAAAAACAGTTCCCAGCAAAGCGGCGACGACGGCATTCCCAGTCAGGGGAATTTTTTTGAATATTGGAGTATATAATAATAGTGTCGGCAAGATTACTATCAACGCCAGGTTCCGCGCTGCCGGGTTTAGCCACAGGCAACCGCATCCGCCAAGGAGAAAAAGTACCGTTGCATAACCGATGGCCGCGGACCGTGAGATCCTCCCCGATACCATTGGGCGCTCCGGACGATTAATTTTATCGATGGGCAGATCGAAAATATCATTCATGATATTCCCGGCGGCGGTGAAGGCGGCGATCACCCCGCCTGCCATGATTAGCGTCAGGGTGATTGAAAGCCGGTGGATGATATCGGCGGTGATCAACAGGGAAAAGACCGCGAAGGTCACATTTAATGGCCGGATAATGATCCAATAGGCGCGCATCTGGCAGTCAGTCTGTCTTTGGCGTGATCACCGCGACTCTCGGGTCGTGTTGAAGATCGTCATGAAATGAAATCAGATAATCCGCCGCAGTAAACAGGCTCCCGATAATTTCCCGTTGGTGAGATCCCCCGATCTCCAACACAATCACTCCGCCGGGACGTAACAGCCTGTGACCGGTATCCGCAAACCGACGGTAAAAGGAAACTCCGTCGCTATGGTCAGTGAGCGCCTCCAGGGGGTCGTACTTTACCACGACCGGATCAAGTCCGGCAATTTCATCCTTCCCTACATATGGAGGATTTGAAACGACCACATCAAATTTCGAAGAAATCGGGTCTTTGAGAAAATCATGCCGCCTGAATGAGATATTCTCCGCTTCCAGGCGGGCAGCATTTTCACGGGCGATCTCCAGCGCCTCTTTTGAAATATCAGTAGCGATGACATGGTCGGCAAGATTTTCTTTGATCAGCGTAACAGCGATGCATCCACTGCCTGTACCAACTTCTAAAACATCTGAGCGTCCGCCCCGCTGTTTCAGGACATCAATGATCACTTCTGTCTCCGGCCGGGGAATGAGGACGTTGGAGTTCACGGTAAAATCTCGTCCATAAAATGGCGCTTTACCAATAATATGCTGAAATGGCTCACCGGATAACCGCCGTTGAAAGAAAGATTTAAACAGGCGGAGGTCCTTCTCAAATACCGGCTTTTCAAATTCAAGATAGAGATCGATCCGCCGGCAATTCAGGATATGGCACAACAGCCATTCCACCTCCCGGCGCGCATTCGAGACAGCCTTCGATTTGAAGTATGATTCTCCCCAATTGATCAAATCGATCACCCGCCATATTTTGGTTTGATTCTGGATCATTTTTCCGATGATGAAATGAATTTATGGGTACAAATTTATGATATTCATGTCCAGCGGTCGTATGCTTTAATCGGGATAAGACTCAGCGGGTAAATGGGCAGGTTGTTGGAGCGGAGGGAAGACCTCCGGTAAAATTCGAGAGACACCACGGCATGGGCGATCTGCCTGAACTCATCGCAGTTATGTTTCTCCCAATTTGATTTTCAGATCAGCGATTTTCATCGCTTCAATCAATTCTGCCAGGTCGCCTTCGATGATATTGTTCAATCTGTAAAGGGTCAGGTTGATACGGTGATCTGTGACCCTGCCCTGAGGAAAATTATATGTTCGTATTTTGGCGCTTCGGTCACCGGTAGAGACCATGGATTTTCGTTCTTCCGCCCGTTCTTTATGAAGTTTTTTCTGTTCCAGTTCATACAGACGTGACCGCAGGACTTTCATCGCCTTATCCCGATTTTTATGTTGAGAGGTTTCATCCTGACAGGTGACAACCAACCCCGTGGGCAAGTGGGTGATCCGGATGGCGGATTCCGTCTTATTCACGTGCTGACCTCCTGCGCCGGATGACCGGTACGTGTCCACTTTCAGTTCGGATTCCACAATTTGAACGTCCACTTCTTCAGCCTCCGGTAGAACCGCTACGGTGGCGGCGCTGGTGTGTAACCGGCCACTGGATTCTGTAGCAGGGACCCGCTGTACCCGATGGACGCCACTTTCAAATTTCAGATCGCCATATGCGCCGTTTCCTGTGACGCTGACCACCGCTTCCTTGATGCCGCCGGTTTCAGATTCATTCATCGTCATGATTTCGGTTTTCCAATTCATCCGTTCGGCATACCGCATATACATCCGATAAAGATCGCCGGCAAACAACGCCGCCTCTTCTCCGCCGGTACCGCTGCGAATCTCAAGGATCGTATTTTTATCATCATCCGGGTCTTTGGGGATAAGTAAAATCTTCAGTTCCTCTTCCAGCCTGATGACCTTTTCCTTCAGGTCCTCCAACTCATCCTGGACAATCGATTTGAGTTCGTCGTCGTTCCCGGACAATATTTGCCCGAATTCCTCCAGTTGTTCTGTTGTTTTCAGGTATTCGAGACTTTTTTCTGCCAGGTGATCCAAATTCCGGTGTTCACGGGAAAGCCGGGTATATTCTTTTACATCGGAAACGATATTGGAATCGGAGAGCCGTTGGTTGAGTTCCTGGAATCTCCGGAGGATCTCTTTCAGTTTGTCAATCATTATCCGATGGCCTCTGCTTCATACTTTTGTCCCATATAATGGAGCAGCGTATCCCCAAATGCGGACTTGAGTGAAACGATGGCGACTTCCAGTTGAGTATCATCCGGCGGTTTTGTGGTGATATTCTGCAGCCACATCCCGGGTTGAGCAAATGCCCGAAAGACAGGATTTCCCCGATGTTTCGCCGTCAGCTTCAGCACTTCATACCCCAAACTTGCGACAATGGGGATTAACGGTAAATGTACGATCAGCCTTTTCCAGACCGTCAGATCACCGATAAACCGAATGAACACCGTATCAATCACGGCAAAAAACAGGATCGCGACAATCATGATAATGAAAATAAAACTCGTCCCGCATCTGGGGTGCTGTGTCGGAAATTTCCGGGCGTTTTCCACATCCAGCGGACCCCCACTTTCAAAGGCATACACGGTTTTGTGTTCTGCACCGTGGTACTGGAATAATCGCTTCACATCCTTCATCATCGATATGGCTGTGAGGTACGCCAGAAATATGGTAATGCGAAAAATTCCCGATAAAATATTGAATAAAAACGGTTCGTTATTTTTATCGAACAACCAACTGGTGATTCCAATGGGGGCGATGAAGAATAATCCCACCGCAAGAACCAACGCTACCAAAGATGACAGGGATTCCCAAAATTTGTTTTTATCCTTCGGCTTTTCACCTTCAGGAATGGCGATATCCGCAGACCATGTCAGGGTCTTAATGCCGATCTTCATGGCTTCAAACAGGGATACAATCCCCCGGACCAATGGTAATTTCAGCGACGGGTACTGCTCGGTGAGGGATACGAATTCATGCCGGTCTGTTTGAATTTCACCTTTGGGATTTCTGACCGCTGTAGAATAGGCTCCGGGAACCCTCATCATGACACCCTCAATGACTGCCTGCCCGCCGACTAAAATCGAGGATTTGGACAGAATAACGGTGATCAATCGGTAATTAAATTTCATCGGGATAAAAGAAAAGGCGGACTTATCGAAAATAAGCGCCGCCTTTTCCTAAGAGGTGGTTGATTATAAATCTTTTTGATTGAGATTATATTTTTTCATGTATTTTTCAATACGACCGGCGGTGTCCACCAGATTTTGCTTGCCTGTAAAATAGGGATGACATGAATTGCAGATTTCCACATTCATCTTATCAACGGTCATCCTTACCTGGAATTCGTTCCCACATGCACAGTGGACTGTCCCCAGTTTATATTCAGGATGTATGTCTTTTTTCATCATTTGTCTCCGATTTAAGCCTGTAAATTTATATCAATCACCCTGACTTTAAAAATGATTCTGTAAAATTTGAATGTGCTTACGGATTCATTTGATGATGCATCATCCGTTCGTCGTAAAGTAAATATTGTTCAAACGGATCGATGGGATAGTTGTCCATTTATAACTTTCTGTACTGCGGGGTACGACGTTATGAATATTACAAACGCAGTCACACTGCGAATGGTCAGGGGTACTTCCCGCAGCTTATCGGGCATGTTTTGCACGATGTGAATTTTACTTCGGGCAGGGATGCTCCGTGCATCAGGAAATTCCAATAAATAACAGGAAGATAGAGATAATATTTTTTTGGGATTCCTCTAATCTATAATGATTAATGAGAGATTAAAGAGAAGAATTATAAGTCCAAAATTTGACCCTGATAATAAAATTGAATCAGAACCTACGGATAGTACGAATAGAGACTTGAATATTGCTGCAGGGATATTGTTTTATGCCAGTTCCCATCCAACGTATTGTGCGATTAACGAGAAAAACAGGTATTGGTTTACGATTGAATCTCTTGCAGGGCTTTCTCAATCCGGTCCATCGCCTTCATTAAGTCGCCTTCGGAGGCGGCATAAGAATACCGGATATTCTTCTGTGAACCAAAACTTTCACCAGGTACGGATACCACGGTTGTTTTATCCAACAGATATAACGAAAGATCATTGGGGGTCATGATTTTTTTGCCCCCGGTAGTTTTCCCAAAGTAGCTTCTGATATCCGGGAACACGTAAAATGCTCCATATGGAATTTCGCATCGAACACCATCCATGGCGTTTAAGCGGTCAACCATCAAATCACGCCGGGTCCGGAATTTCTGACGCATCTCACCGACAGCGGACTGATCACCGGTCAATGCTTCGATCGCTGCGAATTGGGCAATGGAGTTAGGACAGGATGTGCTCTGTCCCTGTAATTTTCCCATGGCTTTTATAACCCGGGCGTCGCCTGCAGTATAACCGATTCGCCAACCGGTCATGGCATAGGTTTTCGAGCAGCTCTGAAATGTTAAAATTCTGGTATCGGATGGTGAAAAGGTGGCGATACTTTTAAAGGGGACTTCATACGTTAATTGCTCGTAACATTCGTCGGATAACACCCACAGATCATGTTTATTGGCGATCGCAAGGGTTTTTCGGATGGCTTCATCGCTCCACACTCCCCCAGTGGGATTGGATGGAGAATTAATGATCATTCCCTTGGTGCGGGGAGTGATCTTCTCCTTAAGTTCTTCGAAAACCGGCTCGTATTGTCTGGCTGAATCTGTGGAAACAAAAACCGGCTTCGCACCGGTTACCGAAACAAAATCAGGAAAAGAAACCCAGTACGGTGTAAAGACGATCACTTCATCGCCGGTTTGAAACAACGCCATACTGGCATTAAACAGGGAGTGCTTACCACCGCAGGAGATTAGAATTTCGTCCGGTGTGAAGACAAGCTGATTATCCCGGTTCAATTTCATGCACACCGCTTCGCGTAGGGGTAACATTCCTGACCCATGGGTATAACGGGTATATCCGTTTTGTATGGCTTTTATCCCTGCATTTCGGATATTTTCGGGGGTTGGAAAATCCGGTTCACCCACACTCAGGTTGATTACATCCAGCCCTTTGGCTTTCAGCTCTGCAGCTTTCGCAGTCATCGCCAGAGTGGCTGAAGGTTGAATTCGTCCGATTCGATCTGTAAACATGAACGTAATACTCGTTAAAACAAGAGGTTATTCGAAATGATCCTGATCACCGCTGTTGCTTTCATCATCAATATTCCCCAGATGGTTGGAACGAGGTCTGTACTTCCATTTGATTACGGTGCCCAAACCTTTGGTAATATTGTTCCCCAATCCGAGATAATTCGGCAGGTCGATATTTGTTGTGAAATAGCCTTTAAAAGAACCCAATTTACTATATGGAACGATCTTTGGGGTAAGAGAACTGGCACGAAACCGAACCTGGATCGGCTCGATGGATTCTGCACCAAGGTCTTTTAAAATGAATTCGAGATTTTTTTCCAGGATAGCGCTTAGAAATTTCCGTCTTTCATCGGTAAACATAGGTTCATACCGGTATATTTGTACTTCATTCAGTGCAACCCAGGGGGTAATGAATTTATATTTATGATATTTCCCAGGTGTCGTACAAAACGGGTCAGGAAAGTTATCCTCATCACTGGATGTAAAGATAATTTCCTTTCCATTGATCTTGAGGGTTTCCAATTGCCGGGCAAGGGCAATGGTTGGGAACATGCCCTCATTAACAGCAAAAAAACACAGTTGCCCGCGTAGTATTTTAACCTGAATTCTGGGATAGGCAAGTGTTCCGCGCATGTCGCCATTGATAAAGGATATAAATTTTTCATTGGGGAATGATTTGATGATCGCTCCTTTAATCACAAATGGGGTTGCCAGAACGGGTTCATCACTTCGACACCGAATAAAAACGGCGCCGGGTGAATCAAATTGTTTTACTTCATGTATCATGGAATGGAATCAGGTATAATAATTTATTAGTGATGGGGGCGGTGCAGAATCAGGTACTCATTGAATCTAAAAACTCACGGTTGTTTTTAGTACGGTTGAGCTTTTCAAGGAGGAATTCCATCGCTTCTTCATTGGGCATTTCATTCAACAGTTTCCGTAACAGCCAAATCCGGCTTAAATCCTTTTTTCCTGTCAGTTTTTCTTCACGGCGGGTACCGGATCGGGAAATATTGATCGCGGGGAATATTCTCCGGTCACTGAGTTCCCGGGAAAGTACCAGTTCCATGTTTCCCGTGCCTTTGAATTCTTCAAATATCACATCATCCATTCGGCTGCCCGTTTCAATAAGTGCAGTGGCGATGATGGTTAAACTTCCTCCGCCTTCTACATTCCTGGCGGCGCCAAAAAATCGTTTGGGTTTGTGCAATGCGTTGGCGTCGACACCCCCGGACAAAATTTTCCCGCTGTGGGGAATCACGGTGTTATGGGCACGGGCAAGACGGGTTATGGAATCCAGCAGAATAACCACGTCGTTCCCACACTCCACCGATCGCTTCGCTTTTTCAATCACCATGTCAGAAACCGTTACATGCCGTTCCGCCGGTTCATCAAAAGTGGAAGCTACGACTTCTGCATCCACATTTCGTTCCATGTCCGTGACTTCCTCCGGACGTTCATCGATTAACAGGATGATCAGTTTGATTTCCGGATGATTTTCGGTGATCGCATTGGCGATCTTTTGCAGAAGAATGGTTTTACCGGTTTTCGGCTGGGCGACGATCAACCCGCGCTGACCTTTGCCAATGGGGGACATCATATCAATAATGCGGGTTGAATAATCTTTTGTAGACCGTTCAAGTTTAATTTTTTCTTCAGGATAAAGCGGTGTCAGATTATCGAAGTGAATAATGTTACGGGACTCCTCAGGAGGCAGTTCATTCACCGTCGATACCTTTAACAGGGCAAAAAACCGTTCATTATCCTTTGGCGGGCGGATCTGCCCGGATACCAGATGACCTTTACGTAATCCGAATTTTTTAATTTGGGAATGAGATACATAAATGTCGTCCGGCCCCGGGAGGTAACTGTAATCGGGGGATCGTAGAAATCCGTATCCGTCAGGAAGTATCTCCAGAACTCCGGTTGAAAAAATATTTCCATTGGTCTCCGCCTGAATTTCTAAGATCAGCTTGATCAACTCCTGCTTACGCATGCCGGAAAATTCGGTCGCTCCGATATCGTTTGCAAGTTTTTGTAGTTCCTTGACTTTCAGCGCTTGTAGATCGTTAATCTCCATCGCAATCCTTATTTAATATGATTGATTGTTTTCTAAGTATTATGTGTGTGAAAAAAATGATATACCCTGGAGAAATTTTTGGATTGTCCTCATGAAAACTTAATACTGTTTTCTAACGATTGAAAAGATAATTCAAAATTTTTATTTACCGCTGGTCCAAGATAATGACTTCCGAGGATAACCAAACTATCATTGACCGTCATTTGTTCCAATACTGTTTGAATAGCTTCATTGGGATCCTTCATGACTTTGAGATGATCAGATGGCCGAAAATATGACATTAACTGAAGGGCGTCCATGGGTTTTCCGCCGGGCGCCTCCGTGCAAATAACGTCATGAAATTGCCGTTGAAGGTCATCTGCCACATCCCGGATCTCTTTCTTCTCTTGCAGGGAAATGATTAAATTTTTGCGCCCGGTGACGGCTATTGATTTCCAGGTACTGATAAAAGTTGCTATCCCGGATGAATTGTGCCCCACATCAAAAATAATGAGGGGTGCCTGACGGATCATCTGAAAACGCCCATACCAGACTACTGTTTTTAGTCCTGCCCTGATGGACGATTCATCCACCGCCAATGGAAGATGGTGAAGCGCTTCACATGCCAGACTGGCGTTTTGTTTTTGGTGCTCGCCGGGAATGCCGATTTCCATATGTGATATCTGAATTGGGTCAGTAAAAGTAATTTTAGAATTTTTTGCCGCAGCCTGTGTTCTCAGAATTGCTTCAACTTCCGGTAATTGGGGTACGGACACACAAGGAACATCGGGTTTAAAAGCGCCTGCTTTTTCGAAGGCAATTTTTTCCAGTGTATCACCCAAAATATTCGTATGGTCAAATGATATTGAACTCACCAAAATCACCCAGGGATGACAAACGGAAACACTGTCCAATCGTCCGCCCAATCCCGTTTCCAGAATAGCGATATCCACGTTTTCATGGACGAAATACCAAAATCCAAGAGCGGTCAGAATCTCGAAAAAAGAAGATCCGATCTCCAGGATATCCGCCTGATATTTTTCGACAAATTCTTCGATTACCGCCATGGAGACAGGATCGCCGTTTATCCGGATACGCTCATTTACATCTACCAGATGGGGAGACGTGGATAATCCCACTTTATATCCGGCCGTCTGTAAGATTTTCGCCAGCATGGCAGAGGTAGATCCTTTGCCATTCGTTCCGACAACCTGGACACAGGACAAATGGTCCTGAGGATTGCCGCACCGCTCCATGAGGGCAATCGTCTGCTCCAGCCCCAATTTGATTCCCAGATTCTGACGTGAGAATAACCAGGTGAGCAGATCATTCATCATAAAATGGTAACTTGTTGAATATTGGGAAGTTCTCTGCCCAGAAACCGGCTGCCGATCGTATCGAATTGCTGTGGGAAATCAGTGACATAATAGTTTTCAAATGGGGAAATCCCCGGATTCCGAAGATCCTTTTTCTCTAAAAAGCGCTTCACGTGATCTGCAACCGCATCACCGGATTCCAATAGATTGACGGTATCCTGCAGGATATCCGATAAGGTATGGCGGATCATGGGATAGTGTGTGCAACCAAGGATCAGACTGTCCAGTTGTAATCCTTCAAAAATGGAGAGATAAATTTTCGCCACGTCCCGTGCGACCGGTGAGTCAGCCCACCCTTCCTCAATCAAGGGGACAAACAACGGGCATGCCTGTTCCACAATCTCAAGTTCAGAATTCCGTCTTATAAATGCCTGATGATATGCCTTTGAATTGATCGTCGCCCGTGTTCCGATGATGCCGATTGCACCGGACTGATATTCGGAAATCGCCTTTTCAACCACCGGTTCAACCACTCCGATGATAGGCACATGGAATTGACGCAATAGTGATTCCATCGCGATGGCAGATGCGGTATTACAGGCAACAACAATCAGCTTCACATGCCGGTCAATTAAAAAACGGGTGATCTCCGTAGAATATCTGATCACCGTTTCTGTACTTTTTGTCCCATAAGGAACATGAGCCGTATCCCCAAAATATATGAATGATTCACCCGGGAGTTTGTGTTGAAGCGCTTTTAGAACGGTCAACCCCCCGAGTCCACTGTCGAACACGCCGATGGGGGCGTTACCGCATTGGTCATTGGGAATCAATAATGGGACTTTCGTATTTATCTTTGAAAATGACCAATGCGTTAAAAATGGCCTGTGCTATTTTCTTACGATAACTGGATTTCCCCAGATTTTTACATTCGGTTTTATTGCTGAGAAATCCAACCTCTATCAGGATATTGGGCATGGATGCCCCGATGAGTACCTGAAATCCGGCCTGCTTCACCCCCCGGTCATCGGATGAGACCATTTTATTCAGTTCGTTTTGGATGTTGGCTGCCAGAAACTCGCTTTCCTGCATGAAAGCGCTTTGTGCCATAGTGGCTAAAATGAGATTTTCCTCATTATATCCTGCGAAATCCGGAATGTTCTCTTCCAGGGCGATGACACTATTTTCCCGCGTCGCTACCTCAATGGCGTCCGCAGTTTTCCCGGGTCTCAGTAGAAAGGTTTCGAACCCCTTCACCGAAGAAGTTCTCGGTGTAGAATTGGCATGAATACTCACAAACACTTTCCCGCCGGACTCGTTGGCAATTTTCGTACGTTTCCACAGAGGAATAAATACATCCTCATCTCGTGTATAGACCACCTTAACGCCCATTTCCTTTTCCACTATGCTTCCTAATTTTTTAGCGATATCCAGCGTGACGGTTTTCTCCATCAAATTTGAAACACCGATGGTACCGCTGTCTTTTCCGCCGTGACCGGCATCAATAACAATGGTATCCAAGAGCCATCGGTTCCGCATCTCTTTAATTTTTTGTGCGTTGTCTGTGATGTTGGTTCGTAAGGAAAGAATGATCTGATTGCCGGTCTGGTTAATTTCATAATCATCGATCTTATACCGAAGTAAAAAAGATAACTGGCAGGACTGGTCTGATTTCATCGTACGGATTCGAACGATTGGTTCCTGCACTTTAGATTCCGTCACCCCTATAGAATCCGGTTTTCCCCCGGGGATGGTAAGATTCATCCAGCCGCCACGGGAAAAGGAGATACCAAATGAACCCGTGTCAAACGCCTCGCTGGTGTTGATCCTGATCTGGCTGCCGTTCATTTTTTGGCTGAATTCTATGGAGTGGATATTGTATTGGGGGGTAGTGGCAATGATGACCGATTGAGCGATATCGAGACTGGCATCTGACAAATTTTCAAGATTCATCAAACTTGAAAATGCCCTTGCTGCCACGTAAAATTCCTTGCCGTCGAATTTGACCGGATATGGTAACTGATAAACGGTTTCCTCGACTTTGATAAACGAACAGTAAGCTGAAACAACGGTTTTTTTAGATGGAAATCGGAGAATCAGTTTATTGTTGTGTTCGTAGAATTCCGTTCTAACGGATTGACTCCGGGAAAATTCCGTAAGGGCAATATATTTTTTCCCGTCAATGGTATGTAACGGAGATTCGACTTCTTCCCCGGTTTGTCCAAATATTCCGTGAAAAATACCAAATAAAATGCCCCACACCAGGAGAGGCATAATTCGTGTTTTCCGTTTATTTTTCAAAATTTATAAGGTGTTCAGATTTAAAAGGTTGACTCAAACTGAAACCGAAGGTCATTTGTCATTAAATTAGCGTCGTTTTTCCACATGTATGAATGGCGAAAACTTACATTCTTTTGCAGGGTTAATTCATAATTCCATTTTGAAAAAATTTCTATTCCGGATTGAGAATACGACGGGAACCTGAATTCTCCCTGTAACCCGGGAATCCAGGCGTACATCCTGCTGTTCCAACTGTCAGTGGAAAAGAATACACAGCCCGATTTGATGGTGAGTTTACTGATATTAATGTCCGGTGAATAAAAGGCAATAAGCTGCCCGCTTTCATGGAATTCTGTGTCCTGATCTACAGTTAATCGCTGATATTTTAATTTCCAACTGGGAAAGGCAGACGTCCAGGTAAATGACATCTGGGATCGATTCACCGGAGTTTGAACCTTCCGGACCAACCCACTGAATATCAGATCCCGGGTTGTCCGGTGTTGTTTTTCCCGCCATTGCACAGATAATTTACCGGAAAATAGCTCCGGCATATCCATTTGGATCATCCAATCACTGCCCCGATCTGCCGGAAATCCCGTGTCGCTATTAAGTTCCCGGTAGATATCCAGCCAACTGGTGATGAGTATTTTCTTCACACCATAGCGGATGATGCCCATTACCCCTGTTTCATTCCGCCCGCTGTGAAGCAGGGCATAGGGTTCACCAAATACAGGCGCCCAGTCTGGGGAATAATACCGGTAATGTAAGCCCCATTGAAGAACCTGATCTTCATGTATCACATTGATCACCGCGGATCTGTTTTGCTGATCAATGGCTGCCTCACCTGAAAATGACAGTACTTCATCATCCCAGTTGATCATCATCGATGCCCATGATGTTACGCCGTCGTCTACTGAGGACCGTTTTGTAATCATCCCCCCAATCCGGAGGCGACCCATTTCTTTGACAGAAGAATAACTGAAAATTTTATCTTCCCCGGAAACTGAGAATAGCCCGGTGTGTGACATTCCAAAACGCGGTGTCGTACCCGCAACACCGATTACCGGATCTTGAATCACAGCGCCCAAATGGTAATTGATCTTGACTTCGTTCCTGAAAATCGACAGGGGCTGTGAAGCGGATTTGGCTCTCCCAAACGAATTTCCAAACAATAATCCCTGACCCCATTCCTGTCTTAAGTGTCCCCCATAGAATTGAATTTTGTTAAACGAGGTTTTGAATGCGTATCGGGTCACCTGCCACTGATCATCTTCAACTGATTTATCCATCCGGTATCCGGCCCCCCAATGACCCGCGTCTAACCAATTTCGCTGATGCCAGCGGTCAGCCTGTGAATTGGGGGCGATCCTGAACCGAAAGTGACCGTTATATTTTGCAAATTTTAAAAACTCCATGTCTTCCATCTGACTTTGGAGTGTACTGATTTCTTCCGGATCAAGTTGTATGCCCTCTTCCTGACCTAATATTGTGGACAGTAAAAATAAAACTGTAGCGCTTATGTATATTAATAAGTGAATGATGTGCATTTAATTGATGATTGACATTTAAATTTCCGGATGACCAGAAATGATAAATAGCGATATTTCTCGCATTTCGATTATATATAAATGTACGAAGGCGATAGACTATAAGACAAAAAATGTTTAGTGTCAGAACATTTATCTTTTCTTTTTCAAGATGGCTCAAGTATTTTGTGCTTTCACTGCATATCAAAAAATTATCAGCAATTTTCTATCTTTGTAACATCTGAGGTTCTTATTAAATTGACAGGCTTTTTTCATGGCAGATTATTAGAAATTTGATAACAACCTGAATATTTAATTAAAAAAGTAGAAGTAACCTATGTTTAAATCACCCGGATCCCGTTGGATTATAATTGCAGCGGTTATACTGTTTTCCGTGTACAAACTATTTCCCAGTTTGCAGTATTATACGATGAGCGAAGAGGCAAAGCAGCAGATGATGCTGGATGATCCAGCAAAACTAACAGAATTGCACAAGCAGGCAATCAACCTGGGGCTGGACCTTCAGGGTGGGATGCATGTCATTCTTGAAGCGGATATACCGATTCTGGCACAAAATCTTTCCAATGATAAAACCGGTGAATTATTGCAGGCCATTAAATCCGCAGAAAGAATATCCATCAAAAATCGAACGGATTTCTTCGATGAAATGGAACTCCTGGCCAATGCCAATGACATCAAGCTGATCAAATATTACTCTGAATTGGACGGACTGGGTGGGAAATCCAATGCAGATGTGATGGCAGCCCTCCGGGAACAGGGTGATTACGCAATCAACAGTGTATTGGAAATCATCCGGAACCGTGTGGATGAATTCGGGGTATCCGAGCCAACCATTCAGAAATCCGGCAAGACCCGGATCATTGTTGAGTTAGCCGGTGTGAAGGATACCGATCGGGCATCCAGCCTGTTACAGCGGACGGCATTATTAGAATTTAAGCTGGTGAAGCCAGGGACTGATCTTCAACCCATACTGGACAAAATCGATACCAGCTTGCTCGAAATGGAGGGCATACCGGATGATGCAGTCGTGGATAAGAATAACCCTGTGGATGACATGACTGGATCAGATGTTTCCCCCAAAGACGACTCCCTTTTAACGACGGACTCAACTGGAACGATAGAAGACCTCTTCGAAGCGCTGGGTACGACAGAGACCCAAACGGATCTGCTCACGACATCAGCAAATATTTTATCCAAAAACCCATTTTCCGGGTATCTTCGCGGATTTCCTACCGGTTTAGGGATCCTGTCTAGCGAAGTGAATAAATTCAACGTCTTATTAAATTCCACTGAAGTCCGAACGCTGTTTCCAAAAGATAGTGAATTATTGTGGGGTAATGAGGACCTTTCTGCTACATTAGAGGATGGACGTTTCGTGAATTATCGAAATATTTATCTGGTCAAAAAAGAAGCGGTTCTCACCGGAGGCGTCGTAACGGATGCCAGAGCTGCAACGGGTCCCATCGGGTCCGATGTTTCAGGGCAACCTGTCGTAAATCTGACGATGAATGCGGAAGGTGCAAAGACCTGGGCTCGGTTTACCGGGGCAAACATACAGAAAAATGTGGCGATCGTTCTGGATAAAAAAGTGTATATGGCGCCGGTTATCCGGGATCGTATCCCCGGCGGACGAACTCAGATCAGCGGTCTTGATAATATTGAAGAAGCAAAAGACATCGCGAATGTTCTGCGCGCGGGTAAATTACCCGCTCCTGTAAAAATTCAGGAAGAACGGACCATCGGACCGTCTCTCGGTCGTGATTCCATTATTGCAGGTACAAGAGCCATGACGACCGGGTTTATTCTGGTGATTATCTTTATGATTTTCTATTACCGGGGTTCCGGGTTGATCGCAAATTTAGCGCTAATGCTCAATATCTTTTTCGTCCTCGCTATTCTGGCAATGTTGAACGCCACACTGACGCTGCCGGGAATCGCCGGATTGATTTTGACGATCGGCATGGCGGTGGATGCAAACGTCATTATTTTTGAGCGTATCCGTGAAGAAATCGACAAGGGTAAAACCGTTAAAGCATCTATCGAAGCCGGATATGAGAAGGCATTCAGCGCTATTTTTGATGCGAATATCACGACGCTGATTGCAGCCTTCGTTCTTGCCTGGATCGGGTCCGGACCCATCAAAGGGTTTGCTGTCACACTTAGTGCCGGTATTATTTGCTCGCTATTTTCTGCCGTATTCATCACGCGATCTGTTTATATGTTGTTCGGAAATAAAAAACCATTAAATGAATTGAGTATTTGATTATGAGATTATTGAACAATACGAATTTTGATTTTATCGGGAAACGGAAACTCGCCGCATCTTTATCTGTGATATTGATCCTTTGCGGAATCGTAGGCTCGATTTTTAATAAAGGATTCACCCTGTCGATCGACTTTACCGGGGGAACCATTGTTCAGATACAATTCGCGGAAGAAATCACCACCGCTGAAGCGCGCCAGATCCTCAAGGATCATGGATTCGAAAATCTGGATATTACCACGATAAGTTCACCGGATTCCCACGATGATATACTTATCAAAACCCAACTCAGTGGAACCGATCTGAGAGACAAGCTGAATGCCGCATTTGGTGACCGGGAATTTGAAACCAGAAGAACTGAACAAGTCGGTCCGAAAATCGGCAATGAATTAAAAAATGATGCAATTCAATCCATCGCTGTAGCGTTAACCTTGATTCTAATCTATATCGGGTTTCGGTTTGACTTTTACTATGCCATCGGGAGTGTCGTCGCTCTGATGCATGACATCCTGATCACTCTCGGCGTATTTGCAGTTCTCAAATTAGAAGTTGATATGGTAACCGTCGCCGCGTTTTTGACCATAGTAGGGTATTCGTTGAATGACACGATTGTTGTGTTCGACCGAATACGTGAGAATATCAAAGGGAGCGCCAGGGAAAAACTGGAAGATATTGTCAATCGATCCCTGAATAACACCCTGAGCCGAACATTGATCACGTCGTTTACCACCATGCTTGTCATCGTGATCCTGTTCATCGGCGGATTGGAAACCATCAAAGATTTTGCATTTGCCATGATCATCGGAATCGTCGTCGGTACCTATTCTTCAATTTACATCGCCAGTCCGGTCATGATCCTGCTTGAGAATCGTGCAGGTCGTAAAATTGCAAAGAAAAAATGAATCCTGATATCGTATGGGATGGCTTATTACGACTTCCGTTCAACAATCAGTCAATTTCTGAAACTATAATCATTAAAAAAACTCCGATGACCCGGAGTTTTTTTATGCTTTTTATTTAAATACAGGGAAAATCATGGCAATTACATCCATCATTGGCGGTCAGTGGGGAGACGAAGGTAAAGGGAAAATCGTTGACCTCCTCAGCGACAACGTGGATATCGTCGCCAGATACCAGGGGGGGGCAAATGCAGGGCATACCGTGATTATCCGGGACCAAAAAATTGTACTGCACCAAATCCCATCCGGAATATTTCACCCTGGTTGTCATTGCGTGATGGGCGGTGGAATGGTAGTGGATCCGGTAGAATTATGCACAGAGATCGAGATGTTGCAGATGAATGGAATTTCCACCACCGGCAGATTACATCTCTCCCTTACGGCACATATCGTGACCCCCATTCAAAAAGCCATCGACAGGTCATCGGAAGAACGCTCTGATCAGAGAATCGGGACGACCTGCAGAGGGATAGGTCCCACCTATGCAGATAAATTTTTACGACGGGGAATCCGGGCACATGACCTGCTGAATATGTCACTTTTGAAGGAAAAGACAGACCTGCGGTTATCTCATGCAGTAGAATCCCTGGAACTAACCCGGGATGACATTGCGGTAATCCAATCGGAAATAGAGCAATTTTATTCCTGTGCCGAATCCTGTTCCGCACTGGTAAAAGATACCTTTACTTTTTTACATTCGGGCATCGGTACCGGAAAAAATATCATCATAGAGGGTGCGCAGGGATCTTTGCTGGATATTGATCACGGCACATACCCGTTTGTGACCTCATCCTCTCCTAATATAGGAGGAATCGCAAACGGTCTTGGTATCCCTCCCAGCATGATCGACCGGCGGATCGGAGTATTTAAAGCCTATACTACCCGCGTTGGGAAGGGTCCGTTCCCCACCGAGCTACATGATGAAGTGGGTGCACGGCTGGGTAAAATCGGCAATGAATTTGGCGCAACCACCGGCAGACCCCGCAGATGCGGGTGGTTCGATGCCGTCGCCGGTAAATACAGTTGTATGTTGAACGAATTCACAGATGTGGCGCTGACCAAACTGGATATACTTGATCATTTTGAAGAGATTAAGGTCTGTATCGCTTACCAGGTGGATGGTGAAGAAACACGGGATTTCTCAAATGTGATCCACCGGCTGGAACAGGCAACGCCTGTTTATGAAACATTAACAGGCTGGAATCATTCCGTCAAACCCGCTGAACATCCGGATGATCTGTCAAACCGCGCAAACCAATACATTCATTTCCTTGAAGAATTATTAAATACTCCGGTAAAATTTGTATCCACCGGACCGGAGCGTTCCCAAATTATCATCAGATAAAGGAGTACATCATGATTCAATATTCGTTCCTGGAAACGCCATTGGGCAGGATCATTCTGGCTTCAGTTCCGGAAGGCGTTTGTTATATCGGTTTACCCGGATCAGCCGTTGAGGATGTAAAATCCTGGTGCCGGAAACACATTCGGGAAGAAGAATTTATCCTGTCAAATACATGGAACCGAACTGCAGAAAAACAAATTTTAGAGTACATTACAGGGAAACGGCAGCAATTTACGTTTCCGGTGTTTCACCTCAATACGGAATTTCGTAAAACCGTACTCGAAGCCGTGGCTCAAATCCCCTTTGGTAAAACAGCATCCTATGGTGATATCGCGAAAAAAATAAGAAAACCACTTGCATCCCGGGCTGTCGGTTCGGCGAATGCCTCGAATCCGCTTCCACTGGTCTATCCGTGCCACCGGGTCATACAGGGTGATGGAAAAATAGGCGGATACGGGGGTTCTCCCGAAATGAAAAAGGCATTGCTCGATATGGAAAAAAATTACAAATTATCCGAATAATTGAAATTCCGGTTCCCTGAATCACCTGATTTAATTTTTTCTGATCGTGATGCGGGACAGGTGACATTTATTAAATCAAATTCTTGCTATACATGGAGGTCTGCACTCATGAAAATTTTTATAACGGTGGTTCTGACGATTCTACTCATTTCAGGGCTATTCCCCCAGATACACCATCAGAAATCCATGGAAGAACCCGGCGATTCATTGGAAAAAAAACCGATGATCGCAGAAGAAAAGCCCGGTAAGCCCGATAAAAAAGACCTGCCGGCATTCGTGGAATTGATCAAAGGATATGATGTTATTCCCGGATTATTTGATCTGTATTGGAACCCGGATAAAAATTTAGCCTACTTATCGGTAGATCCCGACCAATACGGCACCATTTATTTATGCAATATCACCCGGCAATCAGGAGATGCATCTTCCTTTGACAGCGGGGCGATGCTCAGTGGATTTCCTTTCATGCTCAACAAACTGGGAACAAAAATTCAACTGATTGAAATAAATACGCGGTACCGGGCGGATGAAGATACTCCCATGGCGCGGGCGATCGCACAGGACCTCCCCAATTCCATCATTCTGAATGCTAACATCGCCAGCGACCCGGATTCGATCTCGGGAAAAATCCTCCTGGATCTAAAAGAATTTTTCCTCAATGATCGTTTGACAATGGTGAGCTACATTACCGGCGAATGGAAAAAAAAATACAATTTCGATAAGGATAACAGTCAATTTGAATCTCTGAAATCTTTTCCTGAAAACACAGAAATCGGAGTGGCGCTTCACTTCATCTCAGACAAACCGCACGGCAGCATCACGCTTGCGGACTCCCGCAGTATGCTTCACCGGTATCATTTCAGTTTATCAGCGATCCCGGAGTCGGATTACCAGCCTCGAATCGCCGATGATCGTGTCGGGCATTTCCTCACTTATTTTCAGGATTATTCATCGGTTGAGACCGATCAGCCCTATACCCACTATATTAATCGGTGGAACCTGGTGAAGATAGACCCTTCTGCCGGAGTATCGGAGCCGGTACAGCCCATTGTATACTGGATCGAAAATACCACACCGGAGAAATACCGGGCAGCCATCGCCAAAGGTATCCTCATGTGGAACGAAGCGTTCGAGCGCATCGGATTCAGGAACGCCATCGAAGCCAGGGTCATGCCGGACGACGCCGATTGGGACCCGGCAGATGTGCGATATCATACCGTCAGGTGGATTGTCCAGCCCGGCGGAGGATATGCGGTCGGACCTTCACGGGCAAATCCCTTCTCTGGTGAACTGTACGATGCGGATGTGAGGATCAGTTCCGATTTTGTCCGGCATTTTTACCGGGAATTTGAAGAATTTATTACCCCCCTGTCTCTGATTAATTTACTGGATGGGGAAAATGAATCCAACCCCGAATTGGCTGAAGCCGGTCTGTGCAGCTACGCTGAAGAAAAACACCGTCAAATGGCGTTCAGCGCAAACTATCTTCTCACCACCGGACAGTTCACAGAGCAGGACCTGAACAAATTTGTATCAGAAGGATTGACTGATCTGGTAGTTCACGAAGTCGGCCATACATTGGGTTTACGACATAACTTCAGAGCCAGCCACATTTACTCCCTTGAAAGAATCCGGGATAAAGAATTTACTAACGATTTTGGCATATCAGGTTCTGTTATGGACTACCATCCCATCAACTTATCGCCGGAGGGTGAACCACAGGGGACTTACTATCATACTACGCTGGGATTCTACGATTATTGGGCAATTGAATATGCATACCGGTCTTTCGATTCCACGACATTTGAATCGGAGGATCAGATGCTGGATGCCATTGCCAGCCGGGTCGCAGAACCTCTGCTGGCTTATTGCACAGATGAAGAAGCCAGGGGGTATTCCATCCGTGGAATGGACCCCAGTTGCAGTTTATATGATATGACCAGCGATCCTCTTGAGTATTATCAGATCCGGGTGGATATGGTGAAAAAATTGTGGAGTATCCTGCCGGACACCTTCGAAAAGGATCAAGAAAAGTATTCTAAAATACGTGCGGTCTTCAGTCAGGGAATCGGAGAGTACACCAACATGAGCCGAAATGTTCCTAAGTATATTGGTGGGATCTATGCCTACCGGGATCATGTGGGTGACCCCGGCGACCGGCTTCCCTTTCATGTGGTTCCTGCTGCGGAACAGAGACAGGCGCTATATTTTCTTATCCAAAATCTGTTCGAACGGGACGCATTCCATTTTTCACCTGACCTGTTAAATAAATTGGCGCCGTCCTATTATCCTGATTTTCAGGGTACGATCTGGAACCGGAGCCGGTGGGATTATCCGATTCACGATGTGGTGTCCGGACTTCAGACAAACGCAATCACCAGAATTTATTCTGAAAGTGTGCTGAACCGGGTTCAGGATAATGAAGTAAAATTCCCCGAAGGAGACGAGCCCTTCACAATGGATGAGTTGTTCCAAACGACAACCCGCGCCATTTGGTCAGAATTGGATCAGCGAAAAAATATAAACAGCTACCGTCGCCGGCTGCAGCAGATCCATCTGCAGATACTAATCGACATCCTTTTGCACAAAGAGAAAGACTATCCCCGGGATGCAGTTTCTCTGGCGCGAGCGGATTTGGATACGATTTACAAACAGGTTAAAAGGTTAAAAACTCACCCTGCATTGGACACCTATTCTAAAGCCCATCTCGTCGAAACAGAGGCTAAAATTGAAGCCGCCTTTGCCGCAAACGTTGAACGGGATATGTAAGACGAAAAAATTGCCCCTAAACAGACCATCATTTAAAATGTACAGCGACCGGATGGATTTACCCAACTTCCGGCGAGGGGTTTACTTTTAGGTCATGATGACCGAATCATTTCCGGAGAATCTGTGACCAAATTTGCAATGAAAGAGTATAAAAACACGATCTACCATGATGCGCAGCGTTATGATGATGAGCATTGGTGGAAAACAGATGATATCCCTTTTTGGAAAAAAATATTCTCGGAATCATCCGGGAACAAGGTTCTCGAACTGGCTGCAGGTACCGGCAGACTGGCAGTTCCCCTCATCAGGTGCAGCGCAGACTATACCGGTATCGAAATATCTCCTGAATTTGTATCCCATGCAAATAAAAAACTTCGGCTGGAAAGCGGAACCGGAAAAATTATTCTCGGAGATATTCGATCCTTTAACCGACGGGAAAAATTCGATCTGATCTTTATCGGATTTAATTCCTTCCTGCATCTTCTCACGGATAAAGATGCCGGCGCATGTCTCAAATGCGTTGTTGCCCACATGCATGCTAAAAGCCGGTTCATTATCGACATTTTTTATCCCAACCCATTATTTTTATACCGACCGGAAAATATGCGATATCCAACTATGGAATATCGGGACTCCCAAACCCGTGAAAAGATCTGGGTTGAAGAAACCAATGATTATGATGCACACACCGGTATTAATAAAATCCGGTGGTTTTATTCCAGCGAGAAAAATAAGGACTCTCGTATTTATGATTTCACCATGCGCATGTACTGGCCGGACACCATGAACCGGCTACTCATTGATGCCGGACTTTCCATCGAACATGTGTGGGGAACCTACCGGAGGACAAAGTTCACGGAAAAGAGTAATTTGCAGATCTATGTGGCGGGAATATAATTTTCCCGGCCTTTACTTTTTGATATACTTCCAGTTTTGGGACTTCCCTTCAGAAATCCACTCAATGGAGGTGGCAATTCTTTTCCCGCGGGTGGGAGCCGTTTTAGCCTCATTGATCCACATCACCTATTCTTTTCGCTTACCAGGCGTGAACTGTTTGAAAACGGAATGAGCTTGTGTATTTTCCCGAAGCGCCTGAGCAAAATCATCGGGTATCGTCACCTCGGAATTGGTTCTGCTTTTTGGGGATGCGGGTATCCTTATCTCGTGATCATTGAGCCGGACCGCTTCTTTAATCAGCCCGGCTAGTATAGCGTCATCCGGCAGATCATTCAGCGAGGTAATCCGTCCAAATTGTCCCGTAGCGGAATCCTGCACCTTGTCCGAAATATTTTTAACGCCCTGAATGAGTGATCCCTTCCAAAAGGTAAAGGCGCAATGCTGCCTGAAAGATACCATGCTGCACATCATTCCCTTATAGTCAAAATGGGGAAAAACCCACTTGATCTTTTCCTCAACCTCCGGACATACCTGATGGACAACCTCCCGGATATGCATCAGAATGGGTTTGGCAAATTCCTCTGCACCTTCGATGTAGTCGTCTATCTGATTATTTCTCTTTCCCATTTTCCCTCCTTATTTGTGATGAACAGCCCCATCCGCAATAAATGACGGATCGAATCATCCTCCGGGATGAGGTTAGATTGAATCATTTATATTATATGGTAAAATACTATTGTAACCAAATAATTGATCCGGTGATTAAATTTACGGTATATAAAATGTATCCTCAATCAGAAATTTGGTGATCATTGTCACGATCCACACAATAAACCATAACGTTACAATCCAAATATTTTACTTCTGAAGAGGAAGAATACCGCACCTATCAGGCAAAGTCCCGCCCAAAGAAAATCGAGGGATATTTTTTCCTTGATATAAAAAACGGAAAATGGCATAAAAATCAGCAATGTGATCACTTCCTGTAATATTTTGAGCTGGCCTACTGTCATAACCTGGTGTCCGATCCGGTTGGCAGGTACCTGAAGAAGGTATTCAAAAAGGGCGATTCCCCAACTGACAAATGCGGCGAGAATCCATGGTTTATGAGATAAATTCCGTAAGTGACCATACCAGGCAAAGGTCATAAAAACGTTACTGCTGCATAAAAGCAGAATAGTGACTATGTACCGGTTCATGCCGGCCCTCTGCATGACCAGAAAAAAATACAATATTTCATTTTATACCCTCTCTTTTATGATCTCATTTTGGAATGTTACCCTGCCCTGGACAATTGGTTTGAGTGATATTTTTAACCATTTTACGTGCGCTGTTTTTAGTCATACCTCACGGATAGAAGCTTGAAAATCCATTGTTGGTCACGCTTCTGTTCCCGGGACAGTAATTTCAAAAAACGCCATCTCGCCCTCCTGATCCGGCAATTGCCGGATCAGGACCCAAGAAACAGTTTCGCGGATTCCCGTGCCCGGGTGATGATCTCTTCTTCATCTGCCACCTTTCGGTTAATCATAAGAATCCGGCCATTGCAAATGGTGGTATCCACGACGCTTGAATTTGCGGAATACACCATATTCGAAATGAGATGATGGCATGGCGTCATTTCGGGCAAATCCAAATTGACTAAAATAAGATCTGCCAGCATCCCCGCCTTCACTTCTCCGCCCGGCAGACCAAAACAACGGTATCCGTTCATTGTGGCCATTTGAAAGCATTCTGCTGCGGACAAAATCCCGGGCGTACCGTGATGTTTTTGCAGGAGCGCTCCCACCTTCATGGTATCGAACATGCTCAGATTATTATTGGTACCCGCTCCGTCCGTTCCGAAGCAGATATTCACCCCGGCATCCCGGAATTTATGATACGGGAAATCCCGGTTTGTACTCAACTTCATATTGGATATGGGATTGTGGGCAATATTCACGCCCGCAGCGGCAAGGAGTTTAATATCCTCGTCGCTTACCCAGCAGCAATGTGCCGCCACTAACCGGGGACTCAACAACCCTAACCGGTGCAGATATTCCACAGGGCTGACGGCGTGTTGGCGGTGACAATCCCGAACTTCCTGCTCCGTTTCACTGAGATGGATGTGGATCATTAAGCCTTGTTTTTCAGAAAATTCCCTGATCCAAATCAAGGACGATTCAGACACCGTATAAATGGCGTGGGGTCCCAATCCAACATGGATCAACTCATTTCCCGATAGTTCATTCGCTAAATCCCGGCTTAATTTCTGCTGATCCCGGGCTTTATCCGGATCGTTCATGTCAATAAAGACACCGGTGATCTGTGCTCTCATCCCCATGGCATTTACCGCTTTTGCCACACCCCGCGGGTACCAGTACATATCGTTGAAAAATGTGGTTCCCGACTTGATCATTTCCAGGCAGGCCAGACGGGCGCCATCATAAACCCATCTTTCATTCAGGCGGATTTCATTTGGCCAAATGATGGTTTCCAGCCATTCCATGAGGGGCATATCGTCGCCGTATCCTCTGAAATGGGTCATCGCGGAATGGGTGTGTGCATTAATGAAGGAAGGCAGAATGGCTTTTCGAGACCCATCGATCGTCTGATCTGCGGTCAATGGTAGATTTTTACCAATCTGCCGGATCGTATTTCCTTCGATCCAAACATCTGTTGATTCGGTGTTCAGCAAAACATTCTTTATCAGAACAGACATTTTACGCCCGGAAGATTGAATGATCTCCGAAAGGAAACCTCATGATATCACGGGCACCCCTAACCGGTCCCGTGCGATCTGCACGAATACGGAGGCGCCGACAAGTAGCGCCTGTTCATTGATATTGAAGTGTGAACAGTGGTGCGGAACAGCCATGAGATTCTGATCATCCGGTGCGGATCCGATAAAAAAGAAACAGGCAGGGACTTTTTGGGCATAGAATGCGAAATCCTCGCCACCCATCGACATAAAGGGAAATCCCACCCCCTCTTCTGCGATCTTTCTTGCAGATTTAAATACCCGATCAGTCACAACTTCGTCGTTGATGGTTGCCGGATATCCATCCTGATAATCCAGATTGATGGTCACGCCGAATGTAAGCTCAATCCCCCGGATGATCTCCTGCATTCGACTTTTGATCATGAGCCGGTTGGACTCCTGATAGGCGCGAGTCGTCCCGGATAGTTTCACTTCGTCGGCGATGATATTAAAATTGTGCCCTCCCCGAATGGTGCCCACCGTTACCACCGTGCTCTCCAGCGGATTGGTATTCCGGCTGACGATGGTTTGAAGCGCGGTAATAAGGTGAGATGCGGCAATAATGGCGTCCTGTGTTCCCTGGGGTGCGGCGCCATGACCTCCCTTGCCGTGAATGGACAGATTAAAAATATCTGCCGAAGCCAGAACGGGTCCGGGTTTCACACCGATCGTACCAAATTTCTGATAATTCCAAAGATGCAGACCATAGATCTCATCCACGTCATCTAACACGCCATCCGCGATCATGTATCTGGCGCCGCCTTCCCCTTCTTCAGCGGGTTGAAATACGAAACGAATGGTCCCGGCGAGTGATTCACTTTGTGAGGACAAAATTTCAGCAGCACCCAGCAGCAGCGCCACATGACCGTCATGCCCGCAGGCATGCATGACCCCGTCCGTCTGTGATTTAAAGGGAAAATCCCCGGTTTCCTGCATCGGAAGCGCATCCATATCCGCCCTCATGATAATCATGGGACCTTTTTTTGCCCCTTTCAGTGTTCCCACGACACCCGTCTTACCCACCCCGGTTTCTACTTCAATCCCCATTGTACTCAACCGTTTTGACACCAGTGCAGAGGTCCTGAACTCCTGAAATCCCAATTCCGGATGCTGGTGAATATCACGACGCGTCCGGATGATATGATGGCTGATGTCTTGTATTTCGGGTAAAATGTTGATGCTCATGGTTATATTCCTTCTATGGCAATTAATATAAAAACTGCTGAATATCGTAGGGTGAAATTACCGCACCCGTGGGAGTGAATTTCTGAAACCGGTGCAGAAATTCCATTGTCATTTTTCGGATTTCCTGTCGGTCGGGCTGGAAAATTCCATGTTTTGTCAGTTCATATTCGTACTGGGGATTTGTCTCATAAAACTCCGACAGATAGATCATGTCTCCCTTCCCCAGCGGGATTTTTTCAAGGAGGTTGATTGATGCATCCAGATGTTGAGAATGATATTTTTCCCCGCCCGCACCGGTTAAAAAAATAACACCAAGATTCACGCCTCCGAGTTTAAGATTTTCTGTCAACTCAACGATGTCATCCGTCGCCTGCGGTTTATGAAGAAATGCCAGTAGTTCCGGATCACCGGATTCAACCCCCAGATATACCCGGTTTAATCCCAGTGCCGCCAGATCCGAAAAATCTTTCGATGATTTTTTTATACCGGTAAATACATCTATAAATGAGTAAATATTCCGGGATTTCCCCGTCTTTCGACGGATTAACTCCATTGTATCCCGCAGCCGGGATTGGGGGGTGACCAATGCGTTGGCATCTGCCAGAAATATGGATTTTCGAAGCCGTACCCCCTCCCCGAAAAATGCCAAAACCTGGTCCAGATGCAATGATATTTCTTCCCGATTTTTTATCTTAAACGGACGGTCTCTGTAAAAATTGCAGAAAGTACACCGGTTATAGTTACACCCTTCGGTGATCTGAATCACCAGCGACATGTACTGGTCCGGTGGAAGAATGGAGATCGGCAGATAAATGTCGTCGAATGCTTTACCTTCTGCCTTAAGAGACCCCATATCCATTAACAGGATTTTTTCCACCAATGGCCGGGCATCTGGATCAAGACCGGGTAAAATTTCATGAAAAAGCCGGTGTGCCTGTGCTAAAAGCCTACCTGCTACTCTCAATCCGATGGGCGTCACATTCCGGTAATCTTCACCGTCTATGGAAATTCTGTCTTTCAGGTAGAAGCGGTTGGATAATGTCCGACGATAGTTTACTCCGTTCACATACATTCCCATCAGTCTGCCTTCCAGGTCAAATGTCCACAGATCATTCTGAGGCCGGGTAAATAAATTGACAGCATGAGGTTTGACGGTCAGAAGGATTGTCGTCCCGTCATTACGGCTGAATGTGAAACTTTGGGCGAACGTGCCGGTCATGCTAATCCAACATACTTACTCATCATGGTCACAGGTTGACGGGACTATGCGGCCATCGGTCATCACGGCATTTTTCCAGATGGGAACATCTTTTTTCAGTTGTGAGATGAACCACGTCATGGCATGAATGCCTTCGACCCGATGTTCAGACCAGATGACTACCCGTAATGATATTTCACCCACTGGGATCCTCCCCACCCGATGGATACACTCCAGATGAGAGATGGGGAATCTTTCAGCAGTGTGCTCTGCCAGGGTCTTTAACTCGGTTTCCGCCATCCCGGAATAATGTTCATATTCCAGGGCAATGATGGACGCCCCGTGTTCCGTATCTCGTACGCTTCCATGGAAGATCAATTCAGCGCCCGTATCCGGATACGTCCTGCATGGGGTGTACGGTGTAATGGGTTGATCTGTGATGAAGGTCTGAATGTCCGTACTAACCTCCGGACACCGGGGGGATCAGCGCGATTTCATCCCCGTCTTGTAAATTAACCGTCGTATTCACATATTCCCGGTTTACGGCAATACGGATGGGTAATGCTTTCAAGTTCGGATATTTGTCAAGAAACGTCTTCATAAATTCCTCTGTATTCATGGCCGATGGAAATGACATGGGAATCTCCCCATTGCCTGTTTCCTGCCTTACCTGCGAAAAACATTTGATTCTGACCGTGAGCTTCGTCATCCCGACACGTCCAGCGAATGATTTGGAAGAAATCTGATAGGTACCGGCGTCCCCTCCTGAATCTCTTGATCCATGGGAGGAATTCCAATAATACAGTTGGAGTTCAGAAAGGATGTAAGCATATGAGATCCGGTTCGGGTTGCTGCCTCAACGAAGAGACGGTGATTTGATAAAGAGCATTTTCCAAACAGAAAACGGTGTTTGAATTTTTCCACCGGGAACGTTCCCGCCAGCGGGACCAATACCGAAGGTTCAACTGTTCTTCCTGTCATTTTCAGTATGAGGGGATACACATATTCAAAAAAGCTGATCACGGTGGATACGGGATTTCCCGGCAGCCCGAAGATCAACTTTTCACCAAGTGTGCCAAAAAATAATGGCTTCCCCGGTTTCTGTGCAACCTTCCAGAAATGTTCCCTGACACCCAGTTTTTCAAAGATATTCCGGGTGTAATCAAATCTCCCCATGGATATTCCGCCTGAGGATATAATGATGTCTGAATCCGAAATTGCATGTCGTAGAAACGACTCGATTTTTGCAGGATCATCTTTTAACAGGGAAGTATTTTTCAGGTCTGCGCCGCTTTGCCGGATCAGGGTTTTCAGCACGTGCAGGTTTGAATTGTATATTTGGCCATCATAAAGGGGTTGACCCGGTTCGATCAACTCATCGCCGGGACCGAACAGGGAAATTTTTGGCCGGCGGAAAACCTTAACTTTTTGCATCCAGAAGGTGGCAAAAATTCCGATTTCTGCAGCCGTGATCACCGAACCCCGACTACAGAGCAATTCTCCTTCGGGTAACTCTTCTCCCATCATCCGGATATTCTGTAACGGTTCGGCGGATTTATAGATTTTCACCCACAGTGAATTAAAACCACTGGTGTTTTCCACCATGACGACGGCATCTGCACCGGGTGGAATTTTACCCCCCGTCATGATCTGAGCGCAATGGCCGGACCGGATCTCCTGTATCAGGGGTTTCCCGGCTGCGATCACACCCAAAGATTTCAGTGTCACCGGATGCTGGACTGCGGCAGACAGAATATCCGACGATTTGAGGGCAAATCCATCCATGGCGGAGTTATCAAACCGGGGCTGCGGAAATGGTGCAGTTACATGTGTTGCCAGGACCCGCCCCGTACTCTTATCAAAGGGAACTGCAACGGTTTTTCCGTCCGGAGTGAAGGATTCAATCTTTTGCCTGGCAGAATCCACACTGATCATGATGTCACCAACTTTTGTGTCAAAATAACGATGGCGATGATAATGATTCCGCCCAGTAATTTTTTCATGAGTTCCGGCTTCAGTACGGAAGCGCCCATAAATGACCCAATGTATCCGCCGATCAATACCGCGCCCGCCAGCGGCAGGATGTCCTTCAGGGGGTAATTGCCCGTGTCGAGTCGTCCGAAAATTCCCGCTATTGAATTGACAAAAATGAAAATGGCTCCACTGGCAGCGGCTTCCTTTTCTGTACCCAGTCCCAAAATAATGATGAGAGGCACCAGATACACACCGCCTCCAATACCGACAGCGCCGGCAATGAATCCCAGCAGAGCGCCGATCCCCAGAGAAAGCACGGTCTGATATTGTGACGTCAAATGAAGATGCAGGCTCGCGGCGGGAAACAGGTAAATCCGAATCGCAACCACACCGAGTGAAATGAGCAATAAAAGATAAAAAATCTCAGAAGCAAGATGAAGTTTACCTCCGAAGTAAGACATGGGTACGGACGATATAATAAACGGAATAATAATGGAACGCTGCGCATGTCCTTTTATTATATAATTTATCGTACCGGTAAAGGTGACCACCAGATTGAGCGTCAGTGAAATACCGGGTATGATGGTGTAGGCGACTCCGGACATCGCCAGCAGCGCCGTAAATGCTGATCCTCCACCCAGCCCCACTGAAGCATACAACATGGCTATACCCGCGAACATGATCAGGAAAAATGAATAATTGAGGGTGAGGCTCTCCACCAATTATCCTGGTGAGGAGTTTCCATGGATCATGTCAAAGGCATGGAAAACAGCGGGAATCAGAACTCTGAGTCCATCCTCCGCAGCACCCGAACTGCCCGGCAGGCACACCATGATGGCGTTGCCAATCACTCCTGCGGCCAGACGGGACAACATGGCATGATGTGTACTTTCAGAACCAACCCGATGCAGCGCATTTTCAATCCCCGTCAACCGTTTGTCAAATAAGGGCTCAAGGGTTTGGATAGTTATGTCTCTCGAAGACAATCCGGTCCCCCCCGATGTGACAATCAGTTCAACTCCGGTCTGCCGCCAGTTCTCAATCGTTTTTAACAATTGATCGGGGTCGTCCGGAATGATCTGAAAATGGGATACCCGGCAGCCGGAATGGGTAAATCCCCGCTTTAAAATTTCACCGGAAGTATCCTCTCCGATTCCCTTCGAAATACGGTCGGACAGTACGAGTATTCCGGTTTCGGGCCGGTAATCAGATTGTGAATGGGAGGACTTTCCCCCTTTTTTTTCGATCACCCGGATATCGGAGATGGTCATAGTTTTATCCACAGCTTTGCACATGTCATAAATTGTCAGCGCCGTCACGGAGGCTGCAGTGAGCGCCTCCATTTCAATCCCCGTTGTATCTCTTGCAGTGACCGTCGCGGTGATCAGAATTTGCGATGACTGCGTCTGAAAGGTGATGTCGGCGCAGGTGATCCGAACCGGGTGACATAGGGGAATGAGACGGCTGGTGGATTTTGCCGCCTGAATCCCGGCGATTTTTGCGGTAGTCAGAACATTCCCTTTCGGAATCTTCTCATGAGTGATCAACCCGATGGTGTCAGGCGCCATCGTGATGGTGGCGCTGGCAGATGCGATTCGAACCGATGTGAATTTATCCGTTACATCCACCATTTTAACGGACCCATCGGCGGTTAAATGTGATAATTCAGTCATGGGTTGATCTCCCTGTTTTGAGGTTATCCTCCAATCTGTGTCATACTGGTTCGCATATTATGATCGGACCGTTCCGCCTCAAAACCATCCTTTGCTTTCAGGTGCATTGCAGATTGAACCATTGTTAGAATTTCGTCGTCCGAACACCCATTTCGGATCAGATCCCGCAGGTTAAAATCCTGACTGGAATACAGACAATTTCGGATTTGTCCGTCAGCGGTTAACCGGATACGGTTGCACCACCCGCAAAACGTTCGACTATAGGCCGGAATGATGGCGAATGCACCCAGAAAGCCGGCCGGTTTAAAATAGTATTCCTCTGTTCGTGACCCGGATTGTGGTTGTCCGGCGGGAATGATTTTTTGGATTTCTTCCAGGATCATTTTTACGCCCATGAACCGGCCGGTGCGCCATATTTGATGATCGTCAAATGGCATCAATTCTATAAAGCGGACAGATACGGGATTATTTTTTGCCAGATTGATAAAATCGGGAATTTCAGACGCATTGATCCCCCGCATGAGAACAACATTGATCTTCACCCGGAGCGCCGTATGCCGGATTGCGGATTGAACATTTTTCCAAACCTGCTCAAAATCATTCCGGCGGGTGATCTGAAAAAACCGGTCGCTTTTCAGAGTATCCAGACTGATGTTCAGTCCGTCCAGCCCGGCATTGATCAGTGGACCAAGGGCGACGTCCAGATGCATTCCATTCGTTGTGAGGTGGACAGAATCGATGCCTTCCACCTGGCGAATGGTTTTCACGATGTGTACGATACCGTTTCTGAGGAGAGGCTCCCCGCCGGTTAACCTGACCTTGGCTACCCCGTTTGAAGCTAATATGCGTATAATCCGAAAAATTTCATCATCTGTCAGGAGACTTTTAGCGGGTTTAAAATCGATACCCTCCGCGGGCATGCAGTACATGCACCGAAAATTGCATTTTTCGTTGAGTGCAACCCGAATATAATCGAATGTTCTGTGATAATGATCTGTTATCATAATAAAAAAACTCCACCGGATACGTGGAGTCGGGGCGCAGTAACCCTGCAATCTCCTTTCCAAACCGGGAGGCTGACCGATTTCTCTATCAACCCTTCATCTGTGAACCAGACGGGAAAAATTCCAACGTTTTGCCAACCATGGGAATGCTCCTTTAGGTAGACAAAATCGGAGAATTATCGCAATAATTTGAAAATAATTTACAGTATTTATTGAGCTATCAGGAAGTATCCATTGGAAAGCTTAAAGGAGGGTCCTATTCAAAATATGAACCAATCGTCCGGAATTTCCGGTTCATTTCCCGCCATTGAGTTTCATCTGTAATCACTTTTAGCGCAGTGGGAAATACCGTCGTGTCTTCAAGGTAAATATGTTCTCTTAAAATTCCGATGATACCATTCGCCATAAAATTCATCTGTAATTTATATGATTTGAAATCCATGGCACTTAAATCTTTGATATGATTGAAAAATTTGAGTTTATATTCTGTCAGAAAGAGATGTTCGGAGGAAAGAACTTTCAGGTGATTGCCGGCATCTGCGTTAAACAACGCCGGAAAAAGGACCTCATCCTCCCGTTGGTGATGTTTCGCAACAGCCATTAATTGTTCAGATATTGAGATTAATTTCACAAAAAGTTCGGGATGATCCATGGGAGAATCCAGCGAATAAATATCCTGCCGGAGACGATCCATACCATTCAGATATGTCAAAATTGCCCTGTGTTCTTCGAACAGAATCTTGATTAAATGATCTTCAGGCAGATCATTTATTGATCCGGGGTTTGGCATGTTCTTAATGATAATGATTAATGAATATTAAAATGGTTATAATTATATATCTTGTAATTTACACTTGCGATCTCAGCACCTCTCGTTTTCTGATAACCTCGTTTGCCAGATTTTCTAAATTTTCATGTCCCAGAAGCACGCGAATGTTTTCCTTGATGATCTTCCAGTTATTATGCAACGGGCACGCCACCGAATCTGAACATTCATCCAATCCGATGACGCACATTTCCTTTTCGGGCGGCGGACCATCAATGGCATACACAATGTCAATTACTCTGATATCATTCGCCGGTTTATTTAATTTTATCCCGCCATTTCGCCCCCGATAAGACCGGATAAGATGATGCTTGGCCAGCGTTTGAACAATTTTTGCTAAAAAGTAAAGCGGAATATCATATTCTGAAGCAATTTTATTTACCATAATGCGGGAATCTTTCTGATTAACCGCTAAATAGATCATTGCCTGAATAGCATATTCTGACGATTTTGAATACAACATCTATTTCCCCTATGAGAATTTCGTAACCGAAAAATACGGTGATATTTTGTAAATTAATATTAGATAAAAATATCCGAAAAATAAAATAAAATTTTACATCCGGTACCGGATCACTTTTCCCCTCAATAATTTGATTGAAAAAAATTCCTTAATTGAATAAAATTCTTTTGTATTATCAGACCGGTTGTAATACTTTATTCAAATTATTAAAATAAATCAGAAGGAATTTAATGGATATAAATAGCAGAAAAAAGAATATCGGGTTACTGATCCTGAGAGTGGGGATCGGATTCATGTTTATCTTACACGGATATCCTAAAATATCAGGTGGACCCGAAAATTGGTATAGCCTGAGGGAAAAAGCGATGACCGCGGTTGGTCTGGGATTTGGATTTACTTTTTTCGGGTTTATGGCAGCATTCTCCGAATTTTGTGGAGGGATTCTGATTTTTCTCGGATTAGGCACCCGATATGCCGCTGCACTGATGCTCATCACCATGATTATTGCGTCCACACTGCATTTGACCCAGGGAGATGGAATTATGGGAGCATCACATGCGATAGAGAGTGGAATTTTTTTTTTAGCATTGGTGTTTATCGGACCGGGCAAATTTAGCATAGATGATCGGTATTGCAATCAAAAGAATTGACATGGTGTGTAGCCGGATTTCAATATTGATACAGACCCGATAATGTTTTCTATCCTTCCTATATTTAGATTTTCTTTTACGATTCCGTTTATTGGGATCCCTGCCCGGATGGGACCCGTAAAATATATCTGCAACCGGGTAAAAATTGTATCGCACAAAAAACAAACGCTTTTGGAGAACCCGCGTTGATAAGATCTGATCTCCAGGCGCTCAAATACACGCACGGACGCCCGGTGGAAACCGTACTTCCCGCGATCGAATTAATCCATGGCATATCGTGATATTGGATTAGGGTGGTCAATTTTGATTGTATCCGGACTATTTCTATGTTGCGGCCAGGATCAATCTCAACATAAAATTATTATGAGTCCCCATCATTTGCCATCCGGATTTACCAATGTGGAAATTGAGAATCCGCACCATGGGTTTAAAGATTTCCTGAAGTGGCAAATGAACAAACCCGAAACCCGTCCAAAATTTGATGCGGTAAACGGCACGCTCCCCGTTGCCGTTCCCAATCTGGGAAAATACGGTTCGGGGGACAGTTTGATCACCGCAACATGGCTGGGGCATGCCACCGTCCTGCTGGAAATAGACGGCAAGGTCCTATTGACAGATCCTATTTTCAGTGAACGGTGCTCTCCTGTTCAGTGGGCAGGCCCCAAACGGTATACAAAATTCCCAGTTCTTCCGGACAGCCTGACTTCCATCGATATTGTACTCATATCCCATAATCACTATGATCATCTGGATAGGTCCACCGTTCTAAAGTTGGGTAATACACCGCTGTGGTTGGTCCCCCTGGGGCTAAAGGCGTGGTTCACTGCTTTGGGAATCACCCACGTCATTGAGCTTGACTGGTGGGATGAATATGAGTATGATGGAATGATGATTGCCTGCACGCCTACCCAGCATTTTTCAGGGCGGGGATTTTCAGATCGGTTTAAGGCATTGTGGTGCAGTTGGGCAGTGATTGGCGCACGATCCCGGTTTTGGTTTGCCGGAGATACCGGATATTTTTCACAATTTAAAGCCATCGGTGAAAAATACGGACCTTTCGATTTGTCAGCAATCCCTATCGGGGCGTATGAACCCCGGTGGTTTATGAATCCCATGCACGTGACACCTGAGCAAGCCGTAATGATCCATCAGGATATCCAAAGCCGGCACTCCATCGGTATTCATTGGGGGACATTTATTTTGACGGATGAACCCGTCTTTGAACCTTTGAATCTGCTTCAGGAAGCCAGGACTAAATTTCATCTGCAACCGGGAGAATTCATTACCCTGAATCACGGTGAAACCCGGCAGTTTCAGGCGGTCACCCATTCTGTATTTTCCAAAGATGAATAAACTCCCATTATCGTTCTATCTGCGTCAGGATGTGGCTGCCATCAGCCGTGATCTTCTGGGTAAGCTGTTGATGACCCGAATTGACGGTCTATTGACCGGCGGCATTATCACAGAAACCGAGGCGTATGCAGGACCTGAAGACAGGGCATCGCATGCCTATGGGAATCGCCGGACACAACGGACCGATATCATGTTCAGAAATGGCGGGATTGCCTATATTTATTTGTGTTATGGCGTTCATCATTTATTTAACGTGGTCACAAATGTGGAAGATCGTCCCCATGCCGTTTTGATCCGTGCCATTCATCCGGTGATTGGAATTCCTGCAATATTGAACAGACGGGGATTCTCACAGCTAAAAAAGGGGATATGTGGCGGACCGGGGATGTTAACACAGGGATTAGGTATTCTCACGAAGTATAGTGGTGAGTCGTTACGGGAAAATACCATTTGGATTGAAGATTCGGGAATGAAAATATCCGGGCATCAGATCACCGTCGGCAAACGGGTCGGTGTGGAATATTCCGGTGCCGATGCGCATCGATTATGGCGATTTCGGGTATTGAAAATGGAGACAATCCGGGAGGCGCAGCCCGGCCCCCGATAGTTTGGGATAAACAAACAGGGACCCGCAAAGCAGATCCCTGTTTATCATTTTTTATGTGAATTGATCAGACAACACCCTGATCCATCATCGCATCCGCTACCTTGATAAATCCGGCGATATTGGCGCCTTTCATGTAGTTTACATAGTCGCCTTCCGTCCCATATTTTACACACTGGTTGTGAATACTTTTCATGATGCTCTTTAGTTTTTCATCCACTTCTTCGCGCGTCCAGTTGAGTCTCATACTGTTCTGGCTCATTTCCAGTCCGGAAACCGCGACACCCCCCGCATTGGCGGCTTTACCCGGACCATAGAGAATACGGTTTTTCAGGTAAACTTCAATCGCATCAGGGTCAGAGGGCATATTGGCGCCTTCAGTTACGCATATGCAACCGTTGGCGATGAGCATTTCGGCATCCATTTTATTAATTTCATTCTGGGTTGCACAGGGCAGCGCAATATCGCATTTGGCTTTCCAGGGTCTCTGGCCTTCCCAATATTCTGCATTATATTTGGTGGTGTAGTCTTTGATTCTGCCTCGTTTTACATTTTTCAAATCGAATATGAATTTCAGTTTTTCAGCGTCAACGCCTTCAGGATCGTAAAAGGTGCCGGATGAGTCAGACCCAGTCACCACTTTACCGCCTAATTGGTTCACTTTTTCTGTGGCGTATTGAGCAACATTGCCGGAACCTGAAATTGCCACGGTTTTCCCCCGAAGTGAGTCCCCTTTGGCTTTCAACATTTCTTCAGTGAAATACACAGTACCGTAACCGGTCGCTTCCGGCCGGATGAGACTGCCTCCCCAGTTTAACGCTTTTCCCGTTAACACGCCGGTAAATTCATTTCGAATCCGTTTGTACTGCCCAAAAAGAAAGCCAATTTCACGTCCGCCTACCCCGATATCACCGGCTGGCACGTCAGTATTGGGTCCGATATGTCTTGAAAGTTCAGTCATGAAAGATTGGCAAAAACTCATCACTTCATTATCTGATTTACCTTTGGGATCAAAGTCTGATCCGCCCTTACCGCCCCCCATGGGAAGCGTGGTCAGACTGTTCTTGAATACCTGTTCAAACCCCAGGAATTTTAAAATCCCGAGATTGACAGATGGGTGAAATCTCAAACCGCCCTTATAGGGTCCGATTGCAGAGTTGAATTCTATTCTGAAACCGCGATTCACTTTGATCTCGCCCCGGTCGTTACGCCAGGGAACTCTGAAAATCAGGCTCCGCTCCGGCTCAACAATTCTGTCCAAAATATTTGCATGAAGATAGTGGGGATGATCCTGCAGAAAACTCCACAATGATTCGGTCACTTCCCGCACTGCCTGAAGGAATTCTGGCTGAGCCGGGTTTTTCGCGGCTACCATATCCATGAATTCTTCGATGGACTTATACATTAATAATTCTCCTATTAAAACTAATAAATTTATCTCTTTTGAAACTGCAAATTGCAGGCGGGAAAATTTACGCTGAATCAAATTTCCGGCATCAGATATATTTTTAAACCGAAGGAGAACTTTATCATACCAGGGGGTTTGGTGGTGAGAATCCACTAAGGATTTGATTCCCATCCGGAGTAAATTTATCCAAATAAAAATTGAGAATTCATGCTTCTTACCACCATCATTGTGTTCACCGTATTAGGCAGTGTGGGATCCGTACTTGTCGCTGCATTATTCCTCATTTTTCCGAACCGGATCCAAAATAAATTGCTTCCCGTGCTGGTGAGTTTTGCTACCGGCGCATTGCTGGGTGCGGCATTTCTTCGGTTGATCCCCCATGCCATTGAAGAATCTTCCGGATACTCCGTATCTCTCACGGTGCTTCTGGGTATTATCCTCTTTTTCCTGTTGGAGAAGTTGGTTCTCTGGAGACATTGCCATGAGGCGGATTGCCATGTCCATAACGCTTCCGGCGTGCTGATCCTGATCGGGGATTCATTCCATAATTTCATTGACGGGATCATTATCGCTGCCGCCTTTTTTATTGATATATGGTTTGGCATTGCTACATCTATTTCAATTATATCTCATGAAATCCCCCAGGAGGTGGGCGATTTTGCCATTCTCCTGAATAACAATTTTTCCAGAAAAAAAGCATTTTCCCTCAATATCATATCAGGATTCAGCGCCCTCGCAGGCGGTGTTATGGCATATTTTTTTATGATGCAGATCCACTCTGCGATCCCTTTCATAATGGCGGTTTCAGCCGCCAGTTTTATTTATATTGCGGTTGGAGATTTAATGCAGGGGATGGCGCAGCATTATACTATCAGGGATACCATATTTCAACTGACGCTTATGCTCGCAGGGATATTCACGATCGTTTTGTTTGATACCCATGGATAATTACGGCGGGATGTTTCTTCGGATTATGGCTAATTTTCGCCCCTGATTCAATACCTATTTCATGCCTCATCTACAAAAACAAAGTCGATTATCCGAGTTTATCACCAATCCCAAAGGCGCACTTTGGAAATTGTCATTCCCCATGATGTTCGGGATGATGGTCCAGGCTATTTATATGCTGGTGGATACCGCATTCATCGGAAGATGGGTCGGCGGATCCGCACTTGCCGGACTTGGATATGTATTCCCCATCATGTTTATCATTCTTGGTCTGACATTTGGGCTGGGTTCGGGTGTGACCACCGTCATCGCTCAATTTATCGGGCAGAATGAAAAGAAAAAAGCCGATAATGCTGCAGAACATTCTCTGCTTCTCGGGATCATTATCAGTGTGTTCATCCTCCTTATCGGGTATTCACAGGGCGATCATTTTATCACTGTTCAGGGTGCAAGTGAAGAAGTTCTCGGCGATGCGCTGAAATATTTCCATATTATGGTTACAGGATCATGTTTTATGATCATCAGTATTTTTTTCCGGTCAATCCTGTCGGGTGAAGGTGAAGCCATATTCCCCATGAAGGTGATGGCGATCGGAACCATTTCGAATATTATTCTGGATCCGCCATTTATCCATTTTTGGGGATTGTCCGGTGCGGCAATTGCCACGGTACTCAGCCAGGCGACCGTGACGTTTATTTTCATTTATATGATGTTTTTCAGGCATCATACCTATATCCGGTTCGCATTTAATGATTTTTCATTTAACCCGGCGGTCATCAAACTCATTTTTAAGCTGGGGATCCCTGCATCTTTATCCATGGTGATCATGTCGCTGGGAGTTTCTGTATTTAACCGGATACTGGGTACATCCGATGCCGTCGCTGCCTACCAGACCGCCGGACGGATCGAGCATTTGTTCTTTTTGCCACTGATCTCCATTGCCACTGCGCTGGTAACCCTCGTGGGGATGTTCTACGGCAATAAAAGAACAGACCTTGTTAAAAAAATTATTTTATACGGGATCTCGCGATCAATGATCATCACTATATCGGTGTCCGTTCTGTTTTTCTTTTTCGCTGAAAATTTCATTCCCCTCTTCACCAAATCAGATGAAATTGTGGATCTGGCCGTTTCTTACTTTAAGGTGATGGTATTTGCTTACCCCTTTGTGACCATCGGGCTCAATAGCGGCAGGATCATGCAGGGTATGGGCGTTGCTTATCCCATGTTGGTGGTCACCTCCCTTCGGGTGGTCGTGATCAGCGCGCCCCTGGCCTGGTATTTCACCCGCGTGTTAGGGAAGCCCCTCTATTTTGTCTGGCTGGCCGTTCTGATTTCATCTATGATTGCCTCGACGATCAGTTTCACCTGGATGCTCACCATTCTCAAACGAATCCGGACGATGTAACGGGATTGCCCCGGGACCTGAACCAGCAAAATTAAAAAACATTTAATGGTGCAGACCGAAGAATATGGATCGCATTAAGTCTGTAGTTACTTAAGTTCAAGTAAGATTATACCTGAGAACCGGGCTATAAACCCTGGACAATAACCTCTGCAAACAATCCCATGAGGATTTGCACTTGCAGCAACAGGGTGATTGGGCACGGCAGTTGCGCCTGGCTGCTATAAAATTCGTTTTGTTAAATTAGCGCAACCATATTAACTTTAAAAATTGGAAGGCAACGAGAGCCCGGCAGTTGCCGGACAAGTCTGATATCGGTTATATTTGCCGGAGGGCATCCGAATTACTCGTAAATCATAAAAGGAGGAGTATATCATGAGGTTAAAGAAATTCATTCCGACAGCCATACTGCTTACTGTTTCTCTGTTTTCCCAGACGCATTTCACGCCGGTCTGGTCGGGTTTTCCGCTCCAGGCTTTTGCCGTGTACGTGGACGCGGCGGTCATTAACGGCTACGGTCTTTACGCCGGCTGTATGGATCCGCTGGCCCTGAATTATGATCCCGATGCTACCATCGACGACGGCAGCTGTGAATTTCCCGGCATGGGCGACGCCAACGGCGACGGGATACGGAATGTGGTGGATATCGTCATCGCTGTGGATATCGCCCTGAACCCGGAGAATTATGCGTTCCTGTTCTGGATGGACCTGAATGATGATACGTTCATCAACATCCTGGATATCGTCATGCTGGTGGACTGGATCCTGTACCCGGAACTGGTGGGCTGCACCAATCTCTGCGCCGGGAATTATGATCCGGAGGCGCTGTATGACGATGGCAGTTGTATCGGTGATATGGCGGCGGACTATGACGGCAACTGTTATGAGACCGTCCAGATCGGCGCCCAGCTCTGGATGGCGGAGAACTTAAAGGTCACCCATTACAATAACGGTGATCCTATACCCACCGGGTACAGCAACTCCCAGTGGGTTGGTCTTTCAACGGGAGCCTATGGCGTTTACCCCTGGGATGACGATAACATATCGCAGAATACCTGCAATGGTGATTGTGCTGAAGTCTACGGTAACCTGTACAACTGGTACGCTGTCGATGACGACCGGGGCGTCTGCCCGGCGGGCTGGCACGTGCCGACGGATGAAGAATATATGGAGCTGGAGATGGCTCTGGGGATGAGCTGGGAGGAGGCTCATGACACCTATTGGCGGGGCACCGATCAGGGCAGCCAGTTGGCCGGGCGGGCGGATTTATGGGCTAACGGAGCCTTGGAAAATAATCCGGCTTTCGGGTCATCGGGATTCATTGCCCTTCCCGGTGGTTACCGCCGCGACAATAACGGGGGCTACTACGATATGGGCGAGAATATCATGTTCTGGACAGCTACGGCCTATGACAGTAACAACGCCTGGCGCCGGAGCCTCTCTTATTACTATTCAGAATTCTACCGGTACCACGGCAATATGCGCTACGGTTTTTCGGTTCGTTGTCTCGGGGATTGACTATTTGACAATCCGTGTACAAGGCCAGTTACGATCTGCTTTTAGAGATTTTCCGGTTACCGAAAAATTTCGATAATGAATACAAGTACGCCGTGGGTGAAATTCTGAAGAAGGAAACGCTGGATCTGATCACGGT